>JABZGR010000013.1 GCA_015259125.1 Alloprevotella tannerae | reverse complement strand
CAATAGGACATCTTAAAGCAGACCACCGATTATCTCGCAACTTTTATAAAGGTGTGAAAGGAGATGCTATCAATGTATTATTAGCTGCCGCAGCATATAACTTCAAAAGAGCTATGAGAGTTCTTTTGTACCTTATAAAAAGAATCAGTATAGAGCTTGTCAGTACAAACTTTATGCTGAAATATAGTTTTTAAGGGACGACTATTTAAGATCTCGCAGATAGCTTATTTACGTGTGTAGTAGAGTGTTTTGTTATCCATACTTTATAAAAGAGTTTGAGAATTCAAAATGTGTTTAAATCATAAATATAATTGTTCTAAATCCGTGTAACTTCATTTATATTTACTACCTTTGCACCCAGTGAAGGTAGAGTTACCTGGTATTTATTGTGAAGAAATATAAGTTATGAAGGTAGCAAGTAATAAACGCCCCTACGTAAAGCTGGAGTTGCGGGTGATAAAGATGAACCACGAAGGAATGCTTTGTTCAAGTGTGAGTGTACAAGAAAATACTGGTTTTACTACAGGTGGATTTACCGATGGTGGAGAGCACAACGGCGGTGACACTGAGTGGTAAATAGGCCAACCTCTCTTTTTATTATAACTCGAACGGATCAGCAAATTTATGTTGGTCCGTTCGAGTTATTGTATAGATTGATTAGATTCTTTTCGGTTAGCAGATTCATAAACCTTCGGATATTCCTTGAGTCTGAATTCCCGATTGGGGGTCTTAATGCTCAATTGGTTTGCAATATCTGAAATAGTGTGATACAATTTAATAGGTAGTCAGAAGAAGACTCTCTTTTAAATAGTCGTCCCTTAAAAAGCTTTGATAATCGAGAAGTCATCCATCCATGTCCTATCGCTTATTATTTTGAGTAGGTTCCAAAGAGCTCTCATGGCTCTTTTGAAGTTGTAAGCAGCTGCCGCCAATAGTATGTTCACAGCATCCCCTGCCACTCCCTTGTAAAAGTTACGTCCTAAACGATGGTCTGATTTCAAGTGTCCGATGGAGGGTTCTATGCCTGCTCGCTTGCAGAATAGCTTGTGTTTCTTCCGCTTCTGATACCTGCTGTCTGAAGATTTAGGGGCATCCGGTATTAAAATCTGAGTGCCATTAATCTCTTTCTTTCCCTGATAACCCCTGTCCCCTGCCAGTATTTTGATCTTTCTCTGAGTCAGGCGTTTAACTTGTGCCAACGAGGCTTCTATGGTGTGTCTATCATACTCATTACGAAAAGATTGTGCGTCAAGAATAAGCCCCGTAGCAGAGCGGATGATGGATTCCTTATTGCCAAATTCGTACTTCTTATGCTCTTTACCCTTGCTGATGCATTGCACATCAGGCTCGTGAATAGAGTAAATCTTTTTCTGACTATGACGCCGTTGTGCAAGAATCGCCTCAAATCTTTCAATCAGCTCAGTGTAAACAGCACACGCTCCAAGATTGCGCTTGAGTTCTCGGACTAATCTGCCTGCTATGGTTCGCAATTTCCTATCCGCCCTAACTGCCTTTTGGCGATTCTTAGGATGATGGCGAAAACGTTGGTCACGATAAATGCGCTTGAGAATAAAAGTATATTATATATATCGCTCTTACTCTAGTCTACTTGTCGCGTAAATCTTTTTATGTCAAGCGTGTTGGCTAGATTTACTCTTGTATTTTGGCTTTATAAACGAGTGCGTATGTAAGAGAAAAATATCTGCTCGCAGGCTACGAATTTTCCTCTCTCCTCTCTCATTCTTATGTAAGCGTATGTCTGACTCAATCCTTATTGAGACGTTTTAGTGCTTTACTCGGAAAGTCATAGAAAATAGGGCCAACTTGATTAAGTTGGCCCTGACATTATATCTTCTGAGTTTTATATTTCAAATTGTCTAAAACTAGAAATGAATAAAAGCACGAGTTTCAGAAGGATCTCTTTTATCGCTACCGCCGAAATGGACTAATTCAGAGCTATTGCTAATCCATACTGTTATAGCAGATGCGCCGGCTGTATTCCATTCATTAGCTGCCCAGTACCAGGTATTGAGCGGGGTTCCACCGGCTTGATAAAACAAGATCTCTACTAAGTTATATCCCAAAGAACCTGTCCAGTTGTGCTTCTTAGGATTGTTTTTTTTGTATCCATCTGCAGGGTTTTCGATTCCCAGAAACTTTAATGCCGCATTCCAATCTCCGGCACCCGGAAGATACCAGTTCTTTCCTTTTACAGAACCACGATAGTTTGCTGCTGCGAAGAATGCTTCAAAGTTAGGATTCAGCCCTTTAACATCATTGAAGGGGGGAAATGTGTGGTCGCTCCTCCACGTTTCTTCCTCGCCGTCATATTTGCTGATCGCATCATTCAGACCTGCTTGTGTCTGAGGATATATCGCTTTGTTATTTCTTCGTTTAGACGTATTTGTCCATTTATGCATCCCTGCATCATTCAGTGCGATAGCTGTTTTCTTGACCTTAGTATCTACTACCAAAGCTACCGGCGTCCTTCCTTTATTATTCATTAATGTACCAACTACGCCATCGCTAAACAGATAATCCGCCTTATAATAAATGGTAACGTTTACCGTATAATACTTTCCGGCTTGCAGATTTCCGCTAATCGGGTTGGTTATCGTCAAGACCTTGCCCTTTGCAGACTTGCCATAGACTGTACCTGGAATGTTGTCGGCAAATTTAAATTTCAGTTGCGTAATATCTGTATTAGGCAGGAAGCACATTCCCTTTTCAGTTTTAATGTATGATTTTTCAGCGCCATTAGCTTGATTAGCTGTAAAGCTTCCAACTGAAATAGCGTTGTTCGTCGGGTTCATAGCTACGCTCGTATTGCCTGAAGCCGGATCAAGCGTCATGGTCTGCGGAATCTTATTTGCTTCATACGTAAAGCTACCCGTTGTAGCCCCATTAAAGGCATTGTTGCTAAAGCCGTTGATCTTAAGGAATAATTTCGCAAATGCCGGTTTTAGATCAAAGTTTACTGTTTGCTTCTTTTGATTCAAAACCTTAACCGTCTGTTTCGCAAAGAGCGCATCTTCCGAAGCGTTGCTTAGTGAAGTCACGATTTTACCATCTTGCAGCGTCAGTTTGTCGTTGAAGACATAGAAATCATAATCGCCCGGTGTCAGCATTATTTCCTTCTCAGTGCCTGCTGCCGGCGTATATTTACTGCCATTGAAGTAGCCTTTCCATTCCCCCTTCTTTTCAGTACCTTGATAAGCCAAGATGGTATAGTTTCCTGGCGAAGCCGCGACTACTCGGCGCGTAGTTCTTTTAACAGGCGTGCTTTCTTCGACCTGCACTTCCGCTTCCAGGCCATCGCCCAAATCTTTCAAGGTAGAAGAAACCACCTTACCTTTCGTCGTCATATTTGGTGCTTGTGGCATTTCATTGCCCTCGTCAGATGTGCTAAAGTTGGCGTTGCTAAACGAAAATGTAATATTGCAGCCTTCAGGGCCGGCCTTCTCGTCTACTGCAGTTTCTGCTTGATTGCTGCAGGCGCTTATTAACAGTAGTGAGACACTAAGAAGTAGTCCAAGCAGGATGTTTACTTTTTTCATACTTTTTATTATTAGTGAATGCAAGAAGAGGAGCTGTTTCCACTTCACTCGCGTAGCCTTATATGGGTCAAATAAATAAATGTACGAGCAAAGATACGATAGAAAAGTGAGGCTTCGCATTTGGTGCTAATATTTTTATATATTTTCGGTATTCTAGTCTCGGATTCGCTATGTAAAGTTTACATATATTGAGTTTAGTTTTAATTTATATCGTTGCTCCTTTGTTTTCGGAAGACTTTTTCTTGAAATAAGTTAAGCGTCTCGACCGCACAATCCCTTGCAGCGAAAGGCGCAACCTTTGAAATGCCTCTGCTCCCGCAACTTTTGGTTGAAGTCCGTACATAATCCGAAGATTTTATGTAAGTTCGCACATCAATTTACATATAAGACAAAGAACATAAGCTATATACGAAGCAAATCCAAAATAAACAATATGAATACACAGCTCAAACACCTACTCTTTGCGGCAGGGCTTGCTTGCTTCACGCTTACAGCGCAGGCGCATCAGCGAAAGCCGCAAGCAAAGAAGACCGCCCAGACGGTCAATCCACTTATGAAGCCCAGTAAATTACCCTACAATGCGCCCGACTTTAGTAAGATCAAAGGCGACTACTACCTGCCGGCTATCCAAGCAGCCATAGTAGAGCAACGGCAGGAGATCAAAAAGATTACCGACAATAAGCAGAAGCCCACATTTGCCAATACCATACTCGCTTACGAAAGGAGCGGGCAGATGCTGAATCGCGTGACCGGTATCTTTTTCTGTGTGACTGAAGCCGACAAGACGCCCGAATTAGAAAAGGCCGAAGCGGCCGTCATTCCAATGATGACCGACTTTGAAAACGAAATCAAGTTTAACCAAAAGTTTTTCCAGCGCATCAAATACGTCTACGACCACGAGTTAGACCAACTCAAAGGAGAGGATAAAAAACTTTTGGAAGAAGTGTACAAGAGTTTTACGCATGCCGGCGCACTGCTCCCCAAAGAGAAGATGGTACGTGTGCAGGAGATCAACAACCGCTTGGCAAAACTCCAGCAAGACTTCGGCAATATGCTTCCAAAGGCAGCCAACGAGGCGACCGTCTGGGTGAACGACGTAAAAGAGCTCGCCGGCTTGGGCGAAACGACCACCGCCCAATGCAAGAAAGATGCTGAGGGCCGTGGCGGCAAAGCTCCTTACTGCATCGTTATAACCAATACCACGCAACAACCCATCCTCGCGAGTCTCGAAAATAGAGCCTTGCGTGAGCGTGTTTACAATGCATCTGTCCATCGCACAGACGGTACGGGCGCTTACAACGCCTTTCCGATCGCTGTGGAAATAGCGCGCCTGCGGGCTGAGAAAGCCGAGCTGATGGGCTTCAAAGATTACGCTTCTTACTCGCTTGAGAGTACGATGGCCAAGAATACGAATAATGTTTATGCCTTCCTGCGTCAACTCATTGCTGCTTATAAGCCGAAGGTTGAGGCGGAGACGAAAGCCATCGAAGACTATGCAAGGCAGGCTGAAGGTGCCGACTTTCAGTTGCAGCCCTACGATCGCTTTTTCTATTCAGCCAAGATGAAGAAAGCGCAATATAGTTTTAGCGATGATGATGTGAAGCCCTATTTTAATTTAGACTCCATACTTGTGAATGGTATCTTTTATGCCGCCCACCGCGTTTACGGGTTAAACTTCCGCGAGCGTACAGATCTACCAACGTACCACAAGGATATGAAGGTCTTCGATGTGCTGGATGAGAACGGTAAGCAGTTGGCGCTCTTCTATTGCGACTACTTCCGCCGACCGACGAAGCGCGGTGGTGCTTGGATGAGTGCATTCTTAAAGCAAAGCAACGATCGCAATCAGTTGCCCCTCATCTATAATGTCTGCAACTATGCCAAGGCGCCTGAGGGGCAACCGACGCTCCTTACGTGGGACGAAACACAAACGATGTTCCACGAGTTTGGACACGCCCTGCATGGTATGCTTTCCAATTGTACATACAATACGCTTAGCGGTACTTCCGTCTCGCGCGATTTCGTCGAGATGCCTTCACAGTTTAACGAGTCGTTTGCCAGCATTCCCGAAGTCTTCAATCACTATGCACGCCATTATAAGACCGGCGAAGTAATGCCCGATGCCTTGCGAGAGAAGATGCTCGGTTCGCTCAATTTCCATTCAGCCTATGCCCTCGGGGAGAACTTGGCTGCCACCTGTGTCGATTTGGCTTGGCATTGCCTCTCCCCATCCGAGATCCCTACGGCTGAAGAAGCGAAAGACTTTGAAGCAAAAGTGCTGAAAGAGATCGGCTTACTCAATGCACAAATCCCGCCTCGCTATTCCACGTCCTATTTCAATCATATCTGGGGCGGTGGTTATGCTGCCGGCTATTATAGCTATTTGTGGAGTGAGGTGTTGGCTGTGAATGTGGCTGACTATTTTGAGAAGCATGGTGCACTGACACGGGCTGTTGGCGATGCCTTTCGTGCCAAGGTGCTTAGTCGTGGCAATACGCGCGACCTGATGTTTATCTTCTCCGACTTTACCGGCCTTTCAGCGCCCGATGCTAAGAGTTTGCTGAAAGCGCGTGGTTTATAAACCGGCAATCCCTTAAGCTCTTCGCCCTCCCTTCTTTTATCAATAAGGCGGGTAGGAGCGAAGAGTTGCTTCTTTAACGTCCCTTCCGGTCGCCCCAAACTGCGCATTCGCCTCTATATGTTGCCGACTTGCCTCCTAACATTCTCGCTTTTCAGCGTACGTGGGAGTTGTTCTTTAGCTTGGGACAGAAATTTCAACCCTCGGAATTTCTGTCCGGCTACTTAGAATTTTTGTCCGCAACGCTTGCAATTTTAGTCCCATCATAAGCGGACAAGTTGGAACACCTTACGAATTGATTTTAAGCCTATAAAGAATATGAAAAGACTACTGCTTATGTGCTTTCTTGTGCTGGGCTCTTTTAGAGCTTATGCTCAGTTGTGTGTCATAGATGGGGTCCTCATACCCGATTCCCTATTGCGCGTAAGCGTTGACGAGATGCGCTCCGATTCGGCCAAGCTGATTGTAGCCAAGCGCTTAGGTTTCCTTTCTCCCTTTGCCATTGATACCATACGAATATTTCCTAAAGGTAAGATGCAGACCTTTTGCCGGGAACCTGCTGATATAATTTTGATACAAACCAACACCTTGGCTCAACTACAATGGGTCGTAAACGGGAAGCTCAAGAACCCCAAGAAGCGGCTGACGATCATCGACTACAAACTGTCGCCCACGTGCTTAGAAGCAGCTCTGCCAAGAGGGGTAAAGCCGAAGAAGATAGTTTCCGTACAAGTGTTGATACCTAAGGCTTACACCATCAGGCCGGAGGCAAGACCAACCATAGTAATAGAAATGAAGAAGTAGGGCGAAAGATACACATAGGGCGAGCGAAATGCCCTAATACGCCACCAACACCAAATGAAACGCGTTGTTAAATATATCATTTATGCCTTTGTCGTCCTATTGCTCATCAACTTCGGCGTAAAGGCCTATTGGAAATTGAAGTCATATTCATACAGCTCTTACTTGAAGGATGCGTGGGAGTATTGTCACGAAAAGGGCTTGAACGAAGACTATTGCATCTTCGTCGACTTCTCGCGCCCCTCGGGCGAAGGTCGTATGGCCCTCTACGACCTTAATACGCTGTCGATGATTTATGCTGCTCCCTGCGCCCACGGCAATGGAAAAGGCAACACAGCTTGGCGCCCAAAATTTTCAAATGAAGAAGGCAGCCACTGCTCCGTTACAGGACATTTTAAGGTGGGCAGCAAAGGCTATTCGCCCGCAGTAGGCTGGCATTTCAAACTTGATGGCTTGGATGCCGGTAATAGCAATGCCCGTCAGCGTCATATATATATTCACGCTTCAAAATATGTTGGCATAGCCGCAACGGTCACCTCTTATCTGCCGCTCACCGATGCTTCGCAAGGTTGCTTTACCACGAGTGAGGCGATGTTGAAAAAGATTGCTGAAATTCGTGCGAAGTGCGACAAGCCTCTTTTACTTTATGCCTATTACGACTATTACGAATAGCCGATAACCGGATCTCGCTTCGCAGCATATCCTTGCATAAAAGTATAGTTAAGAAACCAACCGTTAGCTTGAAAAAGCTGCTGCTCAGTAAAGGAGAAGCGGAAAAAAGTATTTACTTTTGCCTCCAATAGTTATGAGACGACCCAATAAGCCTTCAAAGACGTTCACCGTAAAGACCGCAACCACGCTGCTGCCCTTCTTGCTCGAGGCATTGGGCGGCACGAGTAGAAACCGCATAAAAGCAATTTTAGGCGGAGGCGGCATCAAAGTAGACCGCGCCATCGTCAAGCAATTTGACCATCCGCTGCGGCCCGGTATGCAAGTAGAAATCAGTCAGTCTAAACCGAAGAGCGAACTCAAAAGTTCGCACGTACGGTTAGTTTACGAAGACGAATTTATTGTCGTTATCGATAAATCGGCGGGCATACTCTCTATGGCCGGTTCGCCGCATATCTTCTCCGTGAAGACCATCTTGGACGAATATTTCGCAAAGACCCATAAACGCTGCCGTGCTCACGTGGTGCATCGCTTGGATAGAGAAACTTCCGGTCTGCTCGTTTATGCTAAGACCATTGAGGCCGAGCAGATTTTAGAGCACAATTGGCAACGAATCGTGAGAGATCGCAGATATGTAGCCGTCTTGTCGGGCGTCTTAGAGACGCTGGGCGGAACGGTGCGCAACTGGCTCAAAGACAATAAAGCCTACGTCACCTATTCTTCGCCGACAGATAATGGCGGGAAATTTGCCGTGACGCATTTTCGCACGCTTAAACATAGCGAAACGCACACTTTGGCCGAATTTAAACTTGAAACCGGCCGTAAAAATCAGATTCGCGTACATGCTCAAGATTTAGGACATCCGGTTTGCGGCGACACCAAAT
Source organism: Alloprevotella tannerae (assembly GCA_015259125.1). Lineage (GTDB taxonomy): Bacteria > Bacteroidota > Bacteroidia > Bacteroidales > Bacteroidaceae > Alloprevotella > Alloprevotella tannerae_A. The sequence continues at coordinate 42,060 of JABZGR010000013.1, read as the reverse complement.
ATGGCAATGGCGACAATCCTATTGGACGCCTGTGTTTGCACGCCTATCGCTTAGACTTTTATCACCCGATAACGGGTGAGCTTTTGCATTTTGAGACGCCCTATCCCAAGTCTTTCTTGTCTGTTTTACAAAAATGATCGAACGCTTCTATGAGTTGTATTCATCTCCGCTCGGTGAAATTCTGATAGAGAGTGACGGAGAAGTTCTCACGGCTTTGGATTTCAGAGAGAGTAGGGGAGATGCGGCAGATAAGTTGTCTTTAGACAGCGAAACGTTGCTTTTACGCGATGACAAGTCGCTTTCAAGCAGCGACAAGGCTCGACTTTGTATTTTCGACGAGGTGAAAACGTGGCTTGATGCATATTTTAGTGGTTGTCAGCCACGACATACTCCTTCGTTTCGTCTGTCAGGAACGCCATTCCAACTGATTGTGTGGGAAGAACTGCAAAAAATCGCTTACGGAGAAACGGCTGCTTACGGCCAATTAGCTGAAGTCGTGGCAGTGCGAAGAGGTAAAGCCAAAATGTCGGCTCAAGCTGTAGGCAACGCCCTGCATAAAAATCCGATTTCCATCGTTGTACCCTGTCATCGCATTATTGGAAGCGGCGGGAAACTCGTAGGCTACGGTGGCGGATTGCAAAGAAAAGAGGCCCTTCTGGCTTTAGAGCAAGGCCGCGCTTTTTGGTTATAGACGGCCGCGGTATTCGTCCTGCGCCGAATGTTTGCTAATATCGCTGTCACGCCATTTGGTAATTAGGTCAAGTGTCGTCGGTTTTTGTTGTAAAACAAGGCATAAGCGAGACAGTCGGCCGTCAACAATAGTCGGCAGATGCCGCAAGCCGCCAAGGAGAGGCGGAATAATTCATAAAAATACAGAAAAATGGTGGCAGAGTAGGGCAGAAGTGCGTAACTTTGCACCGTTTTTATTCTTGACTATGCGCCAATTAAAAATAAACAAAAGTATTACCAACCGCTCGAGTGCGGCATTAGACAAGTATTTAGTTGAAATCGGTCGCGAGGGACTTATATCTACAGACGAGGAAGTAGAACTCGCGCAACGCATACACAAAGGAGATGCTGAAGCGTTGGAAAAATTGACAAAGGCCAACTTGCGATTTGTTGTCAGTGTGGCTAAACAATACCAAAATCAAGGGCTTGCGCTCAATGATCTCATTGACGAGGGCAACTTGGGCTTGATTCGCGCTGCGCAGAAGTTTGATGAGACGCGCGGTTTCAAGTTTATCAGTTACGCCGTTTGGTGGATACGCCAGAGCATCTTGCAGGCTATTTCCGAGCAAAGCCGTATCGTTCGTATGCCCTTGAATCAAGTTGGCTTCCAAAGCAAATTGACGAAGGCCATTGTGAACTTTGAGCAAGAATTCGAGCGTAGACCTTCTGTGCAAGAGCTTGCAGATATTTTGGACACAGATGTCGCTAAGGTGCAAGAGGCTATGGGCACGAACGGCAAGAAAGTATCCGTAGATGCTCCCTTTCAGGACGATGATTCCAACAGCTTGATTGACATTATGACCGATGAGAATGCGCCGGGTACGGATGATCAAATGGAAAAGGAGTCTCTCTCTTCTGATTTGGAGGCTGCACTCGGCACCTTGACCGAACGTGAGCGCCTGGTGCTCAAGATGTTGTTTGGTATCGGCCGCAATGAAATGACGGCAGAAGAAGTGGCCAACTCGCTAAGTCTGACGCGTGAGCGCGTTCGTCAAATCAAAGAGCGAGCACTGCGCCGTTTGCGTGAAGCTGATAACATCCACATTCTGACCAAGTATTTAGGTTAGTAGGCGGACGCTTGTTCTGCAGCTTTATGGCTGTATGCTTATACTCGACATCTTCACCATGCAAGGCTGAAGGTGTCGTTTCTTTTTTACGTGTGGCAGATATTTGCAAGGCTCGAACACGTTTCAAGCGATAGCATCAAGCGCATAACTGCTTTTTAATATGCAAGCGTTGCGGCTCATTTCGCTTTTTGGCCTGCAACTTTTTGTTTTAAACGTCATAATACACATTGCAAGATGACAGAATCTTATCTTCTTCGCCTGCTGCTCGCTGTTTGCTTAGGCAGCATCATCGGTTTAGAGCGCGAATATCGAGCTAAAGGCGCGGGCGCTCGTACCCATTCACTCGTTTCCTTGGGTAGTGCGTTGTTTATGGTGCTTTCCTATGGCGGCTTCGATTTTGTGTTGGCTCACGCGCCCAACGTATCGCTTGATCCTTCGCGTATTGCGTCGCAAGTCGTAACGGGCATTGGATTTATCGGGGGTGGCATTATTATCTTTCAGAAGAACGTAGTTCACGGCTTGACCACGGCTGCCGGTCTTTGGGTTACTTCGGCCATCGGAATGGCTTGCGGCGCGGGACTCTTTCTCGTTTCCATTTCCGTCACGGTGATGGTCTTGATTTGTATGGAAACGTTTCATCTGATCTTGAGTCGCTTTAGTCGACACAATATTAATATTACACTAAGTGCTCCTTCGCTTGAGGAGATTCAATGCGTGGTCGAGCAGATCAAGACCGTGGGGATGCAGGTTGACTCCTTTGAATATCAAACGCGAACAGGTGCATCGCACCTTTCCTGTGCTGCAATGTTGGAGGTGAAAATCAAACGAGGGAAGCGAGCTATCGATGTGTTCGATTTCCTTACTCAATTTGACAAAGTCACGATAGAGCATCTTGTCTGACTAACTTAGATAGAATGAAGTTACTTTTCATCGATCTCAATAGAGCAAACGGAGGCCTGTTGCGTGTTAACTTCGCTAATCGGGTACTTCGGCGGGAAGTTTTTGGACGTGCCCGTTAGAATGCACCGCTCCGTATAAGTAAAGAAATAGTTTAATCCCTCAAAAGTAGGATTTCCACTTTTGAGGGATTAAGTTGTTTAAGTGCTATCCCGATAGCATTTAATTGCCGTCAATCAACGTTTAGCGCTCTTTCGCTTACCGCGCTTGAAAAAGAAATTAAAGCCGCGGATCAGTTTGTAGCCTACCAAAACTCCATCAACGACATTGTAGATGGTCTCGGCGTGCTGCACAGCCCGTTCAAAGAAATTGCGTCCGGGCGGTGGAGGGGCAAAGAGTTCCTCCAAATTGGCTTTGATGTCCTCCTCCTTTTTTTCAATCTCTTGCTGCAACAAGCGACGCTGCTCAGCAATCATATCCGGATGGAAAGGCTGCTTGTTCACGGCTTTCCTCCTTTCTCTTGCTGTGTATCATTAAGAAACAAAGCGGTTAGTAGCTGCAAAAGCGGTGTTTGAATCCAAGCTTTTCGCTTCGTGATCAGCACGACTGCGATGAGAAGATAGGCTAATGCGACGAGTGCGCAAGCTCCTGCCATTCCGCCAACGTGAGGCGCTAAGGCTATTGCTGCCGTTGCCGATAAAAAGAGAACGATGATAGCTAATAGCACGGAGAGAACTACTCCGAGAACGAGCAGAGAAAGCAAAAAGCCAACTTTGCTCACGAGATCCAAACGTGCTACTTTGAGCTTCAGCTCAATATAATCTTTTATATCGGCAAAAAGCTGCTGAAGCGTTTGTATGTTTTTATCGTCAGATAGCACTGCTTTTGTTTTGCTTAGTCGTCAATAGGTTTGAGTTCGTCGGCAATGTCGTCTACCATGTCCTCCATGTCTTCGCGGCTGAGTTTTATCCCTTTGTTGCGAAGCGTCTCATTGACCTTATCGGCGATACGTGCACCTTGTGCTTTTAAGCGACGACGCGTTTCTTTTCCTTCTTCGGGCGCCAATAACAAACCTGCTGCTGCGCCGATCGCAACTCCGCCGAGGAGTGCTGCAAAAATACTGATTGCTTTCATAATTTCGTGTTGTTAAGTGTTTAAACTCTTGGAGCAAATATAGGGAAATTCTTCCGAAAAAGCTCGGTTTTCCTTCAAAAGTTTCAAAAAAATGGCTGTTTAATGTAGTTTAACGGCGATTTTCCTTTTATTTACGGCTTTTCCGTCCTATCTTTGCGGAAATAAATAGTCGAAAATACATACAAAATCAATAAGACAATGAAGAAGACTCTGTTATTTTCCTTTGCTCTATCGGCAGTATTTGCCTTGAGTTCTTGTAAATCTCAAGAGAGTGCCTATCGTCAAGCATATAATAAAGCGAGAGAGCAAGATGCATCGCAAACTGACAACGGCCGTGCAACGGTTGCAGTAGGTCAGCAGGACAATGGCGTGACTGTTACGCCCGTAACACCGACGACGGGTAGACCGGCCGATGCTGATGACAACAGTGATGTTAGAACCATTCCCGGCGAAGTTACTGTCGTTAGCGGCGGAGCTTTACGCACGTATAGCGTTGTTGTAGGTAGCTTTATCAATCAAACGAATGCAGAAGGCTTGCGCGAAATGTTGGTTCGCTCGGGCTACGATGCACGCGTGTTGAAGACGAATGAAACAATCAACGGTCAGACGGGTTGGTTCCGCGTGATCGCTTCTTCGTTTGAAGATAAAGCCAGTGCGGTACAAAGTCGTAACGAACTGCGCAACAAGTATGCTGGTGCGTGGCTGCTTTATCGCAAATAAAAAGAATAGACTACACATTATATATAGTGATGCCCGCCGTTTACGGTTTTGGGCATCACTATTTTTTTATAGGACTATCCTGCGATGAGGATGCGCTCTTCGAGCTTTTTGTGCAATTCTGCGTGGGTAGGGTATGATTCTACGGACTACAATCATAGAAAAGAGACAACTTTTTACTACTTTTGCAATACTAATGGTCAACTATGAAGAATCCCATTTTGATTGCCGGACCGTGCGTAATTGAATCTGCCGAACTGCTTGACGTAATTGCTCGGGAGCTTGTGCGCATTAATGTGGCGCTAAATAGACAAATTATCTTTAAAGCCTCGTTTGACAAGGCTAATCGTACGTCGCTCCATTCTTTTCGAGGGCCGGGCATTTCGCGTGGCTTGCAGATGCTGGCGGATATTAAGGAAAAGTATGGCCTTATGCTGACTACGGACATCCACGAAAGCTATCAGGCCGAACAGGTTGGTGAAGTCGTGGACGTATTGCAAATCCCGGCCTTCCTTTGTCGGCAGACGGACCTCTTGGTTGCAGCTGCTAAAACCTCTTGTATTGTCAACATCAAAAAGGCTCAGTTCCTTTCCGGTGAAGATATGCAATATCCTGTTGAGAAATGCCGAGAAGCAGGTGCGAAAGAAGTGTGGTTAACAGAGCGCGGAAGTATGTTTGGCTACAATAATTTAGTCGTCGACTTCCGCAATATACCCATTATGCACCAATATGCCGACCGCGTCATTATGGATTGCACCCACAGCGTGCAACGTCCGGGAGCTGCCGGCGGCAAAACGGGGGGCAATAGAGAATATATTCCTGCGATGGCATTGGCTGCTCAAGCCTTCGGAGCTGATGGCTTCTTTTTTGAGACGCATCCTACACCCGATGAGGCTAAAAGCGACGGCCAAAATATGTTATATCTTCGAGATTTACAACAAGTAATTCAATCCTTAATATCATAAAACCAGTAATGAGTAAGTATATAGACGTCGCCATTAGTTGCCTGCGCGACGAGGCGGAGGCAGTTCTTCACTTGATTGATAATATAAATGCCGACTTTGATAAAGCTGTAGAGTTGATTCTCCATTGTAGTGGGAAGTTGATCGTGACCGGTGTGGGTAAGAGCGGGCATATCGGCGCTAAGATCGCGGCAACCCTATCTTCTACGGGGACGCCCAGTTTCTTTGTCAATCCATTGGACGTCTTTCACGGAGATTTGGGCGTTATCACTAAGGAAGATGTCGTCTTAGCGCTGTCTAATTCAGGACAGACAGACGAACTTTTACGCTTTCTTCCCTATTTGTTGGAGCAAAAAATCCCGGTTATCGGAATGACGGGCAATCCAAAATCCCCGTTGGCCCAAAATTCCACCGTCCATCTCAATGCTGCTGTTGCCAAAGAGGCCGGTCCTTTAGGCTTAGCCCCCACTTCTTCTACCACAGCAGCTTTAGCGATGGGCGATGCCTTAGCTTGTGCCTTGATGGATGCGCGTAATTTCAAGGCCTCCGACTTCGCACAATTTCATCCCGGCGGGACACTGGGGCGTCGACTCTTAACTAAGGCCAAGGACATTATGCGGACAGAGGATCTTCCTATTATTCCTCCGACAATGCCATTGGGTGAGGCTGTCATACATGTCAGTAATGGGCGCTTAGGACTATGCGTGGCGCAAGAAGAAGGCAAAATCGTAGGCATCATTACCGATGGCGATATTCGTAGAGCCATCCAAGCCTCGCGCGACAACTTCTTTCAGACCACCGTGGCTGAAGTAATGACCCGCACGCCTAAAACCGTGAGTCCGGAAGCCAAAGTCTCTGAGATAGAGTCCATATTAAACACCAACAAAATTCATTGTGTCCTCGTCACAGCTCCCGATGGTCACCTCTTGGGGATTGTCGATTCATTCCGGACTGCATTATAATTGAGTGATTTTATGAGTATGCATCGGCTGTTCCCGCTTTTTTTCTTCTTATTTTCCTTTCTTCCCCCTTTTGCACTCGCGATGAGTGGCAACGGGAGCGACGAATTAAATACGATTGTTGAGTATAACGAAGCGCCGACTGATAATGTACCGAAGCGTTCTGATCTTCAGATCGCTAATTACTTGAAAACCCATTTTGATGTCCCGTTTACGGACAACAACAAACTGGTTTTCTTTAAGACAGGACAGGAAAAATTCGATGATCTTTTCGCGGCTATTCGTCAGGCGCGCCGGTCTATTCATCTTGAGTACTTTAATTTCCGCAACGATTCCATATCACGCGCACTTTTTGAGCTTTTAACGGACAAAGCTCGTCAGGGTGTGAAGATTCGCGCGTTATTTGACGGTTTCGGAAACTCCTCTAACAATCGCCCTTTGCGCCGTAAACACTTAGAAGCCTTGCGGGCTCAGGGCATTGAGATTTATGAATTTGATCCCCTCCGCTTTCCTTACGTCAACCACATCTGTCATCGCGATCATCGTAAGATTGTTGTCATCGACGGACTCGTGGCTTACACCGGCGGGATGAACGTAGCCGATTACTATATCAAAGGAAAGCCTGAGATAGGCGACTGGCGCGACCTCCACGTGCGCGTTGAGGGAGATGCAGTAGGTGATTTGCAGCGCATTTTCATCAGTTTTTGGAATGCTGTGACCCATCAGCAGGTGCAGGGGCCTGAATATTACCCCGGCGAGAAGCAGGCTTCCGATTATTTTGTCGGACTAAAAGAAGACAAAGACGCAACGGCCGGCCATAAACTCGTTGGTGTGGTTAATCGGGATCCCGATGAATCGCCACGTATTATTCATGATACGTTTGTCCAAGCTATCAATGTCGCCGAAACCAACGTTACATTGATCAATCCCTACCTGACGCTCTGCCCCCATTTGCGGCGTGCACTCAAGCGAGCCTTACGCAGAGGCGTTGAAGTCAATATTATGGTTTCTGCCAATAGCGATATACCCGTTACGCCGCGTGTTGTGGAGCATACCGTTCACAGATTGATGAAAAAAGGCGCAAAAATATGGTTTTTTGAAGGCGGTTTCCATCATTCCAAGATAATGATGGTCGACAGCACCTTCTCATTTGTCGGTTCGGCCAATTTGAATAGTCGCAGTCTTTCGTTTGATTATGAATGCAATTTGTTGATTGCCGATCGCCCTTCGACCGCACAATTGTTGCGTCTCTTTGATGACGATCGCACGAAGCATTGCTGGCAACTCACCCCCGATACGTGGCGCACAAAGTTTAGCAAAGGTCGGCGTTTCCAAGCTTGGTTTTTCCAATTCTTGACGCCCTTTTTATAGTCAGATCCCTCTTTTTTTGATAACCTCTCCTCAAGTACGATAAAGCAATGAACGCACAACGTGACATCTCCTTTTCGATTTGTAAGGCCTTCGCTATTATTTTCGTCGTCCTATCTCACGCCGGCGGCCCCGCTTGGTTAAGCAGTTTCGTCTTTCAGTTTCACGTTCCCGTCTTTTTCCTCTGTGCCGGCTACTTTTTTAAGCCGACTGCACTCAACGACGAAAAGACCTTCCTCCTTAAGCGCTTGCGCAGCCTCTATTTTCCCTTTGTGCGCTGGAGTCTGTTCTTCTTGATTATCCACAACGCATTGTTTTATACCGGCTTGCTCAATGAAACCTACGGTAACGGCGCAGGCGGCGTCCTCCATCCCTATAATTGGCCCGTCTTTAGTCAGCGTGTTTGGAACGTAGTTTTCGGAATGAGCGGCTACGATGAGTTTTTGACCGGCAGTTATTGGTTCTTTCGAAGCCTCTTTGTCGGAAGTTTGGGCTTCTTTGTCTTACTAAAAATCCTCCACCATTATAATCGCCGCAAACCGATTCACCACTTGGTGGGTGCCATCGTCGTTTTGCTTTGGCTTACCATCCTTTGGATGCTGACAAGCGGGCTCTACGTGCCCGGAATGGCGCAAGGCGGCTATCGCGAACTAATGGGTGCGTCGCTCTTGGGCTTAGGTTTCCTTTATCGCTACTTTAGTGAGCGTATCAAACTCAATCTGCAGGTCCTCCTGTGTTGCTTGATTTTTCTCGTTGTTGCCACTATTTATTTCCCAACGAGCATGGCGCCTCACCCAACGCTGCTTCAGTTCTTTACACTGCCCCTTACGGCCTTGGCCGGTTTCTTCCTCTTGCGCCGCCTCTCGCTCTTGCTGGCTGCTCGGCCTAGTTTCCTGACGCGCACCTTAGCGTATATCGGCGACCATTCGCTCTATGTCTTTGCCTTCCACTTAGTGGCTTTCAAGTTGGTCAGCATGCTGAAAGTGGAAGTCTTGGGATTGCCTTGGGAAGCCGTAGGCGGTCATCCCGTTGTGCAAGCGGGCGCGGCCACAGATGGCTTTTTCCTCTTGTACGTACTTGTCGGTGTAGCCGTACCGCTCTTGTGGAATGCCGGCTATAAGTATTTGGAGCGCACTTTCCATTTTAATTTATCCCTTTCATCTTTGTTAAGTTGGGATTTGTCGCGCCAAATAGCCGCCCTCGTTTGGCTACTGCTCAAGGGCTTGGGGCGTGGTATTTATTGGTTCTTACGCTTTATTGTTTTGAGCGTCAACAGATTCTTCAATGGCCTGATAAGTTTGGGCAAAGGTATCATAGAAGCCAGTCGGCCCCGCGACGAATTGCCAGAAGGAGAGGAAGATGAGGAAGAAGAAGAGGATGATCGCGAAGACGGCGGTAGCAATTTTGGGCGTGATCTCTTCTCTTAAATCGTAAAGCCGGTTTGGAGCAAGCCGATCTTGGGGAAACGCCTTATCCGAACGCTATATTTTTTGCTTCTGACGCAAATGCTGCGCACGCGTTTGCTTGGAAATCTTATCCATAGTCGACTACTGCATAAGCAGGCTTAGTCGACTATTTTCTTTTCCTGATTTTTTGACGATGAGCGATAGAAGACTGTGTTATCAAGGTGCAAGTCTGTTTCGTTTGGTGAGGCCAAACCATCGTTTGCCCCGACCAAACTATGGCTTGCCGGTATCAAACTATCGTTTGGTGCCACCAAACAAAATGAGAGATAGATTTTATGAAGGAAAAACAAGCGTTTAGGCGCTTGATAATCAGAGATGAAATCGCTTTTTTAAGTGTGAATAAGTTTTCGTAGGACTACAATAAAGCCCAACCCTACTGCATGAAGCAGAAAGTTGGGCATCCTTATCTTAAAATTTATACGAAGTCGCTTTTGAAAAGTCGTGGCAGATCAAGCGCCGGCCAGGCGGTTTTCGCGATCAGGGAAAACAACCGTAGGCTTAAACTGTGTCGCCTCCTCGGCCGAAAATTCGCCAAAGGACATAATGATTACTTCATCGCCCACTTGAAATTTGCGTGCAGCAGCCCCGTTTAGGCAGATTACGCCGCTGCCTCGCTCGCCGCGAATGACGTAGGTCTCAATGCGTTCCCCGTTGTTGTTGTTGACCACGTGGACGTGTTCGTAGGGCAGTAAGTCGGCCGCCTCCATCAGGGCTTCGTCGATCGTGATACTCCCCATATAGTGGAGATTGGCTTCGGTCACGTAAGCGCAATGTATCTTCGACTTTAACAAACTAACGCGCATGGTTTCTGTAATTTATATTGTCAATCAGTCGAACCGGACGCTGACCGCAGTAAACCGTGATGCAACCCTGCACATTTTCAGCTTCGCTCCAATCCTTAATGGGTTGTAGTGTCTGAGCATCGACTATTTCAAAATATTCTACCTCTAATCCGTCGAAAGCATTCAACGCTTCGGTGACGAAAGCCTGTGTATCGGCAACGGATTGTGTGTGGCTGAACTCCTGACTTACCTTCAAGGTCTTGTAAATTTCAGATGCCAGCCGGCGCTCATCATCCGTGAGCAGCGAATTTCGGCTGCTCAAGGCTAAACCGCTTGCTTCGCGCACGATGGGACAGGGACACAGCGTGACGGGCAACTGCAGGTCGTTTACCATAGCGCGAACAACGGCGATCTGCTGAAAATCTTTTTCGCCGAAATATGCCCGCGTAGGCTGCACAATTTGGAAGAGCTTGCTGACAATGCGGCAGACGCCGTTGAAATGTCCGGGGCGGCGCGGCCCTTCCATAACGTTCATTTCCGGATAGTCGAAGGTGCGCGTGTCGGGTTCAGGATAAATCGCCTCGACCGTGGGCGCAAAGAGAATATCCGCGTGAAGCGTTTCCAGCAAAGCACGATCTGCGTCTAAATCGCGCGGATAAGATGAAAAATCTTTGGGATCGTTGAATTGCGTAGGATTGACAAAGTCGCTAACAACCGTTACGTCGTTTTCCCCGACTGCGCGCTCCACGAGTGAAGCGTGGCCGGCGTGGAGTGCGCCCATCGTGGGAACCAAGCCTATCGACTTGTTGGCTTGGCGATACGGGGCTAAAGCGGCGGTAAGGTCGTCTATCGTGGTTAGAGTGATCATTTTCGTTGATTTTTTAACGGTGCAAAAGTACGATAATTTTACAAGAAGCCTGCGGAGAATGTGCGCTTTCTTTCAAATTCGCAGTGATCGAAGCCCCAACTTGCTTGCTGCGCCGCTCGCAACCGTACATAAGCATAAAAAACCGACTGCGGCTTATTGCAGTCAGGCTTTGTGGGATGGGGAATCGACTTTGTGGGATGGGGAGTTGGCTTTGTGGGATGGGGAGTCGGCTTTGCGTTTCGTAGCTTTCCGATAGTGTGAGCAAGTCTTGGCATTAGGGCGAGCCGGATTGGACGTACCGCAGGAAGAACAAGTGCCTGCCGCCTGTTGTGCCGACTTTAAGTTTTTAAGCGGACATTCGGCTGTGCAGGATGCGCACTTGTTGACGCCTTTTCCTGAAGCGCGAAAATGGCGAAACAGTCCGAGGATACAATATATAAATGCGGCACCGACGATAATATAGACGATAATATCTTGTAACATTATAATTCAAATGGGCCGGAAGGAATGCGGCGGCGTAAAACGTGAAGTTGCGCCTTGCAATCCGCTAGGTCGAGTGCTTGGGCAATGGTCTTGCGAGCCAATTCCGGATGGTTGTTCTCTTCGCTGAGGTGGCAAAGCCAAATATTCTCGGTCGTTGCTGCTACATTCTCTTGCAAAATACGTGCCGTATCAGCATTGCATGCGTGTCCCGTTGGCGCTTTGATGCGCTTTTTCAAATGTAAGGGATAGGGGCCTTCATCTAACATTGCGGCATCATAGTTGGCCTCAATCACCAGATTGCGTGCGCGTCGAATAAATTTGATCATCTCGGGCGTAAAACTGCCGGCGTCGGTGATAAAGCAAAAATTGGTGGTGGCTGTCTCTATGAAGTAACCGCAATTGTGACTTGCATCGTGTGGAACTGTAAAGGTTGTGATGTGAAAAGGGCCAATTGACCAGTCGTCGCCCGGGAGATAGGTGCGGCAAAATTCGGGGCGCACTTTTTTATGTGCGTAGTAATTGTTCAGAATGCCTTTATGCACTTCTTCCGTAGCAAACACTTCGAGATTGTATTCGCCGGATAGTGCGCCCACGGCCTTTACGTGGTCGGTATGATCGTGTGTGACGAGTATGGCTTTAAGTGTGGGGTAGGTAAAACCGTATTCGCGGAAGTATTTTTTGAAACTTCGTATTCCGATTCCGGCGTCGATGATGAGTCCGAAGCCGTCTTCTAAGAGATAATAACAGTTGCCGCTGCTACCGGAACCGAAACTGATAAACTTCATGTGTGGCTTGTTTTGTTGATGGCTGGTTGTTGAGGCCGCGTGTAGGGCTAAAGGCCTGGCGCGTGGGCGCAAATAAAACCAGATGCCGTATAAAAATTGTAAGAAAGCCGCCTCACTCATTCAGTCAGGCGGCTTTAATTCGTATATAAAAGAGGAGGAGGGCTTACGTCTTAATATTTTAGAATCTGTCCGGGCCTCAAACGCGTCTTTTTTGTAAGGTTCGAATTGAATGAACAGAGTGCGTCGACGGTAATTCCCATATCACGCGCAATAGAATAGAGCGTCTCGCCGGCTTTCACCTGATAGAAGCGTCCACTCATAGCCGGCTCAGCTTTCTTAGAAGCTGTGTGCGTAAACGAATCGTCCGATGCGTTCTTATGGAAGACATAATAATCACCCGTTACATCTTGTTGCGCGAAGTCAAAGAGCAGAGAGGGGTCAATTGCTTCTCCCATAAGACGTGTTTCAAAATGAAGGTGGCTACCGAAAGATAAACCCGTGTTGCCGCCCAAGCCTATAGGTTCTCCTGCCTTTACATTCTGATTAGCGCGCACCAACTGCTTACTCAAATGCGCATAGATCGTCTCCAAACCATTGGGGTGGCGAATCACGATATAGTTGCCGTAACCGGAAGCCTCGTAGCGTGCGATACGCACACGGCCATTGAATGCGGCGTAGATAGTGTCGCCGGTGTAGACTTTAATGTCTAAACCTTTATGCTTGCGGCGGAAAGCCGGACGATAGCCAAAGTGACTCGTGATCTTGCGACTTGGAGTAGGCATAAAAAAACCACGTAGGTCAATACGGAAAGAGTCCGGAACTTCGCTACGTGAGTAACAATGTGTTGTGTTGTTATTCCAAGAAGAATATAAGTTGTTGGCGGGTTCTTCTAAGTTTTCTTTCTGAATCAAACGATTCAGCATAATTGTATCTGAAGACTTCAAATGGCGATCAACAGGTGCCTGGCGCGCAATCAAGTCTTGCGCCGAAGCCGTTGCAGCTGATGTCAGCAGCAATAGTCCTCCGATGATTTTTCGTATGGTTACGAACGTCATTTTTTGAATAGTTTTTTTGTTTATTATGCGTGGCCGAAAGGTAAAAATCTTCATATATTGGCGCCGCATTTTTGAGAAATAGATGCGCAAAGGTAACACTTCTTTTCTGATTATCAATACTAATGCCTTGAAAACTTCTTTAATAACGTGAACAGAACTGACCTTTAACGGACATAATAATCCTTTGTCAGGTCCTCATAAGCACGTGATCTTCTACCATCTGAACCCGTCAAGACAAAACTGTCTTCTACAATTGGAGAAACTTCTTTTCGAAGTTCTACCAATACTCTTTTCGGGGCTTTCCGCATCGTTGTGTGCACAAATGTCGTATGCACAACAAATAAGGCTTGCGCCGCGGCGGCCAAACTGAATTGTGTCAACGCTGTGGCGGGAAGGATGGCACAAAAGCTGCCTTTAGGGCTCAATAAGCGTTGGACGTGGAAGAGTAAGGCTTCGAATGTGAGCGCCTGCGTATGGCGAGCTTGCGAGCGAGCTGCGTCGGGCGGGAGTAGCATTTCGTTGAAAAAGGGCGGATTAGAGACAATCAAATCAAAGGCTTGGTATGACGTGTAGCCGGCTATGTCTGTCGCTACGATTTGCAGGCGATCGGCCCACGGAGAGGCAGCAACGTTTTCTTGCGCTTGGGCGGCCGAAGCCGGATCAATCTCTATCCCCGTGATCATAGCATCTGTGCGTTGTGCAAGCATTAGGGCAATGAGGCCGGAACCGGTTCCGATGTCTAAGATGCGCCGCTTTCCTTTCGCATTAGCCCACGCGCCGAGCAATACGCCGTCTGTACCAACTTTCATGGCGCAGCGGTCGTGGCGAATCGTGAATTGTTTGAATTGGAAAGCTTCAGTCATAATGGTCGCAAATGCTTATTTATAAAACAGCACAGCCGCCGGATTATTGTAATGCTCTACGGCTTTTTGTGGGGATAGCGTGCTCCGTACACCTTTTAACCCCCGCTTTTTGGCCATATTAAGTTTGCCGGCCAACTGATTGCATCTGTGATTTTGAACGATTTCTAAACATGTAGAAGCATTTCTGAAATAATTTGCGTAATTTTGTGTTATTGAAAGAAAGAAAACTCTTCAATACGCACAATCTGCGATTTTGGAGAGAACACGAAATAAGGATATGTTGCGTTGAAGAGTGCCCGGGGTCGTTACATTTTGCGCTTTGAAAGCAAATGAATGGGTGTATCGGCCGCGTAGGTTGTCATAAAAATAGTGGGTGAAGAATAAGAAGCAGAAAAGGGTTAGAAGAATATGGCGTCGTTTGTTACTGATTGGGTATGGGCATTATATGTACCTTTGGGTATGTTGCTCCTTTTGATGGTTATGATATATTTTCATCGACATCATTGGCTGAAGTATGTGTACATTGTCAGTGCTTCTTGTCTGCTTATAGAGATCTCTTCTCTCCTCTATTTACAGTGGGTGTCTCTGAGAGGGTCACCGGCATCTACTTTTTCGTTCATCGTTGTTTTCTTGTGTATGTCCACTTATGGGTTTGGTTTAGTGCTTGCGGTGTTGTCCGTAGGTGCTTTTCTTATAGAGTATGCACAGCGGCAGTGGTGGGCGAGAATCGTTATCGGCATTGCGCTTTTTGTGCTTATCGTACTATTTTTTGTTTGCGTCTACTGGTTTATGCAGGGAGTAGCCTCACTGAATAGTGGCTGATGCGCTATGGGAGGCGCGTACTTGACGATAAAAAAGAAGATTAAAAGGATCGTCAAGCGCATTTGACGTAAGATTCTCTGAAGAGTGTGGGTAAAGAGGAAGAAATGATGTTTTTGGTATTCATTTAAGGAGAACAACAAATGACAAAAGAAGAAAGAGCAACAAAATGGCTCAAGCGTATACCGGGCGCAGAGCATATAGATATAGAAAAGAAAATCAATATATGCGATAAAGTAGCAAGGAGAGCACTAATAGTTTTCTTTACGGTCTTGATCGTAGAGCTTGGTTTGCTGCTAATTATTGGTCAAGGTGAGTTGTTTAACGATATAGCCAATTTGCTGAATGCCATAGCAGATGGAAGCCACAGTCGCGCACACCGTAGAGGGCTGGCGATTGTAGGCGCGTTAGTCTGTGTGCCCATGATTGTGTTGCCTATCATTGCTGCTCTTCTGCTTAAAAATAGGTGGCTTCAAGCGGAAGTGGATAAAGAGATCAGCGATTCACATAAAGGCAAGTAAGCCTTGATTGAGATGGTTAGGACTTGCGGCTGTTGAATGCGGAGTTAGTCTGCTTATATAGTATTAGTTTTCAAATTATAACGTGTTCCATTTCGTGCTCAATAGTTGGGACAAAAATCTCAAGCGTAGCGGATAAAAATTCCAAGCGCTTTAAAATAAAATTCCCCGGCTTGGAAATTTAGTGCCAAGTCGGGGAATTCATTTTATTTCAGCAGAACGGCGAACGAGACTACCCAAGCGAAGCGCCGCACACTACTCCTCGTTGAAGCAATAACGGTCTTGGTGCGAATCAAAATCGGTCAGCCCGTCGTAGCCGTGCGCATGTAAGATTTTCCGGATCTCCTCTTGCTGTTTCGGCGAAAGCGTGTGTTTGCCGTTCAAATAGCGATAGTAGTTGCTTCGTCCGTTAAGTAGTCGTATCAGATCAAGGCGCGCGGAGCGCATTTCGCCTACCTTTAAGTCTTCCATCAGTCCTTTAAATCCTGCGGCTATGCGCACCATTTCTGTGGGTCTAAAGCAGGGGCATTGCGCCTTCTCTAGAGCGGCGGGCGCCACAGCGTAGGTCGTAAATTCTTTGTTGGGCAACGTCAGCCCGGCCTTGTAGCGAAGGCATTCGTCCTTGCGTTTACAAGATTCAAGGAAGCATACAGCCCAACCATTGGGCACGTCTTCATGTTTCAGTGTGATCATCATGGTTTGAATGTTTATAGGTGTATATTAGTTGTAAGCTTGAATAGCGGGAGGATATAGATTCTCGCTTGTTTTCACGTATTTGTTTTCATGCGTTTCAATAGGTCATTCTTATTTTCTTCAGCTTGCACGCTGTTGGCCGGCACTTTCGCTTTCGGCCCACCAAAGGTTGATGAGCCGAAAGGCTGATTATTTGAAAGTGCGTAAGGAGCGCTTTAGCGTTTTACCTTTTTTACGCCGTCTACGATATAGATGCCGGCGGGTTGTTGCTCAAAAGGCTTATCAAGCTTCAAGCCTGTCAAATTGTAGATACCGCACGTCGAGGTAGGCGTCTTAGTGGTGGGCTCGTCAATACCGGTTGTGTTTTTCTTGATTTCAACCCAATCGGTCACTACTTTACCATCTGCACCAAAAAGACCATAGAGGGGGTCGCAGATGGGATCAATAACATATTCTTTCCAATATGCTCCGTTAGGACTCGAAAGTTCGCAGCCGATAAACTCCGGCTTTTTATGTAGGCTTGCGATACTGCCTGAATCTTGATACGCCTTGCTGCCCGGCGCTTGGACGCGGACGTTGCAGCGATCAAACTTCCATTGGCCGCAACACAGCCCAAAATCTTTTCCGCTTACCTCGATGGTGCAGTTGTTTATAGTGATAAAACCCTGATTAAAAATACCATAGCGAGTACCAAGGATGATACTCGTTGTTGTGCCCTTTATCGTTAGTTTTCCGCTCCCCTTAATTGTGAGCAACTTTTGGAACATATTGTATATTCCTTCGCGATGGTCCGCGATAATGCTGTTGTCGCCGATAAGATAAATGGTCAGTCCGTCTATATTGTTTGTAAGTCCGCCCGCATGTCCGCTTTCCTGCGTACTATGAATCGTGGCATTTTCGAGTGTGAGCGTTTTTGTTGCAGGGTCATATTGCACTTTTCCGCTTACGCCCTCTATGCCGCTGAGATCGTTATAATTTTCAGCCGTTACTGCCGTACCGGCAAGGTAGAGACCGTTTTCTTCTTGTGCCTCTGCCTGCTGTGGCAGTAAGAAAGCGGCGATGAAGAGCAGGCCTATCGCCGTGTACAGATTTTTAAGTAAAGGTTTGTTCATAATGATATTGCCCCCCTGTTACAACTCTTTATAGAGTTACGCTGATTCGAGGGCTTGAGCGTTAAGGTTATATGATCAGGACGTGAATCAAAGATTCGTTGCAAAGTTAAAGAGAACGAACTATATTGTCAACCAAATGCTATATTTTTTTTCTTAAACTAAAAACATCGTAGAGAGTTGCAGCTTCACTTTAAAGCAAGCTCTTCAAAACAACGAAGAGATTTCCCTTCAGACTGCCGAGGAGAAGCGGATGAAAACGCTTCATTTACTTGGGCATTCTGCTGATTTGTCGTACTTTTGCGCGAAGAAAGAGCGCATTCTGTCTTTGAGTAGCATTAGTCCGGGTGCTTGTTTATACAATATATTATATACAATAAGCCTTTCCCCTATTTGATATTGGTATGTCTTTTGTTAAGAGATGAACGTTTGAATGCGTCATAAGCCTGAATAGGTTCAATAGTAGATAAAAGAAGAATATGAACGATAATAATAATTCTCCCAACCCTTTTTCTTTAATAGCAGACTTTGATGGGGACATTTCCGAACTCTATAATCGAGAGTTTAATGATGTGCTTCCGGTTTTGCCTTTGCGCAATATGACATTTTTTCCGGGCGTAGTGGCTCCCGTCATTGTCGGGCGAGAGTCTTCTATGGCTTTGGTCAAACAAGCTGTGGATAATGATAGCTTGATTGCCTTGGCCTGCCAGCGTGAATCAGAAAAGGAAGCGCCGAAGATCGAAGATCTCTATCCGATTGGCGTTGTAGCCAAGATTATGCGCGTTTTGGAATTGCCTAACGGAGCAACTTCCGTCATATTGCAAAGCTACGGACGCATCAGCCTGGGGGCAGCTACGCGCCAACGCCCTTTCTTGCGGGCTCGCGTAACAAAATTGCCCGATGTCCTCCCCGAACAAAACGATAAAGAGTATCAAGTGATGGTTGATTCCTGCAAAGATCTGACGATTCGCTTCTTGCGCACATCAGATATTGGGCACGAAGAAGCCGTCTTTGCTATTCAGAATATTTCTCATCCTATATTCCTCATCAACTTTATCTGTACCAATTTGCCTTTTCCAATGCAAGAGAAGCAGGAGTTGATAGCTGAGCCGGATCAGAAAAAGAAGACACTGCGTTTGATGGCAATATTAAATCGAGAATGCCAATACGCTTCGTTGAAGTTGCATATTCAAAATCAGACGCGCGAAGAGCTGGATCAACAACAGAAAGAATATTTCCTGCAACAGCAGATTAAGAATATTCAGAGCGAACTCGGCGATGCGCAGAATAGCGACGTGAAAGAGTTGCGCGAGAAGGCAAAAGATCTGAACTTTCCACCAAAAGTGGAGGAGACATTTAATAAAGAGTTGCAAAAGCTCGAACGCCTTAATCCGCAAAACCCTGATTACAGCGTAGAACTTAACTATCTGCAGACGCTGACCAACTTGCCTTGGGGTAAGCAGACGGAAGATAAAATCAGCATTCCGAATGCGGAGCGCGTATTGAACCGTGAGCATTATGGATTGGAGAAAGTCAAAGAGCGCATACTTGAGCATTTGGCGCTGATGCAATATAAAGAAGGCTTAAAAACGCCAATTCTTTGCCTTTACGGACCTCCGGGCGTGGGTAAAACTTCGCTGGGCAAGAGTATAGCCAACGCCTTAGGGCGTAAATATGTGCGCGTCTCTTTAGGCGGCGTCCACGATGAGGCTGAAGTGCGTGGGCATCGACGTACTTACGTCGGCTCTATGCCCGGACGCATTATTAAGGGGCTGATCAAGGCTCAGACGGACAATCCGGTCTTCGTCTTGGATGAGATAGATAAGGTCTCAGACAATAATTATAATGGCGATCCTCAAAGTGCACTGCTGGAGGTGCTTGATCCTGAGCAGAACAGTGCATTCCACGATAACTTCTTGGACGTAGATTATGACTTGTCCAAAGTCCTTTTCGTCGCAACGGCCAATAGTCTTTCTACACTCCCCAGGCCGCTCTTAGACCGAATGGAGATAATAAGCGTAGATGGTTATTTGACGGAAGAGAAGAGAGAAATTGCCCGTCGCCACCTCATCCCTCGCATCGAAGAGGGTTTAGGCCTGCTTGGTAATATTAAATTTGCGCCTGCCGCATTAGAGTTTATCATCGAAAAATATACGCGTGAGAGTGGTGTGCGCCAATTAGAGAAGCAATTGGAGAAGATTTATCGGAAGATTGCCTTTCATAAAGCCAAGAATGGTACGTTGCCGTTTGATGGCGCCCAGCTTCGTCAGAAAGATGTCGAAGAATTGTTGGGCAAGCCCCTTTTCAGTCGCGAGCGCTATCAAGGCAACGGCTATGCCGGTGTCGTTACAGGCTTGGCGTGGACTGCAGTAGGCGGAGAAATTCTCTTTATCGAGACGAGCATAAGCCGCAGTAAAGCACCGAAGCTGACGCTGACGGGAAACCTTGGCGACGTGATGAAAGAAAGCGCTATCCTTGCTCTGGAATACGTCAAAGCCCACGCTGAGAAGTTGCAAATAGATCCTCGCGTATTTGAAAATTGGAGCGTCCACATTCACGTACCCGAAGGAGCAACGCCTAAAGACGGTCCTTCAGCCGGTATTACCATTGCTACGTCAATCGCCAGTGCTTTGACGCAACGCAAAGTGCGTCCGCATACCGCAATGACCGGAGAGATTACCTTGCGAGGGAAAGTAATGCCCGTTGGCGGTATCAAGGAAAAGATATTAGCCGCGAAGCGCGCCGGTATTACAGATATAATAATGAGTAAGGAGAACGAGAAAGACATTAAGGAGATCAACGAGAAATATGTGCACGGCTTAACCTTCCATTTCGTAGAGAATGTAGAGGAAGTGCTCAATATCGCCTTGTTGCAGGATAAGGTTGATAACGCCATCCAATTTGTATTTGAAGAGAAGCATGAGCGAGCTGATAACAAATAAGCGTGCGGCGGGCTTCTTTACGCTTGAGCACACCGACGCCAACTCTGCCGCGCGTGTTGGGTATATTGCCACGGATCACGGCGTGATTCAGACGCCGATTTTTATGCCGGTCGGCACGGAGGCAACGGTAAAATGTGTGCACCAGCGCGAATTGCTTGATGATATACAAGCGCAGATTATTCTGGGCAATACGTACCATCTCTATTTGCGTCCGGGTCTGGACGTCTTAAAAGCGGCGGGCGGTCTGCATCGATTCAATGGCTTTACCAAACCGATGCTTACCGACAGCGGCGGCTTTCAAGTCTTTTCTTTGACCGGCATTCGCAAACTAAGTGCTGAGGGCTGCGAATTTCGCTCCCACATCGATGGAAGTAAGCATTTCTTCTCTCCGGAACGCGTGATGGATATTGAGCGTACCATCGGTGCCGATATTATGATGGCTTTTGACGAATGTCCTCCCGGTACGGCCGATTATGCGTATGCTCGTAAGAGTCTTGATCTGACGCACGATTGGTTGCGTCGCTGTGTGAATCGTTTTAATCAGACAGAGCCGGAATATGGTTACCATCAGGCCTTGTTCCCGATTGTTCAAGGCTGCGTCTATAAAGATCTGCGCGAAGAGAGCGCGCGTTTCGTCAGCGACTTGGACGCCGAAGGTTATGCCATTGGTGGACTTGCTGTTGGTGAGCCTACGGAGCAGATGTACGAAATGATAGAAGTGGTCAACGCCAACTTGCCGCAAGATCGCCCACGTTATTTAATGGGTGTAGGCACTCCCATCAATATCTTGGAAGCTATTGAGCGCGGCGTCGATATGTTTGATTGCGTGATGCCTACACGCAATGGGCGCAACGCCATGTTGTTTACTGCCGAAGGCACGATGAATATGCGCAACGCTAAGTGGGCTAAAGACTTTTCGCCCATTGACCCCGCCGGCACGAGTTACGTAGATACGTCTTACACGAAGGCTTATTTGCATCATTTGTTCAAGGCTAAAGAATTCTTAGCTATGCAGATTGCGAGCATACACAATCTGGCGTTCTATTTATGGTTGGCCGGTGAAGCGCGCCGTCATATTTTGGCCGGCGACTTTGTCGCTTGGAAGCGTGATATGGTAGAGCGTATGTCGAGAAGACTATAAATAAAGGAATGGAGCACAAAGCGCAGCACTCTCAGACGAAGACTTTCGCCGCCCGCTTGAGGAGTATTTTCTCCTTCGGCAAGCGGCGACGTGCGAAAGTAGCAAAGTCTGACGCTGCCCCTACGGATGCAAAGCCGGCACGGCGTGCAAACCGATTGCCGCAACCTTTGCGCCGATTGCTGCAAAACCTTTCCGACCATCCACTGCTTACCCGGTTGGATCGTTACATCATTTATAAGTTTCTCAGCACGTATATCTTCTTGATTGGCATCATCATTTCGATTGCCATCATCTTTGATTACAACGAGAAGATTGATAAATTTGAGAAGACCCACGTATCTTGGACAAAGATAGCGTTCGATTATTATCTCAACTTCATACCTTATTTTTCCAACCTCTTTAGTCCGCTCTTCGTCTTCATTGCCGTCATCTTCTTTACCTCGAAGTTGGCCGACAATTCTGAAATAATTGCGATGAAATCTACGGGCATGAGTTTTCGAAGGCTCTTGCGCCCTTATATGATCTCTGCCGCTATTATCGCGCTGACAAGTTTCGGACTCGGTGCCTACGTCATTCCGAAAGGCAACGTTGCTCGCGTTAATTTCGAGAACCGTTACATCAAGAAGTTGAATGCTCCCACGTCCGTCGAAAACGTACAAATGCAAGTCGACACAGGCGTTGTCGTCTACATATCTCGCTTTGACAACGAAACAAAGAGCGGTTATGGCTTCTCACTTGATAAGTTTTACGGCAAAAAGCTTGTTGACCACCTCACAGCGCAGTCTATTCAATACGACACATTGGCCGGCAAGAAAAACCAATGGACTTTACGCCAAGTACAACAAAGAAAAATGCGTGGTTTGCGTGAGCGAATAAGTTATGCCGACAAGGTTGACACCATTATTATGATGGAACCGCAAGACTTCTTCTACGTTCGCAACCAGCAAGAGACGATGACCGTGCCCGAACTGCGACAATTCATCGACAAACAACAAATGCGCGGTGCAGCCGGCGTCAGCCTTTTTGAAGTAGAATACCACAAACGCTTTGCGATGCCCTTTGCCGCTTTCATCCTGACGCTGATTGGCGTTTCTTTGTCTTCTCAGAAACGCAAAAACGGTATGGGTACGTCCATCGGTGTCGGCATAGCGCTAAGTTTTTCTTATATTTTATTCCAAACGATCAGTTCAAGTTTTGCGGTCAATGCCAATTGGTCGCCCATGTTAAGCGTTTGGATACCCAATTTACTTTTTGTGCTTATTGCCTTCGGTCTATATAAGCGCACCCCGCAATAACAGTTCACTTTAATAGAGACAGATTAAAACATGATACAGGAAGAACCTATTTTTTTTGAAGATTTAGCGCTCAGCGACGATGTGCTGGACGCGCTCTACGATATGCGCTTTGAGAAGTGTACGCCTGTGCAAGCTCGCTGTATACCTCCGATCTTGGAGGGCCGAGATGTCATCGGCATAGCTCAAACCGGCACGGGCAAAACGGCCGCTTACCTCTTACCCTTGCTCACGCTTCTGAAGCAAGAATCGCATCCTAAAGACGCCGTCAACTGTTTGGTGATGGCGCCCACGCGCGAATTGGCGCAGCAGATTGATCAAGCCTTGCAAGGCTTTGGTTATTATGTGGAAGTCAACGGAGTAGCCGTTTACGGCGGCAATGATGGCGTGCGCTACGAGCAAGAACGCAAGAGTTTGCAGCGCGGTGCCGACATCGTAATTGCTACGCCCGGCCGCCTGTTAACCCATTTGGACCTCGGAACTTTTGATTTGAGTCGTACGACCCATTTAGTGCTCGATGAGGCGGATCGTATGCTGGATATGGGCTTCTCAGACGACATTCTGAAAATCGTAAAACACCTGCCCAAGCAGCGGCAAACGATTCTCTTCTCCGCAACGATGCCCGCGAAGATTCGAGAATTGGCCCACAAGATTATGCATAATCCGGAGGAAGTCTCCATTGCCATATCCAAACCGGCCGAAAACATCCGGCAAAGTCTTTTTATTTGCAAGGAAAACGACAAGACGGCGATTATCAAGCACCTCTTTGCCGACCAAAAGCCCGAGCGCGTGATCATCTTCTGCGGGAGTAAGCAGAAGGTAAAAGAGCTTAACATCACGCTAAAGCGCAAAGGCTACAACGTAGAAGCCATGCACTCCGATCTGGAGCAGAAACAGCGCGACGAAGTGATGCTTGGCTTCAAAGCCGGACGCATTGACATCTTGGTAGCCACGGATATTGTTGCCCGCGGTATTGATATTGACGACATAACTTTGGTGATCAACTACGACGTGCCGCGAGATGCGGAAGATTACGTGCATCGCATCGGTCGAACGGCTCGTGCCGGACGCAACGGCCGTGCAGTGACGCTCGTCGGGGAAAAGGATCGCTACGCTTTGCGCAATATTGAGCAACTTTTAGGCAAGGAATTGCCGCGCGAAGCGCTGCCCGAGGGACTCACGCCGCCTGAAAAGCCAACGGCAACTTCAGGAGAGCGGCGGGGAAGTGCGCATCGTCGTTCGGCATCGGGTAAACAGCGGGAGCAGCACGACCATAAGCGACGCGACAAGCGTAAGCCTGCGGGGGCAAAACACAATGATGGCGAAGGGCAAAAGCAAAAGCCGGCTTCCGCCCAAGGCGAACGGCCGACAGAACAAACCAACAAGCGCCGCCGCCGTCCAAACAGGTCGCGTCCGCGTCCGAAGGCGAAAGAAGAGGCGCCCAAGCGAGTGACGCCGCCACCCATTCCGCCCCTGCCAAAGCCGTAAACTTTTTGGCTTTGTCGGCTATTCGCGCATTGCGAACAGCGATGCATATTCACCCACATAAGCCCTTGTAGCAAGCGTTCTCTGCTACAAGGGCTTTTCTTCTTTTTTGATCAACCTTGTGCTTGCCTGCGGTCGCCAACGGCTGAAATGCGTTGTCGGTTGAGGCCGAACACGATGAAAAACGACCGGCTTTGCTCTGTTGCTTGGCATACTTGTTAACGATGTAGCTTGATCCTTCTTTCGTTTGCTGCCGGCAAACGATGATTTGGTGGCAGCAAACAATGGTTTGGTGTGAGCAAACTATGGTTTGTCGGCAGCAAACGAAACGTATATTCGAAATGGGGTGTGGCATAAGGCTTTGTTTGGTAGAAAAAATGTTGTTGTGGCGAGAAATATTTTGGTGAGCATCTATACGTTTCAAACGTTTGACTGGTCAGCATCATACTTCCCGATACAATCCTTGTAGATGAGGGTTAAATCTTTTATGGTCCGCTGTTCTGATTGGGTGGGGGAGTATAGTAGTCGCGTTTGTAGGCTCAGATTTTGGGGCTTTCTGATTTACTTTCATTAGGGCGTATGAAAGGGATTAACGCCCGTGGAGTATGCATAGGATAGCCGCCTTTGAAGATTATACATCGTCTTCACCAAAAGCATAAAAAACGTCCGAACACGCGAGGCGTTCGGACGTTGGTTCATCTATAAACCTTGTAGGTTAGAGTTGGTCGTAAGCTTCGTGGAAGCCGACAACTGCTTCTATACCTTTGCGGAAAATATCTAAAGAGAAGTTTTCGTTAGGCGAGTGTATCGCGTTGCTTTCCAAACCGAAGCCCATTAAAATCGTTTTCACGCCCAATACTTTTTCAAACACGCTGATGATAGGAATGCTACCTCCGCGGCGTGCAGCAAGCGGGCGCTTGCCAAATGCTTGTTCGAAGCCTTGCTCTGCGGCCTTGTAGGCGGGTAAAGATATGGGGCAGACGTAGCCATGACCGCCATGAGAGAAGGTGATTTTGACTTTTACGCTCTTGGGAGCAAGACTTTGGAAGTATTGCGCAAAGAGTTCGTTGATCTTATTGTAGTCCTGATGAGGCACAAGTCGGCAAGAGAGTTTGGCGTAAGCCTTCGAGGGGAGCACCGTCTTAGAGCCTTCGCCGATGTGGCCGCCCCAAATGCCGCAAACGTCAAAACTCGGGCGGCAACTGTTGCGTTCAATGGTGGAATAACCTTTTTCTCCGCGTAACTCTTCGACATCAAGGGCGCGCTTATACTTCTCTTCGTCGAAAGGAATAGAAGCGATCATTTTGCGTTCTGCGTCGGGGAGTTCTTCTACATCGTCATAGAAGTGCGGAATCGTGATGCGTCCGTTGGCGTCCGTCATTTTTGCAATCATTTCGCAAAGCACGTTGATCGGATTGGCCACTGCACCGCCGAAATGTCCGCTGTGGAGGTCGTGGTTCGGGCCGGTCACTTCTACATCCCAATAGGCGATGCCGCGTAAGCCTGTGGTGAGGGAGGGGAGATCAGCTGCAAGCATACTGGTATCGCTCACCAGGATAATATCGCTTTTCAGAAGTTCGCGGTGTTGCGTTAAGAAGGTTTCCAAACTGGGAGAGCCTATTTCTTCTTCGCCTTCGAGTATGAATTTTACGTTGTGGCGGAGCAAATTATGCTTTACCAAAAATTCAAAAGCTGCGTATTGGATGAAGGATTGCCCCTTGTCGTCGTCTGCTCCGCGGGCCCAAATGTGCTCGTCGCGCACCTCGGGTTTGAACGGGTCGGACTTCCATAGCTCTAAAGGCTCAACGGGCATCACGTCATAATGGCCGTAGATCAAAATAGTCTTGTCGGCGCCGGGAATAAGCTTTTCGGCATAGACCAAAGGATTGCCATCACTGGGCATAACTTCGGCACGGTCGGCTCCGGCAGCGAGCAAGAGTTCTTTCCATCGGTCGGCGCACTTCAGCATATCATCGTGGTGCTCGGGTAGTGCGCTGATGCTTGGAATACGTATGAGACTGAATAAATTTTCTAAGAGTCGGGGCTCATTATCCCGGATATAAGCTTTTATCATTTCGGTGTGTTTTATAGTAAATGGGTCTTTTTGCTTTCAATCATCCGCTCTCGCCGGCCGCTTGAGGCGACCGGCGAGCAGATAAGTTGGGTTGTAGAAATGGATCTTTGAATCTTGCCGGCCTGCTATGGCGATAGCGTGGCGCCGGAAGTTATGCGCCTATCGACGATTAAAGACGGCAGCGCCTAAACTTCAATTAGCAGAGTTTGCGAGCGCCATCTCCGATGACAACATCGATAACAACGGGCGCTTTGCCAAACTTTTCTTGATAGCTTACACGAGCTTTTTCAATGAAATTGGCATAGAGTTCTTGGCTAACCAAATTGATCGTGCAGCCTCCAAAGCCTCCACCCATCATGCGTGCGCCACTTACGCCACAATCGCGAGCTACGTCAACAAGAAAATCGAGCTCGGGGCAAGAAACTTCATATTCGCGAGAGAGTCCGTCGTGCGTTTCATACATTTTTGCACCAACTTCTTCGTAATCTTCCGTTTCTAATGCGGCAGATACCATCATTACGCGCTCTTTTTCGCCGATGACGTAATGCGCTCTTAGTGCGTCTTCCTCACTAATTTCACCGCGTACTTCATCAAGCAGTTCGTAGTTGGCATCTCTTAAACTCTTGACTTCCGGATGATGTTTGCAGATGGCGGCAGCAACGTTTTCGCAACTTTTGCGTCGGTCGTTGTAGGCCGAATCGGCCAAGCCGTGCTTCACTCGCGTGTTCAGCAGAACGAGTTTATAGCCTTTGGGGTCAAAATGGAAATATTGGTATTCCAAGGATCGACAGTCTAAGCGCATAATGTGGCCGGCCTTGCCAAATACGGAGGCAAACTGGTCCATGATGCCGCAATTGCAGCCGATATAGTTGTGCTCAGTGGCTTGTCCAACCTTCGCGAGTGTGAATTTGTCGATGCTGTTATTGCCAAAAAGATCGTTGAGCGCAAAAGCCAAGCAACTCTCAAGCGCTGCGGAGGAAGACATACCCGCTCCTAAGGGGACATCGCCTGCAAAGGCTGTGTTAAAACCTTCAACAGGAACGCCTAACTTCATCATTTCGCGACATACGCCGTAGACAAAACGGAAATGGGTGGCCGTAGGGCCTTTTTCGTCGTCTAAACTAAACTCTACGTAATCTTTTAAGTCGATGGCGTAAGCGCGAACTTTGCGCGTGCCGTTGGGTTTTAATTCGGCGATGACGCCTTGACTGACTGCGCCGGGGAAAACAAAACCGTCATTGTAGTCGGTATGTTCGCCGATGATATTTATACGACCGGGAGCAGCGTAAACTGAACCCGTACTGCCATCAAAGTGCTTTTGAAAACGACTTCTTACGTCGTCTATAGTTAGTTTCATAGTCGTTGAAATTTTATTGGTTTGAGATTGGGAGGCAAACATTGATGTCTACCTCCCAATAATGTTATCTGATTAAGTTGTCTGAATGTTTTTGTTCACATTCTTAGACCCTACGAGTGCATAGAAGAGAATGTAAGCGGCACAAATCAGTACGACAATGTAGCTCCAGAGGAAGTTGTGCATTTGATCCGCGATCCAGCCTTGGAAAGGTACGATAATGCCGCCACCACATACCATTACCATAAACATACCTGAGGCAAACTCTGTGTATTTTCCTAAGCCTTCTACTGCTAAGTTGAAGATGCCGCCCCACATAACGGAGGTGCAGAGGCCGCCAAGCACGAGAAAGAGAATGCCAATGGGCACTTGGGCTGAGGTAAATGTGCTTTCAGTGCCGTTAAAGCCGAAAACAGTGATCATAACATCAGTCGGAGCGAGCATTCCGATTAACACCAAAATGATGCAGAGCGTGGAAACAACTGTAAGTTGCATACGACTTGAGACCTTTCCGCCAATCATACCTCCAACAAATCGACCGCAAAGCATCAATAACCAATAGACGCCTGCAATAGTTCCGGCAATGCCGGCGTCCATTCCGAATCCGGGCGTTGCTTTGTCGGGGGATGTGGATAAATACTGAAAGACATATGTTGGCAAACCTACTTCGACACCTAAATAAAGGAAGATGGCTAGGATGCCAAGACGGAAATGGCGGAACGAAAACGCACTGTGCTTATCCGGCGTCGCTTGCTTGTTTTCTGCTTTTTGCGCCAAAGAGGGCTCGGGAATGCGTACAAACAACAGAACAAAGAAGACAACAGCGAAAATTGCTAAGGCAATAAAGAGAGCCGGCGTAGCGTCGCTAATTTTTGCTTTGGTTGCTTCGCCGATTAATGCGCCGCCGAGCATCGTTACTGCGGTTGCCGAGAACGAATTTAAGACGCCGCCAAATTGAATCAGCTGGTTGCCTTTATTTCCTCCGCCGCCAAGCGTGTTAAGCATAGGGTTAACAACGGTATTCAGCATACACATACAGAAACCTGCGATAAAGGCGCCGATAATGTAGACCGGGAAACTTTTAATACTGTCCCAGCCGGACATATACTCGAGAAAGACGCCGATAAAGCCCAATATGATTGCCAACAAGGCCGTGTTCTTATAGCCGATCTTTTTCAAAAGAAGACCGGAAGGGATACCCATTACTGCGTAAGCAATAAAGTTGGCGGCGTTACCCAATTGCGCTTCAAAGTTGGAAGCTCCGAATTGATTCTTAACAATAACGCCCATCGGGTTACAAAGGTTCGTGACGAATGCAATCATAGCAAACAACAAGAACATCATAATGATGGGTAGCGTGTTGTTCTTTTGAGAATTACTCATTTTCTTCTGTGTTTGTTCAGTTAATGTCTGATGTTGATTTATTATGCTTCCACCCCGAAACGATAGATTGTCTTTTGTGTATAAATCTCTCTGGGTTTAAGCGTTACGGGTGGGAAGTACGCGTGATTAGGACTGTCGGGGAAATGTTGTGCTTCGAAGCAGACCGCACTACGTTTTGGGAATGTGGCGCCGTGTTGTCCGTTTGTGCCGCTTCCATTATTATTTGTGTAGAATTGTAGTCCGGGTTCAGTCGTGAATACCTCCATTGTGCGACCGCTAACCGGCTCTTTCACCTTCGCAGCATAGGATAATTCTCCCGGCTCTCTTTTTTGCAACACAAAACAGTGGTCGTAACCGTTGCCATTCTTCAGTTGCTCATTATCTTCATCAATATG
This sequence comes from Alloprevotella tannerae, assembly GCA_015259125.1. GTDB lineage: Bacteria > Bacteroidota > Bacteroidia > Bacteroidales > Bacteroidaceae > Alloprevotella > Alloprevotella tannerae_A. The sequence goes on along the minus strand of JABZGR010000013.1, from coordinate 12,720 downwards.
ATCGCCAATGCGGTGAGCATTTCTAAAGTCAAAAGGCGTACCTTCCACCAGGCGGATCTCTCCTGTCGGAATTGCCGTCTTGTCTATCGGCAGATAGTAGTCAGCATTGATTTCGCAGATCACGTCTTCTACCGACGGCGTTGGGTTTGCCGTTCCTGCGAGCGAGAAATAGCCGTGGCTGGTCAAGTTTACAATCGTCTTCTTATTGGTTGTTGCCGTATAATCAATGACCAATTCATCATCATTCGTCAGTGTATACATCACCGTAGTCGACAATTCGCCCGGGAAACCTTCTTGATAGTAAGACGAAACGTAACGCAAGACGAGGCAGTGCTCATTTATTTGTTCCGCCTCCCAAACGCGAGCGTGGAAGCCCGTCGGCCCGCCGTGCAGATGGTTTTCTCCGTTATTGATGGCCAAATGATATTCTTTTCCGTTCAGGCAAAAGCGCCCTTTAGCTATACGGTTGGCGTAGCGGCCTACGAGCGTACTCAAGAAAGGTTGATCCGAGTTCAAGTAATCCTCGAGTTTATCGTGTCCTTGTATGATATTGGCAAAGTTGCCCTTGTTATCAGGAGTCATAATCGAAACGATTGCTCCCCCATAATTCGTTATGGCCACTTCCAGGCCGTTCTTATTGGTAAGAAAGTAGAGGTCTACGGCTTTCCCGCTGACTTCTTGCTGAAAATCTTCCTTGCGCAGACCACTAAGATATTGTTTGTTTTCCATAACGCTAAAATTTTAAACGATTGTAATGGCAAATTTGGAAATAAAATCGCAAAGTACAAAGCGCAAAAGGCTGAATTTTCCACATTAAAAGCGAATATTTGTCTGATTTGCTCCCTTTCTCCTTTTCTTGGCATTTGTTATGCGGTGAATACGTGCTTTTTAGCTCTTATTTTAGCCAAAAACGGGCAAACTTCCAAAGCATCAATAAGCGTGGAAGTTTGCCCGTTCAGTAATGCGAACAGCTTAGAGCGCTCAACGCACTGTTGCCGGCTCGCAGCGTTCTTTCAGATAGTCGAGTAAGAGATGGATTGCTTTTTCCGTAGCGTTAGCTAAGTTGAGGTCGCGTCCGTTATCCTCCTCCAATTTCAAGGTAACGATGTCGTTTTCCTGACCTACGGCGATCCAAATCGTACCAACAGGCACGGAAGCTTGCGTTTCATTGCCACCGCCGGGTCCTGCGAAGCCACTCACTGCCACAGCGTAGTCCGTGTGTAAGAGTTTGTTCGTCCCAATGACCAACTGCTTTACGACGTCTTCGCAAACCGCTGTTTGTTCTGCTATAACAGCCGCATCCACGCCTAAGATTTCCGTCTTGACAAGGTTGCTATAGCAGATAATACCTCCTTTATAATAAGACGAACTTCCCGGAATGGCGGTGATAACACTTGCTATGCGTCCGCCCGTGCAGCTTTCCGCCGAGCCTAAAGTTTTTTTGTTGCGCCATAAGAGTTCGTTAATATCTCTGCTGGCGAGTTTTACGTTCAGTTCCATATGATAATTTGTTTATTTTTTCTGTACTTGAAGGCGTCTTGTTCAAATCAATTGCGCCCTTTGCATTGTATTTAGAGTGTCGTGCGACTATAAGCCGGCTTTTCTAAACCGCAAAAATCGCCGTCCATATATTTATAGTAGCCCGTGATCGCAATCATAGCCGCGTTGTCCGTCGTATAGCCAAACTTCGGTATATATATATGCCAGTTGCCTGCCGCTTCCTGCGCCTTGAAGGCTGCGCGTAGTGCCGTGTTTGCCGATACGCCGCCTGCGAGTGCTACGTGATTGATCCCCGTCTCCATGACAGCTTGCTTCAACTTCTTCATCAATATGTCGACGATGGTTTTCTCCAATGAAGCCGCAAGATCCTCTTTGTGGTGCGCTATAAAATCAGGGTCTGTCTTGATCTGATCGCGCAAGAAATAGAGAAACGACGTCTTCAGTCCGCTAAAGCTATAATCCAGTCCTTTCACGTCAGGTTTACTAAAGGAAAAGGCCTGCGCATTGCCTTGTCGGGCGAGCTTATCTATGATTGGTCCGCCCGGATAGCCGAAGCCCATCACCTTAGAGCATTTGTCCATCGCCTCGCCTGCCGCGTCGTCGATCGTCTGTCCCAGCATCTCCATCTGATTGTAGGCGTTCACCTTCACAATCTGCGAGTTGCCCCCACTGACCATCAAGCAGAGATAAGGATAAGGCGGCGCCGTGTGTGCCTCTCCCTCCACTTCGATGAAATGCGCCAGAATGTGCCCCTGCAAGTGGTTCGCCTCAATCAGCGGGACGCCGAGCGCAGCGGCCAAGCCTTTCGCAAAGGACACACCGACGAGCAAACTACCCATCAAGCCCGGGCCCAAGGTCACGGCAACGGCCGAAAGCGCTTCTTTATCCACACCTGCCTGCCGCAGAGCTTGATCTACGACCGGAACAATGTTTTGCTGGTGTGCGCGCGACGCCAATTCGGGGACGACGCCCCCATAAGCCTCGTGCACAGCTTGGCCCGCCGTCACGTTGCTCAAGAGATAGCCATTCTTAATCACAGCTGCCGACGTGTCGTCGCAGCTTGATTCTATGCCCAATATGATAATATCTTTCATACTTCCCAATTACATCTGTCGAGCACCGGCCGGTTTTGGCGCAGTGCTTAATATGTCAGGATTTCCATCCCGTTTTCTGTCAGTAAAAACGTGTGTTCCCATTGTGCAGACGGCAGTTCGTCTTCCGTTACGACCGTCCACCCATCAGCTTCATCAATAAATACGTCGCGTTTGCCCATATTGATCATCGGTTCGATCGTAAAGACCATACCGGGCACAAGCAACATGCCGTTTTTGTGCGTATTGTAGTGCTCTACCTCCGGATCTTCGTGAAACTCAAGCCCGACGCCGTGGCCGCACAGCTCACGCACGACGCTGTAACCATTGCGCTTCGCGTGCTTTTCTATGGCTTTGCCAATGTCGCCTACGAAACCCCAAGGCTTTACAGCCGCTGCGCCGATCTCAAGACACTCTTTGGTAACGCGCACGAGGCGCTCCTTTTCCGGCGTAGTGCGTCCGATAATAAACATGCGCGATGCATCGCTGAAAAAGCCGTCTTTGATGGTCGATACGTCTACGTTGATGATGTCGCCCTCTTCCAATACTTCGTCTTCAGATGGAATACCGTGGCAGACCACCTCATTGATGCTCGTGCAGACGCTTTTCGGAAAGCCTTCATAGTTGAGCGGTGCCGGGATAGCCCCGTGCTCGGTCGTATAGTCGTAGACCAATTTGTCGATCTCCGCCGTCGTCATTCCTTCGCGAATCTTGTTTTCCACCAAATCTAATACGCCCGTATTGACCTCGCCTGAGCGGCGTATGCCGGCTATTTGTTCTTCGTTTAAGACCAAGTGGCGGGGCGGAACGAGTGCGCCACGATTTTGGAAAGACAATACTTTTTTATCGAAATCGGTCATTGGCTGTCCTTTCGGTACATACCAATTCCTCCTTTTCAAGCTATGCATAAATCTCTGCTTTTTATCGGCGCGAAGATACAAAATAATTTTCACGCCGAATCCTATATTGCGTAGCCTTTGACACCGTTTTTGCTTCTCCGGCACCCATTTTTCTTCGCATTGAGTGGGGCGCATTATGGTTTGGTGACAGCAAACCATTGTTTGGTGGAGTCAAACTATCGTTTGCTCGGGCCAAATTATCGTTTGGCGGTAGCAAACCATCGGAGGGCGGATCGCTGCGAGGCGCACGTTTGGTCGGGTGGGGAAGATTACGTATCTTTGCAGCGATTTATTTAATACCAACAATTTAAACCATGAGTATCAATTTCAGATTTTTCCGTTCTTCGGGGCGGGCAGCCAATGGCAGTTCGCATTATGTGCGACCTGTAGTTAATAATGTGCTTACTTTGAGAGATTTAGCGGAACGCGTCGAGAGTGAGACCTCGTTCAGCGTGTCAGATGTCAAAGGCTTGGTCGAGGCTTTTCAGAAGTACATCGCCGTAGAATTGTCCTTGGGGCATAGCGTGCGGATCGACGGACTCGGCACTTTCTCCTCCGCCTTGTCGGGCAAAGTGGAGCGCAGCAAAGAGGGCCATTTGCGGTTGCGCCGACCGCGCGTTCGCACCGTCAATTTCCGACCGGCTGTGGCTTTGATGAGGCGTTTTGGTGAAACGACCTTTCGTGCGGAAGCCGGTGCGCCTTTGACATATGCAAATCCGCAGCGCGATGAACTGCTGGAGAAACTTCGCGACTTGGGGGCGCAGCAAACGTGTTTCTTAGCTTCAGATGTTATGCGCGCAACGGGGATGAGTCGTGATCGTACCTATGCGCGCTTACGCCAATTTGTGGACGAAGGCACGCTGCTCAATGTCGGGACGCGGCGCAGAGCCGTTTATCGCCTGCCTTAAGCAGAATCGCGCCTTGAAAAGTCGCGCGTTCGGATAGCAGATGTAGCTCTTTTCTCCTCGTAAATCCTTGCCGCTGCGGCAAAAAAGAGAGGGGCGCGAGTGGTGGCGCAGGTTAGAAAAACCGTTTGGGAGATTATAAAACACCGTTGTCGTTTTGTAATTCTCTCAAACGGTGTTAATTTTGTACGCTCTAAGCCTTTCATAGGCAGGAGATAGCGCGGCCCGAATCGCCGCCGGTCTTCCTCGTTCCGCTCCGCCACATCGACTCGGTTAAAGCCGTAGTAGATGCTTACACTTTCGGTTGATGCATGCGGCTGCTACGTGAGAGGCTATCGGTAGCAAAGCGGCCACTACACAAATAAAGAAAACAACGCACAATACAATAGATTTCGCATGGATATTTCGGTAATTATTCCGCTGTATAACGAAGCAGAGAGCCTGCCGGACCTTTACGCCTGGATCAAACGCGTGATGAGCGCAAACGATTTTACGCACGAGATTATTTTTATCAATGACGGGAGTACGGACAATTCGTGGGACGTCATCGAAGGCTTGGCGCGCGAAGATCAGCAGGTACACGCCATCAAATTTCGCCGCAACTATGGTAAGTCGCCCGCACTCTTTTGCGGCTTTCGTAAGGCCCAAGGCGATGTGGTTGTGACGATGGATGCCGACTTGCAGGACTCGCCCGATGAAATACCGGAACTCTATCGTATGATTATGGAAGAGGGCTACGATTTAGTCTCGGGTTATAAGCAAAAACGCTACGATCCGATTTCGAAAACTTTGCCTACCAAACTTTTTAATGCGACGGCGCGCAAGGTCAGTGGGATCAAGAATTTGCACGACTTTAATTGCGGATTAAAAGCTTATCGCTTGGAGGTCGTAAAAAACATTGAAGTCTACGGTGAAATGCACCGTTATATCCCTTATCTGGCAAAGAATGCGGGTTTTGATAAGATTGGCGAGAAGGTCGTGCAACACCAAGCCCGCAAATATGGTAAGACGAAGTTTGGCGGTTGGAATCGCTTCTTCAATGGCTATTTAGACTTGCTCTCCCTTTGGTTCCTAAATAGTTTTGGCTTGCAGCCGATGCACGTGTTTGGCTTCTTGGGCAGCTTGATGTTTATTATCGGCTTTATCGCGATAGTCATTGTCGGCGCTATTAAGTTGATCGCTATTTTCCAATATCGACCTGCGCCATTGGTGACGGACTCGCCTTACTTCTACATCTCGCTGACGATGATGATACTCGGCACGCAATTGTTCTTGGCCGGCTTTTTGGGCGAACTGATTTCGCGCAACTCGTCAAGACGCAATGATTACCAGATAGCAAAGGAGTTGTAATGAAAAAATGGTGCTTCATCGTCAGCGTAAGTTTGGCCCTGCTGGTTGGCTGTTCGAGCGTGGATTGTCCGCTTAATAACGTAGTGGGATTGAAAGCCGGCTTGCGCTCTGTGGCAACAGGTGCCGTTTATACGCTGCAAGACACGCTGACCATTACTGCGGCCGGAACGGATTCCGTTTTGCTGAATCGGGCTACAGGCATTGCAAGTTTGGGGCTGCCACTGAAGTACTTCGGCACGACAGACACCTTGCGCTTTCGCTTTAGCGATGCGCAGGGACGCGTAGCCACCGACACATTATATATAAGCCACGACAACATCCCCCATTTTGAGAATCAGGATTGCCCCGTCTTGATGTTCCATAAAATAGGCAAGATACGCTGGACGAGTCACGACTTGTCGCAGATGCCTGTTACGATCGACAACGTGGTTGTCGTGCGCCCCTTAGTAGATTATCAGAATGCAGAGAACATACGTATTTATTTGCGCACTGCTACTCAGTAGCTTTTCTGCCTTTTCTGCCTTGGCGCAAGTGGTCAAAGCGGATTCAGTCGCTGCTGCTGCAGATAGTATCCGACAACAAAAGCCTTCGGTAGTTCAGACGAAGAAAAAGTTGCCGCAAAAGCCGCCACGCATCACCCAATATCCTTCGCGTGAGGCTGCCGCAAAAGCCTTAGAGGAGAAAATACCCCTGTTTGCTGGGGTGAGTGTGGGGTATGACTTGTGCGGGACGGTAATGGCGCTCGCCACAAGCAATGGTCAATACGAGGGATCTGTGCGTGTGAGTCTCAAAAATAAGTACTTCCCCGTTGTAGAATTGGGCTTAGGACTCAGCGATTACACGCATGAGGATACACACATCCATTATAAGACGAGTGCACCTTATGCTCGTATTGGTTTAGACTACAATTTTCTGCGCAATCGGCGCTCCGGTAACCGCCTTTTGGGAGGTATACGCTTGGCATATACGAACTACAAGTTTGATTTAACAGCGCCGGGTCTTACCGATCCGGTCTATCATACGACGAGACCTTTTACTTATCAAGGACAAAACGCCTCGCTCTTCTGGGGAGAATTAGTCGGCGGATTGCAAACCAATATCTTCAAGTTCTTGCGCTTGGGTTGGAGCGTTCGCTTGCGTATCCCGCTTTTTGAAAAATCGCCGGCTGTGGGCAATGCGGCTTATATTCCCGGATTTGGAAAGGGTAGTGAGACGCTCTTTGGGGGGACATTTAATATTATATTCGATATATAATGGGCTACATTGACGCCTTGCTTTTGGGTATTGCGCTGGCGATGGACTGCTTTACGGTCAGCATCACGTGTGGTATTATCGAGCGGCGTTTAGGCTTGCAGGTCTTGGTGATGTCTTTGGCTTTCGGCATTTTTCAATCGGGTATGACGCTCATTGGATGGGGAGCCGGCGACTTAATTAGTCCTATCGTGTTGACGTATAATCAATGGGTGGCTTGCGGACTGCTCGTATTGCTTGGCGTAAAGATGATTTGGGAAGGTTTTTGCCATAAAGAGGAAGACGCACACTTTAATCCGTCAAAAGGTATTACGATCTTGATGATGGCACTTGCGACAAGTATCGACGCTTTAGCGGTGGGCTTTTCCTTTATTGGTACGACGCAGCGAGACTGCACATCACTCTATGTGGCGGTGGGGATTATCGGACTCATATCGTTGTTGGCGGCGTGGGTAGGTAAGTATATTGGAGTCGTAATAGGCCGCCGATTTTGTTTGCCAATGGAGCAATTGGGCGGCATTATTCTTGTTATTATCGGAATTAAACCCCTTTTAGTATAGACTGTTATGGAAAAACATACAACTAAAGATAGTATAACTCGCCGCCCGCAGAGACGCGGATGGCGAACCGTTTTGAGTGTTTTGTTTTTAGCCTTCCTTATTGCGGGAACTTACTTTATTTTGCGCCGGTCGGCCTCTTACGTGATGCAGGAGGATTCGGGCTCTATCTTTGGTACAACTTACTCTATTAAATATAGGTACGACAAGGATCTGAATAAGGAGATCTTGGCTGAACTGAATAAGGTTGACGCTTCGCTCTCAATGTTTAATCAGCAGTCGACGCTTGCTAAGATCAATAGAAATGAGACCACGCAAACGGATGATCTGTTGCGGGAGGTCTTTATCCAAGGGCAGCAGATTTCGAAAGCTACTAACGGCGCGTTTGATATGACTGTCGGTCCGCTTGTTAATGCTTGGGGCTTTGGTTTTAAGCAGGGCATTGATGTTACCGAGAAACAGTTGGATAGTTTGCGCGCTTTTGTCGGTTATGAGAAAGTCAAACTTGTTGGCGATCGCTTACAAAAGACTGATTCGCGCTTGATGCTTGATGCCGGCGCAATAGCGAAGGGCTATGGCGTAGACCGCGTGGCGCACTATTTGGAAAGCAAGGGAATTAGAGACTATATGGTAGAAATAGGCGGAGAAATTCGTGTGAAAGGGAAGAACGCAAAGGCGGAACCTTGGACGATTGGCATTCAACGGCCGCAAGATGGGGCTATAGAAGATGGGAGCAATTTGCAAACTGTATTGAGATTGAACGATGTTTCTTTGGCTACGAGCGGGAATTATTTGAACTTCTACTATAAGAATGGTCGCAAGTATGCACATACGATTGACCCGCGTACTGGAAAACCCGTTCAGCATAGTCTTCTTTCGGCTTCTGTTTTAGCTTCTGATTGCGCTACGGCTGATGCTTACGCTACAAGTTTTATGGTTATGGGCTTAGAGCAGGCTAAAAAGCTTTTGGAGAAACAGCCACGGCTGAAGGCTTATTTAATATACGAAGATCAAGGTAAGATGAAGGTGTGGTACTCTCCGGAACTTGAGCGATTGATTGTGAAATAAGAGATGGAAACGAGTATCTTTGACGAATTATTGCTGCTTCCTTTCTTTCAAGGGATGTCTAAGGAGCAATTACTTTCCGTAGCAGAGAGCTTTCGGCTTGATTTTCGGACGCTGAATAGTAAAACTCCTATTGTGCGGCAAGACGAGCTTTGTCAAAGTCTGGTGTTTATTATCAAAGGAGAGGTAAAAATTGAGCGCCATAGCGATGATCATACTTACCGTCTCTGCGAATGGGATGCTCGCCCTGATGTCGTACAGCCTTCTTTCCTTTTCGGGTTATCTACTCATTATAGCCATAGCTATACGGCAAGTGATTGCGTACACTTGTTAGAGATAAAAAAGGATGATATTCGCACTATCCTTTCAATATATCCTACTTTTCGGCAGAATTTTCTCAATTTCGTTAGTTGGAAGAACCAACAAGCCGATCGTGCGCTTTGGAAACCAATGCCGACGGACTTACATGAACGCTTTGTTAAGTTCGTACAGCAACGCTGCCTACGTCCTGCCGGACGCAAAGACCTATATATCAAGATGACGCAATTAGGAAAAGAATTAGGGGCGACCCGCCTTAACACCTCTCGGATGCTGCACGATTGGGCAGGACGTCAATGCTTATCCTTTGAGCGTGGACATATTATTATTCCTGCTTTTGAACAGCTGATAGCAGCTCCTTGGGAGCCTTAATGAGACGAGTTGCGCCATTCTCGCGTAAGAATTGTTCATCTCGGAACCCCCATAGGCAAGCAACGCATGGTATTCCTGCGTTTTTAGCTGTGGCAATATCAACTTCAGAATCGCCCACATAGATACTTTCTTCGATATTACTGCCCAATTGTTTGATCGCTTGTAAGACTGCATCCGGATTAGGTTTGCGGCGGATGTCTTTACGCTCACCTACAGCTATTTTTATCCACGGCGAGAAGAAGCGAGCGGCCAATTGCTTCACAGCTTCATCCCCTTTATTTGAGACGATAGCCATTTTATATCCATTATCCCGAAGCGCATCGAGCATTTCAGCGATGCCATCATAAGGCTTAGTTTCGTCTTGACAATGTATTTGATAATATGTGCGGAAATTGTCGAGTACTTGTTCCGTTATTAAAGAAGTCGTATGTGGAGGTACAGCATGCGCAATCAAGTAATGGTAGCCATTGCCTAAAAAGCTACGCACTTCATCCTTTTTTCTGCTTGGAAGTTCTTGTTTGCAAAGCGCATAGTTTACACAAATGAATATATCTTCCAAACTATCCAACAACGTGCCGTCTAAATCAAAAACTATCGTATTCTTTTTCATCTTTCTTCTTTAAGAGCGTTTGGAGTAAAGCCCATAAACTTACGCCTATATTTTCGCAAAGCGCTACTACATAAAAAATCGCTTTGCCGAGTTGCTCGGAAACGCGATTGAAAAGGCAATAAGACGTACCAACGTCCCCTCAGTCCACTAGCAAGTTAAGATCGCGAAGCGTCTGAATAAAGTTTTTTATATCATTAATTGCCGTTGCCTCATCAATATCATAGGCATCGCAGAGCAAAGCAACCATATCCGCTTCAGTAAACGACTTGCCCACGATTTGCTCCCAAAGATAGGCACTGCTTTCGTTAAGGACAATCATCTGGTTAAAGTCGATATTTTCTATACCCTGTGCTATGATCACTTTCTGATCACAGATATCGCGTAATTCAAAGTTTGGTTTGATTCTCATTTTCTTTTATAAATTTATTTTTGGCGGAAAGATTTTCAGCCAAAAGTTTCGGTAGAAGTAAAGCAGATATCTACGCAAAGGCGTAAGCATAAGCCATATTTTTGAGTAGTAGTGCCATTTTTTGCCGCTGGCAAGATCCGGCGTCTTTCTGCCTTTACGATAAAATTCCGTGACGATGCCTATTACGTCCCTACGTCGGCACGATTCCGTGTACTTTATGTTTCCATCACCTTGCAGCGTGATTTTGTCGCCTTCTATGCGAACTATGCGGTGTAAGACATAGGTTTGCGGAGCAACTTCAGCCAAAATAGCATCGCCGACCTCCGGATCTTTCGACAGGGGCGTCAAGGTTACGACATCGCGCTGGTCCTCAAGAAAAGGGCGCATACTGAATCCGCGTACCCGAAAGCGCACGGTATGCCCCTCATCCAGCAGTTGCTTAAACTGCGGGATAATTATTTCGTTGGGGATTTTAATCGTTTGCACGTCTATTGCTTAGTTATGTTTGAGAAGGAAAGGCGTGCAGCCTCCTCGTCCGGTCTACATTTTAAGTGATACAAGGGGCAACGCATCGCTATGGCAGATATCGTGTTGCAAATCTTATCATACAAAGGCTTATCCCAAAGCATGCTCGATGTAGAAGCCAGTAGGGTGGCAAAAGCCTTTAATGGTGGCTCGCGTCGGATTATATTATCCGGATATTGCTTCAGTTTTACGAACGCGCCGATAGGCACTTGCTTGTTCTTATAGCAAGGTGTCTTTCCGCTCCAAGGTGTTCCGTAGACGATTACTTCGTCGTTTATCAAGCGAATGGCCGGGTTGTCATCGTTTAAGAGTTCAGTTTCCGGGATATGCTTTAGCCACAGCTGCGAATGCGTGCTCTTTCCCGTACCGCTCTTGCCTAAAAAGAGATACCCTTTGCCATCTTTCATCGTCACTGAGGCGTGAATGAGCAAGATGTTGCTATAAGCGCTGCTGAAAGCATAAGCAATCATGATCGTATTGTTCAAGCCAAAACGTCGGTTGATCTTATTGCCAAACAAGGAGGCCTTGACCGAAGAGAAATTAGCATTGGATATAAAGGCTACTGCAGGCTCATTATCATAATTGTAGATCACCATTTTATAGCCGCCATCAGGTAAAAGATAGACGGCGTGGTTAGAACCGGCATTGTCAAATTGACCTATCTCTTTTCCCTCCGCGTTTATATCTACTGCATCTTTGGCAAACGTGATTGTACAGATATAAGGCGCATCGGTTTGCTCCACGATAAAAGGTTCGTATGACGGAAGCATAGAGCGGCCATCCGGACAATCTTCAAAGCAGACGCAAAAACTCACTCCCGCTACCTTGTATGTTAATCTTTGGCTTGTTGTCATCTTATAAAAAAGTCTATGTTTGCCTGCTGCGTGCTGATGTGTGCAGGCATAGTTCTGTGGTTTTGAGGAAGCCTCCTCATTAATTAGTCGGCTTCGTTATTAATGCAGCAGGTGCAGCCTTAATAATCGGTTTATAAGAGAAATCGCTGAGCGAAATTTCTTTGATTTTTTCGGGTCGATTCTTTTTATAGAGTCGCATTATGCGCTCGTATGAGTGAGTAATCTCTTTGTGCGTATGAGCAAAGAATACGGCGCTGGTGGCCAACACATAGTAATTGTCGGCTATAAAGTCGGAAAATTGCTTTGAGTATTCTGCGCGATTCTCCAGAAACCCCGTTTTTTGATCATAGGTCAATTCTGCCAATTGCTGAATCGGAGAAATGTAGACCGTAGAGTCGGTAAAGTTTATCGCCACACCAAACAGATAGCCACCATTTGGGATAACAGAGCGCTTTTGAGCCCAAGATGACGAAACGGTCGTGAGGAGAATAACGAGGAGTAAAAGTATTTTTTTCATTTCATTTGAAGCTAATTACGCAGCAAAGTTACGTATAATCTCTGAGATATTATTACTGAGCGAAGCCCTAAAGCGAAAAAACGGTGCTAATGTCGTTATGAAAGCGAACCCTCTGCAGGATTCTTAACAAACTAAATTTTCAAATCGACTAATATAGAAGTTGCACCTCGCATTGGGCTTTTTCGTAGAAGATCGTTGCAGCTGGCGCTGCCATACTTTGATAAAATAAATCTTCATAGCCCATTTTTTGGATTGTTTAGTGTGTTTTGGTCATTGTTTGCCTCGAGCAAACCATCGTTTGCTCTCACCATACTATTATTTGCTCCCACCAAACCATCGTTTGCTCCCACCAAACGAAATACCACCAAGGCGTGGGAGAATTATAATTAAGAACGTTGTACGGCAAAGATGGGGCTTAACATATTGACTTATAGATTTGAATTTATTGCTGTCCGATAAACGTCAAAAAGAGTAGGCAAGACCGCCTCAATCGCTTA
>JABZGR010000045.1 GCA_015259125.1 Alloprevotella tannerae | reverse complement strand
AGCCGACAACTTATACCCATTAAATAAGATGGCTTTATGAAAAACGTTTTACTTATCATCGCTTTAGCGCTCTTCGGCTTTCGCGCCGCGGCGCAGCAATATCGCCCTTTCGTAGAAGAGGGAAAGACGTGGCGGGTAGCCTCCCTCATTCCGCTAAATGATGACCCGACGTATCCCGTAGAACACGAATATTACTTTATGAAAGGTGATACCATCGTGGCCGGTAAGACTTGGAAGAAAGTATATCACACCTCCTCCAGTAAGTTTGACTTCTTGGTGCGCGAAGAAAACAAGCGTGTCTATTACGCCCCTTATCCCGGGCGCGAAGAGTTGATGTATGATTTTAATGTTGCTGTGGGCGATACGGTCGCTTATCGTGATATTCGCGAGTTCTATAATGGAGATACGGCAGAGAATTATGAAAGGCAGTGTCGTAATTGGGATTCTGTTGCCGTCGTAGCTACCAATGAAGTGATAGAGAATACCGGCCACGCCTATCGTAGCTATAATCTGTATCGAGAGTGGACTTATAATTACGACGATCCGGAAGACTATAATAAGAGTGTTGAAATTGGATATGCCAGAGAAGCCTGGATTGAATGTCTGGGGAGCACGGGCAATGCCTTTGAGCACGCTATCACCACCACTTGGCTCATTGGTTCACGCCAATACGTCTTAGAGGAATGTTCAGTTGGCGATGAAATTTTGTATCATCACGACTTGAGCGGCATTACTGCGCCAAAGCTTGATGCGACCGATAAGGCGGCTGTTTACGACTTAAGCGGCCGGCGCTTGCAGGCCATCCCGCAGCGCGGCGTCTATATCGTGAATGGGAAGAAGTATGTACGATAACGAATACTTGTCGGCTTGGCTTTGCCGCCAAAACAAAGTCAAGCCGACAACCTATACCCATTAAATAAGATGGCTTTATGAAAAACGTTTTACTTATCATCGCTTTAGCGCTCTTGGGCTTTCGCGCCGCGGCGCAGGATTATCGTCCTTTCGTGGAAGAGGGGAAGAGTTGGAGAATTGTGAGAATATCTGCCTCTTCACAATCTCCGGCCGCTTATATTTCCTATAAGATGGCGGGCGATACCATAATTGAGGGCAAAACTTGGAAGAAGGTTTATGAAGGGACAAACTTGGAAAGGTATTGGATCTTAGTGCGCGAGGAAAATAAGTGCGTCTATTTCCGTCCTTATGTTGGTGCACAGACTGATGCTTTACTTTATGATTTCAATGTCAAAGTAGGCGATTCGCTCTTTTTCTATGATATTTTTGAGTATAGCAGTCAGGCGCAGTTTGAGGCGAAAAATCCGCTTATAGGGCCTACTGTTGTGAATAAAGTAGAAGAGCTGGAGAATAGCGGGCATCGTTATCGTCAAATAGTTGTAGATTATGGCGATCGCTACTCATTTGAGAATGCAAAAGATATATGGACTGAAAGTATAGGAAGTTCCATACATCCTTTCTTTCGCCATACGTATCATAATGCTTTGCGGAAAGGATCAGGCTTTTTCCTATTAGAGACTTGTGTGGTGGGAGATGAAGTTATTTATCATAGAGAAATAACAGGTCTTACGACGCCCCAAGTGAATCCTATTAAAAACGATGCCATTTACGACTTGAGCGGCCGGCGCTTGCAGGCCATTCCGCAACGCGGCGTCTATATCGTGAATGGGAAGAAGTATATACGATAGTAACATAGATCTTTTTAAGGCGGTCGGGGAGCAAGATTTCTCGACCGCCTATATATAATAATGGTGTGGCAAAGGGAATGGTCTTTTGCCTTTTTTTGTTTATTCGGCCGTTTTTTTTGAAAGGATCTTGCCGGTTGCGACGCATTGAAGCGCATCGCGCTAAGCTGTCCGAGGGCCTTTGCCTGATCCTTGTATAATCAGCTTCGTGAAAGTCTTTAGATGATTGGCGCTCTTTGGGACTTCTTGATGCTTTCTTAGGATGCCATCGCTCACTCCTTTAGCTTGAAAAAGAATGCGTTTTGTTTTGCAATACTCCGCCCTTACGCTATCTTTGCACACTATTATTATTAGACGAAAAATAAACAGCTGTATGAAGTTTACGGAACGCCCCAATTTAGACCTATCTAAAGTGAATGAGGAAGTTTTAGCCGATTGGCTGCAACAAGACCTTTTTCACAAAAGCATAAGCTCCCGCGAGGGAAAACCCGACTATGTCTTTTATGATGGCCCTCCCTCGGCTAACGGCCATCCCGGCATCCATCACGTGATGGCTCGTACGATCAAAGACCTTTTCTGCCGTTATAAGACGATGCAAGGTTATCGCGTGGAGCGCAAGGCCGGATGGGATACGCACGGCCTCCCTGTAGAGTTGGGCGTGGAGAAGGATTTGGGTATTACGAAAGTAGACATTGGTAAGAAGATCAGCATCGGAGAATACAATGCCCAATGCCGTAAGAACGTGATGAAGTTTACCCGCGAATGGGAAGACCTCACCGACAAGATGGGCTATTGGGTAGATATGAAGCACCCATATATCACGTATGAAACCAGTTATATCGAGACCCTTTGGTGGCTCTTGAAAGAACTCCATAAGAAGGGCTTGCTTTATAAGGGCTATACGATTCAGCCCTATTCACCGGCTGCCGGCACGGGTTTGTCCAGTCACGAATTGAACTTGCCCGGTTGCTACCGCGACGTGAAAGATACGACGGTCGTTGCACAGTTTGCGATTTGCGACCCCAAACCCGAGATGACGGCTTGGGGCAAGCCCTATTTTATTGCTTGGACGACTACGCCGTGGACGCTTGCCAGCAATACGGCGCTTTGCGTTGGTCCGAAGATTGATTATGTCTGCGTGCAGACTTATAATCCTTATACGGGCGATAAGATTTCTGTTGTGATGGCTGAGGCGCGCTTAAGTGCTTACTTCAATCCTGAAGGTGCTACGGCCGATATGGAGGCCTACAAGAAAGGCGATAAGATATTGCCTTATCGCGTAATAGGTCGCTGGACGGGAAGCGAGCTTGAAAATATGCACTATGAGCAACTCTTCCCCTACGTTCGCCCTTATGGCGAGGGTGAACCTTTCCGCGTCATCTTAGGCGACTATGTAAGTACGGAAGATGGTACGGGTATTGTGCATATCGCACCGACCTTTGGTGCAGACGACGCACTTGTGGCGAAGAAGGCCGGCGTCCCCGGATTGCAAATGATTACGAAGAAAGGAAAGTTTGCGCCGATGGTCGATCTGCAAGGCCGCTTCTTCCGCTTGGAAGACTTGGACGAGGAGTTTGTGAAGACTCACGTTAACGTAGAGGCCTATGGCCCTTACGCCGGCCGCTACGTGAAGAATGCTTACGATAGTACGCTGACCGACAAAGACGAAACGCTCGACGTATCGATCTGTATGGATATGAAGCAAGCGGGCAAGGCATTTAATATTGCCAAGCACGCACATAGTTATCCACACTGCTGGCGCACGGATAAGCCTGTCTTGTATTATCCTTTGGATAGCTGGTTTATTCGGAGTACTGCGGCTAAGGAGCGGATGTCCGAATTGAACGAAACGATTAAGTGGAAGCCGGCTTCGACAGGCTCCGGCCGCTTTGGGAAATGGCTCGAAAACTTGAACGATTGGAATTTGAGTCGCAGTCGCTTCTGGGGCACGCCGCTTCCGGTATGGCGCAATGACGACGATGAGGTGATCTGCATCGGTAGCATCGCAGAACTCTATGACGAGATCGAGAAGAGTGTGGCTGCCGGCGTTATGACGTCTAACCCGCTTAAGGAAAAAGGCTTCACGCCCGGCGATTACAGTGAGGAGAACTACCATAAGATAGATCTGCACCGTCCTTATGTAGACGAGATTGTTTTAGTTTCGGAGACGGGCAAGCCGCTTCACCGCGAAAGCGATTTGATCGACGTTTGGTTCGATTCAGGTGCAATGCCCTTTGCACAACAACACTATCCTTTCGAGCACAAAGAAGAGGTGGAGAGCGGTCGCTGCTTCCCCGCCGACTTCATCGCTGAAGGCGTTGATCAAACGCGCGGCTGGTTCTTTACGCTCCACGCTATTGCAACGATGATCTTCGATTCTGTTTCCTTCAAGAATGTGATCTCTAACGGCCTTGTCTTGGATAAGAACGGTAATAAAATGTCGAAGCGCCTCGGCAATGCGATAGATCCGTTTGAGACGATTGCGAAATATGGCTCTGACCCCTTGCGCTGGTATATGATTACCAATGCTTCGCCGTGGGACAATTTGAAGTTTGATGAAGAGGGCATCAAGGAAGTATCTCGCACCTTCTTCGGCAAGCTTTATCAGACTTACTCTTTCTTTGCCATGTATGCCAACGTTGACGACTTCGATGCGCACGCACCGCAAGTAGCATTTAATAAGCGCCCCGAAATTGATCGTTGGATACTGAGTGAACTCAATACGATGGTGGCAGAAGTGACGGCAGCTTTGGACGATTATGAGCCGACGAAAGCAGGGCGCTTGATCAATACTTTCATCGCCGACAACTTGTCTAATTGGTATGTGCGCTTGAATCGTAAACGCTTCTGGGCCGGCATGATGACGGAGGATAAGTTGAGCGCTTATCAAACGCTCTACGTTTGCCTCTTGACGACCTGCAAACTGATGGCGCCGATTGCTCCCTTCTTTGCTGATCGCCTCTATCGCGACCTGACAGCGCCGACCGGCGAAGGTTTGGAAAGCGTTCACCTCGAAAATTTCCCCGTCTGCGATCAGACTTTAGTTGATATTGACTTGGAGAATCGTATGGAAATGGCGCAGAAGATTACTTCGATGGTACTCTCGCTGCGTAAGAAAGAACATATCATCGTTCGCCAACCCCTGCGCCGCATCTCTATTCCTGCTACTGACGCAAGTCAGCGCGCTGCGATTGAAGCCGTGCAGCAACTGATCTTAGATGAGGTTAATGTGAAGGAATTAGTCTTTGTCGAAGGCGATTTGCTCGAGAAGACCGTGAAGTGCAACTTCCGCGTGATGGGTAAGCAGTTTGGCAAACGAATGAAAGCTGTGGCCGAGGCCGTAGGCGCTTTGTCGCAAGCCGATATTGCCCGCTTGGAGCAAGAAGGAAGTTTGACGCTCACCTTAGCCGACGGACCGGCAACGATTGAAAAAGAATCTGTTGAGATTGTTAGCGAGGATATTCCCGGTTGGACGGTTGCCAATGAAGGCACTTTGACCGTTGCGCTCGACTTAGAACTTGACGACGACTTGCGCCGTGAAGGCTTGGCGCGCGAGATTGTGAAGCGCATTCAGGCTTATCGTAAGGACAGCGGCTTTGAGATTACGGACCACATACAAGTAACGATGGCGCGCCAAAGCGAATTGGCTGAGGCTGTAGAGGCCTTTGGAGATTATATTTGTGGACAAGTATTGGCTGACAATTTCTCTATCGTTGAGGCTCTGGCAGAAGGCGAAGAGATGGACTTTGATGGCCGCCAAGTACGCATTAAAATAGAAAAAGTATAATGTGTTTCGTCTGCGAGGTTCACCTTGCAGACGAAATTAAAAAAATCAGATATGGAAGGGAAAGCACGCTATAATGACGGAGAATTAGCAGAGTTTAAGCAATTGATTGAGGAGAAGTTAAAGTTGGCAACGAGGGAGTACGACCAACTGATGGATAGCTTGATGAATCGCGGAAGCAATGACGTTGTCGATACATCTCCGACCTACAAGACGCTTGAAGAAGGCTCTGCCGTGCAGAGCAAGGAGGAAATGACTAATATGGCTGCCCGCCAACTGAAGTTTATCCAAGGCCTGAAGTCTGCGCTCGTGCGCATTGACAATAAGACCTATGGCGTTTGCCGCGTTACGGGCAAACTCATCCCGAAAGAACGCTTGCGCGCCGTGCCTCACGCTACTACGAGCATCGAGGGAAAGATGCAAGAGAAGAATAATAAAATCTGAAGCGTCAGTAGATGAGCAACTTGAAACCATCGAGCAATACGGCGGGGCATAAGCTTTTGTCAGAATGCGCTACGTCTTCTCGTTTGTCGGTCCGCACTTTGTCCTGGATGTCCGGTGGGATCATCCTCTTGGTCTTGGTCATCGACCAACTTATCAAGTTCAAGGTCAAGACCGGGATGCTCCTTTATCAAGCCTACGACGTGACGAGTTGGTTTAAGATCCTCTTTACCGAGAACCAAGGAATGGCTTTCGGTATGGACTTTATTGGCACAATGCTGCTCACGATCTTTCGCGTCGTGGCCATCTGCTTCTTCGTAGGTCTTTTAGCTAAGGCTATTCGGCGTCGGCTTCCTGCCGGACTGATTATCTGCCTTTCTATGGTCATTGCAGGTGCAGCCGGCAACATTATCGACAATTGTTTTTACGGCTTGATCTTTACGGCGAGTCCGCTTGAAGGCACGCCTGGCGCAACGCCCGCCGTGCTCACCGCTTTTGGCGAGGGCAAAGGCTCGTTTCTCACGGGCCACGTCGTCGATATGTTCTATTTCCCGCTCTTTACTTGGCCTGATTGGGTGCCTTTGCTGGGAGGGAAAGTCTTTTTTAACGCCATCTTCAATTTTGCTGATGCATCGATCTCTTGCGGTGCAGTAGCGATCCTTATCTTTTATTGGCGCTTCCTTACCGGAAAACCTCGCGCGGCGGTTCGTCAAGCGTCCGGCGATCAATAATCACGAATGCAGCAGTTTGGCAGTATGCATATCCGACCCATTTTGTCCGTCACGGCACGTCTCAGCCGCGGCGGACTCTTCTTGCTGCTGGTCCTGCTGCTGTTTTCCGCCTGCAAGAATAGTCGCCCATCCGGTGTCTTGTCAGAGGGGAAGATGGCTGATGTGTTGTACGACTATCACGTGGCCTTGGCTTTAGGGCAATCGAGTCCCGACAGTGCAGATATCAACACCCGCCTCTATACCGATGCCGTCTTGCGCAAGTATGATCTTACGCAGGCCGACTTCGATCGGTCGATGGAGTATTACTCGCGGCATAGCGATGCATTGCTAGCCGTTTATCGACGCGTAAATGCCCGCTTCGGTACGATGGAGAATGCCGGAGGCGCGGCCGTGCCTGGTTCTGACGGCATTAATTATTGGCGCGGAGCGTCCGGCTATCTGCTCTCTTCAGCGGCGAATAATCGGATGACGTTTAGTCTGCCGGCCGATACGGCCTTTCATGCCGGCGACCAACTCACTTGGAGTTTCGAATCGCACTGGGTGGGGCGCGAAGGAGAGCATACAGCCTTGGCCGTACTTTATGTGCGCTACGTTGGCGATTCTGTGGCTACTTACAGCACGCCCGTGCTTGGCGATGGCCGCCAACTGCTTTCGCTCACCCTTGCCTCGCGCGCCGTAAAGCAGATCGAGGGCTTTGTGATTTTGCAGCCGGCTTCTTCGCCCGGCATTATTCAGAAAATGATGCTTTTGTCTCCACGTCTGGCGCGTGTGCTTGCCTCTGCGTCGACGCCGGCTACAACGCCTTCGCAATCTGCTGAACCGGTGAGCGATACGACTTTCCATTCGCTCGATGAAGCTTCGCCGTCATCGCCCGCCTATGGGCCAACTCAGCGCTACGTGAGGCCGTAGACCGAGCGTGCCACCTATTATATATTTATCTTCGCTTCCTGCGAATTGTCTGAGTAAGCCTCTTCTTATTTTCACAGTCTAATTTTATGAAACGCATAGCCGTAAGTCGTTTACACCTGCCCGATGGGACAATTCTTCGCAACCAAGTGGTTGAATTTCTACCTCATACGGACGGCCAACTACCGCTTGTTGGTGGCGGCTGGGTAGATTGCGGCCCCTGTTCCGCACGCTTTTACCCGCTTACCGAAGAGTTGGCTTGCACGAAGTGGTTTGGCGGCGATTTCTATTGGGACACACTGTCAGCAGAACTTTCGATTTAAGCCCAGCCGCTCAATTCGGCCGAACTGCAAGTTGCTCTTTAAATGCGTGAGGCCTAAAAGTCATATTTGTTTACGGCTGAAGCATATTGCCTGCCTCTTCTTGCAGCCGAGCACCTATATTTAATTGAAAGAGTGCTTACAACTAAAACAAGGTAGCTAAAGTTCGCTTAAACGAACCTTAGCTACCTTGCGTATGAAGAGCAAGCGGCGTTACTCAATCTTGCCTTTCCATTCACCCTTTACAGTATGGCCCTTCGCATCCTTGAGATTAAATTTCAAGTGTAGCTCTGACGAATCGGTGTTTCCGCTCAACACTTCTATCTCGCCTCCAACAAGAGGTGCCTTGTAAGCATAATCCCACGTAAACCAGCAACCCAGATCTACGCGAGAGCCCTCGGGTGTCTTCACTCTCCAAGCCGGCTCTGCGCTCAACTCATTGGCACTGATATTTTCCCAGTCGATTTTTGGCAATACCGGATATTTGCCGGCCGGAATTTGCTTCTTGCCCGGATATTTCTCATTATCGATCAGCAGATAAAGATCAAGGCAGGTCGCGTAGCTATCATCGGTGTACAATTGCAAGTAAACTTCAGATTTGTTCTTAATGCCGAAGCGGCCAATGCTAAAGTCTGTCGCTATACCATACTTCTTGTTGCCGAAAACCAAGGTCGTATCGGCCGCGAGCTTACTTTCCGGAAGTGGGAGCGTATCGGCAGGTGCTATTTCGCCGGAGTTGTTGTCAATGACGAGCATTCCTTCATAAGATGCTTTAAGTGTAGAGCCATCGTCGAAGGTGAAGTTGCCTTCCAGTGCGTATTTTCTGTTCGTCTTCGGCGTAATGGTCAGCGTTCCGCCGTTAATGAGTTTGATGTCCATAGGGTCTTGGGCAGATTTCAGCGTGCCCAAGAAAGTGTTGGCTGCCTCACCGTTTTCGTTGAGTATGCCCGGATAGAATTTACTGCTCTCAGGTTCGTTCGGATCACCTATGGTAAATGTTCCTACGGGCGCACTCAGCTGCTTGATGTTCACGGTATCAGCTTTGCCGAGAAGCGTTATGTAGAGCTTTGACATCGGCATCGTGGTGTTGTCGCCAAAGATGTTGGTAGAGAGTTCAAGCAGATAAACGGCTGTGTTCGATTGTGTGTCGCGGTGCACAAAACTACCTACGCCCGACTTGAACGTCGTTTCTTGATTTTCAACCGTATTAAACGTAACGTCGGCTACGTCTTTTACCGGAATTACAATAGATGATCCATCGTTCTTAGTTACTTTCATGTTGTAGGCCGGCTGCGCCACGGCTGTGGCAGAAAGGAGCGCCAATGCTGCAGAAAGTAGTGTCGTCTTTTTCATAAAGAGTTTGTTTAAATGTAAAATAATAGGTTAGAAATATCGTTTAAAGTTTCGGCGACCGATCGTACGAAGCAAGTTGGCCAAGTGTCTTTCGATAAGCATAACAAGCCTGCAAAGGCTTTGCTTGAATGCCGATTTTCAGCGAATGGTCCAAATCCCCCTAAGTAGCTAAAAGGCGTCTCGCTGTTTTGAGGTGCTTGGTTTTATATGATTAGGTAGAGCTTCCTCATGATGACAAAATTAAATAAGGAGTCTTTTATTCCCAAATTTTGAGATGATTTTTTTGCTTTTCTTTGTGCTATTATCTGAATTAGTTGCTGTAAGGGCTTAAGTTCAACCTCTTTGTTTGTTGCAATTCATACTGCAAACTTAGAGATTTGGCTTTAAGGTTATGCGGAAGTAAGTAATTTTTTTCAAGTTGACAAATAGACGCGTAAACTTGTTAGATGTCCGGCAATTTTTTTGTGCGTGCAGTTGGGTGGATATGCTTGTACACTTGATGCAAACCATATAATAATTGCCTTGTAGTTTTAGTTTACAAGGCAACTATCATTATCGTATGTCACATTATAAGCGTACTTTGTGTATAGTGTTGCCAATGCGCACAATATAAATGCCTTTAGCCAATGTGGACAAACTATACGATGTAGCCAGTGTGCCTTGCGTCACCACCTGACCATTGATTGCATACACAATATAATGAATGGGAGCAGAAAGTTTTTGAGGCGTCTCTATGACAAGTTTGCCATCTCTTCCATACACCTTACAAGGCTCGTTGTTGCCCATCTTAGGCGACATTATTCCGGTTGGGAACTTGTCTGTTTCAATGATGTTCGTGAAGTAGTTCCAGCCGAAAGCCTGCCGATATTTTTCTCCCGAACCGATGGGAACATAGAGAGGAATATCGTTCGGCGTATATCCGTGAAATGGTCCTTTACCGGGATTAGCTCTGTCTTCTGCACAATAAGGAGGAATTGATGCAAGAGAATATATCTTCTTTATGTATTTCCAATTTGCACAACTTCCTCCACCCAAATATTCCAACGAAGCAGGGAAAACGATGGAATCAATTGCACAGTACCATAAAGCATCCTGCTCTATGCGTTTTAGTCCTTCCGGCAAGTCTATCGGTTTAAGTTTTACATCGCCTGCGAAAGCGTCAACTCCAATTTCTATTATAGACTTGGGAATATTCACCTTTTCAAGCAAAGGACACCAGGAAGCAAAAGAGTTGGGAATTTTTGTAATGTGATTGGGAATATAAATTTCTTTCAGATAGGGACACATAGAAAAAAGAAATCCGGGTAATTCATTTAGGGAAGCAGGTATTATCACTTTTTTTATATTACAGCCGGCAAAGGCACCTTGCTCGATTTTCTCCAATCCCTCTGGCAAGTTTACTTCCTCTATTCTTGTGTTGTAGAAAGCTGATTCGCCAATAACTTTAAGTGTAGAGGGTAACACCAATTTCTTGAAGCATTGGCAATTTATAAAGCATTGTGGTGGAATAGACGTGATCCCATCCGGGATAATCAAAGGATCGGTACTCAGCCAATGGCAACTTGAAAAACATGAACGGCCCAACTTCCTTAGGCTCTTAGGAAGGTTCACTTGTTCTAATCTCATTCGCGAGAAAGCAAAGTCTCCTATTTCCTGAATACCCTCAGGAAGGATCAGATGACGTATTGGCAGATAAACAACTCCTTGATATGCTCTCGGGTCATCAATAACCTGCCTATCAACCTTAAAAAGTGCACGCGTAGGTATCTTATTGTTTTCTACTTGCGCATGCTCCAGGTTCAGCACAGTAAGTTTCCCCTCAAAGCTGCATTTCCACATCGTTGTAAAATCAGCTTCATTGATTGGTCCATGTACGATTAATGAATCGATTTTGTCCCATTTTTCCCCCAAGACCTGCTCCAACTCTCCATACTTGCTCACATTAGCATCGAAGAAATTGA
>JABZGR010000012.1 GCA_015259125.1 Alloprevotella tannerae | reverse complement strand
AAAGTCTATGGAATTCTTTCAAAGATCGATTTTTTCAAGCTCAACCTAACGCCTCAGCGTCGGAAAGCGAGTGCAAAAGTAGAACAAAATCTCATTACCACCAAACACGCACACAAACTTTTTTACGCAAAAACGAAAATAAATCCGGAGATAGCAAAATTTGACATGTGAAAATGGCAGAATCAAAGGAAGAATATCCCAAAATGGGGTGAGAAAAGTTGAGAGAAAAGTGAGAAGAACAAGGCTTCGAGGCGCACTGGAGCGGATTGAGGGCTTTTTGATCACGACAAAAAAGGCTTTGCCTCGTGAGAAAAAGTAGTTGCGCTCACGATAAAAAAGGCTTCACCTCGTGATAAAAAAGCGAAGATGAGGGATATTCTTTGATGTAAAAGCCACGGACAGGTATAAAAAGAGCGATACAGACGGCAAAAAAATGAGTTGCTGCGTGAAAAGATGGTAGAGAAGCGTCAAAAGTTGCGCCGCTACCCGGCAACCCGCCGCGATTGCGCGTAAAGAAATGCGCCGGCAGCGTCGAAATATGAGTTGCTTCTATATATATAACGTGTTGTTGTGAGCAAAATAGGCGGTGGCCGCTAAAAAATGGAGGACATGGGTTGAAAAAGCGAAACGCTACGGGTGCTTGTAGAAAGACTTTATATGCCGAAAGCCGAGCCAAGCGAGACAGAAGTGAGCGCAAGAGCATAAAAGACCGAGCGAAGAGTTGGCCGGTGTGCGTCGCGTCAAGTCAGAGACAGTCTCCCTATTTAGCAGCGGCGGAACATACAGAAAAAAACAGCCCCGATTGGCAAGGGCGTCAATCGGGGCTGTTATGAGAGGGGAATTACTTCCACGTAAATACACAGAATTTACCCTTTGAATCAGAGGCTTTAGTAACATAACCCATAGCATCTATCTCATAAGTAAAGGTGAGTGTAGAGGACTCCTCTACCACAGTTTCCGTTTTTATAAGGTTTTTGGGATATTCTCCGTAATAGCCCTGCAAGAAGAGTACTTGATCGACTCCCAAGAGTTCCGGCGTACCGAAAACTGCGCTGACGCTAAGAAAATGCTTTGCGTTATAGTCGGTATATGTATAATTTGTCGTCGTAGTCTCTTCATCGCGAGATATAACGGAAGAGATGTTGCCATCAGTCCACGTTAATTCAAGATTCTCTCCATCATTCGCATAGCAACCAGCCAGTTGATTATGATTATTATAGGAGAGGATGTACATTTCTCCCTCTGCTTCGTCTGTTTCAGGCAGAATCATCTTCACCACCCTGTGTTTCGCGTCGAGCACATACTCGACTTTATTCACCGCTTTGCTTTCAAGGTTAGTGATAGATAGGATTATGCTATCGTTGGTATAGCGATAAGCCAAATTCAGGTTGACATTTTGGTTCGTATTTGCATCGATTTGGGTCATCGCAAGTGAGGCAATGCGCCCTTGTGCGTCATAGTTGACCGTTTTAATAGAGATGCCATCGCTATCAACGTAGCCAAGGAGTTTTCTGCCTTGTTCTAAAGGTGGTGTAGGTGGCTCCGGCGAATCACCTTTGCAGGAGGTAAGCCCCAAAGTCAGAAAGAGGCTAAAGATGGTAAGGGAAAGAATTTTCTTCATATTGAATTTGTTATTTAAATTGCATAAATCAGTACAGCAAAAGCGGGCAGCAGTCGTAAAACAGCAAACGCTAAACGCTCTACATCAGTATTTTCGCCACAAACGACAAAAATCTGCGAGCAAAGATAAGGGTTTAATTTGTATTATTCAAAATATTATGCATTCATTTAGCGTCCACGACACTTACAAGCAAAGCTGCAGGCACGACAAGGGGCGGCAAAGCAGATCGATCGCGGACTATATGCACGACCTTTGCCACTTGAGGCAGGCAAGCACAAGAGGAAGCACGTGAAAACCAGAAATAAAGACAAAGGAAATGAGCTTGAAAGAACGAAATATGGTAGCAACTTGAGAGCCCTCGCGGGGCAAGGAAAGCCGGCGGCGTGCTTCTATAAAAAACAAGCCGCAAAAGGATTTCCTTTTACGACTTGTCAGACATTAAATTCCGTTGTTCTTTTAGTTCAAAGCTCCGGAAAGTTCTGCACCGGCCTTAAATTTGATCACTTTCTTTGCCGGAATGTGAATTTTTTCTTTCGTTGCAGGATTTACGCCGTCGTGTGCGGGGCGTTCAGTCACAGCGAAAGTGCCAAATCCCAAGAGGGCAACTTTGTCGTTAGCTTTCAATGCGCCAGCGATGGCTTCTAATGTAGCGTCGAGTGCTTTCTTGGAATCAACTTTGCTTAATCCTGCAGATGCAGCGATTGCGCTTACGAGTTCACTTTTGTTCATATTGGCATTTTTTTTGCGTTAATAAATCTCTTTGTCGATTTAATACAGGCAAATATAGGGTAAGTCGGAGATACCCACAAGTTTTTTTCTAATTTTCTTATGAAAATCAAGAAAAAAGGCCTATCATTAGCGGCAAAAGTGCAACATAAGGCCTAAATAATAGGGTTTTAGCCAAATATTAGCGTTTTTCTTATGCCTTGGTAAATTGCCGGCAAAAATTCAACAGAAAGCTAAATGATCGTAACCTTCGCTACTATGCCTTTGTTTGCTTCGTTTGTGACCACCATGATATCATATACGCCACTCGGAACGCGGAAGCCGTCAGTACCTCGCAGATCCCAGTTGAAGGATCCGCCCACAGATCGGCCGCCGGCAACGACGTGGCCGGCCGTATTGACGATGCGCACATCAGCATTGGCAGTTAGTCCGCTAACAGCCAGCATACCCTTAAACTCGGGGCGCACGGGGTTGGGATATACCTTCACATTGTTCTTATCGAGCTCGGCCTGTGCACGCGCAGCATTGCTAAAGTAGGAGCAGAGTCCGACATCGGTGCCGATCATTACTTCGCCATCAGCCTCGCTCACAGCCAGCGAATAAATATTATCGGAAAGCAGGGGCGAATCCTTGCTCGTGAAGTGCCCGAGAATACTCGTGCCATCAGGACTGACGAGATAGAGTCCACCACCCAAGGTACCAATCCACTTGCGCCCACCGCCGTCAGTAGCGATGGCGTTGACGGGCACTTTAGCCAAGAGATAGTCGGCGTAGTTTGTACCATCATTGCGGGGCACTTTGATCTGCGTTATGTAGAAATCAGACTTAAACCATTCGTCGGGGTTGGGTATGACGTATAATCCTGTGCCTGCTCCGACCCAGATGCTACCATCGGTATCTTGCATTAGAGTATATACGCCGCCAAAATCAAAGGCGGTGGCGTCTTCATTGACACCGGACGTGCGATACTTAGAGATATCGTCGCTCGTATTGTCGATAGTTCCGTTGTAGTCGAGACAGAACAGGCCGGCCGTATGCCCGTCGATCGTGCGGCGAGAAGCTATCCAAAGGCGGCCTTTATTATCGATGAGTGTTTTCTCAAGTGTGGGGGCTTTACTCAAGCCATCGGCATAGAGGGACGCCCAACTGCCATCGGCTTTTAAGACCCGAATGACGCTATCTGCGTGGTTGTTGACCATAAACAAATTGCCGGCCTTATCGAAATTGAGTCCGTCGAGGCGAACGTAATATGGCGCGTTGCCGTCTTTGACCGCCGAGCGCAATGGAGAATTGTGGAGTGAGTAATGCTTCTGGAATTTGAAATTTTTAAACTCAAAGAGACCTTTCCCGGCAGAGGTTGCAAAATAGTGGGTAGGGTCGCGCGGGTCTTGCACGACGCAATTGATATCCGTATAGGGGTAGCCTATTTTTGCAGCGATGTCTTCTTCTTCAAAAGAGCGCCAATCGCGGCCATCATATTGGATTAGCGTTCCCGGAAAGTGGATGCGATCATAAGGATCTAAACGACCACCGGCAATGAGGAGTTTGTCGCCATAGTATTTCATATAATAGCAGAGATCGCGCTTGGGGCCGTTCCCTTCGAGTTGGATGCCGGCGGGCTGGAGTGTGTTTCCGGACACCTTATAATTGCGCAGGCCGCTCAGGCCTTCGCTGGCCCAAAAAGTAGAACCTGATAATGTGAGGTGACTCCACGAGTTGTTGGCAGTTAAAGTTTGAGCAATTTGATCGGGATGTGCGACATCGAGGACGATAACTTGGGCATCGTTGGCAAAAACTGCCTTTGAAGCATCAACATAAGCCTTAGGATAATCAGTGGCGGCGAGGTGCTGTGGCTGCAAACCGGCGGTCAGCGCCCACAAACCTTGCCCGAAAGCAGCGGAAGGCGTGCTTACTTGGAACAATAAGCGACGGCCGAAGACAAAGAATCGGCGCACGGAGGCATTGAGTGCGACTTGCCAGGAATTTCTATCGGACATATTGGCATTTAAGTCGCAGGCCAAGACTTTATCGCTGAGTGCGGCGTAGAGTTTTCCTTCGAAAACAATGGCCGAAGCGACATTTGCGCCCAACTTATAATAGCCCTTCAGTTCGGCTTTCTTCATATCGAGCCTTACAATTCCTTCGTTGGTGGCCAAATCTACTTCATCACCATTTATGGCCAAGTCGTTCAAGACTAAATCGCCACCATTGGCGGAACTCAATTGAGGAATGTTGAATACATCTCCGTTGGGTGAAATTAAATCTATGTTGCCATCGGTATAAACGACTAAGAGGCGCTGGCGCGTGGGCGCGGGCGCGATGAAGCGTATGGACTTGCCGTTAAGTCCGTCTAATTTCGAGAAATAGTGTACGGAGTTGTCGGCCGTATCGTAGCTATACAGGTTGCCATCACACAAGGAATAAATTCGCGTTCCCATCGGAACGTTGTACGTATTGTTATGATAGGCTAAATACATCCGCCATCGGCCGTCGGCAACAGCACGAAGCGGCAATAAAGCGGTAAATAAAAAAAGCAGGACAAGAACCTTCTTCATACACATTATATAATAGGGTGTCGGCGCCGCACGGGGAGGCAAGCATTTATGATGCGCGTGGGGCTCACTTCGACAGATAATCGACGAGGGCACGCACAGCTCGGGCGCGATGACTAATTTCGTTTTTTGCAGCAGGCCCTAACTGGGCAAACGTTTGCCCAGCTTCTTCGGGGATAAACACGGGGTCGTAGCCGAAGCCATCTGTCCCGATCTTCTCTGTGGCGATGCTTCCCTCCACAATGCCCTCGAAATAGCGGACCGCTCCGTCTTCTATTAACGCAATAACTGTGCGAAATTGTGCACGACGGTCATTTTTATTTTTCAACTCGGCCAATAATTTGCGCGTATTGGCTTCGGTATCGTTATGATCTGCGCAAGCATAGCGCGCTGTATGAACGCCCGGCGCCCCACCCAGGGCGTCTACTTCAAGGCCGGTATCGTCAGCGAAGCAGTCTAATCCGTAATGATCGTAGACGTAGCGGGCTTTGAGCAGGGCATTGCCTTCGAGCGTGTCGGCTGTTTCGGGAATATCTGCGGAGCAATTGATATCGGCCAGACTTAAGATTTCTATTTGTTGGCCGACGATGGCACGAACTTCGGTAAGTTTGTGACTATTATTTGTTGCAAATACGATTTTCTTCATTGTATAATGGATAAAGGAATGTTCCCTAACTCGGCGGCTGTATCTGAGAATGATGACCAGTAGCTACCGTAAAGTCTATTCGTTGCCGCCAAGCAGTAAAGATCAACGACTGCTTCTTCAATACCTTCGCGAGTGTCGCGGCGCACGGATGACAGCGGCTGCGTGATGACGTTAAAGTATCGGCAGAGCGCTTGGCGCAAATCTAAATCGTCGGTAGCCAAATAAAATGTACCGCCCGTGGCTTCCATTGCTCTCCAAAAGGCTTCGTCCGAACTGTGACGCCAAGATTTTTTATTGTCTGTGCGACGAATGTGCACCCCAACGATATCGGGGGGAAACTGCGCGGTGATGGCATCAATACGTCGCCGGATGCTATCGAGGGGTGTTAAACGCTGCAACCATTCGCGTCCGTATGGCCCTAAAGCATAACCGGTCGAGACGTAGGTGGATCTATCGATGACAGCCGGCAGTGCTTTGGCGTTTACCAATTGTGCATCGTAAATCCAGCGGCGCAGAAGTGCGGGAATATGCAGGTTGCAACGCGTCTGAGGGACATTCCACCAACGACGCCTAACAATACCTTTGAGCGGCTGAAAGAGTTCGTCGAAGTAAGCGTAACAGGCCTTGTCTCTTCCCCACTCTACTTCGCAATCAGGAAAAGCAGACAAGGCGGACAACGCAACCCGCAATCGGTTGCACAATCCACCTTGGGGAACGACTGTCAGGCGTTTTGTCATCGTCATATCCATCTGTATAAATGTTCTCTCGTTTACTCCAAAGGCTTGTCGACAACTTTGGTAGCTACTTCTATCGATTCTTGCTCCTTTAAAGCGTCATCGTTAACAGGCGTAGGCTTCTTGGCTTTCGCACGAATGCGATCAAAGCCTTCACCAAACACGCCAATCACTTTTGTCTGCGAAACAAAGGCTTGCGGATCTATACTCTGAATCAAACGGAAGATATTCGTACTCTCGCGGCGCTTAACCAGCAGAATCAAAACTTTGCGTTCGGTATGCGTAAACCATCCTTCGCCGTCTATGACCGTAACGCCGCGATGGGTCTTCGTAATAGCGTTGGCCAACTCCTCATATTTCTGGGAGAAGATAAAGAATTGGACGGATTGACGGCCGCGATCCATCACATAATCGACCATTAAACTGGTCACGATCAGCGTACAGTAACTACAAAGAAGTATAGAAACGGAAGTCCCGGACACAAATATACTTGAGGAGACGATGAAGATATCGATAAACATCAAAATCTGCCCCAACGTAATATCCTTATATTTGTTGACCACAGCGGCTACGACGTCCGTACCTCCGGTTGAGCCGTTATTGAGCAACACGATGCCCAGCGCGATACCATTAAGCGTTGCGCCGAGCAAGGACGACATAAAGGCATCATTCTTTACGATCTGCGGGAAGCCTTTTGGACTCAGCACAAATTCTGCACTATGAACAGCACCATAATGCAGCATAAACTTCTGTACCAAATCGAGCAAGACCGTTAAGACGATCACGGCATAAATCGTTTTAAGACAGAAGCGCCAACCCAAGGTTCGTATAGCCAAGATAAGCAACATGACGTTAAGAATAAAAAATGAAGCTTGAATCGGAAAGCCCGTGGCATAGAAAATCACAGAACCGAATCCGATAACGCCGCCTGTCGTAATTTCATACGGCAAAATGAAACACGTGACGCTGATCGAATAAATGATCAAGCCCAGCGTAATGATCAAATAGTCTTTAATCTGGTGTTGGATAGATTGTCTCAGTTCCATAACGATTTATTTCAGCACGATATTAACAATGCGGCCGGGCACGACGATCACTTTTATAATCTGTTTACCCTCAATATGCGCCTGTGTCGACTCGTGGGCCAGCGCCAAGCGCTCCACTTCTTCCTTGGAGGCATCTACAGACACTTCGATGGTAAAGCGGGTCTTACCGTTAAACGAGACGGAGAGCGTGCAACTGTCTTCTTTCAGATATTGCTCATCGAATGCGGGCCACGCAGCCTTATGTACGCTCGCTCCGTGTCCCAGTTTATGCCACAACTCTTCGGCAATGTAGGGTGCAAAGGGCGCTAAGGCGATCACCATGGGCTCCAACACTTCACGACAGCGACATTTCTGCTGCATCAGTTCGTTGACGGCAATCATAAAGGCCGGAATGGAGGTATTATAAGCAAACTCCTCGATGTCGGTCGTCACCTTTTTGAGTAGTTTGTGCAGACTTTTGAGGTTTTCTTTTGTTGCTTTTTCGTCCGTCACGCGCAATTCTTCGCCTTCGAAGAAGAGATTCCAGAAGCGGCGCAAGAAGCGAGCGCAGCCGTCCACGCCGTTAGAGTCCCAAGGCTTACTTTGATTGATCGGCCCGAGGAACATTTCGTAGAGGCGCAAGGTATCTGCACCATATTTATCGACAATGTCGTCCGGATTTACCACATTGAACATCGACTTCGACATTTTTTCGACAGCCCAACCGCAGATATATTTGCCATCTTCCAAAATAAATTCAGCTGTGCCGTATTCCGGACGCCACGCCTTAAAGGCTTCGACATCCAAGACGTCGTTCGCCACGATATTCACGTCAACGTGAATCGGCGTCACTTCATATTGATCTTTTAGACCAAGACTCACAAACGTGTTGGTGTCTTTTATACGATAAACGAAGTTGGAACGGCCTTGGATCATCCCCTGATTGATCATCTTCTTAAAGGGTTCGTCTTCGCAAGATGTGCCCAGATCGAAGAGAAACTTATTCCAGAATCGACTGTAGATAAGGTGACCCGTAGCGTGCTCACTACCGCCCACGTAGAGGTCAACATTGCGCCAGTAGTGGCCGGCTTCCTCGCCTACGAGTGCCGTCGTGTTCGATGGATCCATATAGCGCAGATAGTAAGCCGAACTTCCGGCAAAGCCGGGCATAGTACTGAGTTCTAAGGGGAAGACATGGACATTGTCTATCTTGTTCGTCTCTACGACGCATGCGTTCTCCTCGTCCCAAGCCCAGCGATCAGCGTTGCCCAATGGGGGTTCGCCCGATGAGGTCGGAAGAAATTTGGACACCTCGGGGAGTTCGAGCGGCAAAGCCGTTTCGGGCACCGCCTGAGGATGGCCGTTTTTATAGTAGAATGGGAATGGTTCTCCCCAATATCTTTGCCGACTGAAGATAGCATCGCGCAGGCGGAAGTTGACCTTGATGCGACCCAATCCCTTGGCTTCTACGTAGGCTTTCGTAGCTGCAATGGCCTCCTTCACGGTTTTGCCGTTCAATGAAAAATCTACATAGGGCGCAGCGTCTTCACGCGGCGAGTTGCAAACCACGCCTTCTTTCGCATCAAAACTTTCTTCGCTCACATCGCATCCCTCTATCAGCGGGATAATCGGCAAATTAAAATGACGCGCAAAGGCATAGTCGCGACTATCGTGGGCCGGCACGGCCATAATTGCCCCCGTTCCGTAACCGGAGAGGACATAATCGCTCACCCAGATAGGAACGGCTTCACCGGTAAACGGGTTAATGGCCCGGCTGCCTGTAAAGACGCCCGTCACCTTTCGATCGGCGATGCGTTCGCGTTCCGTGCGCTTCTTGGTCTCTTCGACATAGGCGGCCACGGCTGCTTGTTGGTCCGGCGTAGTAAACTTTTCAACGAGTTCGCTTTCAGGGGCGAGCACGACGAAGGTCACGCCGAAAATCGTATCTGCACGCGTGGTAAAGATGGTTATCTTTTCGTCGCTACCCTCCACGCTAAATTGCATCTCTGTGCCTTCTGAGCGGCCGATCCAATTGCGTTGGGTATCTTTCAAACTATCTGACCAATCTACGGTCTCCAATCCGTCCAGCATGCGTTGGGCATAAGCCGAGACGCGCAAGCACCATTGCTTCATCTTCCGCTGTACGACGGGATAGCCTCCGCGCACACTCACGCCATCTACCACTTCATCGTTAGCCAGTACGGTTCCCAATTCGGCACACCAGTTAACCATCGTCTCTCCGACGTAAGCTATGCGGTAGTTCATCAAGAAATCCTCTCGTTCTGCCCAAGTCATCGCAGCCCAATCCTGAGCTGTCAAATGCAAATCTTCGGCCGAGGCAGCCGCCGTAAGCCCTTCCGTTCCGTGAGCTTCCAAGTGAACGATGAGTTCATCTATCGGCCGCGCCTGTTGCGCTTTAGTATCATAATAGGAGAGAAACATTTTTCTCACGGCCCATTGTGTCCAGTGATAATAGTCCGGATCGCAAGTGCGCACCTCCCTACTCCAATCAAAGGAGAAGCCGATGCGATCGAGCTGTTCTCGATAACGTGCGATGTTGCGTTCGGTTGTCACGGCCGGATGCTGGCCTGTCTGAATGGCATACTGTTCTGCAGGCAAGCCGTACGCATCATAACCCATCGGATTCAAGACATTGAAGCCTTTCAAGCGCTTATAGCGGGCATAAATGTCTGAAGCGATGTAGCCCAAGGGGTGGCCTACGTGCAGCCCGGCCCCGGATGGGTACGGGAACATATTTAATACGTAATACTTCGGCTTATCTTTTTCTATCTCTGTGTGGTAAAGCGCCTCATCGGCCCACGCTTTACGCCAGCGTTGTTCTATCTCTTGAAAATTATATTCCATAAGAGGGACGTTTTCCTTTTAATTTGATTTGCAAAGATAGTGTTATCCCTACAAAAATGACCGGTTTAGAGCGGCTTTTCTTTTATCGTTTGCATCGTTTGCAGGGTATTATTGTCCTTCTGAGTCGTTTTGTAAGACTGCTTTCGCTTATTCTGTTGCGACTTTGGCTTATTGTGATGCAGATGCATAGGATTTCACGTCCGCCGTGTGCAATTGCAGCCGATGATCTTCGGACAGCTCATGGTTTGCTCCCGCCAAACGATGGTTTGCTCCCACCAAACAATAGTTTGTTACCACCAAACGATAGTTTGCTCGGATCAAACGAAAAGGAGGCAGTGCACTGTAAAAAGCACAATAAGCGTTAAGCCCAAAAACTTTGTCAGACGCAACGAAAAAGAGCAACGAGAGTGACTGTCTCGCTGCTCTTCATCGTAAAAAATGGTGCGCCAAAATGGCTAATCTCATTTGCGTTTGCGCCCGTTCTTTTTCTTCTTTTGACCACGCTTATTGGGCGCGAAAGCTGTTGGGCGCGGCGCGGCCGGAAGGTCATCATCGGCAAGCATAAAATCGAGCGTGCGACGCTCCAGATTGGCTTTATCCACACGTATTCTGAGTTTGTCGCCCAAAGCATAACGCTTGCGGTGGCGCCGCCCGATGAGGCAAAAATTGCGTTCGTCGAAATCGTAGTAATCGCCGGACAAATTGCGAATGGGAATCATACCTTCGCAACCGTTTTCTTCGAGTTCTACGTACAAACCAAACTCGGTGACGCCGTCGATGATGCCTTCAAACTCTTGGCCTAAGCGATCGGCCATAAATTCTACTTGCTTATACTTCGTACTTGCGCGCTCGGCGGTCTCTGCCAATTGCTCCATCGCGCTACTATGTTCGCAAAGTTCCTCATACTTGCTCGCGCTGACGGAGCGCCCACCTTCGGCATAGCGCGTCAAGAGGCGGTGAACCATCATATCGGGATAACGACGAATGGGTGAGGTAAAATGGGTATAATAATCAAACATCAAGCCGTAATGGCCTATGTTTTCAATACTGTAACGGGCTTTGGCCATCGCCCGCAGCGTCACCATCTCGACCATCCCTTGCTCCTTTTTGCCTTTCACGTCTTCGAGCAGACGGTTAAGGCTCTTGCTGACGTCTTTCTTCGAACCTTCGGTGCGAATTTTATAACCAAACTTAGCGATAAACCCGCTCAGCGTGATCAGCTTCTCGGGATCAGGGACGTCGTGTATACGGTAGGGAAAGACTTTCGCTTTCTTGCCGCGCCCCACTCTGCCTATGTGTTCGGCCACGGTGCGGTTGGCCAACAGCATAAACTCCTCGACGAGTTTGTTTGCGTCCTTGGCCAATCTTATAAAGGTAGAAACGGGGTGGCCTTTGTCGTCGATTTCAAAACGTATCTCCGGACGGTCGAAACCTATGGCCCCGTGTTTGAAACGTTTGCTCCGCAATTGTTTAGCCAGTCTGTTGAGCGTAATAAGTTGGGCGGCGTACTCGCCTACGGGGGATGTTCCTTTGACCACTTTGGGATGCTCGCCCGGCGTGGCCAGATCTTCCGGACTCGCCTCGCCGTTTTGCTCGAGAATGTATTGCACTTCTTCGTAAACAAAGCGACGGTCGGAACGGATAACGGTATGCGCTAAATGCCAATCCAACACTTCGCCCGCATCGTTCATCTTGAAAATGACGGAATAAGCCAGCTTATCTTCGTCCTGCCGCAGCGAGCAGAGCTGATTCGAAAGGCGCTCGGGCAGCATCGGGATCGTACGATCCACGAGATAGATGCTCGTGGCGCGCTTCAAAGCTTCGCGATCAATAATGTCGCCTTCGTGCACGTAAGCCGTCACGTCGGCAATGTGTACGCCGACTTCCCAAGCGCCATCCGCAAGCGTGCGGATGGAAAGTGCGTCGTCAAAATCCTTAGCATCGCGCGGGTCGATCGTAAAGGTGAGCACGTCGCGCATATCTTCACGCCGCGCGATCTCTTCCGCCGTCACGCCGTCCGGAATCTTGTCCGCAGCCTCCTCTACCCGCGTCGGGTAAGTATAAGGCAAATTAAACTCGGCCAAAATGGCGTTCATTTCGGCGTTATTCTCCCCTTCTTGACCCAAAATATCTACGACTTTGCCGATCGGACTCTTAGCCTCCATCGGCCACTCCACGATTTTTACGACGACCTTGTCGCCCGTCTTGCCGCCTTTCAGGTTTTGGGTCGGAATGAATATATCATTGGCCAACACCCTACTGGGCGTGATGAGGAAGGCATAATTTTTCTCCACTTTCAATCGACCTACGAACGTATCATTTGAGCGTTCGAGTATCGCGATCACTTCTGCTTCTCGCTCGTGTCCTCTTCGGCGCGCCATCATCGCTACTTGCACGCGATCGCCATCGAGGGCGTGAAGCGCATTTCGTTCACTGACGAGAATCGGTTCGTCGCTGCCGTCAGGAATAAAAGAGTTGTAGCCATTACGTTTGCGTTTGAAGACGCCTTCCATAATGTGCTGGCGCTGCGCTTTATGATAGTGGCCCTTGCCGTCCGAACTCACGTAATCATCAAAGACGAGCGAGTCCAACGTGTCCAAGACGAGCATCTTCGCGGGGTGATTGCCGGCGCGCAATTCTGAAAATAATTCTTTGACCGTAAAGGAGCGTTCGGGCGAAGCCTCAAACAGCGCCAAGAGTCTTTGCGTCACTTCTTTTTTCGTCAGACGCTTCTTGTCTTTATTCATACTAATCGGTTTCCTTGTCTTTTCAAATGCGCAGGCGCAAGGGCTTTCGTTGCTCTCCGGCGCATCGTTTCGAGGCGAAGTTACGGCAAAGCAGCAAGAAGACCAAAGAATAAGACGCGTTTTCCACAAAAGGAAGTAAGAAATCTTGAGGAGACTTAAATCTGTCCACTCTCGACAAGGCGCACGACGCGTTCTGTGTAGCGGTCGTCGCCATTTGGATCATAATGGCGCGAAAGACTGTTACCAAACAACAGACCTATGGATTGGTATAAGTTGGCTCTAAAAGAACCGATAAAGGCTTTCGCAATGTTATAGCCCGTCTGGTTACACTCGCGATCGATCAATTTGAGCAGCAAGCGGCCTTGAGAGCGCGTCAGCTTGCGCACCATCGGGCCGTACCTGCGCTTCAGGTCGGCTTCCATGCGATCAATGTGGGCTTGCCGGCTCTTTTTATCGGGCAGGAGGCGAAGATAATCGTAGGTCTCTATGATCGTATAGCGCACGAGTTTGGCCATCGGCAAGAGGAGTTTGATGTTAGAGACGAGTCGGTTATATTCCTGCCGCTCGGCCTCGTTCTTAAACTCCATCGGTGGATATTTGTAAAGCGTAGGCAGAATAACGTGCGGAATGCTATCGCCTTTGTACTTCACCTTCCCGACTTGCACATAGATAGGCAAGGCCACCGAATCGTCGGGGGCTTTCTCTACGGCTACCGGTCGCGCAGCGAGCGACAGGAAGGCGGGAAATAGGATCATAAGAAGCAATAAACGTCTCATAACTCGCGGCGAAGTTAGCTAATTTTGCGTTGCGGGGCTACGATGAAGGGATAATTTTAACGGCCAACGGACTACGCGTGGCGGCCAACTTACTTTACAGCGGAGGGGAATGGGATTTTAACAAACTATGCCCGTAAGCGGGCGCAAGCCGCCCCACGCGCGCTGCGCAACGGGGAAAAGGGGCGCCGGCGATGGGGAAATGAATTATCAATGTTTAACTTTCGAGGAAGCGCCCGTCATTTTTAATGGATTTAAGTGCGATAGGCACTCGTTTTTCGTGCGTTATTCGAGGCTTCGCCCGCACTTTTCGGGCAGCGAAGTTGGCGCGGCGCTCATTGGCATCGGGCAGGGCTTGGCCCATTCCACTTTTATGTTTACCTTTGCCGGCAACAAGCGAACGAGGGATGGAAATCAGCGCTGAAAAGCCTGAAAAACCTACTACTCTCGACGCATTTGTGACACACACGAGCAGAGTTAATGCGTGTACGCTCACGAGCGTAGACCTTTTTTCTCACGAGCGCAAGCCTTTTTCATCGTGAGCTGAAACCTTTTTTGTCGTGAAAACAACGTAAGCCCACCAAGCCTTGTCAAAATGGGCAGAGCGGGCGATCATTTATTTTCTAACTTTAAATCCGTAAACAGTATGACTGTATCTTACAAACTCATTCCGACGAGTGGAAAACTCGCCAGTAAAAAACCATTTAAGGCGCTTTGTGCGCCCTATGCCACGACGTCCTTGCAGGAGATGGGGCGCAACATTGAGCGGGGGACGACTTTCTCGATGAGCGACTTGGCCGGTGCGCTCGAGGCGCTGAGTAAGGAACTGAAAGCACAACTCTTGGCGGGCAACCGCGTGCACTTGCCGGGCTTGGGATTCTTCTCGCTCGCCATCAAGGGGGATCTGCGCACGCACCCGCGAACGCATCGCTCGCGCCTGCTGCGGCCGCAGGTGCGGACCATTCGCTTTCAGCCTGAGAAGGAAGTGATGGGACAGATGAAAGCGGCGAAGTTTGTGCTGCTGAATCAACCTCGGCCCAACAAAGCTATGCCGTCAGCCTCAACCATAGCGAGCGTCTTGACCGAAGTCTTTGCCGCAGTGCCCATTTTGCAGATCAGCGACTTGCGCGACCGGTTTCAACTCTC
Organism: Alloprevotella tannerae; assembly: GCA_015259125.1. Classification (GTDB taxonomy): domain Bacteria; phylum Bacteroidota; class Bacteroidia; order Bacteroidales; family Bacteroidaceae; genus Alloprevotella; species Alloprevotella tannerae_A. Next base: position 37,661 of record JABZGR010000012.1, on the reverse strand, counting down.
CACTGCCAAAACTTACGCCTTGGCCCGCCAACTCGAAGCGGAGGGTAAACTGATCAACGTGGGCTCGAAATGGCACAAAGTATTTCAAAAAGGCGCGCTTTAAGTTAGGCTTATCCCACAAAATATTCCCCTTGAAAGCATTGATTACTTTCAAGGGGAATATCTCCTTCATCTGAAGACATTATCAGGTGAGAAAGAGAGGAGTGTGGATAAAACTACCAATATTGTTCCTCTGTTCATTTGTATTTTCACTTTGCTTCAGAAGAGGTATGGTAGACATTTAGCGTCAAAAGTACTCCCTTAAAGGAGTCTAATAGATTCTCATTCCTTATATTTGCCAATGATAAAGAGGATAACATCCCTTTAAAAGAATTAGAAAGCCAAATCATAAGTAACTATATGGATATGGGCAAAAGTTATAACATACCTTCATTGCCTCTCAACTTTGACATAGAGAGCAAAGATATACTACGACAGGTAAACAGGGCTAATCGTGCCTTGGCTGAGTTAAAAGGTATAGCTGCAACAATTCCTAATGAAACGATACTAATTAGCACCTTGACCCTTCAAGAGGCGAAGGATAGCTCCGAGATAGAAAATATTGTCACGACGCAAGACGATCTCTATAAAGCTGAAATAGATATAGAGAAGCAACTCATAACAGCTGCAACTAAAGAGGTACTTAAGTATCGAGAAGCCTTACAACGGGGATTTGAATTGGTAAGAAAAGATTCTCTATTGACCAATAGTAGAATTAAAGACATCCAGATGCACCTCGAGGGAAATAGAGCAGGCTTTCGCTCGCAAGCAGGGACGACACTAAAAAATAGTAAAGGAGAAATCGTTTACATTCCCCCTCAAAGTATAGATGAAATAGAGAGATCTATGGCAAATCTTGAAGCTTTTATCAATCATCCTGCGATGTGTGAAGTAGACCCTCTCATTAAGATGGCTATCATACATCATCAGTTTGAGAGTATACATCCATTCTATGATGGTAATGGGCGAACGGGACGCATCATCAACGTACTCTATTTGGTAATAAACGGTCTACTTGATTTACCCATCCTCTACTTGAGCAGGTATATTACTCAAAATAAATCGCAGTATTACTCCTTGATTCAAGCTATTAGAGATAAAGATGAAAATAATGCATTGGAGTGGGAAGAATGGGTTCTTTTTATTCTCAAAGGTGTAGAACAAACAGCTCGTGACACAATTCGATTGGTACGGGGAATCTCTAAACTAATGCAGGAGTATAAGCAGATTCTGCGCCCTCTATTTGGTAAGAACTACAAACACGAATTGCTTAACAATCTCTTTTATCATCCTTATACTAAGATAGAGTTTATGCAGAGGGATTTGATGGTTCAGCGTAAAACAGCCTCTAAGTATTTAAATAAGATGGTCGATGAGGGTGTTTTAATTGTTGTAAAGATTGGAAGAGAGAATTATTATATCAATCAAGCTCTTGTAGCTTTGTTTCTTAATCAAGGTTCGACAAATCCACGACAAGACGAAACGATAGAATCGGTGATAGATAGTCAATCAGCTTTATAATGTGTACCCAAAAGAGCCAAAACGGGTACATATTCTTGAAACGTGTACCCGAAAAAAGTATTAGGGGTACATATTCAGATAGTGACACTTCAAGAAATGATCACAGCTACAAATCATAAAAGTCTATCATAACACGATAACCCGATTTGCTCAACAAAAGAACTCCCCTTGAAAGCTTTGATTACTTTCAAGGGGAATTTACATAAAAAGAGGAAAGGCCTTATTTCACCAAAACCTTGTAGGTCTTACCATCAGCGCGGCGCACGATGTTGATACCCTTAACAGGGGCATCCAAACGACGGCCTTCGAGGTCGAAATATTCCTCACGTCCGGCAGCCGGATTCAGCTCTACGCCGTGAACAGACGCGGTCTTGTCGACTTTTGCACGGAGCAATTCACTCTTATAGAGTTTGTCGCCACTCTTATAAACCATCTGCACGGCTACAGAGTCGATACCCTTGTCGTAGAAGTGGATGAATCGCATATTGTCAACAACCTTGATGTCTTTATTCTGGCTGTCCTTGTACATATAAGGAATATCAGTCATATCTTCCTTGTTGAAAGAATAGGTTTTCTTTGCAAAAGTATAGGGTTCGGTAGCGTCGTTGATGAAGATATTGTAATACATGCTATCCGGACTCAGATAATTGCCATCCACATCAGCATTTTTCACGTAGAAAGCAAAAGTTGTCAACATCTCTTCATAGTCGTAGCTCGGCGTAGCTGTGCAGTAGTAGAGCGTAGGTGCTTCCGGATTACCCACTTGATCGGAGTAAGGCGTGAGCGAAAGGGCACGCATTGTCTCCTTCGTGTTGTCTTCGTTGGGATTTTGGTAACCAATCGTGATGCAAACGGCATCCTTTGTGGTGAATTTTCCACGCGCAGCATCGTAATCAAAAGTGATCTCGTCTTTGAGTTCGAGTTCGTCGTTGCCCAAGCGCTTATAGGTCATCGCATATACGTGATAAGCAGACTTATCGCTGCTATATCCGCCAAAATCTTCGCGCTTTGCTTGTCCCAAATATTGAGTACCGGCCATCTTTACCTTATCGCCATCGATGGTAAACTTGACCCAAGCATCTTTGAACACGCCAGCCGTAGAAAGACCTTTGACATAAATATCATTGCCATCAACGCGGCCATCGAGTATGCGCGCCGTCGTGCTACCGGTATAGGCAATCTGATACTGCTTCTCCTTAGCACCGGCCGGCGGCGTAATGAGTCCGCTGGGCAAAGTGGAGAAGGTAAGCGTCCAAGAGCCATGTTCGTACCATTTTTTATCTTTATCGGCTACACCAAGTATGACGGAGCTGCCCGCCGTATTTTCCATTTCGAGTTTAGAGCCGTTCCAAGTAAAATTGATCTCACTTGTTTCGTTGGGAACTACATAGGTGTCGCCGGACTTCACCATACGCTGTGCGTAATAGTTGTGCTGTACGCCTTCACCAGCCTCTTCATCTTCATCGTCATCATCCTCTATGTAAGAATAGATGAGTTGTGGCAACTTCGCCACGTATTTTCCATCGCTCACCTTGTCGAGTTTTAACCAAGTGTTGCTCGCAAGCGAAGAAAAGGGGTTGAAGATGTAGAGTGTTCCATCAGGAGCTTCTACGAGTTTGCCGACAGCGCCATCATAGACGCCAGGCTTACTGCTCGTCCAGCCACGAACGTAAGCATCGCTGTGGCGATAAAGATTGTCGTGCATAACACCCTCGGGTGTTTCGGTAATTTGTGCTGATGCTGTCAGGCCAAGCGCAAGACAGCAAAGCACGGTGGAAAGTTTTTTCATTTGTTTTATGTTTTAAGAATGTTGTATAATTGTCTTAGAAATCGAAACCAAGGCCAAGGGTAAAATGATTTACACCATTGTCGCTCGTCTTAAGCGCATAAGCGGCATTGAACTTGAGGCCACCATACTTGATGCCGGCGCCAAAAGTGGCGTGGCTCATATTGTGTTCGGCCAATTCGTAACCTGCACGAAGTGAATATTTCTTGTCGTAAGTGTATTCCACACCGATGCCGGATGTAAACAAGTGGGAATCCTTGGGCAGAAAATAGTAGCGCGCACCGAGCGAAACTGCGATAGCGTGCTGCTCAGACAAAGCCATGGAAAATTCGCCGCCTAAAGAGGCTGAAGCGGGCAGATCGGCCTCGGTATTACCATAATCTAACTTCGGGCCGAGATCGGAAACCTTTGCCGTCAAAGTATAAGCTGCGGAATGATTGCCAAGGCGGACGTCGCGCTTATGATAGGTTGCGCCCAAACCGAAAGCTCCGCCGCGCGCATTGCTGCTCAAGTGACTATAAAAGAATGAGCCGGAAGCAAAGACGGATAATTCGGGCGTAAAGCGGTAGGCATAACCTAAGTCTAAAGCCCAATCGAAAGGCTTATATTCTTTCGTTGGCTGACCGAAGAGGTCATAGCCTTGGAAAGACAGGCCGCCGGCATATCTGAAGCCTAACATAAAGGCGTGGGCTTTGGCCGGACGCCAATGGGCCGCAGCGGTATAAATGCCAAGATGGCCCGTAGCGCCCTCCTCTTTGGGAAAGAACGACAAAGAAGCATCGACGGAGGCTTTTTTATCCGTATAGAAGATGCCGGAAGGATTGGTGTAGAGATACATGCCTTGAGACAAACCAACGGCGGTATTGCCCAAACTCTGGGCACGCGCATCGGGATTGAGCATCAGAAAGGGCAAGGCGCGGCCCTGTGCGCGACCGGTGGTGGCGCACAAGGCAAAAACGGCACAAGCTATCCATTTTATTTTATGTTGCATGGCAAATCATTTTTAGCGTTTGATAAATAGTTGTTGGTGTTTGCCTTGGGCCGTGAGTATCGTAAGACGATAAGTGGCCGGAGCAAGCTTGCTTAGATCAACGGACGCTACGTGGAGCGCATTGGCTGAAACCGTGCGGCGCAATACCTCTTCGCCCGTTGGCGTAGAGATGATAAAGGTAGCCGACGTCAACTTGGGATTAAGCAAGGCGTTGAGGTCACGCTTCACCGGAATGGGGTATACCATATAAACGGGAGCTGCAATATGATCTACGACGCGCACTTGGAAGCTGCTTTCAACCACGGCTTTGCGACTATCGGTAGCTCGTACTTGAACTTTCGTTGTACCTTTACTCAAAGCGCGGAGTTCGAGGCGGCCTTCGGCATCGACCGTAGCCTTCACTACCTTTTCATTACCTGAAACGACTGAGAAGTGTAAGCGTTCGCCGGAGGCATAATGATAATGCTCGGACAAAGCTATCGTCTTTGCGCCTTCATCTAAGCCAATGATTAAATTATCGAAAGCGGTAGCCAATTGAGTCGGAGTCTGACTACCAACCTTAAACTTCAGGACTTGGCTCGTGGCAGCACCTAAATCGTCGGTGGCCGTGAACGTGAATTGATATTCGCCGGCAGACAAGATGGGCCAAATCGTGATGTCGATTTGGTTGTCGGTGCGCTTGGCTACAACACCTTTGGTATCGCCTGTCAGTTGGTACTCCCATTTATGACCGTCTGGATCATTGACTGAGAAACTGAAACTGCTCTTAGCATCACCGCTAACGACTTGCTGGCCTTGCGGGAAACCATTGATAACAGGAGCGTGATTGAGCTTTGTCGTGCCTTGGACGAAAGCAGGCTGCGCTGTGTGTCCCCAACGATCGACAGCCACAATGGCCATGTAATAGGTTGTATTATCGCGCAAGGACTCAAAACGGTGCTTAATGAAACTACCAAGGGGGTAGCCGGTGCCGTTAATGCGGATCGGCTGGAGTGATGACAATGCAGCTGCATTGATAGCCTTATCGCTGATGTATACATTATAGAATGTAGCGGTCTGATCGTCACCATCGGAAGCGACCGACCATTTCAAATCAAGCGTAACGTAATCGGGCGTTACACTCATACCGGAGACTTGCGCAGGAGCAATACCTTTGTCTTCAGCAAAAGCTGCTTCAGCATCGATAAATCCTCGGCCCAACTTGCCTTTATAGGAAGGGTTCAGTTCGTCTATATTATAAGGACGGAAAGCCGACATCAAACGCGCCTTGAGTTGGTCGTTGGTGAAGCCTTGCTGCCCAAAATAGGAAACAACGAGCGCTGCAATACCAGAAACGTGGGGACAAGCCATCGACGTGCCTTGCATAAAGCCGTAGCCGGAACTGTCATTTCGCTTGGGGACGGTACTGAGTACGCCACCCTTTAAACCGAACACATCTTGATCACCACCAGGAGCCATAATGTTGACCCAATCGGCATAGTTGGAATAACTTGCTTTGCTGAAATCCCAAGCCATAGAAGAAACAGAAATAACCTTAGAATAGCTAGCAGGGAGGGCCTCAAACTCTTTGTCTTCATTGCCCGCTGCAAAGATCATCACGCCGCCCTTCATCGGGGAGTCGGCTTTCTGATTGCCTTGGTTATCACAACCAGCATATTGGATGAAATAATCCATTGCTTCTTTGAGTGATGCGGGGAGTTGGGTAACGCCTTCGGAAGAATTGTAGCCCCAAGAACACTGGGCAATGACGGCGCCATTATCGGCCGCATATTTGATGGCTTTAGCAGCATCGCCTTCTTCGCCTCTCTTTCGGAAGATCTGGCAACTCAACAAACGAACGCCTGAATTAGCCGTTCCATCGCCACCAGCAATACCACCGACACCAACGCCGTTGTTGTTGCGGGCTGCAACGGTTCCGGCTACGTGTGTGCCGTGGCCGCCTTCATCGGGTTCAATCTTTCCACCTACGGCGTCTTGAGCTTCTACGAAATTGTAACCATAAATATCATCTACAAAGCCATTACCATCGTCGTCGACGCCGGGCGTACCATCCATTTCTATTTGGTTGATGTGCATCGAAGCTTTGAGGTCTTCGTGATTTACTTCAATACCGCCGTCAATGATGGCAACAATGACATTGGGTTTACCTGTCGTATATTTTTTCCATACGGGCCAAACGTTGCAGTCAGCCCCGGCCTTACTTTTATTGCTAAGCGTGCCATCGTTATGGTAATGCCACTGCTCTTGCAAGCGGGGATCATTGAACGGCGCAACAGCAGCTTCTTTCAGACGCGGCGCAGAAGGGGTTGAAAGTTGCTGCGTCTTGGGCAAAGCTACAGGAATCACCTTTTCTACCTTCTGAATCTGATCTACACGCTCGAAGCGCTTGATAGCTTCTTGCAGATCTTGCTTCTCATCAAAATAAACGGTGTACCAACGATCCAAGCCGGCGGCCTTGGTGCGTCCTTCGTATTGACCGCAAGGGGCAAATAGGCGCTCAACTTTATAAGTACCGACGCTTCTTAAGGTCTTCAGCATCGGACTGGGAACACTCTGCAAGGATACAACTCCAGGTTGCTCAAACTTGATGGACCGTGTGGCTTCGGGGGCGATTTTAATATTCACTCGTCCGGCAATGGCCGTCACGCCATCAACAGAGGTCTGGCTGCGCGTGTTTTGCCCATCTGTCAAACTCAAATCGTCAGAGCAGGAGGAAAATCCTGCTGCTCCAAACAATAAGAGCGTATATAGAATTAAATGTTTCATTTTAATTAAGGTGTGAAGCGTTAATGTTGCTGCAAACTTTTAATACATTGCTGAACGGCTGCAGAAACTTTGGATTTAGAACTAGAGAACACGCTAGGTTTATAGAGTACACCAATTTGCAAGACTGGTTTATTGTCATTGATGTCGACGAACTTATCGCCTTTTATCGCTAACACTAAATTGTCAGAACGACGACCATACACGTGGTATTTGCCATAGTCTTCTATAAACTCGAAACCGTTCTCGCGCAACAGCGCATCAAAGCGCTTTGTTATATTCCAATTGCGGCCGTTTTGCCAAACGCCTAAATTTGGCTCACTAAAATTCAAGGTGTATTGCTCTACGCTACCAACCCATTCATCGGAAATGGATGCATCTGCACCTTTTGTGTAGAAGAAATAAGTGCGATTCACAAGGGGCGCTTTCTTTGTATCAAAGGAATAGGCCTCGACTTCATTCAAGCGATTCTTCTTGCTGCTATTCAGCGTGCTATTCTCTCCTTGTTCAAAAGCTAAGACATCGGCGGTCTTCTTATCCGTCTTGTGCAACAAATGCACGGGACCGAGGTCAAGCTTTGCAAAGGTTGGATAATCCTTCTCTTGCACTTGTATTTGTTCAAAGAAGAGGACCACACTGTTGTTTTCTTCGAGCACATCAACTTTAATCATCATTTTTTCTGCATCACTAACAAAGACGTTAGGGTCTGCAGTTGATTGAACGTAACCAAATTGTGCAGCATAATCTTTAAAGGCTTGTGAGCGCACTGCGTCTATACCGGCTCTGGAAAAAGAACGCGTAAAGATTCTTGTCGCTGACCCCGTTTGCGTGTCATGAACATAGACAATATCTTTAAACAAAGGAGAGGGCGTTTTGAAAAAATAGCTTTCTTCCGTTAGATCAAAGCTGGGATCCGGCGCTGCATACTCAGTAAGGAAGCCGCCGCGACGTATTTCATTGTCCATTACCTTATGAACATTGAAGGGAGAACCGGGATTACAAGCTAAGACAAACACTTCAATGCCGGGTTGCTTTACCACAATCCGTGACTGATGCTCACCGCTACGCAACAGAAAAGCAGCAGTTCTTGCCTGTGTTGTTCCATTACGCTCTGCAAAGACTTTCAGCCCGTGCTTCTTTTTAATGACCTTTAGCCATTGTGCAGACTCCTCCGGCGTTATTGTATAGTCAGGAATGTTCACCTGCACCTCAGCCGTTATATTTCCACCGGCTTGAGGCACAATAATCTCTCCGCCATTAACGCCCAAGACAACATCATCTGCACTTTGGTTGACCGTAACCTTCTGTACAGCCAAGCCGGCGTCAATGATAATGGCACTGCTACGCATCACTCCCGTCTCGTTATTTTTCACGCGAACAGATAAGCTATCGCCCTTCCGCTCCAACGAGAGCCATTCATCTTCGGCTGTTGAAGAAGCAACCCAAGACGAGCGGTTTGAGGCGACGTGAATAAATTGTTCGTCCATCAGCTTACCAAAAGATAAGTTTTGTGCTGATAGCGTTAACGTTGGGCGCTCATAGTCGGTCGTATCCGAACAAGCGGCGGCAAGGGCTGCCAATACGACAATCGAGACCACCCATTTCAGCTTATTATATATTGTATACATAGAGGCCTACTTTTAGTGTTTGAACAACTGCTTATTCTGCTTCAGCTGCTGAATCATCGACGCAGAAGTCTTACGCAATACAGCCGTACGCTTAATCAAACTACTACTCTTAAACACTTCGGGTCTATAGCTAAAGAGCAAAGCCAAGACGGGTTTATTATCATCCGAGATAGGCGTAACGGAAATAACCAAGCGGTCGCTTTCGCGGCCGTAGAAGTGATTAGTGCCGCTCGAACTAATGTAAATAAAGCCTTCTTTACCCAAAAGTGCTGTTAACTCTTCTGTAACAAGCCAATCTTTTCCATTTTTCCAAAGTCCGAGACTCATATCCTCAAAGAGCAAAATGCCGGTTTCTACGCTACCCAACATTTTTGCGTCAACAGATCCTTTCGGATTTGTATCATAGAAGATATAGCCACGACTATAGAATGGCTGCGTATTGGCGGCCATCTTGTATTGCAAGATCTCAACCTCTGAAGGATTGTTTTCATTCATTACGCGTGAAGTCTCCTGACTACCAGCATTGCGTTCGTATGCCTCTACGTCAGCCACCTTTTTATTTTCCTTCTGAAGCAATTCCAAGGGGCAATAAGGAAGCGAAGCAAACGTAGGATGAGCACCATCTTGCTTAATAAAGGGACGGAAGGTCATATTCACACCTTCTTGGCCTGATTTTTCAGAGATCGTGACATTCAGTTTCAGCCTTTCGGTATCTGAGATATAGTCCTTCTTTGAATTGGGGTCTACGCGACGGTAGCCGTTAGCGAACAAGAACTTTTCAAATTCGCTCGATTTACAAGCTTTGACCGCCTTCTTACCATCACCCACCGTAACGATGCTTGAGGGTACAACGCCATCAGGCGTACTATATTGAATAAGTGTAAAGATCGGGGAAGCCGTCACAAACGTATACATCTCCTCCATACCATACTGCGGGTAGGCATTTTGATAGTCGCGTAAATAGCTACCGCGGCCCAACTCAAACGACATAATCTTATGTACGTCTACCGGATTTCCGGGATTTATCGCGAGTATATATGTGAGCTTACCAGCCTGCTTGATCACAATTTCTTTCGCCTGATTCCCACTCTTCGCAAACAACTTAAGCGTTCGCGGCTCATTGGTATCATTGGGCTGAGCCTTCAGTTTTACCTCTTCTTCTCCTTTGGTGATCTCCAACCAGTCAGCCTCGTCTTCTGCTACGAGATCATAGGCAGTCGTATTTGTCGTGACGTCTACCACTTTACTTCCTCCTTCACGTGGAAAATAAACGGTATCCGGCATCACGTCCAACACCAAATCCGCAGCACTTTGCTTCAAGTTGATTTTTCCCGATGCGCCATTGGCGTTAACCAGCACATACGTCTGCCGATCCTCACCAAGTTTATTCTCCGTCACCTTCAATTTCAAGTCATTGCCATCTTGTACGATAGAGAGCCATTTCCCTTCTTGCGGTGATGAAGCAACCCAATTGGATTGATTCGTTGTGATGCTGACAGTCTTTTCGTCCAAGCCTTTCGCAAATGTCAGGTTATTTTCCGACAAGACCAAGGTGGGTTCTTCGAAGATGTCTTCTTTGGCGCACGAAGCAACCATTACCACCATACTTCCCAAGAAAAGTGAATGTAAGATTCTTTTGATTTGCATAATTTATAGTATTATTTGATTGTCATATATTGCAGATACATCGTGTCAATCTAAGCTTTCGCTTTTCTGACACAAATGAGTCTATCATTTTATTCGCAGTATTGATTGCGAGTTGAAAGGCGTCTTACTCATTGGGTTATGTTCTGATTGAGGCAGAGCGGATCAGAGAAATACTTAATGGCATAAGTAAGCAAAAGAGGTAGAATTATATGGTCATATACACACTTCGCTATCTTTATTGGAAATTCTAAACATTTAGCTCCAATCAAAAAAGCGTTTTCCAAACTTATTAACACCTTGTTACCTCCCTTTTCTTACCTAAGTAAAAACAGAAACCTTCCTCACGAAATATTTCTTGAGATAAATCTACGAAGAGGCGCACATGTTGCTTCTTCTTTCTTGCTCATGAATTCGTCAAAACAACTTATCTATATCAATAGATACTCCTAGCATAACATTGATACCATCAGTCAACGGACTATTCAGATAATAATACTTCGGACGATAATTAAAGAGGTTGTCCAAAGCCAACGTTATCTTCACACCTTTCTTAAATTGTCCGGCTGCCGACAGTTTCCAAAGCGTATAACCGGGATATTCTATGTCGCGCATACCTTTCGACACATCATAATAGTCGATATATTCCGGGTTAGTTACACCCGAAAAATAGCGGCCATCGATGCCAAGGGTCATGCCAAAGTTTTTATGAAAGCGGTGTTCCCAATCAGCGTGCACCATCAGCGAGTGCTTGCGAGCGGGAATATATTGCGCCGACATACGTTCGCCAGCCTTATTTCGTGGGAGATTTTCAGCCGTCAGCGTGTAAGCCAAGCGAGCTGTCAAGCCGTTGCGCCAATGCCCCTGCACAGCCGCCTCCATACCAACCACGGAATGAGCAGCCAAATTGATGTAAGAGAGGTGCGGAATGGGGTCCGTGGGATGCGCCAAATACGGAGCGCCGGTAGCGATCTTGTTCGTTATGTGGTTATAGTAACCATTCAGTATAAAACTGTATCCGCGTCTCGCATACTCGGCTGAGAGATTGAAGTTGTGACTCACTTCTGCCTTCAAGTTGGGATTGCCCACGACAACCCAAATACCGGCCATATCAAACTCATAATACTTTTCTTTCAGCGTTGGCGCCCGAAAGCCCATACCATAACCTAAACGCAGGTTCATATAAGCGAGCGGCTCATAGCGCAAACTCACTTTCGGCGTCAGGTGTGAGAAGTGGTGATCCGAAAAATAGTCATAGCGAAGCGCGCCGACCAATTCCAGATTTTTCCGAATGTTCCAATCATATTGCGCAAAGGCGTCAAAAGCGTCCTGCTTGCGCGTTTTTCCATCTAAGTTCTTATTATAGAGATAATCGTGCAAATAATCAGTCCCGAGAGTCAACACATCGTTCTCACCGAAGCGAAGATTGTAAACGAGGCGGAAAGAATTTTGAACATTGGAGTAATGTCTAACGTCAGCCTTTGTCAAGCGGCGATATTCTGATTTATCATATTGATCGAAAGCATAAGAAGCCTCCCAATCAGCCCGCTCATTCTGTTTCCACAAAGCCTGTAAGCCGCCCGAGAAGCCGCGATAGCGCTCCGGCGTATCCGGTGTACGCACCAATTGGCGGAAGAAATAGCCGGCCCGCCCTTTGAGCTGCCAGCTTTCTGTAGGTCGATACGTCAATTGCTCTTTAAAATCCCAAGTCTTATTGCCATAAATCGTTGAAATGACGCGCGTCAATGGTGCCGGTCCGTTATTTACCATAAAGTTGTCCACCTGAAAACGATTTATGGTAAAGAGGTTATCCCAGCGTTTTCCGCCGTTTTGCAAAGAGAGGCCATAGCGCTGCTCGTTATGCTTAGCCCAGCGCCCATTAAGGTTGAATGCAAACGGCTTGCGCTTGTTTTTGGTGATGATATTGATCACACCGCCGCCGGCATTCGAGCCATAAAGCGCCGACGCAGCCCCTTTCACGATTTCTATGTGGTCTACATTGTCCAGCGTCAAGCGCGAGAAGTCCACATCGTCCATCGTCTCACCAGCCAGACGCTCACCATCTACGAGGATCAGCAGACTCTGCCCGCTGAAGCCGCAGATATTCAAGTGCATCTGCTGGTTCATTGCATAAGAAAATTCCACGCCCGGCATCCGTTGTTGAAGTAAGTCGCGCAAATCGGTCGCATCCGTTTTCGCGATATCTTTTGCGGAAATAACGCTCGTCAACACGGGCGATTTCATCAACAGTTTTGGCGTTCGTGTTCCTGTTATGACGACTTGGTTCAATTCTCGTGCGTCGTTTATAGAGTCGAGATCGCTTTGCCCAAAGCCAAAGAATGGACAAGCGAGGAATAAGGATACCGCTAACTTAGAGCTTTTCATTGTGTAACTCTCACAATATTAATAGGGATATTTATAGCGAATGGTCAAGTTGCATTTCTTACCGTCCGCACCGATATAGTTTTCCAATTGGAGTGCAGCATAAAGGCCGTTCTTCAATCGCAAGATGAAGACGTGCTTATTATGGATAAAAGCCGGCGGCATCGGTGGAATCTCCAGACGGAGCCAACTTGAAAGTACTGTATTCGCTTTTATACCCTGACAACCAATCAATTCTTTGAGCATCTGGCTTTGGTCTACCCAGACGACGTTCTCCGTCCATTCATCTTCCGTAAACGTAGCGCCCAGGAAGTCGCCACTGCTTGCGGGCAACTGACTCAAATCGTTGTAGTTCGTCTCCAGCACTGCTCCTCCGTTCGTGCGTACATTGTCGCGATGCACGGCAAAGGTCCACGAGGGCGGTTCTTTCTGCCGATCGGTCGGCGTAAAATCACGCTTTTCGTTGTGCGCAATGCCCTGACCGAAGACGTCAAACCAATACGTATAGGTTCCCGTCCGCCCATCGCCGCTGTCGCCGGTCGTCGGGATGGGAAAGCGCGTAAAATGGGTTTGCGCGTGGTGCAGCCCGACGCTATCTCCCGCCACCTGCAGAGCCGCCAGCGAGTCTAAGTCTACATAATACCAGTCCGTCCAACTGGAAGCGTCTACATAGAGCGTACTTGGCGCCACCGCCGTTTGGTCTTTAGGCTCATCATAGATACCGCCCAAGATACCATTACAAGCTGTGAACCCACTAAGGAGCGCACAGCCTGCAACGATGCTGATATAGCGTAAGCTAAGCTTCATGCTTGAATTAGTTCGTTTTTTCGCCTGTATATGTAGCCGTGATGGGGAAAGGCATTGCACCCAGTTGGAAGCCGTTTACGATTGACAATTTTCCGTCTTCAGTCAGTTTCAACGTAATCTTTGCCTTCTTAAATTCGTATTCTTTATCCATCACCGTTTTGCCATCCTTCTTGGCTGTAAAATGAGCTTTGATACCATCGGCACTATAATCGCGAACGTATGCCTTTGAGGCCTCTTCGAGCGCAATGTTACTGATCGTAAAACTGCTCAGCGTCAAGTCGCCCATCGGCGTGCCGTTGTATTGCTCCTCAGGAATGGTAACATTGATCGTACCATCGGCGTTGGCAACTACCTTGTAAACGGCATCCGTCACGGTAAACGGACCAAAAGCGCTACCCACTTTGATTACGTCCGTACCTTTGTACTCGCCGGCAATGCCCGACGTTGTCGGTGCAGGACCATAGGTCCAATTGATCGTCGTACCTCCCATCAATGCAGGAATCGTGAAGACTACGTTGCGCATAGTGCCTTTGTAAGAAGCCTCATATTCTTTTGCGCTGCCACCGGGGCTGGCAATTTTAATCTTACCCGTACCGGACATGTTCTGACCTTGCATATCCAAGCTGAACAGGCCGTCGCCCCATTGCGGGTCTACGAAGCGACAGAGATATTTTTCGCCCGTTTTAAGCACGCGAATCTCAGCTTTGTCGCCGAAGTACTTGTTCTGAAACATGCTGTTCGTCACCGTGATGTAACCTTTATAGGTATGGAAGAGCGTCGTGTCGGCTTGCTGCGCACCGGCGTTAAACTCAATGTTTTTGATTTCCGCAGCGGTAAACGTCACCTTTGAACCATCGGTCTTATTGATGGTTACAGATTGTGCAAGGCCTTTTTGTCCGGCCAAAGCTATGCAGAGAAGTAAGAATAACTTTTTCATTTCTTGATGAATTTGAAAGATTTTGTTGCTGTTTTTACAATGAATATACCTGCCGAATTGCCGAGGGCAATGGCTACGCGTCCTTGTGCGTCGGCGTTTTGCCGGCCTACGATGCGGCCCTTGCTGTCATAGACAACGACCGGCGTGCCCGGCTGCAACTGTTCGCCACTCAGCGTTTCGCCAAATGAGAAAATCGGCGTGCCGAATGTGGTCTCTGCCGGATTGATGCCGTCGGTAGGATCGGCAAACTCAAACGAGCGATAGTCTGCAATGGGATATTCTACCGTCCCTTGCGTCGTCGTGAGCACGAGTGATGTAGCTGAGAAAGATACGACCGGCTTTTCGGCCAACTTAAAATAAGTGGCTGCGCCGTTAGCGTCGACTACCTTCACATGATCTATTGCCCAAGCGCCCAGAGAGCTGCAAAAGGCCAAAAGCGTGCAGGCGAACAAGCGCACCACCCTACTCTTTTTGTATGTAAATAACGTAATCATATAAATGTTTAATAAAAACCGAGTGCAAAAGTACGCACTTCGATCAAGCTGGTCAATACTCATTATTAGGGATTTTGATTCCCGACCGAACAAGTACGGCAAAACAGGCCGCACGGTTTATGGCAGTTTTTTTATGGACGAATGCAAGGAGAAGTACTACGTCTTTTCCGCCCTACAAGGACAAAGATGACACAAAAGAGTGTTTATGCTGACAAGCTTCCGCCGCCATTGCGTACAATCTAAACGCTCACCCGCTTGCCTTTTGTCCATCTTTCAATCTTTTTGTTTGTGATTTGCCGACTTAGCGCCTACTTGCCGCGCCGCAGTCTTGCGTTTCATTCGCACGCAGGAGCTTGCCGTTTTATTGACATTTCAGTAATTTTTCACCCTATCGCGCACATCCTCATTTATGGGGAGATACGCACAGACAAAGATTTGCCGGCCATTACCTAATAGTAGGTATAGAAAAGGCAAGACCAAAGCCACTTTTTAGCAAATATTTTCATTGTGCGACTATGATGGCTTCCGTACAACGCAGGGTAAACTCAGACAAAGCAATCGACAGAATAGGGAATGCGGTAAGCGAAAAAAAAGGAATAAACCATTATTATTTAAGGCTTTAACATCCTATCCGAACCGCCGCTCATCTATATATTTTTTAGCGACCAACAGCTAATCTACCTCCGGCCGCCCATTTTAGCGCCGACGAACGCTAATACTCGTTTTAGAGTATATGGACAATAGATCGTTTTCTCCCAAAATCTTGGCTAAAAGTAAGGCCTTAAGGTCACACACGCTTCGAATCAGCTCAAATATCTTTTACAATTTCTTGCATCCCTACGCCCAAAACTGCCAAAGGTCAGCAAGCGAACGGCCGGCGAAAGTATTTTCGCCCCGCAAAGCGTTGAACAATTTAGTAGAGAGCCGCTAAATGGCAACACCCCGCACGTAACTATCCCCTTTTTTATCACGAGAATAAAGGTGTGCGCTCACGATAAAAAAGGTTTCATCTCGTGATGAAAAAGGTTTCACCTCACGAGCGCAAGGGTCGCAAGGGGGATGTAAGGCGCAGCTGTTCAAATTAAATCGGCTACGGAGCAATGCTTCAGACAATGGAAATGGGGCGGCCGATATCCCAACGCAGACGGGCGCGGCGATGCAGCAGCGATTATCAAAAAAGCAGGCGTCCGACTCAGTCGGCGTCTGCTTGTCGCATAAAGAAGTCGAGGGTTCGCCGCGTGACGCCCTACTTATTCTACGATAAGATAATGGATATATTCCGTGGTTTGCGTGGCCTTGATTTGCCGTTCAGCCGAAGGGCGGTCAGCTTGGAAGCGTCCGTAAGGTTGTTCAAACCGGCCGTAGCGCCCGCGGCGCTCCATAACCTGCTGTATGTCGTCAAAGGAGAGCAAACCCTCATTATTGTAACTCAAAAATACGTAGCGCGCATTGGCGCGTTCGATTAAGTCGGCAAAGGCCTTGCGCACGTGGCGGCGAGAGCAATAGGCCGAGCGCCGATCCGCATAGTCGCGCATACCGGTCTTGCCGTATAGCGCCGGACTGTCGTTGCGGGCGATGGTTTCCAAGACGTGATAATTGGCAGCATATTGCCGATTGTTGTAAGGCGGGTCAAGGTAGAGTATGTCCGTTTGCAAGCGGCCAATCAATTGGTTGGCGTCATTTTGAAACACACGTTGCGGACGCTCACTCAAGATGCACTCGACAGGCGTCATCGTGAGCGGACGCAAGGCCGAGGGTTTCAGTTTTTTGAGAAAAGCCCCATAGATCGAAGCTGTGTTGGCCACACTGTCCATATTCTCCAAAAGGGTCGTCAAGAGGAAATAAAACTCTCCCTTGGTGATCATCCCCGCGCGTAGCCACGCGTCAATCTGCCGGCGGATGGCATCGCAGCGCCGGCCGTTGGCATCGCTGAAGTAGATTCTTTGCGCGGCGTCATTAGTGGTCCCACCCGGACAAAAATGACGCGAGACAAAGCCCTCCGCAGGTGGAAGATTTTCAAGGAAACGACAAACGACCGCCCCTCTTTCAGGGAGGGCGGTCGTCGTAAGTGTCGGTATGTGGGGCATCAAGCCGGAGAAAGCCGGCAGAGAACAGTTGCCGATATAATGCTGATTGAGTACGAAGCCGTAAAACTGCCAATCGTTGGCCATCACACTGCAACCTTGCGACTTATAAAAGCGGCCGACGATGCCCGTTCCGGCAAAAAGGTCGCAAAATGTCCCACTTCGTGCCGCGTCACCTGCGATGGACGTAATGCATTGGTCGATAAAGGGCAGCAAAGTACGCTTGGAACCAATGTAATTCATCTTCGTAGACGAGCAAGGTAAAGGGTTATGGCGCCGAAACGGGCCCTTAACGAACCCATTCCGAAGCGCTTGGGGGTGTTAGAAAATAAACTTCAAGACATCATTGAACAAGGCGTAAGCCATCAAGCCTAAGAGGAGGAAGATGCCGATTTTTTCAGCGTTTTCCATAAACTTGTCGCTCGGCTTGCGGCGCGTGATCACCTCATAAAGAAGGAAGAAGGCGTGACCTCCATCAAGTGCGGGAATAGGCAGGATATTCATAAACGCCAACATCAGCGAAATAAACGCCGTTAGCTCCCAAAAACGCTCCCATACCCACGTGGTAGGGAAAAGTGAGCCGATCGTGCCAAAACTACCAATACTCTTGGCGCCGTCTTTCGTAAAGATGTACTTCAAGTCAGTAACGTAGCCTTTTAATACGTGCCATCCGTGAGAGAATCCGGCAGGGAAGGAAGATAGGAAGGTGTAGTTCTTCGTAACGGTCTTGTAGTTCTTGAACGGACTATAGTGAGAGATGCCCAAAGCATACTCCGGCGTCAATTGGAAGCGCAAAGTATCGCGCACGCCGGTGGCTGCACGCGCCACGACGAGCGTCACTTGGCGCAGACGAAGGGAATCGGCGGGCTTTTTCGACGCCAAAACGTCTTCCATGCGGGCACGGATGTCGGTGTATTCGTTCCACGTTGTGCAAGGCGCACCATTGTAGGACACCAAACTGTCGCCTACGCGCACGCCGGCCTTAGCGGCCGGACTGCCGGCGGGAAGACTGTCGACAACGGCAGTAGATAAGGGCAGCAGGAAGGGCGGCTCTTCTTTCATCATTTGAATCATATTGATCTCACCGGGTAGAGAGAGGGTCACTTCTTTACCTTGCCGCAACACAGTGACGCTTCGCGCTTCACTGATGCCGCGATAGACGTCGCCCATGCTCTCATTGGAGTCGAAACGTTCGAACGTGACCTTGTCGGTGCGGAGGGGGATATCGCCATTTTGGAATCCAAACTGACGGGCTCGCTCATTGAAGGCAAAACCTTGGTCTATGTTGCGCATAGGCACGTAGGTGTCGCCCCAAGTAAAGAGTATCATTGCATAGATAAAAAGGGCGAGAATGAAATTGACGAATACGCCGGCCAGCATCACAATCAGGCGCTGCCAAGCGGGCTTTGCGCGAAACTCCCACGGCTGTACGGGTTGCTGCATCTGCTCTTTGTCCATCGATTCATCAATCATACCGGCTATTTTTACGTAGCCGCCAAGCGGCAACCAACCGAGCACATAGGTAGTATCACCTTTCTTGGGCTTAAACTTAAACAAGCTGAACCAGGGATCAAAGAAGAGGGCAAACTTTTCCACACGGATCTTAAACAAGCGAGCTGCCAAGAAATGGCCGCCTTCGTGGAGGAAGATCAGTATGGAGAAACACAATATCAATTGTAGTGCGCGAATCAAAAATGCTTCCATCGGATTTTCTTTTGTTTTATGTATTGGGAATAAGTGAAGCGGCTATGCGGCGCGCTTCGCTGTCTGTTTCAAAATAATCGTCTAAAGTGGGGGTATTTATATAATGTGTGCGAGCCATGGTCTCATTTATGATCTCCGCCATCTGTGGAAAGGCGATGCGCCCTTCGCGAAAGGCGAGATTAACTACTTCGTTGGCGGCATTTAGTACGCAAGGCGCGTTGCCACCACGATTCACAGCGGCATAAGCTAAGCGGAGACAGGGAAAACGCTCAACGTCGGGCCGCTCAAAATGAAGGCTGCCCAAGCGAAAGAGGTCCATCCGCTCACCGGAAATAGGCAGGCGACGCGGATAACTAAAGGCGTAGCTGATGGGCAAGTGCATATCGGGCAAGCCCATCTGAGCTATGACGGCGCCATCGGCATAGCGCACGGCTGAATGAATGATGCTCTCCGGATGAACAACGATCTCGATGGCTTCAGGCTGCACGCCAAAGAGCCATTTTGCTTCGATCATCTCAAAGCCTTTGTTCATCATGGAGGCGGAGTCAATCGTAATCTTCGCGCCCATTACCCAATTGGGGTGCTTTAGGGCTTGGGCTGCCGTGACGCGGGCCAAGGCGGCGGCATCCATTTGACGGAAAGGACCGCCGGAAGCCGTAAGAAGCAGGGCTTCAACCGGATTGTTGCCACTACCCGTTAGGCATTGAAAGATCGCCGAATGTTCGCTATCAACGGGAAGCAGCGGGCATTTATTATCCAAGGCCAAGCGGGTGATAATCTCACCGGCCACAACAAGCGTCTCTTTGTTGGCTAAGGCAATTGCCTTGCCGGCTTTCAAGGCTGCAACCGTAGGGCGCAAGCCGGAGAAGCCGACCATTGCAGTCAAGACAATATCTATAGGGCTTGCGGTCACGACGTCGCAAATGGCATCGGCACCGGCATAAACCTTGATGGGCAAATCGGCCAGGGCCTCGCTGACGTAATCGTATTTGTCTGCGTTGGCAATCACGACGCTATCGGGCTCAAACTCTCGTGCCTGCCGAATCAGCAGATCGGCATTGTCGTTAGCCGTAAGCAGGTAGGCTTCGAAGAGATCGCTGTGGGCGCGAATAATATCTAAGGCCTGCGTCCCAATTGAGCCGGTAGAACCGAGTAAGGCTATTTTTCTCATCGCTTTATACGTTCAAATCCAAAAGTCCTTCGGGCAATCGGAGTTGCAAGATGCGTTCTCTTAAATCAAAATGAAGCAGAAAATCGTCGTGATAAGGCAGAAGTAATACGCGATCCTCAGCATCCACAACGGTCAATAAGATATTAGCCGACGAATCATCAACGGCATTGACTACTCCCAAACTATGTCCCTCGGCATCTTTAACTTGGAAACCGATTAACGCACGATAGGAAGGCAGGCCTTCGCTTTCGTCGAGTTCGGGAATAAATTCTTTGGGATAATATACTTTCGCGCCGATAAGATGGCGGGCCGAAGCCTCATCAGGAGCTTCCACAAACTTGAAAAGGGCATCTTCCGCGCCTTTGAAGCGGTATTCTTCCCATTCAAAAGGAACAGGCAGACCATCAAGTTCAAGAAAGAGAAAGGCGGAGTCGCCACGATCAAAGACGTCGTCGGTAAAATGGCAGACTACTTCGCCATCTATACCATGCAACTTTGTGATCTTGCCGATCAGCACCAAATCATCAGCCTTTATCATACTAATCTATGCGTTTAATCACCGCCCCCAATGCGCCCAAGCGCTCTTCGATGCGCTCGTAGCCGCGATCGATTTGCTCAATATTGTCGATGATGCTCGTACCTTCAGCGCTCAAGGCGGCAATGAGCAGCGCGATGCCGGCGCGAATATCGGGTGACGTCATTCGGCGAGCCTGCAACTTGAGTGCGTGATTGTGCCCAACGACGACAGCGCGGTGAGGATCGCACAGGATAATTTGTGCGCCCATATCAATCAACTTATCAACGAAGAACAATCGGCTTTCAAACATCTTCTGATGAAAGAGCACCGTGCCCTTCGCCTGCGTAGCCACGACAATTAGCACACTGAGCAAGTCGGGCGTCAAACCGGGCCAAGGCGCATCGGCCATCGTCAGAAAAGAGCCATCAATAAACGTCTCAGAAGCATAGTGGGGCTGCGCCGGAATAAAGAGGTCGTCGCCTTGGCGCTCGATGCGGACGCCCAAACGCCGAAAAGTGTCGGGAATAAGCCCCAAATCGTCATACGAAACCTGCTTAATCGTAATGCCATCGCCGGCCAAAGCCGCCATACCTATGAAAGAGCCAATCTCAATCATATCGGGAAGAATGCGATGCTCGGCAGCGTGCAAGCATTCGACACCTTCAATGGTCAGCAAGTTGGACGCAAGGCCGGAAATCTTGGCCCCCATTTTATTGAGGAGCTTACAGAGTTGCTGAATATAAGGTTCGCAGGCCGCATTATATATTGTAGTCGTCCCTTGGGCCAATACGGCCGCCATAATAATATTGGCTGTGCCCGTAATGCTGGCCTCATCGAGAAGCATATAAGTACCCCGCAAGGTTTTGGCCTCAATGGTAAACACGCCGGCCTTTTCGTCGAAAACGAAATCTGCTCCTAAATGACGGAAGCCCAAGAAATGGGTATCCAACCGACGGCGACCGATTTTATCGCCACCGGGCTTTGCCATCGAAGCTCGCCCAAAGCGCGCCAAAAGCGGGCCCATCAACAAGACAGAGCCGCGCAACTGCGTACAACGCTGAAGGAATTCTTCGCTATAAAGGTAATTCAAATCAACGTGGTCGGCGCAGAAAGTATAATCGCCCGCCCCGTTTTTCGTAACGCTTACCCCCATATCGGCAATAAGGCGAATGAGGTTGTTGACGTCTAATATATCAGGTATGTTAGTCAGGCGCACGGGCTCTGCAGAGAGCAAGGTGGCCGCAATAACTTCGAGCGCCTCATTTTTGGCGCCTTGCGGCTCAATAACACCCTTCAGGCGGTGCCCGCCTTCAATAACAAAAGAAGCCATAATCAGAATAGGTTAGATGGTAAGTTGACCGTCAGTATAAGAAGACAAGTCGTGTGCCACCTTATCGTCAGTAGCGTTGTCGCTCTTCCAAGAAGCCAAGTTGCGCTTCATTCGGTTGGCCACTAAAAGCAAAGTCTGATCGCGCACGGTGCCGGCCGGCATATCGCGCAACTTGGCTATGGCGCGCTCAACCAAGCGCCCATAATGGCGATAACGGATTCGTCCTTGCGGATAACTCAAACGCTGCGGCTGCATACTTGGCTCGAAGCGACGAATCTCCACGGGAAAGTCAATATCTAATTGATAATTGGTCAAATAAGCCAAATGATCCCAAATCTTATGTGCGACGTCTTGCGCGCGTTGTCCCTTAGGGATCATTCTTTCCATAATAAAAGCGAGACGTTCAGCGTAAGCCTGACGCGCTGCGCGGTCTTGAATGGTCACTACATACTCGGCCATTCGCTGCACGAGACGCCCATATTCCGGCAATTTCAGTTTTCCTTCGTTCGTATTGTAATGCATAAATGCGGGATATTTCTTTTGTTCGACAAGAACAGACACAGCGACGCCGGCTGCTCAATATAATATAAGGCCTACAACAGATTCTTAGGCTTTTGTGCCACAAACTGCTTTAGATAGAAAGGCTCAAAATAGGCTACATCTTCATAGCTTTCTGTTGCCACCGCCTTCTCGGCCAGCGGAAACATATATTTGGCCAGCGGCACTATGCCTTCAATAAAGCGAGCGTTGGGATGGGTGATGACGCCTTTGCATTTCTCTGCGCCGTTGCCAAAAAAGTAGACGGGATGCTCATTCAGATGGGCAGCAAAGGAATCGGACGTGATGATTTGCGCAGTCGTCGGCTCAATCGTTCGCAGGGCGCGATCGTAGAGACAGCAATAAACTTCCATTCGCCGCGCATCAATCATCGGACACAAAAGGGCATCGTCTTCCAACTCGTGACGGAGCAAGATAGGGACGGAAAGCAAGGCTAATGTCGACACCGAGATCAGTCGCAAGTCGCGAGCATAGCAAACTCCTTTGGCCGTCGATACGCCAATACGCAAACCGGTATAAGACCCTGGTCCTTTGCTCACAGCAACAGCGTCAATCGGAATGGCATGGCTGTCGGCAAAACTAATCGCATCGCTAACAAAAGGGGCTAATATGCGGGCGTGTTCAGGGCCTTCCTTGTTTTCGTCCGAATAGATACAGACGCCATCTTGGGAAAGGGCAACAGAACAAACATCCGTCGAGGTTTCAATATGTAGAATGCAAGACATTGCGCTTAACTTCATTATATAATGGTGCAAAGATAGAGAAATAAAATGAATTTTCTGACAATCAAGGCCCGCTGCCCCTATTGATAGAAGAGAAAGGGCGAGTCTCACTCAGGCAACTTTCAAATGTAATGTCGGAAAACAAAAACAGCCACAACCAAAAAAAGTCTCTCAATCCTTTGGTCGAATCCAAAACTCGCCGTATATTTGCACCCGCAAACGCAAGCCCAGATGGCGGAATCGGTAGACGCGCTGGTCTCAAACACCAGTGGAGCAATCCATCCCGGTTCGACCCCGGGTCTGGGTACTACAAATCCCTTGTGAATCGATGATTTACAAGGGATTTTACTTTTTCATTTAAACTTTCCACCAAGATGAATGGGAGCTTGTAGAATTTATACAAAGCAAGGATTAGCTTATGAGGAAAATAATAAGAGCTCGCAAATACGTAATTAACGTGAGTTCCATATTTTATGCCCCAAATTGAGATAAGCAATACTTATTTTTACCTTAAAACAGTTTCAATAACAGCCGCAAAGAAGATTTTCTTTCGTATGTTTATGATTGACAATCAGCTAAGAAAAGAAAAGCTAATCCCCTTGAAACCTTTCAGTATAGTTTCTAGAACTTATGGTTTAGCCGACAATTAGGAACGGCAAGCGTAAAACGTTACATTTGGATTTTTCGTCTTAGAGTATCAGCTATTTCAGTAATACTGATTCATCTTTGAAGCTATGAAATGGTGTCTCTACGTGTAGATACTATTATCTCTACGTGTTGAGACTTGTATCTCTGCTTGTTGAGACAATCGTCTCTACCCGTAGAGACACTAAATATCCGCGTGTCTATGTCTGGAAAGCTAAACTCAGACTAAGTCTCTCTGCCTTTTCGTGCGCATAGGGTTTTACATATCCCAACGCGGGATAAACAAGGCTTTGTCTTAAGTGCTATATCGTAAAACATTATTCCTTTCGTTCTAAAACAAAAGTCGAAAGGAAACGGTGTTTACTATTGAAAGCCGGATGTAAGACCTTGCTTAAACCGAATTGGGGTTTTATCCTTTACGCTGCAAATCTAATAACCTCTTATTTGCCTCTGTTGTCTTGTTGATAGCCCCTAAAGCCAATATATTTTCCAATAGACTTGTAAGCCTATCTATTTGCTATTGTTGCTTTTTCATCGTCAGTCTTCATTCGCAGAAGGGCTAAGGACAAGGACCAAACAGCCTATCCAAAGAGGATATTAAAAAGGCTTTCACTTGGTACTTTCTTCTTTTTGTGCCTTTTGTATCATCCAGCCTTCTTGATGTAACAGAATACCATTGACTCCTTGAATCATAGTAAGGTTTTCTTCGTTTATGAAATTCGTCACGCTCATAGTTCTATTTTTATGTAATTGATCGTTTACTATTCCCTATCCGGATTTAGCAGATGTTTTGCTAAGTAATACGCAGCTTTACCACACGCTGGTTATAACGACGGAAGAAGTAAGGTACTTTATAAAGCATTCTGAAAATGAAAGGGAAACGACCATGATCATATTTACTCATATAAAGTTCTTTTTCGAGCCGTATTCGGGGATTCCACGTTTCCATCTCCTTTGTATCTAACAGCGACCATTTGAACTCCACGTTTTTACTAACCTTTCGCAGCGAATCATGCTGTCGAGAGCGGCCGACCAAAGAGAAGGCGAGCATATCGAATAATATGGTAGCATTATCAAAGCGGGCACACAGTTCTTGGAAAAATGCTTTTATCTGTTCCGACTCGAAATACATCAACACGCCTTCAATAATAATGAGCACCGGCTTGCCGTGGGATTTCACTATGTCTATCCAACCATAGTCGAACATAGAGGAGGCTATATAGGTATTCCGTTCACTTTCAGACAACAGTTGGCGACGCAACTTAATGGCTTCCTCAAGATCCAAGTCGTACCAATGTGTTACGGGTGGACATTGCAGCCGTTCGTAGCGCGCATCTATGCCGGCGCCCAGCTGGACAACCACCGCATCAGGATGTTTGTCGAGAAAGTCCCGAATTTCCGTATCAATCAGACTTGCCCTGACACAACATCCTGCTTGTGAGAATTTCGCTTTGCTGAACTTGGAAAAGTCATATTCTATTTTATCTATGATCTCTACCGCTTTTTCATCGTGCAACAAGGCATCTGCCCGTTTAGTCTCTTCGGCCTTCGCCCATAGCGTTATCAGCATAGTCTCAGGCACGTCTGTAAGTTTGTTTTCTATCATATCTCTATTTTTAATTGTCAATGTGAAAGGGAAGCCTTTTAAAAGAAAAGGAAATACCGTGGGGTTGGCGTTTTGTATTCCAAATACTCCTTACCATAAGTTTCCGTACAGTAGCGTTCCTCTCCTAAGATAATGAAGTGCGTGGCTGCGATGAACGGAATGAGAACAATAAGCATCCATAGTGAAGCGGAAGCAATATAAGCGCCGAGCATACCTGCGAAAAAGAAAAAGCACATAGGGTTTCGAGACCATCGGTATATGTCGTTCTTGATGGGCTTGTTGGCCGGCGCGGCTGCATAATTGTGAAAAGCCGAGATAAAGGCGGCTAAAGATAGGAGAAATATAACCAAGCAGATGACAAACCACATCGTGCCAAACTTCAGAGGCACGAAGATGGAAAGTATCAACAGGAGGATTTGTAAAACCGTACTCGCCAAACCATTTAGCTTATCTTTTGCAGTGTACCATGACGTGTCTACCGCACGCTTACCACCCTCCCTGAATATCGCCATATAGATAAATTGTATCAGTACCATTCCAAAGGAAGGAATCCAGGCGTTGAGCCAGCCGGCTTGCAATGTTGTGAAAAAAGAAAGATCGATAGTTGACAAGTTTATATTCGCATTATTGCCGAGGAGTTATGGCTGGGTCTTAAAAAATATAGTTTCAGAGAGAGAGTGCAAAGAGAAACCACACTTATCCTCTCTGATAAGCAAAGGTACGGAAGGCGAAATGAGTACACAATCCCTAAAAATAGTGATTTTACACAAGTAAGCTTTAGCACTTTGTACAATCTTCCCTGTTTTCAACATCACTTTTGCAAAGTATCTTCTGAAGTATATTTCAGAACACCTCCGAAAGAAAGAGAAGATTATTCTCTTTAACGCCCATAAAACACCAAACACACTCCCCCATTGTATAATAGCCCCAATTTGGTTTAAGCTTTATGTAGCCAACAGCGAATATGATGATGCCGAGACGTTGGTTCTTGGAAAAATAGAAAAGCTATTTTCATCCTTTGAGGAGTATTTTGAGGACTTTCTCGAGTTTGGCTCTTAAACTTAGCCCACCCTAATCAAGGCGTTTTTTTCTATTTCCTTTTCTCCGTCTTGGATGAGTGTGTTCTTATCTTTTCGTTTTACCCTGCTACTATAAATCATCTTTATTGGACTACGCCAATTAAAGTGGGAAAACTATATTTTAATGGTTGCACATCAACAAAATTCCAAGCTTGTAAATAAAATGATAAGAGACGGATAAAGAGGACGAAATAAAATATACTCAATTGGTAAATTGTTTATATGTTTATGTATATTTGCCATAACATATTTGATCATGCCGAAGAAAACGTTTTACCTAAATTAATATCGTTACTAATATGAGAAGAAAATCATTATTACTGTGCTTAATGTTTATAAGCATCTTGGGAATGACGGCTCATGCCAATGTTGACAACACGGTTCCGCACCGTAAGATTTACGGATTCTTTTTACGCGGGAATTCATTGGGAGGTTATGGATTCGGCGACTTATATTTAGATAATCTCCAAGCCTGTTCACTGACCTATCCTTATAAGCAACCCCTTGGCGTATATGCCGGGGCTTGTGCCAATGGAGTCTATTATGCTTGTGAGTATACCTATAATTCTTATGGGCCACCCACTGCCGGCGATTTTATCTCCTACGATCTTACCACGGGAGAAAAGAAAGTCATTGGAAAATACGCCGCCGACAACAACCAACTCAGAATCCAGGATATGACCTACGATTATTCGTCAGGCACAATGTATGCTGTGGGCTTCGAAAGTGGAAATTCTATGCTTTATACATTTAATCTTGAAACCGGCGCACGTACTCCGGTTGCTACGTTGGCACAAAAAGGCGTAGGCACACTGGCGGCCGATTTGTCGGGCAATCTGTATACCATAGGGCAAGGCGGTACGCTTGTGAAGATTAACAAGGAGACGGGCGAAGTGGAGGCGTTATGTGAAACCGAATATCAGGGAATGCTCTCTCACCAGACAATGGAGTTCGATAATACTACCGGAATGCTTTATTGGGCATCTTGCACAAATTCCAAGGACGGTGGTAAGAATTCGTATATGATAAGGTTTAATTTGAAGACTTCGCCCGTAGAGGTAACGGAATTAGGAATGATTGGAGACCAATGCAATCTCTTAGCCATGTATATACCTTTTGTCAAGGCTGGAGAAGATGCGCCGGCATCACTTGCCGATATAACGATAAAGCCTGCCGATAATGGCATGAATAAGGCCGTTATAACCTGGGTAAACCCAACGAAGACTTTTGGAGGCAAAGATCTTTCAGACATTAAATCTATATCTGTCATGCGAGACGGAAAGCATATTGCCACGCTTCCTACAAGCGAAATAGGCGGTAGTATGTCTTATGAAGATGCTTCTGTGCCCAATAGCGGAGAGTTTAGATATACGCTATATGCAACGAATAGTGTAGGAGATGGGGAGCAATCCAATAAAAGAGTTTATATAGGTTTTGATGCTCCCGCTAAGCCTAACGATATTGCTGTGCAGATTGGTGAAGGATGCAAGTCGGCTGTAGTTCAATGGGCGAAGCCTCAAGGGGGATTTCACGGTGGTTATTTCACCGATGAAGGACTCACCTACAAAGTTATCCGCTTCCCGGACAGCGTTGTTGTTGGCCAAGAACTGACCGAGACCTCTTTCACCGATCAGTCTATCAATTCTTTAGGACGATACTATTACAAGGTATATGCTTGCAATCCTTATGGAGAAACAGGTGCATATACACAAGCGAGTTATGTGCTTGGTTCAGCCGTTGATGCGCCGATACTTGAAGAATTTAATAATGAAGAGGAATATTTTGGTAGGTGGACTACTGTTGACGGCAACGACGACAACTATAGTTGGGTTTACAACTCTCCTTATGGTGCCTATCAGTTTGGCGATGATATCTCGGCAGCAGAGTATATCGTTAATCCGGGTGTTGCTAATTCGGGAAAAGACGCAGATGAATGGATTATTACGCCGCCCATCAATTTTGAAAAGAGCAAGACTTATGTGGTAAAACTCAAGATGCGTGCTTTATCTGATGAAAAGGTTGTGGTTACCCTTGGCTCCAATAACGCGATAGACAAACAGCAGGCTGTAGATACAATAGTGGTGAAGAATAAAGGTGAGGAAGAACTCCCTATTCCTATGGCCGAGTATGAAGTGAAGTTACCTGTTAATACGGATGGCGTCAATTGTGTTGGCGTTCATCTCATTTCTCAATATCCACAGTCAAATGTGTCACACCTGCAAATTGGAATGATATCTATTGAGGAGGGCAACGCCACAAGTATAACGGAAATCTGCAACGATCAAACCATAGCGTTCTGCGGAAGATCCATTGATTTAGGCACTGATAAGGCTGAAGCTTCACTATACGCTCTTGCCGGATACAAAGTGGCAGAGAGCAGAGGTCGCAAGATAAGCCTTGCAGCTGTTCCTTCAGGCATTTATATCCTGAAAGTGAAGCGAGAAGGAAAACTATCAACCATAAAGATACACGTCAAGGGAGCATAAGCAATCTGTTGATATAAAATAAGGCTCATAGAGGAGTGAGAATAATACGTCCATTCTTCTGTGAGCCTTATTTGCTTTAAGTTCTAGTTTCGGTATTGATGATGTTAAATGTCTATACGCGAAAGCCTTCTTCAATTGTCTTTCGTCAGCTTTGATTCCCTTATAATTCCGTTTATTTTTATCCATTAGATCGGTTAATGGTTATCGAATTTCTTTTTTATCAAACTAATTAGTTTATCAAAATCGAGTTTAAATACTTTTTGGGGAATACGGACATCATAGTTACCATTGATTCTAATATCTTCTTCTCCTCCTTTGAAAGCAGCATCGACCCTTTCTTTCAAATCTGCTTCGAGAGCTCCGATATTATCACAAACTTTCAATAATTGTTTCATTTCTTCAATACTTAAGTTCTCGTCATTTTTTGCACGTTCTTGGTCAAAATTCCACATTTGAGCAGAAATCAGAGAATAACGCATAGGATTTTCTACCGCTGTTTGGAATTGCAAAGCGGACATTATTGCCTGTTCCTTATCTTTCCACCGCGATTTTATTTCGATATAATATGGTTCCAAACTTTCTTTTTCCAATATTAAATCCTGCCCGCCCTGCTCATTCTTTACAAATATCCCTGTACCTTTGAGAGCATCTTTTATATGACGCTGAACATTTCTCTCAACATAATCTCCCAACATCTTAATGTGTTGTTCATGTTCATAAGCATAAATTGCTTCATTTATCTTATCTAGCACATTATCCGCATCACCTCTTTCAGAGACTTCCGCCATTTTTGTAAGTAATTCAGGTTTTTTCTGTTTCATCATTCGGTTGATAGCCTTACGTTCTTCATCAGTGCCCAAATTATATCTTATTGATTCACGTTGATCATATATATCTTTGAAAAGTAACTGCCAGCTTTTCCCATCTATACCTTCTTGCTCTGTAAGGTCTATTATATCAAGAAGGATTATATTATCGTATTGTGAAGAACTCAATTTATTTTGTATTTCTTTAGCAACACTTTCAGGAGTGAATTGATATGTCTCTTCATTATATTTGGAGAAGAAATCTGCAAAACGAGAATCTACGCACTTACCCTTTAAATCTTCACCAATGACATCTGTGTATAATTCAAATAATTTGGTACTTACATTTATATTCTTTTTCAGCTCGTCAGGTTTATGCAAAACCCCATTCATGTCAGGATAAATAGCATATTGTGTGCAGAATGTTTTATAATCATCACCTCGAGCATAGTCAACAAAATCAACCAAATCCTTGATATTCTCTTCGGTCCATATTTTATCCTTTGTACTAATTTTCATCATCTGATTCTCTACAAGCGATTTAAATACTTGCCGATATAGGTCAAATCCATTTTGATCTTCTTCATCTGCAGGAATATATATTTCCTCATAGTCTTTAATACCTTCAAAGCGATAGATTATAGGCATTAACTTGTTACGCTTAGAATCACCATTTTGTGTCGTAAATGCAGAACAGAGATTGATTATGCTTTTCTCGAAATCACCACCATAAGGTTGTGGAGTCACAGAATTTTTCCAACAAGTATTTTCTTTTTCCCCTACAATATCATTTAATTCCTCTCGCAAATTTTGTCGAGTATATGGATTTAGTTTAATGATATCCTGGAATTTTGTATCAACCATCTTTTTACATATATTTGGTTCTACCGCTTGTACGAGGTCATACAACTTAGGGGGAATAGCTCTTGCATCACGTAAATCCCCTCGCTTTCTTAATTCTCCTTCACGATTAGGTATAAGTTCGTATTTCTCAAAGAATTGTGTAGCATCTGCCGCGATAAGTATTTCCAACATATTCAGTAAATTTTCACCTTTATGTTCACTCACAAACTTCACAATGTCTTCAAGTGTTAGAAAGTTTTCTTTCTTTTCCCTATCCCACACACCAATAATTTTTGACCACTGAAGTATTTCTTCTTTATATGGTATCAGTTTTGCTCCCTTTGCATAAGGGTAAATTGTATTGAGATATTCGCTATCATTGTTAGAAAGGAACGGTTCTATCGATGGATCTAAAACCACAGGGTGCTTTTCTTCATCCATACAATACCGTGTCCCATCAATCTCAATCAACTTTAGTTTTTTAAACTCTGTTACCCACTCTTCTTTTAGATCTTTATAATAATTTTCTGTTTCCTTCTCTGTAAATCCATTATCCTTTATGTCAATATTAGCCATCAAAATAGTTTTATTCCATTTTTCGACATGTATTTCAAGAAATTTCCAGAGATATTGTGTCATCTCATTTAGTATTTTCTTATTGTCCTGGACAATGCTCTCATTTGCATCATTATTCTTTGGAACAATAATATTATCACGCTTTTCTTCAGGAGTGAAACGATGAGAGTGGAACAGGAAGTTTATATTAAAATAATTAGAGCCAATTAAAGGGAAGTGTACAAATAATTTAGGTATATCACCTAAAGAACGTACCTCTGTTTCGGTTTGGAGAGGCAATAATATTCGACTCTCTCCATTGTGAAGCTCTAAATAAAAACAATTTATATCAATAGCATCACCATTGGTACTCTTTGTTATTCGTTTACATCTTAGATTATCTATACTTGTAGCTTTATCTTCCTTTTTAAATTCTATTACTTGCTCTTTAGAACAAATAGTACATCGGCTTACATTATCATTGAAAGTAAGTACATAAGGCATCATCCTTATAGCTTCTTCTATTGCTTTGTCTGCAATATTATGCCGTTCTTCATTTAATTCGTAATGCAATTCTGTCCAATCTTTAGGAGTACTCTTCTGCTCTGTATCCATCAGCTTTTCAACAGATTCAATCTGGTCAGTCATATCATCAATGAACTTAGGTATATCATTGAAGTTCTCACGATTAATTTCAAAACTCGTTACATCTACGTATACTTTTGGTTCTTCACTAATTAGCATACTTCCATTGATGGTTATTTTCCGACTGAATTTGTGTGTAGTAAGAAATCCCGTTCCATATTGTCCTACGCTATTATTATCTTCTTTTTCATGAGAACTGACTTGTTTTACCAAAGAACACAAAGAATCATAAGTAAAGACTTTTCCTTTGTGTGCAAAAATAAACTCCTTGTCTGTCAAAGTCATTTTAATTTCAGCTGAATCTGACAAATCACGGGCATTTTGAAAAAGTTCCCATATAGCACGCTCACCACTAGTAGAGCCATTAGCTCTAATACCATCTCGTATCTTAGTGCAATGACTCTTTACGTTTTGACGAATTTCTTCTTTACGCGCTTTATCCTTCCTTTCCTTGAGTTGCTCTTCTGTTAGTATCATTGTTGTCATAATTTAATTATTATGATTAGCTTTGCAAAGATATAAATAAAGTTAGAAAACCTATTACATTAATAACTATATGCTATTACAATATGGAAGACGAATAATTTGCGTGGACTATCAGGTGATTTTCGACAAATCTTATGCATTTTATGTGACAATTCCATCCATCAAAGTCATTTAGACATCGGCTTCTAAATAACGTGTTATCCGCAAGGTGTTGTTTTGCAAAAAAGCGCAATGGATAATTTGGGCTGTTTAGCCTTACAAATTATCCATTACGCCTCAAAATAAAAGAACTTCTTACGCAGTTAATATCTTGCGTGCGTGAAGCAGACTTTCTTCCGTAGGTGCTTTGACGTCTGTAAGTGCGTAGGGCATTCCTAACTGCTCCCATTTATAGACGCCTAAGGCGTGATAAGGTAGCACTTCTACACGCTCAACATTGCTTAATGTATCAATAAAAGCACGAAGTCCGTATAGTGCCTCGTCATTATCATTGATGCCCGGCACTAATACGTGTCTTATCCATACCGGCTTGCCGATCTCAGAGAGATAGCGGGCGCAGTCGAGAATATTCTCGTTGCCCCAACCCGTCAGTTGCTTATGGGCTTTGCTATCAATATGCTTGATGTCCAGCAGAAGCAAGTCGGTATACTTCATTAACTCTTCAAAAGCTGAGAAAGCGGCCGCCTCCCTACTGAAAGGTTGAGCGGAAGTATCCAGACAAGTATTGATGCCTAAGTCCTTGGCTTTGCGGAAGAGTTCGGTAAGCGCCGGCATCTGAAGCAATGCTTCACCACCGCTCACCGTGATGCCGCCTTGCTCTCCCCAGTAACTTTGAAAGCGTTGCGCCTGAGCTAAGACCTCATCCACAGAGCGGAGTTGTCCGCCCGCTCTGCTCCACGTATCCGGATTATGACAATACTGACACCGCATCGCGCATCCTTTCAAAAAGATCACGAAACGTATTCCAGGCCCATCCACCGAACCGAAAGATTCGATGGAATGGACCTGAAGCATACTGTCAGTAGTTTGTAATTTGGAATTGTCTGTTTGATGAATATCCACGTTACATAGAACCATGTGAGCGACGTGCAATAACATCCAACTGCTGTTCGCGTGTAAGGTCGATGAACTTCACCGCATAGCCGCTCACACGGATCGTGAAGTTAGCATACTCTTCTTTCTCGGGGTGTTCCATACAGTCGATCAGCTTATCTACGCCAAAGACATTCACGTTCAAATGGTGGGCGCCGCGATCGAAGTAACCATCCATCACGCCTACGAGCGTATTGATACGTTCCTCATCATTGTGGCCGAGAGTATCCGGGCTGATTGTTTGCGTGTTGGAGATACCATCAAGTGCATACTCGTAAGGAAGCTTAGCTGTAGAGTTCAACGAAGCCAGCAAACCATTCTGCTCTGCACCGTAAGAGGGGTTTGCGCCCGGAGCGAGCGGCGCGCCGGAAGGACGACCGTCAGGCGTATTACCCGTATTCTTGCCATATACCACGTTAGAAGTGATGGTAAGAATACTTGTTGTCGGCTCAGATTTACGATAAGTATGGTGCTTGCGAATCATACTCATGAAAGTCTTTAACAGCCATACAGCGATTTCATCGGCGCGGTCATCATCATTACCATAGCGCGGGAAGTCGCCTTCTGTCTTATACTCTACCGGGAAGCCGGTCTCGTCACGGATAATATTGACTTTGGCATACTTAATAGCCGAAATAGAGTCAACTACATGACTGAAGCCTGCAATACCCGTTGCGAAAGTGCGACGCACATTGGTGTCGATCAGTGCAAGTTCAGCCGCCTCATAGAAGTACTTATCGTGCATATAATGGATAAGGTTCAGCGTGTTTACATAAACCCCCGTTAACCATTCCATCATATTTTTGAAGCGCGGCATAAACTCGTCATAAGTTACCACATCGCCTTCGATCGGACGATAAGCCGGACCGCATTGCTCACGCGTCTTAGCATCTACACCGCCACTGATCGCATAGTTGACACACTTTGCGAGGTTGGCACGAGCACCGAAGAACTGCATCTCCTTACCGGTCTGTGTAGCCGATACGCAGCAGCAGATCGAGTAATCATCGCCCCAAATAGGACGCATCACGTCGTCATTCTCATATTGTATAGAGCTTGTCGCGATAGAAATCTTTGCCGCATAGTCCTTGAAGGTCTTGGGCAAGCGTGAGCTATACAAGACGGTGAGGTTGGGCTCAGGCGACGGCCCCATATTCTCCAGCGTGTGGAGGAAGCGGAAGTCGGTCTTCGTTACCATTGAACGGCCGTCCATACCTAAACCGGCCACTTCGAGCGTAGCCCATACAGGGTCGCCGGAGAAGAGTTGGTTGTAAGACGGGATACGGGCAAACTTCACCATACGGAACTTCATCACCAAGTGGTCAATGAGCTCTTGCGCTTCTTTCTCCGTAAGCGTTCCTTCTTTGAAGTCACGCTGAATATAGATGTCGAGGAAAGTAGAAATACGACCTACCGACATCGCCGCGCCGTTTTGCGTTTTGATCGCAGCCAAGTAGCCGAAGTAAAGCCACTGCACAGCTTCGTGCGCATTGTTGGCCGGTTCAGAAATGTCGTAACCATAGATGGCCGCCATCTCTTTCATCTCTTTCAAGGCCTTGATCTGCATAGAGATCTCTTCGCGCAAGCGGATTACTTCTTCCGTCATCGTGCCGTCGCCGCAATTGCGCAGATCCTTCGCTTTCTCGTTAATCAAGAAATCAACACCATACAGCGCCACGCGACGATAGTCGCCGACGATACGCCCACGCCCATACGTATCAGGAAGACCTGTAAGGATATGGTTGTGTCTGACGAGCTTCATCTCATCCGTATAAGCATCGAATACGCCATCATTGTGCGTCTTGCAATACTTCGTAAATATTTCGTGAAGCTTTGCAGAAGGTTCATAACCATAAGTTGTGCAAGCCTGTTCCGCCATCTTTATACCGCCGTAGGGCATAAAGGCGCGCTTCAAAGGCTTATCCGTTTGCAAACCGACAATCTTCTCCTGCTCCTTAGTTCCCTCTCCGATATAGGCAGGGCCATAGGCCGTCATACTGGAAACAATTTCCGTTTCCATATCCAATACGCCACCTTTCGCGCGCTCCTGCTTTTGCAGTTCTTTGAGCATACCCCAAAGTTTGTCCGTTGCTTCAGTTGGAGTTTCGAGGAATGAAGCGTCACCATCATAAGTGGTGTAGTTATCTTGAATAAACTGGCGCAAGTTGACCTCATCGACCCACTTTGTGCCGGTAAATCCTCTCCATGCTTTTTTCATACTATTTGATCATTATTATGTGAAATACTGCGTTAAAATGCTTGTACGTACGCTTACTGACAAAGCACTCCTAATCACAGCGAGCAAAGTTAGGTATAAAAAGGCTAATACCAAGTTCTTGGCTAAATTTATATTTATATGTAGCGCAAAAAATAGTTTTGTTAGATGTAGTAGTAAAGCGCTTATCATAAAAGAATGGGGCAGATGAGTGATTTTGCATAGGATATGGAGCGAAGGAGAAATGATTCCGCTCTCGCCTTCCTTCTTCACTCCCTTAAAGCCTACGCCCAAGCTATCAGTCTGACATAATGCTCCTTCTCCGCGCCCACGCCTCTTCGGGCTGAAGATTCATGGTAATCTGCCCCGCATCAATGTTTTCATACTCCTTTACCTGCATACGAGGATCCTATTCGCAAACCTCGCATTGTTCAACGTAGCTTTCCAAGGGGTATTGAAGCGAGAACGCCCCATCATTCTCATCAAAGTATACGAAAGAAATGAAACCTTGCTCAGATGTTTCCTTGTCCGAAAGATGTATTTCGCCGAAGTAGATTTCAAAATTCTTCTCTGCCATTTCCAGATGAAGCTCATGCTTTATCATATACTTCATTCGCCCAATGGGCACATCGTTAAGTTCCTGTTCTAAGATGACAATTTTCTCTTTTAGTCGCCAGATACCGGTCACGTGGCGGAAAGTATAATTTTTCACTCTCGGTTCATTCGAAACGTCGATCGGTTTGTAGTTGAAATCGTCAGGCTTAAAGAAATCAAAGAAAAGCAAGAAGCGATGTTTCACATCGTGATACAGTGTCCCGTAAGGTACAACCGTTTGATGGTCGCACTTCGGATAAGTATATAAAAAGACCTCATCGTTGAATACCTTTTCTCTCAATTCACGATCGAGGTTAACATTCATAGAGTCCCAAATATCAAACATTCTTTTGGCCTTGCAATGGATACATTCAATCTTTTCTTTGTGTACTTTTGACATATCCTTAAAGTTTAAGCTGTGATCTTATCTTACAAATGTGTGTTAGCCTCGTTTGCGCTATTCTGTTCTATGTTGTTAAACAAATAGAAAAAACTTACACCTTCACAAAAATAGATATTTTTCTGATATGTAATTTTGTGCATCAGGGAAAATGAAAATTGTCGGTGTGGTGATGGGTGTTTACTCTAATTATTCCCTCTTGTCTTTTTTAGCTACAAAGGTAAGATTAAGAGGTATTTACGCACGGCCCTTTGACTGTGCAAAAATAGTCCGTACCTTTTACGCAAAAGGAGCGTACTTTTTGATCAAATAGTCCGTACTTTTTATGAGAAAGGTACGGACCTTTTCCTTGAAAAGTACGTACTATTTTTTGCATACCTAAGTCTTGGAATTGTTGCATCACATTTCTAAGTCATAACCCTCGTTTGTTTTCGTGTAGATAATATCAATAACACTTATACTTACAATTATGATTTATGGGTATATTAGAGTAAGTAGCGACAAGCAAACAATAGAAAATCAAAGATTCGAGATCAATAACTTTTGTGAGCATCAAAATCTTTCAATTGACGATTGGATTGAAGAAACCATTAGCGGCACGAAGAATTACACGAAACGACAGTTGGGCAATCTCTTAAAGAAAGTCAACAAGGACGATATCATTATCTGTAGCGAGTTATCACGCCTTGGTAGAAACCTCTTTATGATTATGGAGATATTAAACATCTGCATGACTAAGGAATGTAGAGTTTGGACTATCAAAGATAACTATCGTCTTGGGGATGATATTCAGAGCAAGGTATTAGCCTTTGCTTTCGGACTATCGGCAGAGATTGAGCGTAACCTTATCAGCCAACGCACAAAAGAAGCGTTGGCGAGAAAGAAAGCAGAGGGTGTTGTGCTGGGACGACGTAAGGGCAGTAAAAATAAGAAACACAAATTGGATAACAAAGAAATGCTGATAAAAAAGAGTTTGGAAAGAGGTATATCTAAAACAGATTTAGCCCATAAACTAAAAGTCAGTCGCAATACACTTTATTTATTTCTACAACGAACTAATCTGTCGGAGGTTAAAGAATTATTGCTGTCCGATAAACGTCAAAAAGAGTAGGAAAGACCGCCTCAATCGCT
>JABZGR010000011.1 GCA_015259125.1 Alloprevotella tannerae | reverse complement strand
CGACCCCCTGATTAACAGTCAGGTGCTCTAACCAACTGAGCTACTGAAGCAGTTTTTATCAATTCGGCTGCAAAAGTAATAGGTATTTTCCAAATTAGCAATACCTTTGCAGGAAAATTACAGAAAAAAATCAGATGAAGAGAGTTTTAGGCTTTGGTAATGCGCTGGTCGATGCGCTTGCAAGAGTCGAGGATGATACGATATTGGAAGCGCTGCAGCTGCCGAAGGGATCTATGCAGCTGATCGACGCTGAACGTTATCGGTATATCAGTGATCAACTGGCAAAAATGGAGACAACGCGGGCTACCGGCGGGTCGGCCTGCAACACGATCTTGGCGCTCGGCCACTTAGGTATGCAGCCCGGTGTCGTGGGTAAGATTGGTGATGATGATAACGGACGTTTCTTTGAAGCTACTTGCCGCCGACACAGCATCCGGCCAATGCTGCTCCGCAGCGAAAAGGCCACGGGCGTTGCCTCTACCTTTATTTCGCCCGACGGACAGCGCACGTTTGGCACGTATCTTGGCGCTGCTGAAGAAATGTGCGCCGAAGAGATCCACGAAGCCTTGCTCGATGCGTATGATTACGTCTATATCGAGGGCTATTTGGTGCAGAATCATGATTTGTTGCGCCGCATTGTGGCCGTGGCTAAAGCGAAAGGGACTCCCATTTGCCTTGATTTGGCTTCTTATAATATTGTGGCGGGTGAAATAGCGTTCTTTGCAGAGCTTTTGCCCAACGTTGATATCCTTTTTGCCAATCAGCAGGAGGCCGAAGCCTTTACCGGCGAGGTTGATCCCGAAGCGGCTTTGCTGAAATTGGGCGAGATCTGTCGTACAGTCGTTGTTAAGACCGGCGGATCGGGCGCAAGGGCTAAGCGCGGCGCGGAAGTCGTAAACGTAGCTGCGCGCCCCGTGAAGCAAGTTTTGGACACGACGGGCGCCGGCGACTTCTTTGCGGCCGGTTTTCTGTATGGTCTCTCGAAAGGTTGCGATTTAGCCGAGTGCGTTTACAAAGGAACGGTCCTCGCAGCCTATGTAATAGAAGTGGCCGGTACGCATTTGCCGGAAGAAACGTGGGACGCTATCCGGACGGAGATAAACGCCGCTCGGCCGGTTGCCTGATATATGGAGTGAATTATGAGAAAGATTGCTATTGTTTTGCTCTCGTCCCTGCTCGCGGTGGGGAGTTTGCACGCACAGACACACAACGCAGAAGTAGCCAAGCAGTTGGAGACGTTTAATGTGTTGTATAAGTTGCTCGATCTTTATTACGTCGACACGCTGAACGCGCCCAAGGTGGTGCGGGGCGCGATAGATTATATGCTAGACGGGCTTGACCCCTACACGCAGTACTATCCGGAGAGCGAAGCGCAAGATTTGCAGCAAATGACGACGGGCAAATATGCCGGCGTTGGCGCGGTTATTAGTTTTCGCCGCGATCTTCATCGCTGCGTTATCAATCGTCCTTATGCCGGACAGCCCGCTGCCGAAGCCGGATTGCGCGCCGGAGATATTCTCTTGGAGCAGAACGGAAAAGATTACGGCGAGGCGGCTACAGACGCGGAAAGTGAGCAGGCGTATAGCAACCGTGTGAGCGCTTCGCTGCGCGGCGAGCCGGGCACAAGCTTTACGTTGAAGGTAAAACGCTATGGCGTGAGCAAACCATTGACGTTCAAAATAACGCGCCGCAACATCGTGCTGCCCAGCATTACAACGACGCAGATCTTGCAAGACAGTATTGGGTATATTTTGCTCAATCAATATACGGAAGATACGGGGCGCGATATGCAAAAGGCCGTGTCCGAGCTGAAGCAACAGGGTGCTAAGCGCTTGCTGCTTGACTTGCGCAATAACCCCGGCGGACTCGTGGATCAGGCCGCCAAGGTCGTGGCGCTTTTTATCCCGCGCGGCAAGGAAGTGGTCAACATAAAAGGAAAGATAAAAGAAAACAACGTAACCTATAAGACGAGTGCCGAACCCTTGGATACGAAGATGCCCATCGTCGTCCTGACCAATTACGCGACGGCTTCGGCTGCGGAAATCACGGCCGGCGC
Source organism: Alloprevotella tannerae (assembly GCA_015259125.1). Lineage (GTDB taxonomy): Bacteria > Bacteroidota > Bacteroidia > Bacteroidales > Bacteroidaceae > Alloprevotella > Alloprevotella tannerae_A. The sequence continues at coordinate 50,678 of JABZGR010000011.1, read as the reverse complement.
CTTGCAAGATTATGACCGCGCCGTTATCGTCGGCCAGCGCTCTTATGGTAAAGGACTTGTGCAACAGCCGCGCTCTTTGCCCTATCGCGGTGTGCTGAAACTGACGTCTGCGAAATATTATATCCCAAGCGGACGATGCGTGCAGGCTTACGTTTATAAAGATGGTGCGCCGCAGCATTTGCCGGATAGCTTGGCGAAAGTTTTTCATACGGCCGGCGGGCGCCTCGTTCGCGACAGTGGCGGCATCACGCCCGATGTGAGCGTGCCGACTGACAGCTTGCCGAATTTGTTGGCCTACTTGGCTTCGAGCAATGCGCTGATGGATTATTGCGCCGACTATCGTAATCATCACGCCTCCATTGCTTCGCCTGACAAATTCAGTTTGAGTGATGCCGAGTATACGACATTTATCCAATTTTTGAAGGCCGCCAAATTTACTTACGACACGCAAAGTAAAAAAGCGCTTGAGGTTCTCCGCAAGATTGCGGCCGCCGAGGGCTACGAGGCAATGACGACAGACGAATTTGCGGCCTTGGAGAAGAAATTAGTCCACAATGAAGACTATGATTTCGACTATTGGCGCAAGCCGATCAAACGCTTGGTCGAGGGCCAACTGATGACGTGCTATTATGATCAAAAGGGCTTGGCCGATTATAATCTCCGCGACGACAAAGATCTGACTGCGGGCTTGAAGATTCTCACGAACGATAAGCGCTATCGTAGTTTGCTTTCCGCCGGTTTACCCGCCGCACCCGCAAAGTCGAAATAAGCCGCCTGCCGTCGCGTTATTCTCCGCTTAACAAAGGCCTTCGCTGTCGCAACGCTTGCGCTCGAAGGCCTTACGTCTTATTTCGCGTTACCTGAATGGTTGCTATCAAGCGCCCCGTCTGTTGGCCGCAAGCGTTTATCAAACAGCGGCCGGCCGCCATCGATTGGCTGAAAAAAATGCCTTAATGCAGCAAACGCAGAAGGCCTTGTTGCCCTTCTTTGTGGTACTCAAAATCGATAAAAGCAAGCCGAGGCGCAGCGAGAAGCGACCCCGCAACCCTTGCGGCAAATATTATTTTGCGGGAAATCAGATAAATAAAACCATTTCTCCACCTGCTAACTTAAAAAGTTTATCTATCTTTGTGCGATTTTATATTGACGAAACAACAAATATTTCAGACAAGCTAAGATGAATGTGATTACGAAAACCGTCGCTTTGCCTGATGGCCGCACCATCAGCATTGAGACCGGCAAGTTGGCCAAGCAGGCTGATGGCGCTATAATGTTGCGCCTTAACAACACAATGTTATTGGCCACGGTTGTAGCTGCAAAAGACGCCGTCCCGGGCACAGATTTCATGCCCCTACAATGTGATTATAAAGAGAAGTATTCCGCAGCAGGCCGTTTTCCCGGCGGTTTTACGAAGCGCGAAGGCCGCGCTTCCGACTACGAGATTTTAACTTCCCGTTTAGTCGATCGCGCACTGCGTCCCCTCTTCCCGAGCAATTATCACGCAGAAGTTTATGTGAACATCACGCTGTTTTCAGCTGATGGCAAGGATATGCCCGACGCATTAGCAGGTTTTGCTGCTTCAGCCGCATTGGCTGCTTCCGATATCCCGTTTGATGGTCCGATATCTGAGGTTCGCGTAGCCCGCATCGATGGTGCTTACGTCATCAATCCTACTTTTGAGCAACTCAAGCAGGCCGATATGGATATTATGGTTGGTGCTACGGAAGAGAATATTATGATGGTCGAAGGCGAGATGGACGAAGTGCCCGAATCAGCTTTGCTCGAAGCGCTCAAGGCGGCTCACGAAGCCATCAAGCCTATGTGTCGTTTGCAGAAGGAGCTGATGAAAGAACTCGGCACTGACGTTAAGCGCGAGTACGACCACGAAGTTAACGACGAAGACTTGCGCAAGCAAGTAACAGATGAATGCTATCAACCGGCTTATGCCATTGCTGAGGCCGGCAATCACGATAAGCACCAGCGCGAAGAAGGCTTTACGAAGATTCGTGAAGACTTCAAAGAGCGTTATGCCGCAGCGCACGCTGATATGCCCGCTGACGAACTCGAAGAGAAGAACGCGTTGATCGACCGCTACTATAATGACGTAGAGCGCGACGCCATGCGCCGTTGCATCCTCGATGAAGGCAAGCGCTTGGATGGCCGCCGGACTACGGAGATCCGCCCCATCTGGTGCGAAGCCGGCCCGTTGCCGATGCCGCACGGCTCTGCCATCTTCACGCGTGGCGAAACACAAGCACTGGCTACGACTACGCTCGGCACACGCCTTGACGAAAAGATGGTCGATGACGTATTGGACAAGAGCTACCAGCGCTTCCTGCTCCACTACAACTTCCCGCCCTTCTCTACGGGTGAGGCTAAAGCGCAGCGCGGCGTAGGTCGTCGCGAGATCGGCCACGGCCACTTGGCTTGGCGCGCATTAAAGAATCAGATTCCCGCAGATTTCCCCTATACCGTTCGTATTGTGAGCGACATCCTCGAGTCAAACGGTTCCTCATCTATGGCTACCGTTTGCGCAGGTACGCTTTCGCTCCTTGATGCCGGCGTTCCGATGAACCGTCCGGTAAGCGGTATCGCCATGGGCTTAATTAAAAACCCCGGCGAAGAGAAGTATGCGATCCTCTCCGACATCCTTGGCGATGAGGACCACTTGGGTGATATGGACTTCAAGACGACCGGCACGATCAACGGTTTGACGGCAACGCAAATGGACATCAAGTGCGACGGTCTTTCCTATGAAATCTTGGAAAAAGCCTTGATGCAAGCCAAAGCAGGTCGCGAACACATCCTCGGAAAGCTCACCGAAACGCTGGCTGAGCCGCGTCCCGACTTCAAGCCCCACGTGCCCCGCATCGTTGCCTTTGAGATTCCGAAAGAGTTTATCGGCGCCGTTATCGGCCCGGGCGGAAAAATCATCCAAGGCATGCAAGAAGAAACCGGCTCTACGATTACTATCGAAGAAGAAGACGGCGTAGGCAAGATCCAAGTAAGCGCTCCGAGCAAAGAAAGCATTGATGCTGCCGTTGCGAAGATCCGCGCCATCGTTGCCGTGCCGGAAGTAGGCGAGATTTACGACGCAAAAATCGTTAGCATTATGCCTTACGGCTGCTTCGTAGAGTTTATGCCGGGCAAGGAAGGCTTGCTCCACATCAGCGAGATCGCTTGGAAGCGCTTGGAGAGCGTAGAAGAAGCCGGCTTGCACGAGGGAGATCACACGTCTGTAAAACTTTTGGAGATCGACGAGAAGACCGGCAAGTTCCGCCTCTCTCACCGCGTACTCGAACCCAAACCCGAGGGCTGGGAAGAGCGCCCGCAGCGCCGTCCGCGTCGCGAAGGTGGCGAACGCCGCAACGATCGCCCACGCCGCGAAGAGGGTAGAGGTCGCCAAGAAGGCAATGCGCCGCAGCCTGAAGAGCCGCGCCGCACGACGCCGCCTGCCATCCCGACCGGCAATTTTGACTTTTAATGAGTATAAAATGTGAATGAGAAAGCCATAGGCTGCTGCCCCCTTCGCCAAGTTTTGGCGGAGGGGGTTATTGTTTAGGCTTGGGCCGACCAAGGGGCCGATGGGTAGGCTTGCTGTTCCCTCTTGCCTTACCGAGCGGCCGGCGCATTTACTGCAACTTGATGCGTGAATGCTGCCCTGCGAGAAAAAGATGCGGCCGTCCGAGGGCGGGGCGCCGCCGTCCGAAGCAGCCTCAGCAGTCGTCCTTGTTTTTAGTCTTTTCTCGCAAAAGCCGCACGGGAAAGTCCCGATAAAAACCGGCACGCCATAGGTTTTACCACGCTGAAGTTTGGCGCAGAAGTTGTACGCTCGTGAGCGTAGACCCTTTTTATCGTGAGCGCACACCTTTGTTCTCACGAGCGCAGACCTTTTTTATCGTGAGCGTACACTCAAAAGTTCGGCCTTTCTTGTTGCTTCGATCAACGCGAGGCGGCGTAATGTGAACCATCAGCGCCTTGAAACCGCACGCGAGGCGCCTCCCTTGCTTGCCTTGAGCGGGGATAAATCGCTCTGCAGCATTATAAATGAGAGCGCTCCAAAGCGTAGATGAAAGGTAGGAATTAAAAACTTTGTTAAATTCGTTGACGAAAGCCATTGACTTACGTTTAATCAGTAAAGGCGCAAACCAACAGCCGACGCAAGGCGCACGAATCGTCGATCAAGACGCGCCGAACTCAGCCGCCGGCGGCGAGACATCAGCCAACGAGAAGGCAAAAAGCGCACAACAAGCAATAAGACCGATATGGATCAAGCCACTTTTGAAACTCACGCCACAGCGGCACGTCGGAGCGCACTGAGCGCCAGTCGTGCGATGGGCGTAGATCCGGATTCGGCCGAAGATATTGCACAAGAGACGTTGATACGCCTATGGTCGATGCGCGAAGATTTGGAGCGCTTCAAAAGTATGGTGGCCTTGGCCGGCGTCGTGGCGCGCAGACTTTGCATAGATCGCTTTCGGCGGCGCACGGAAGAGGGCGAGGCGCTCACCGGAGAGTTTCCCTCGACGCTGATTGCAGCCGATGCCCGCTTGGAAGAAGAGGATAACGAGCGCTGGTTGGCACAAAAGCTCAAAACCTTGCCCTCTACGGAGTATCAAGTCTTACATTTGCGCCAAGTAGAAGGGCGCTCGAAGGAAGAAATAGCCCGCCTCTTAGGGCTTGAAGCACGCTCCGTCGCCACCCTTTTGGCTCGCGCGCGGCAGCGCTTGCTTAACGAAATCAGAAAAAGAAACGCAGCAGAAAAATGAAGCATATAGTAGCCACATATTCACCCTCTGTACTGTCGGAAGTCGACGTTGAGCGCTTGCTGGCGCGCTTTATGGCGGGCGAAACATCGCGCGAAGAGGAGCAGCAGTTGGGCGCTTTTTTCCGGCAGCCGAATGTGCCCGAAAAATGGGCCGACTATCGGGAGATGTTTGCTTATTTTGATGCGGGCATGCCGCAACAAAACGAAGCGCCGGTGTCCCTCGCAGCACCGAAAAAGCCAGGTCGGCGTACGCGTTTCTTGTCGTTAGGCTTGAGCGGAGCGGCTGCCGCAGTGGTCGGCTTTGCTTTCCTCTTGTCGCCTTCAAGCGAAGTGGATCAACGGCCGATGCCCGCTGCTCCGATCGCAGCCGCTCGCCCCGCTATCTCTGCACAGGTGGCGCCGGAAGTTGAGCCGTCGGAAAGTCAGCCGCTGCGGTCGCGACCGAAAACCAAAGCCGTGCGGCGCGAAGCGGACAACGATGAGCAGGCAGATCAAGAGCGACAAGTGGATATGCAGCTGAAAGTCATCGCGATGCAAAACGCGTTGGCGCTCCTCGATTATGAGGCGAAAGATCGGTTGGAGCAAGTGAGAGCCTGGGCCAAGGAAGAGAACGCCAATAAGACGGCCGTCTCTGCACTCAACGATGCTATTTACTGGGAGGATAAACCTTCGACGACAACCGCGGATGCGTCGGATGCCAATTCTATTACTCCTTAATTATTTATACAAAACAAGGCAATGAAGACTATGAGATCAAAAATTATGTCGGCCTGCTTGGTCGCGGCACTCCTGACGCCGGCGACGCTACAGGCGCAGCAACGCTTCAATAAGGCGCTCCGCGACTTTGTCAGTAAGGTGAAAGAGAATGCCGGTAAGACGGCCAAGAAGTCGGTTCTGCCGCCGCGTATCGTGGATTACCGCGTGGAGGCTGCCGGATCGGACGATAGGGGCGTGGAAATCTATGCTTTCAGCTTGAAAGGGAAACAACAGAAATGGCTGGACGAGATTTACACCGCCTATGAGCAAGATCGCTACACGGCGACGAAATCTTTTCGCAAGGATGCGAGCGGAACACCTGTAAAAACCAAAAAGGGCGAGTTTAGAGCCACTACAGGCGCTAATGATATCTTTGTTAAGATACCGAAAGTGAAGGTCAAGGGCGGTGGTATTACAGTAATACCGGGCAACGTTGCGTTTTCGAGTGCAGGACGATATCTTTTCGATTACGGAAAAGACTACGAGCGGAGTTTTACGTTGGGCAATAGTTTGCAAGATAACGTGCTGATCCTTACCAAGGATGACAATGTTGATACAAAACTGCGCTATGCTTACGCGATAGAATGGGCAAAGCGTCCGGAAACCGGGACGATTGAGGGGCGTATTTGCTTCATTCATTCTATGCGTCCGGATGTGCTCGAACAAGAAAAGCGAAGCCGCGCCGAAGCTGACGCTACGAAAGAGGCTGAACAAGTGGATGGCTGGAGACAATGGGGTAGGCAACTGGGCGAACTTGCCATTGACCGAGGCGCTATGGAAACTTTGGAGCGCTTATCCACAAGATTGGGCGAGCTGACTACGGCCTTTGGGAATGAAGCATCGAAACTCTCGCCTGCAGAACGGAAGCGGCGCGAAAAAGAGATCAATGCGCTGGCCGATAAGATTAACAATTTGGCGCTGAAGTTGCAGAAAAGAAATGGCAGTGACGTTGTCTCTTTCAGCGAAAACTTCCCTTTCGACGATGAAGCGGAGGCTGCGGGAATGAGTGCTGAGGATTTCTTGTCGAATTTTGAGGGCTTGCGCAGGGCATTCCAAAGTAACGGCTATCTGCGCCCGACATTGGCCAACCGCTTATTGTCGCTCTGTAAGGACAATGCGCAAAACTTGTCGCAAAACGAGCGGGAAATTTGCGCAAAGGCATTGGATGAATTAGCACAACTGACGGATGATTCATTTACCATAGGACTTTTGAAAGAAGCAAAAGAACAGGTGTATAAGATACAAAAAAACAAGGCGAAAAAATAACGATTCGATTTCGCTTAGACAATACATAATATAACCGATGGGCTTCCCACTCCTCACTCGGATGCATCTGAGAGAGAAGGGGGAAGCCTTCTTAGCAAGAAAGATGAGCGTAGGGGTGGTAAGAATTATAGTGGTAAGCGGAGAATATAGGCTCTTTGCGGATTTAGCGACTTGCTATGTCAACGCTATCAAACGTTATGCGATCAAAGGTAAGCGCTTCCGGCAGCCGGCCGGGATGGGCGCGCGGCTGTGGGCGGTGAAGGTTTGCATCGCGGCGATGCGGACAGAAAGATCCCCTTTGTTGGGATGCCGACAAGAAACGGTCGGTAACTCAGCAAAGGGGATTGTTGTGCGCCGGCTCATTGCCGTGGGGCGGCTATGAGGCGCAAGCGAAAAAATGTATTACAACTTCACTTTATACGTGGAGGTCTTGCCGGCTGAAACGAGGCGGACGATGTACGTGCCTTTCTCCAATTGCGCACCGAGCGGGAGGAGACGGCCGTCAGTTGTGTAGACTTGGAGCGTATTGTAGCGGCCGTTCACTTGGATCTGACCATTGACAATCGCGATGGAAGCTTGCTCGCCTTGGTTGATGTTGCGGATGCCGGTCGTGTTGTTTTCGGGCACGGGGAGGCCGTTGTTTACACCCGCCTTGATGATCCAGATGCCTGACTCTTCCTCTTCGTTGAGTTTGTTAACGAACTCCTGCTTTTTCATGTCATCGTAGTCGACACCAATGCCGGTTGAGTAGCTGCTACCATCCTCCATTTTTGCGTAATAGCTGTTGAAAATCGTTGTTGGGAAAGAGCCGGGGACGATGGGGTCCATCAGTGTCGGCGAACTATAGATCAAAGCGCCCGCCTGATAGCAATTGGTGATCTCGATAATGCTGCCATCGTTGGTCTCAGCCGTGCTTCCGATGATGCCGCCGATGGTTCCGTCGGTTGCACCTTGTTCGTTGAGTGCGCTAACTTCGCCGGTGTTGTAGCAATCTTTGATGCTTACGGAGCGGATTATCTGCCCGATGATGCCGCCGGTGTTGGTGCTGTGCTCTGTGATTGTGGCGCGGTTGCCGCAACGCTCGATTTTTGTGCCATCTTGCGCGTTGGAGCCGGCGATTCCTCCGGTGATGCCGAGGTAGCACGTGAGGGGTGCGTCGTTGGTGCAATCTGCGATTTCGCTCGCTGCGCCGGCGATGAGTCCGCCCACAATGCCGCCGCCGTAAAATCTGTGGCAGTTGACTACATAATCTTTGCCTGTATGGCAATTGATGATCTTTGTGCCGTTCATACCTACACCTACGATGCCGCCGATGATGTTGTCGCCTTCGACTTTACCACTTGCGATGGTAAGGTTCTTGATCGTGGCGCCGTTGACGATGCCGAAGAAGCCGAACATTGCGTAGTGATCATTGCGGAAAGTGAAGTTGCGGATGCTGTGGTTGTTGCCATCGAACGTACCCATAAACGGGCGAATTCTGGTCGGGTCATCAGCGGTGCGATCAAAGCCGTTGCCGATGGGGCGGAGATCTTCTACGCCTTGGAGGTTAATGTCGTTTTCCATACGGAAGAATTTGCCGGCGAAAGTGTTTTTGTCCTCCTCCACAGCCTTGGAGAGGGCTTTCAAGTCGTCGACAGTCTTCACGAGATATGGGTTGGCCTGCGTGCCTTCGCCGCCACTGAAGGCCGGTGCTTGGGCATTTTGGCGGAGTTGTTTGATAGCGCCTGCCTTGTGTGCTTGTAAGTATTGCTGCAAAGTGAGCTCTACTTGAGCCTGCATTTGTTTTGGGGTGACGTCGGCCATAGATAATCCAGGCAGACAGATCGCTGCTAAAGAAAGAAGCAACGTAGCGTTGAGGTGTTTCATATTTAGGTCTTTAAAATGTTTTGTTTGCTTGCACTTTTCCAAAATATTATCTTGCGCAGGTGAATTCTGGTGGCGGAAGAAGGTCGCTCAATCTGCTCATACTGCGCTCCGGCAGCGATGTTTTCTGCCGGCGTACCTCTACATCTTGCCTTAATCGGCAAAATGAGTAACAAGATCACGGTGCAAATATATGATTTTAATTTTAGGCAAGTAGAAAAAATCCAAAAATGTAGTTAAGTTTTTCTCGGTCTGGTTTGCATTATTGGAAATATAGAGGCTGTAAGCGGCCTTCTTGCTCAAAGATCGCAAAAATGCGTTGTGATTGATTTAGAAAAAGCGCCTCTCTACACCAAATAAAATAATGAGTATTAATGATCGGATTTTTTTTATGGATTTTTCCCGCGTTTTTCCTGCATATCTATAATATTTTTACTTACTTTGTGGATTGATAGGCGCAAAGTTGGTTTTATGATACTCGTAGCGCAGATAAAAAATCGAAAAGACCATTTGGTGAAGGTTGGAGCAAGACCGCGAGCCGCTTACTTCAATATCGATTCAAGCCACCCCGGAAACTAGCGAACGCAAAGCCGACGAGGCGCGATTGAAGCAGGATGCCGGTAGCGTAAACAGGATATATTAAATAACAAATCAAAATATCTATCTAATGAAATCACAATCATTTATCCGGAGAATCGCTATGGCGTTCTCTTTATTTCTGTTTGCCGCGGTTGCGGTGGCTGAATCGTCGATTACGTTTACGACCAGTCGGAAAGTAGGTGAGAAACTCACGCTCGTAATCGGGGCAAACGGGAGTGTAACATTTGATGGGGTGAAGGGCAAATTCTCTAATTATAGAGAGGTGCCTTTTACGATCGAGAAGCAAACCATTACCATCACGGGCGAGATCGAATCTTTCTCTTGCGCTGGTTGTGAGATCACGGCTTTAGATGTGACCAAGGCGCCCGAATTAACCTTGCTTAGTTGCGAAAATAATGAAATTCAGACATTGGATCTGAAAGAAAACCTACTTCTCAGAAGTTTGTATTGCCAAACGAACAAACTTAGCGAACTTAACATCGCGAAGCAGAAAGATCTGGGTCTTCTCTCTTGCGGAGAAAACCAATTGTCGGCGCTGGATGTTTCAAACAACACGGGTTTGATGGAGTTGTATTGTTACGGCAACCGGTTGAGCGAACTGAAAGTTGATCACTTGCAAGACCTCAGAAAGCTTTCGTGCAGCGACAATCAACTTACCGCGCTCGATGTTACGAAAAATGCTGACCTCCGTTCGCTTTTCTGCTTTGGCAATCGACTCACCGCGCTCAATGTCTCAAACAATATGGCCTTATATCAACTCTCTTTCTCAAATAATCAGATTACCGCGATAGATCTTTCCAAGAATAAAGACCTTGAGATTTTGTTTGCGGAAAAAAATCCTTTGGCACAGTCGCTCGATGTCTCACATTTGACAAATTTGGAGCAGTTGTATGTGTCGCATACCCATTGCAAGTCGCTCGATCTCCGCAACAATACGAAGTTGACAGAGCTTTCCTGCTCCCACAATCAGTTGCGCGGCTTGGATCTCAGTGGAAAGTCTCAATTGAGGCAGGTGTGGATTCAAGACAACTTGATGAATACAGATTCCATGCACGTTTTAATCGAACGACTTCCCACCCGCATTCCTGCAATGTACGGCCGTCTGGTGATGAAAGATGCTGAGGTGGCCGACAGCAACGTGTGCTTCCGTGAGGATGTAGAGAGAGCTAGCAAAAAGTATTGGACTTTACTTGAAATCCACAAAAATTACACGTCGACTTACGAGGGTGTGATCAACGGCCTCAATCAAGCGTTTGCGCAAAAGCTGATTTGCCGCTACGAAAACGGACTGCTCACACTGCAAGATGCCAAACCCAACGTAGCCTATACCGTTTACGATCTACGTGGTCGAATTTTGGCCCAAGGCAGGACCGATGCTCGCGGTCGCGTTAGCCGGATGCTCGCCGCAAGTGCACATCAACGCCTCATCATAAAGGTAGCCCAATGCGGCACGCTCAAGATCTAAGATCAGTAGCGCCGCATTTTCTGTCGCTCAAAAGCGGCCTAAGCCACACAAAGCCCGAACTCCTACGAGTTCGGGCTTTGCATTATATACATTCTTCTTTGCACCCCTTCGGTGCGATCTATACCATATTATATATAGGCCCTTCGCGCAGCCGTTTTATTGCGCCAAGAGTTTCTTAACCCGGTCAGAAATAGCCTTTCCATCGGCTTTTCCGGCCAAGCGCTTTGATGCTTCGCCCATTACGCGGCCCATATCCTTCATCGAAGTAGCCCCCGTCTCAGCGATGATAGCGCGCACGGCAGCCTCAAGCTCTTCCGGCGTGAGCGCCTTTGGCAAATACTCCTCAATGATCGTAGCCTGCGCCGCTTCCTCTTCCGCCAAGTCCGGTCGGCCCTGTTCCGTGTAAAGTTTCGCCGTATCGCGGCCTTGTTTAGCCAGTTTCGACAAGATTTTGAGCGCTTGCGCGTCCGTCAACGTGTCGTTTGCGCCCGGCGCCGTCTTTGCTTCGATGAAAAACTTCTTGATATTGCGTAGCGTTTCAAGCCGTATTTTATCCTTAGCCTTCATCGCTGCTACAATATCCTTGCTGATTTGTTCAAATAAGTCCATAATCAATAATGTTTATGATGATTACTGTTAATCAAAATTGATGATAAGTGGCGTCTCCTCCTCTTTCGCGGCGTCCGATACGGCCGATTGCGGCGCTCCGCTTCGTGCGGCTTCGAGCGCTTGGCGTATTTGGCGCGCCATCTCCGGTGTGCGGTTTCGCGTAGGCACACTTTCGAGTAATTCCGGCAAGTCGCCGTTGATCAGATCCTCCAATTGCAGGCGGATGATAAAGGCGTGCGGGCGCTTTTGGCGCTCTTCCGAGCCGTAGATGCGTTCGCGGCGTATCGCCCGTTTCGTGCGCTCGTCCTCAGAGAGCGCGTCAGTTTGGTCCGCCTTCTCATTAAAGAGCCCAAAGCCGGACGCCAGAATCGTCACTTTGATTTCGTCGCCCATAGCTGCGTCGGGCACGAAACCCCATTTGAAATATGGGTTGCCATCAAAGCGCGTTGTGAAATGTTCTATTTCGCTCATTTCATCGATGAGCAAGGCTTGGTCCGGCTCCGAACTACAAGTGATGGCCATGGCTATACGCGTGGCCCGAAAGATGTCTTTATTATTGAGCAAGGGCGAATAGAGCGCATCGCGAATGGCTCGCGTGACGCGTTGAGGCCCTGTTGCGTGTCCCGAAGATATGACGGCCAAGCCACCTTGATGCAAAACCATATTCACATCGCGGAAGTCGAGGTTGACACGGCCGCGCATTTTGATGATTTCCACAATACTCCCGACAGCTTTTGTCAGTGTTTCGTCGGCTTTCTTAAAGGCATTGATGACAGTGAGGTCAGGATAAATTTCTCGGAGTCGTTCGTTGTTGATGACGAGTATGGCATCAACCTCTTTGGCCAACCTTTCGACGCCGTCTAAGGCTTTATCGACTTGCCGCTGCAACTCAAAAAGAAACGGAATCGTCACGATGGCCACCGTAAGCAGCCCGCGCGATTTTGCTTCTCGCGCAATGATCGGCGAAGCGCCCGTTCCCGTTCCACCGCCCATTCCCGCAGTGATAAAGACCATCTTCGTATCTTCGTCAAAGATGTCATCGATCGCCTCCAAATCGCCCTCGGCCAGTGCTCGCCCTGTCTCCGGATCGCCGCCGGCTCCAAGTCCGGGCCCAAGCTGCAGACGATCGGGCACCGCACTACTTTCAAGCGCTTTCCGGTCCGTGTTGCAGACGAGGAAGCGTACGTCGTGGAGACCCTCACAGTACATGTTGGCTACAGCGTTTCCACCGCCACCGCCTACGCCTATCACTTTGATGATCGAAGAGCGCGTGCAGTCGACAGGTTCGATAAGGAGTTCGTCGTTCATTGTTGGTGTTCAGCGCAGAAGCGCTTATGTTATGGTCGGTTTGTTTACTATTTTTGTGGCGTTTGGCCGAACGGCCGGGGCGTAGTTCTATAGCTGCGATGGGTTCGGCTGCCGGCCATTTTTGCAAAACTAACAAAAAAAGCGGGAGATCATCTCCTTTTTGCCGTCTAACTGAAGATTTATTTTGCGTGATCGGCCGGCGTTTGCCGTCATACCAAAAAGTGGCGAAACGGGCGGTACAGCCAATTCATCAGTCGGCGTAAATTCGGGTGTCGATACGACAGACAGTCGACAACAACAGTATTTTCATACGTGTTAAACGTATGAAGCCCCTGCGAAAAGCGCGGATCGGTAGCGTGGAGGCGCACCCCGCTGCCGACGCTCCAACCCGTGTGCGGATCATAGTTTAATGGCTGAAGCAGAACGCCCTCGCCGTAATGACGATTGCAAATCTGCGCGGGCCGATAGAGTTGCCCCTCGAAGCGAAAGAGGCTGCCGGCATTGCGCGCAATAAATTCCGGAAAGCGCAATTGCGCCGTGGCTTCATACGCATCGCCTTGCTTTTTCAAAAAATGCAGCGTTCGCCCGTAAGGGTCCGCATCCATCGAGCCGATGAGCCACTCTTCGCCGCCCGATTGATGGAATACGACGTCGACAAGCGGCACTTTCGTTAGCAAACGATCGAAGACAAAGGCGTCTTGCGCGTGATCGTAGCGAAACAGGCTATGTTCGCCGGAAGCAATGTTTTCCGGATGGATGAAAATTTCGCCATCGCGGCGCACAATCTCCGGAAAACTCAAATGGGTGGGTAGGCTAAGAACGGTCTTTGCCTCGAGCACCTGCCCCGTAGTGCGCGCTATGGTCAGGCGTTCGATGTGTCCTTGCAATTTTTGCTCCACATAAGCTTCCACCAAAAGCGTGATCTCGCGCGGCGAAACGTCTAAAATAAACGGATCGCCATACCAAACGCCCTTTTCGGGCGCTTCGATGGGCACGAAACGCAAGGATGCACCGGCCAAAATATCGGCAAGCGGCGTCGTAACCAAGGCCACGCGCCAACAAGAGCCGACCAGCGGCGCCAAGCGTTCTCGAAGATTAGGCATAAGCCGTCATATATAATATAATGTGTCAACGCATCGCGCACGTTGAGCTGTTCGCCGTCGGCGTGCGTGCGATTTCTGTGGTAGCGACACGGATGTGATAAGTCTACAAAGCTACGAAATAAATAGCGTTGTCGCCGTTTCGCACCGCTACTTTCTCCGTTTTGAGCGGAAAAGTCAAGATCGTCGGCCGTCGAAGCGCATCTTTTCAATCTGCCCTTGCTTTTAGCTTATCTTCCAACAAGCGCTGCGCCGCGAAGTGTCGTTTTCGGAATACGCATTCTCTACTCTCTGCTGCTGCCGCATTTGATGCCGGCCGATGGAGGCGCAAAAATGGCGCTTCGACGTATGGATATTTTAGGTCGACAATGCCCTTCGGCGATCGTTTGCTCCCAACAAACCATCATTTGCCCCGACCAAACCATCGTTTGCTCCGACCAAACCATCGTTTGCTCCGACCAAACGATACGAGACCTTGAATAGGGAGGTGCAAAAACGAACTAATCAGATGGATGATTTGCGGTCAATTTTTCGCAGGCTATGATCACCTTTTGCCCATCGCAGAGCGTCGTGGCAAACCAATAGTCGTCGCCGCCTTCTTTTACGTGGAGCTTCTTTCTGAGTGCGTCTACCGTCAGCGGAAAGTTGCGCACGGTGATGTTAGCCCGCTTCGTGTCGCCGCAGAAATCTTTCAGCGCTGCCTTGTTCATTGTCGTCGTGCGCAGACAGCGGAAGCGGCGGCCCGGAAAGTTGACGATAAGCTGTGTAGATGTATATAAATGACTGTTGGGATGCAACTTTTTCAAGTCGAATCTGAGAGCCGGCAATTTGAGTGCGCCCGCTTTCAAAAGCGCCGCCGAAGGTTCGTAAATGTAAGTCTCAACGGCTGAAGTAAAAGTGCAATTTGCGGCGGTTTCATCGGCTGTTTTGAAAGAAAAATCCACCCCGTCTCGACAGTGAATCGATGGCGGGCCGTCCGTAGGACCCAGCAGTAAGAGTAAGTCCTTACATTCTCCTTTTTCAGCAAATACGTGGACCTCGCAAACCCCTCCCAGTTCGCTCACCGCCGTGTGCCAATCGAGCATCGGCGAGAGTTTCAGGAGCGTATAGCGCGCCTTTTCGCGCAGCAAGGGTAATATATCCATCACGTTGGGCTCGCAATCGGCCAAACTCACGACCTTTCGGCCCGCCCCATCGCGCCGCGCCGGATCCAGCAAGATGAAATCAGCCGGCGGCATAGCCTGCAAATAAGCCACGCCATCACCGTTGACGAAGTGCGCATTGTGTAGGCCCAGCAAGGGGAGATTATGGGTTGCCAATTGCCACAAATCCGCCTGCTTTTCCACGTAAATCGCCTCGTCAAACAGTTGTCCGAGATAAAAAAAGTCAACTCCGAAGCCGCCGGTCAGATCTACCATCCGCCCACCTGCGGGTAAGTGGCGGCGAATGACCTCCGCCTTATAGCGTGCGGCCAACTCGCCGGAGCATTGCTCAAGCGAAAGGCGGCGCGGATAGCGAAGTCGCGGCTCGGCAGCCCACGCCGGTACTTTCGCGTTCAACTTCTGCCAACCCTCGATCTGACGCAGGATGTATTCAGCCTCTTCGCGGGGTCGGTCGGCAAGCAGCAGTGCCAGTGCAGGCACACTTTCCGTGCGGTGATCTCGGATAAAAGTTTCAGCATTTTCCATAAAAAGCCCTCAAAAACGGCGGTTTCATCGCTTATCGGATGAGTTTGTAATGCGCCTTGGCTTGTGCGCGAGTTTTGAAATTAAAATGCCACCATTCCGTGCGCAACACTTTGAACCCTCCGACCGCCATTACGCGCCGCAATAAGCGCCTGTTGGCTACGGCCGCCGGAGAAATGCGCTTTTGTTTTAAGAATTCCTGCTCCAAATTGACGTGCGACAAACGTCCCATATAGTCGATCTTCGTTCCCATCGGGATGGTGTCGCCCGTCGCCGCGTTGCAGAGCGTTATGTCTACGGCCAAACCGTAATTGTGCAAGCCCCCGCCGTTGGCCGGATTGCTTACGTAAATGCTTTTGGGCGTCCCTGCCACGACGTTAAACATCTTTTGCTGCACCGACATCGGACGTGCGGCGTCGTAAACCTTGAGCGAGAGATCCGGACGCAAGCGCTTCAACTCGGTTTGTGCCCGTTTCAGCGCCGCGGCCGTGGAGGGAAGGAGGTAAGCCGTGTGAAGTTCTGTATAAAGAACCTGCCCCGTGAAGTTGTCGGCGCGGCCATACATCAAGCTAACCTGAATCGTGGGATCCACGCTGCGGAGGTCGACGAGTCCTTGCCGCTCCATTGACAATTCCGTAGGGGTCTTCGTCGGCGCGGCGGGCGTTTTCTTCTTCGCAAACAGGAGTGAGGCCGCTGCGCAAAGCACCAAAAGAAGCGGCCGATGCGGCCGCCTCATCGCACGTAGCGGATATAGTCGGCCTTGCGCGGTTTTTCGGCCGTCGGGAGCTTGTCGGGATAACCTACAATGCAATGGCCGATGCCTTCATAATCGCCTTCGATGCCCCAAGATTTGAGCAGTGCTTTGCCGGCTTCGCTATCAAATTCTTCCTTGGCGCGATGTATCCAGCAACTGCCCAAGCCGAGCGCGTGAGCAGCCAATTGCAGATTCTCCATAACCGAAGATCCATCGTAAATGTATGTGTGCTTCGTGCGGTCAGCCAAGACGACGAGCACGACGGGCGCGCCATAAAACGGGTCGGCCTTGGTGCCGAGGATTTCAGCGTTCATTTGCGAGAGCTGATCCCGCACTTCCTTGTTCGTGACGGCGACGATGATCGGCGCCTGTGCGCCGCGGCCCGTCGGGGCAAAAGTGCCGGCCGCTAAGATCTTGTCTAAAATCTCTTTCGAGGGCATTTCGGGACGGTAAGATTTGCAACTGCGGCGCGTCAATAGGGCTTCTAATGCTTCCATGTGTGTGTTGATATGATAATAATGCGATGGCCGCCGCGGCAGATGGATTTTAAGAAAAGGAATGCCATCTTTGGGACTGACCCATCTAAATGTTGTCGCTACAAAAGTACGATTTCTCGATGAAAAGTGGTAATTTAGTAGGCGGAATGACGACCGAAAAAACTGCGCGAACTACTTTTCCTACCCGCCGAAAAGACGTAGCGGCAAATAAATCGCAAAAAAAATGCCAAATCCAAGTAACATTTTCACTACATAGGCGTCTCCTTTACAGAGGGCCACAAAAAGAGAACAACAACCCGGTGAAAGAAATCGATTTCCGAGAAGATCTGCTCCCGCTTAAAAACAAACTGTACCGCTTAGCGCTCAGAATTACGCTCGATACAGCCGAAGCGGAGGACGTTACGCAAGATACGCTGATACGCGTATGGACAAAACGCGAAGAACTGGGCGGTTTGAATTCTCTGGAGGCTTATTGTCTGACTGTTTGCCGCAACTTAGCGCTCGATAGGCACGACAAAAAAGAAGCCCAAAACCTCTCTCTCGACGTAGCGTATGAGGCTGCCGATCGCTCGCTTTCCGCTCAGGAGCAATTAGAGCACGACGAAAAGCTGCGACGCGTGCACGAATTATTTAATAGCTTGCCCGAAAGGCAGAGAAGTGCAATGCAACTACGCGACATCGAGGGGAAAAGTTACAAGGAAGTGGCCGAAACGCTCGGCATAACGGAGGATAACGTCAAAATAACCCTCTTCCGCGCCCGCCAAGCCATCAAAAAACAATATCTAAAAGAAGAAAGTTATGGATTATAAGTACATCGAACAACTCTTGGAGCGCTATTGGGAGGCGCAAACCACGGAGGCCGAGGAAGCTATCCTGAAGACTTTCTTTGCGCAGCCCGATGTGCCCGCTGCTTTGGAACGCTATCGTCCGCTTTTCGCTTACGAAGAAGCGCAGCAGTCAGTCGGTTTGGGTGCCGACTTCGATGAGCGCCTGCTGAAACTCATTGCCGCGCCTAACAAGGCCGATGAGCCGATGCAGCAGATGCAAAAAACATCGCCCACATTGAGAGTAAAAGCCCATCGCGTCAATGGCGGCATCAGTTTCCGCCCGTTCTTCCAAGCTGCCGCCGCAGTGGCCATCGTCGTGTTGGTCGGTATCGGCGCGCAGAAGTCGTTTAATCGCGATAAGGAGGCTTGGGATTACAACCCCAACAATTATAGCGACACTTACAACAATCCGGCGCAGGCCTACCACGTAGTAGAAAGCGGCTTGAATATGTTTCAGCGCACCGCCTCCGCCGATTCGACCAAGGAGCAATCGCCCGAGGTGGAAAAAGATCCGATAGTCAATGAGGAATAGAATACTACTGCTGATTTGCGGCCTGTTGATGTGCATCGCGGCCCAAGCGCAGGTCGAAACGGACTTCGCTTCAAACTACTTGAAGCTGTATGCGACAAACACTTCGCTTTTCTGCCAGACCGTGAGCCCGACGATGATCAACCGAATGCTCTCGATGAAGACCTTGCCCAAGGATCGGCAGGCGCAGCAAGCGCTGCAATGCATCAAGAGTGTGCGCATTGTCTCCAATAAGAACGCTAACGAGACGGCGGGCTTGTTTGACAAAGCAAAAAGTCTGCTTCAGCAGAACAGCGATCGCTTTGCACACTACAACGACTACGACGGCAAGACGATTTACGTGCGCCGAAAGGGCGATACAATTGTAGAGGCCGTGCTACTGACAAAGACGGATGGGCGCTTATACGTAGTCGACGTCACCGGCAATATGACTGAAGCCATTATCAAAAGCTTAACAAATTCGTAAAACAAGATACAAACATTGGTCGATCCGCATCTGGCGGAAAATATACAAAACATCACTGCTCTATTAAAACATCAGAATGAGAACGTGCCGCAGGCATTTCTCTCCCACGTATCCGGCGGGATCAGAATAGCGGGAAGTTGACAACGAAAGTTGCGCTTCCCGTTTTTCGTACCCTTTCCGAGTGAGGGATGTTCTTGAATTGTACAGCCAAGTTTGACCGGCCGCTCACGGAAGCCGGCCATAGTGCGATAAAGTAGTATTTTTGGAAAATACAAGTCGACAGCACCGCCGGCCGATGGCGAAAGGAAGGCTGTAAAGCTTGTCCTTGCAGAAGAAATACCTAAATTTGCGGCAATTACTAACTAAACATTTTAAACTTTATCTTATGGATCTTTCTCAACTTGCAGACATTGCTCTCAAACTCATCGTAGGTATGCTGGGCATCTTAGCCTTTTTACGCATCGTCGGCAAAGGTCAAATGGGCCAGATCACGCCGCTCGATACGGTCAGTGCGTTTGTGATCGGTGCACTCGTGGGTGGCGTTGCCTATAATCCGGATATGACGATTCTCCACTTAATCTTCGCCTTCGCCGTCTGGATTATTTTCAACCTGTTCGTGCGCTTCTGTATGCGCTCTGCACTGTTGCGTCGCTGGATCAAGGGTACGAGCGATTATCTCGTAAAAGACGGCATCTTAAACTTTAAAGTGTTTAAGCGCAACAGCTTGGAGATGGAGCAATTTCGCGTTATCCTGCGCCAAAAGGGCATTTATTCGTTGTTTGAGGTCAAAGATGTATTGTGGGAACCCAACGGCGCCATAACCGTGACCAGCCATGAGCAAATGTCGCATTCGTTTCTGATTATCAACAACGGCGCGATCAATGAGCACAACCTGAAACATTGCAATAGAACGTCGGCTTGGGTCATGCGCAATCTGAAAAAATATGGATTCCGGTCGCCTTCCGACCTCTTTTGTATGGAATGGACTCCCAAACAAGGCTTCTATATCGTAGCGAAGAACGGCGATGTGAAGCGTGGCCCCGAAGAAGTGCTCGCTGAAGACATCTTAAATGCTGAACAAACTTAGTCGTTCGCAAATCATATCAGAAAGCTCCGGGAGCAGCATAGCTTTCGGGGCTTTTTTCGTGGTGCTGAAAGCGGAGAGCATCTGATTTTTTGCTTACGCTGACGCCTTTGTCCGCGTATGCCGACGCATAAAGCGAACGTCTCGCACGGTTTTTGCGAAGGTCTTTGATGCGCTTACGGCCTTTACGCTCGTGAGCGTAAACCTTTTTCATCACGAGCGCAAACCTTTTTTCTCGTGAGCGCAAACCTTTTTCATCACGAGAGCAAGGTCGCGAAGGCGAAAGGAGTGCATCGCGAATGCCATACCGCGCATAAAAAAATCGGCCCCCGTTGCCTGCTGAATGAGTGCAACGCGGGGCCGACTTTACATCGGGCAGCGCTCAGTGGGCTTGCCGTCTTTTAATTAGAGCCATACGTGGCCTGATTCGCCATCGCTGTCGTCCCAAATAAATTTCTGATAGTCAGTCAAAGCCTCCGTCCAAGTCAGGTTAAAGGCCTTCATGATCGCTTGTATGAGTGCGTTGCCGGCTGCATCGTAGCTGTTTTCGGGCACTTTGCTTACATCCGTGCTGCTTTCAAGTCCGTCAATGTATTCTTCGCGACTTGCGTAAACGACGATGGGCACGGTGACGTTAATATCCGAAGTGCCGAAAGCCTGGCTGTAAGCCGAGCGCTTGTAGAACGGGTCGAAGTCGCTCGCAGCCGGATCTTTCTTGCCTTTGAATGCGTGCCAGAGCTGTATGCGCAGGTCAAACTTTACGCGATTCTTTAAGAAACGCATTGCGCCTTTGAGTCCTATCGGATTGGAGCGGCCCGTAATTTCCGCTTCGCCGCTGTGGTGCGTTTTATCCCAAGGCGTTGTGTCCGTATATTTATAGTCAATGTAGTTCGTAGTCTGAGTGCCGTCGGCCAAAGCTGCGCCGGTCATCAACTCCGTTGCGTTGGAGGTGGTAAAATAATGCTGATGGAGGTTGTCCTGTCCGCCTTCTACGAATTGATTATTCATAAGTTTTCCCTTCTTATCATAATATTTGATGAACAGAAGATAGACGGGGGCCGGCGTAAAGCTGCTGCCGGTATTGTAATCGGCCGACTGGCGCACGAAGAACGACTTTTGGCTGCCGTCAGCATAGCCCCAGCCTTTGCCTTCCTTGTTCTCGAAGACGATTTCTTGCACCTTTTTCAGATACTTTGCCTTAGTTTCGGGATCCTGATGAGCACCTCCTTCCACGTCGATCTTGTTCCAGTCGGCGTGCATGTGACATTCGTAGAGTTCAATCACCATCTTCGTAGGATCTTCGTGGCCCTTCTCTTTGATAGGATTGGGGGGGGTGACCGGATCATTGCCACAAGCCGTGAAAGTTACGGCGAAAAAGAGGGCGAACACGGCCGCCGAGATTAGTTTGATTGCATTACGTTTCATAATTCTCTGTGTTTATAAATTGATTATTGTATGTGGTTTTTTGTCTAAAAGAGCCAGTTGACCTGCAAGCGAACATCGCGGCCCATATCGTGAGCATAGTAACGCGAGCGGTTGGTGTACTCCTTGTAAAGCTTATTAAAGAGGTTGTCGACCGTGAGCGAAAGGCGCAGCTTTTGCCGCCCGCCGAGTGCCCATTCCGCACCTGCTTCGACGCCAAAAAGATGGTAGGCCGGCGGCGTGAAATTAACCAAATCACTGGCCGGATTAAATCGCCGCTGTTTTGCGACAAAGCGGTGGCGCAGACTGATCCAAGGCGCCGTCTTTCCCCACTTGATGTCGCTCAGCCCGACTTCTTGATCCACGCGCCAAGAGGGAATGTAGGGCAAGTAAGCCCGCGTCTTGCGCTCGTTGGCCCAAATCAGCGACGTTTGCAGATGGTAATGAAGGAATTTCAGAGGCCGCAAATCGAAAGCAGCATCGAAACCGCGGAAAAATGCGTCGGTTTGCTTGTATTGGAAAAGCGGATACGAGCCGGAAATAACCGTTATAAACTGATGCGTGGGCTCGTCGTAAATATAACCGTTGATCCATTGCACAAAAGCTTCAGCTTTGAGGCCAAAAAGCTTGCTCCGGTAGTCGGCAGATACGATCCATTTCGTGCTTTGCTCCGACTTCATGTTCGCATCTCCGACGACGAACATTCCCGATCCCAACTCGTTGCCATTACTGTAGAGTTCGTGGACGTGAGGTGCGCGCCAAGCCAAACCAAGGTTGGACGTCAGCGAAAAAGCGTTGGATGGCTGCACGTGAAAGCCCAAGTTGTAGGAAAGATTGCTGAATTTGTGATCTCCGGTATAGAGTTTTCCGGTATAATCATAGCCCGCTGCGCGCGTCTGTTGGTGATCGAAGCGCACGCCGGCCTCACCGCTCCAAATGCCTTTCCGATATTTTTGGATGAGAAAAGCCCCCGCGTCGTATTCGGTGTAGTTGGGGATGAGCGAAACCACACCCGTGCCCGCTTCGTTCTTATTGCGAATGTGCAAATACGAAATGCCGGCCTCTGATTGCCAGTTGGCATAATCTTTAGTCCATTTTAGCTGGTTCTGAAACGAAGTTAGCGTCATACTTACTGCGGGAATGTGGGAGAGATTCATTCGTCTTACGCGAAATTCCTTGCGAATGTCGTTTTGAAAGGCTGTCTGCCAGAAGAAATGTCCCCACTTTCCACCGTCCAAAAACGCTTTTCCGATGGCCGTATGGTGTACGACGCGATGATAAGGATAGAGGATGTGGCGCGAAAACGGCAGTATGTACGTAGGGCGTCCCGATTCGATGCGCTCCCGTAGTAAATCCTCGCTACCCAGTTGGGAACTCATCATCACGCCCTCCTTATGATCGAAGAGGCTGTACGATGTTTCGAGGCGCAGTGGGCCGTGGCGATAGCCGAGGTTCAGACTCACGTCTTGTTCCCTGTAACCCGTGTTGTTCAGGACGTAATCTGCCGTCCGCGCATCGCCGGAATTCAGATACGTGCCCTGCACGCGCCACGCCAAGTCGCGGAGAAAAGGCATCGAACCTTCGATTGTGGCGACCGCATTGTAGCGTAGGCCGTTCGCGCCTACGAGTCCGCTGACGCTACCTCCAATATTCGTCTCTCCATAAGGCAGCGGTTTTTGTTCTAAGATAATGATGCCGCCGAGCGCCTCCGATCCATAGCGCACAGCCTCCGCACCTTTGACCACTTGGATGCGTGCGCTGCTGTTTTTGTCAATCTCCGGCGCGTGATCGAGGCCCCATTGTTGGCCGGTCTGCCGCGCGCCGTTGTTGATCATCAGGATACGATTGCCATACATCCCCTGTATGACCGGCTTGGCCGTACTCGTGCCGGTCTGTATCGAACTTACGCCGCCTACCTTTTCGAGTAGCGAGGCGAGCGATTGGCCCATAGCAGAGGAGATCGTCCGGCTGTTGATTTGCGATGCGACAGCATTAACCGAGACTTCATTTTTTGTGCCCCTAACGACTGCTTCGCGCAGATTATTGGCGTAAGGGCGCAAGGCAACGATGCGTTGGCCGCCGCTCAGCGTCAAGTCCTGCCAATGGAGGGCCTGCGTCGTATAGCCGAGGGCCGAAATTTTTAAGATTTCCTGTCGGCGCGGCACTGACGGGAGTAGGATAAGGCCGGTTGAATCTGCCGTAAACGTGGACTGCGCATAGGATAAAAGGGCGTCTTGAATCGGTTGACGCGTTTCGCTGTCAAGAACCAGTATGGCCGGCTTTGACGTCGTGCGAAGACTGTCAGACTGCTGCGCAAATGCGTTTTGTGCTGCCAGCAAACAGATTAGCAATAGGCCCCGAAAGTAGTGAAACTTATGAGGGTTCATCTGTAAAAAATAAGAGATAATAAAAGTTTACGAAGAATGCTTCCTATCGACAAGTGCCGATAAGGGGGATTCTGCCCGCTTGCAAAGGACTTCCGTCTGCTGCCAACGCAATATGTGATTCGCGCGTTCGGAAACGGCCGGCACATCATAGCTTTTAGGCCTCACAAGCCCCGCACCGCAAAGAGCGACAAGGCTGCAAGACGACAAGAAAGCAGAATAAACTTAGCGTAAGGGTGGAGAATTGGTGTTTACCGACAAGATTTGGCGGTAAACGGTCTGCATCACAAAGACAAAACGTTTGAACGGTATCGATGTGAGTGGCTTTACAAAAACCGTAGGTTTGAAAGCCGCAGCTTTCTGAAAGACAAAATCGCAGACAACGCAGGATGCCTTAATTGTAGCTCCCGTTGTTTGCTGCATTTTGCCGAGGTTGTCGGCGTGAAAGTCTGCCGTGTGGTAGTGCGCCCCTTTAAGCGTAAGCATAAAAGCGAATGTCAGCAATAACATCCACGCGTAAATTCGCCTTATGTGCTCTCTCTTTTTCATTTTCCTTCAAGATCAAACTTAGAAGGGCTGTAAAAACGGCCTAAGATGGCCTTAGTTCGGAGGCAAAGATATAGCTTTCGTCCGAACAGGCCATTGTCTTTGCTCGTTATTTTATACTATTTAACAGAGAATAATTGAGAAAAGGGTGAGATGAGTTTGGTTCGCAATGCTTATGAGCCGATTCCTGCGCCACAGTTTCGGCCTTGTCAGCCACTTGGGCGCAAGTGTGGTTATCAAAGCTTGTTCAACGCTTGCTAAGGGGGTTATGCTCGGGGCGCGAGGCGGACGTTTTGTTGTTTTGTGCTCATTATATGCTGATTATGCATTGATATTTAAGCAGTAGACCTTTATTTCGATTCGCACAATACGTGATGGCAGCGTTTTTTATCGTGAGAACAAAGGTGTACGCTCGTGAGAACAAAGGTGTACGCTCACGATGAAAAGGTCTTACGCTCGTGATGGTACACTGCGATGATGGGAATATATCAGTTTGTAATGCGAAGTTTTGTGCAACTAAAAGAGGATTTTCGGTTTCGTTCGTGCGTTGGCCTTGTCCTGTTTCCGTTTGCGGTTGTTTTGAAAGACCAACCCTAAGGGGTTGCTCAAGGGTGGGGCGCTTTAGGCAGGGTTAAACCGCTTCGCATTTTAACCCTGCCCTGCCAAAAGACTAACCCCGATGGGGTTATTTGAGGCGGACTGAAAGGGAGGTATGAATTGTGCGGAGCGGAGATCATGTTTATAAGGGGTATTTGCTGCGGTGGGTAAGGGCTATGGGATTGCGCGGAATATAGATTGAGTTTGTTGGGATTGTATTAAGCGGTGAAACATTGGCCGTTCGATTTAGGCGGAAGCGGTGAAAATTTCATTGAGGAATTTGAGTTGCGAAACGTATTGCATTCAATCTAATTGATAAAAAGTCCTATCGGTAATTCAAATTATACAATGATGGGGCGTGCATAATTGGCCCCCGATGC
The DNA here is from genome assembly GCA_015259125.1 of Alloprevotella tannerae. Lineage (GTDB taxonomy): Bacteria > Bacteroidota > Bacteroidia > Bacteroidales > Bacteroidaceae > Alloprevotella > Alloprevotella tannerae_A. Next base: position 25,772 of record JABZGR010000011.1, on the reverse strand, counting down.
TACAAATAGCGACGACAACCCCTTAGGGTTGGTCTTTTGGCAGGCCAGGGTTAAGGCACAGCGTACCTTAACCCTGGATAGGCAGGCATACATAGTGTGCAACCCCTTAGGGTTGGTCTTTCACTGTGGCAGGGTTGAGGAGCGTAGCGGTAACCCTGCCACTAACGACTGAAAGTCGTTGTTGTTGCCGATTGTTATTTGGATGTTGCTCGATGCGTTTTGGGTACTGGACTTTTTTTTAAGACCAACCCTAAGGGGTTGTCAATCGCGGGGGACGTTAGGCAGGGTTAAACCGCTTCGCCTCTTGACCCTGCCCTGCCAAAAGACTAACCCCGATGGGGTTGTTTGAGGCGGAATTGGTTGGCAATGGGAGGTGCGTATTAACATCCGAAACTATGGAATTGTAATTGTGAGGTTTTATGGGATATTTTGTAGATTGAAGGAAGTGAGATTTGTTTGGAATGATTAGTAGGTCAAATCAAATGTGCATTTATACAATGACAGGGTAGGCACAATTCGACCCCGATGCAACAAATAGCGATGACAACCCCTTAGGGTTGGTCTTTGGGCAGGCCAGGGTTAAGGCACAGCGTACCTTAACCCTGGATAAGCAGGCATACATAGTGTGCAACCCCTTAGGGTTGGTCTTTCATCGTCGTAGGGTTGACGAGCGTATATTATTGTGTGAGACTCTGTGGTGTGTTGGTTAGGTATGATGGAGGTATTTTGCCGTGGAGGCGTGTTTTATGCGTTTGTAACCATTCGTAATCGATGTCTGGTGGCGCAATAGATGATGCGGCCGATCTGCGCTTAGACGGGCAGGATACAAAAACGGCAGTCGCCCGATTTGCTTTGCAACAAACGGGGCGACTGCGTGTAGGGAGATACGAAAAATCGGACGCAAGCAGGTTGCGTCCGATCTATAAAGTTTAGGGCTTAAGCCAAACGCTTTTCGAGACGTTGACGAATAGCCTTGATGAAGTTCTCTGAGTTAACAGCAGTCGGCGTGATGCCTTCCATCAAGTTAACGAGGTCCTTCGTTACGATACCTTCGTTGAGCGTATCGAAGCAAGCTGCTTCAAGCGCGTCAGCGTATTTAACCAACTCGGGGAGCTTGTCGAGCTCACCACGCTTGCGGAATGCGCCGCTCCAAGCGAAGATGGTCGCCATCGGGTTCGTAGAAGTTTCTTCACCGGCGAGGTGCTTGTAGTAGTGGCGCGTTACGGTGCCGTGAGCTGCTTCGTATTCGTATTTGCCGTCCGGGCTAACGAGTACGCTGGTCATCATAGCGAGAGAACCGAATGCGGTAGATACCATATCGCTCATCACGTCGCCATCATAGTTCTTACAAGCCCAGATGTAGCCACCCTTGCTGCGGATTACACGAGCAACAGCGTCGTCGATCAAGGTGTAGAAGTATTCTAAGCCGCGCTTGTCGAATTCTTCTTTGTACTCTTGGAATACTTCTTCGAAGATGATGCGGAATTGTGCATCGTATTTCTTAGAAATAGTATCCTTCGTAGAGAACCAAAGGTCTTGGTTGGTATCTAAAGCATACTTGAAGCAAGAGTGTGCGAAAGAGCGGATTGATTTATCCGTGTTGTGCATACCCTGGATGATACCGGGGCCTTTGAATTCGTGGATAACGACTTCTTCTTTCTTGCCGCTTTTGCCTTCGAATACGAGCTTAGCTGTGCCTTCTTCTTCGTTGCGGATTTCTACGCCTTTGTAAACGTCGCCGTATGCGTGACGAGCGATCGTGATCGGCTTCTCCCAGCTCTTCACTGCGGGCTTGATAGAAGGGATCGTGATGGGCGCACGGAATACAGTACCGTCGAGCATTGAACGGATAGTTCCGTTAGGGCTCTTCCACATTTCGTGGAGCTTGTATTCGTCCATACGTTGGTGGTTTGGCGTGATCGTAGCACACTTTACAGCTACGCCGTACTTCTTCGTTGCTTCAGCAGAATCGAAGGTTACTTGGTCGCGCGTTTCATCGCGATAAGGCAAGCCTAAGTCGTAGTATTCTGCCTTGAGGTCAACGAAAGGAAGGATCAATTCGTCTTTGATCATCTTCCAGAGAATTCTCGTCATTTCATCACCATCCATCTCTACCAATGGGGTGGTCATCTGAATCTTTTTCATAATGATTGTTTATGGGTTAAATTGATAAAGTTATTTCTTGCGTTGTGCTGCGTAGTAATTCATCAGACAGCCTTGCGCCAAGATGTCGCGCTCGTCGGCCGTCAGGTTGGTGAAGAAGAGGTGGATCGGGGTTACGCCCTCAGCCGTGATGACTTGTGCATCGATTTCTTCTTTACCTGCGAGGATTGCTTCGCGGATGCCGGGAATGAATACCATATCGCCTGATTTGTAATCGAACGGCGTTTCCTTAGCGATGGTGAACGGAACGATACCCCAGTTGATACAGTTGCTGCGGTAGCGCTTCGTAGCGTATTCGTAGCAGATGTTGGCGTCGCCACCTAATACTTTCTGGCAAGAAGCTGCTTGCTCGCGTGCTGAACCGTCGCCGGGGCGGTTAGCAAATACGCAAGAGCCGAAAGATGTGTTGTCGGCAGAAGCGCCAACCTTCTTCAATGCTTCGAGAACGTTGGCGGGCGTTTTGCCTGCGCGGCGCTCGAGATCTTCGCTCTGGATGCGCTTGCTCAATCCTACGTACTCGGGTACGCGGCGGGAGAGGGCAAACTCAGAAAGTTTCAACGGATTGGAGCGGTAGCTTGACGTTTCGCCGGAGGGGATCAACTCGTCGGTCGTAGTAACGGGATCGTGGATAACGGCTGCCAACTCTACGAGCATATTTTCTGCCATCGGATACATCTTAGGCCAGTCTTTGATATTGGGGCCATAGCGCAACTCTTGCTGAGGATCTGCTTTGCCGAAGCCGTTGTAGATGCGGTGCTCGTAAACGGTCGGATCGTAAGCGTAGGGCTTGTAGTCGTTGGTGTATTCAACGTCTGTAGCTGCTGTGATTATACCGCCGTTAGCTGCAGTAGCGGCGATAGAGCGTGCATCCATCAATGCCACGAGTGAGATCTGGCCTTGGCCGGGCTTAGAACCTTCGCGGTTGGGGAAGTTACGCGTCGTATGGCGAATACTGAAGCCGTTGTTAGACGGAACATCGCCTGCGCCGAAGCAAGGACCGCAGAATGCGGGCTTGATGATAACGCCTGCTTCGAGCAATACTTCTGCAATGTGGTTGCGGGTCGTAGCGAGGTAAACGGGTACAGACTGGGGATAAGCTGACATGGTGAAGTAGTCGTTGCCGACTGACTTGCCCCGCATGATAGCTGCTGCTTCAGCGAGGTTGTCGTACGTACCGCCGGCGCAACCTGCGATGATGCCTTGGTCGGCTACCATCTTGCCGTTCTTCACTTTGCTAACGAGGTCGATTTGTACTTTATCGCCATAACGCTTGTGGGTATCTTCTTCTACGGCGCGCAAGACAGCCTCGGGGTTGGCTTGGAGCTCGTGGATAGATACGGCGTTGGATGGGTGATAAGGCAATGCGATCATTGATTCTTGCTTCGAGAGGTCGATGCGAATCATTGAGTCGTAATATGCTACGTCGCCCGGACGCAATTCTTTGTAGAACTCACCGCGACGGTGTGTGTCGTAGTGCTTCTTCACTTCTTCGTCTGTGATCCAGATAGAAGAGAGGCAAGTCGTCTCGGTCGTCATAATGTCGATACCGTTACGGAAGTCGATCGGCAGATTCTTCACGCCGGGGCCTGCAAATTCGAGGACTTTGTTTTTCACAAAGCCGTTCTCAAACACAGCCTTTACCAAAGAGATGGCTACGTCGTGAGGACCTACACCCTTGCGGGGAGCGCCTTCGAGCCAAACCAAAACTACTTCGGGTGCGTTGATATCCCAAGTGTTGCAAAGCAACTGCTTCACAAGCTCGCCGCCGCCTTCGCCGACGCCCATATTACCGAGCGATCCGTAGCGCGTGTGGCTGTCAGAACCTAAGATCATATTGCCGCACTTCACCATTGCTTCGCGTGCAAACTGGTGGATAACGGCAACGTTAGCGGGAACGTATATACCGCCATACTTCTTCGCTGCAGAAAGGCCGAAGATGTGGTCGTCTTCGTTGATTGTGCCACCTACAGCGCACAAAGAGTTGTGGCAGTTGGTCATCGCGTAAGGGAGGGGGAATTTCTCCAAACCGCTGGCGCGCGCCGTCTGTATGATACCGACGTAAGTGATGTCGTGGGACATCATTGCATCGAACTTAATGCGCATTTTATTACCCTTACTTCCATCTACATCGTGTGCACGCAGGATGTTGTAAGTGATGGTGTTTTCCCTTGCTTCATCGGGTGTGGGAAGACCCTTTGCGTCTTTCGCAAATTCAGAACCGTTGAGTAGATAAACTCCTTCTTTAATTAGTTCTACCATGATAGTAATTTGAAATATTATGTTGATTTAGGATAATATCGCGTTGAGCAGAAAAGTGAGTGAAAGCATATCTGCACTGCCGCCCGGAGAGATATTTTCTTTGATATATCGCTGATTGAGCTTGATCAGAGCAGCCTCGGAGAAGTTGCTCAGCAACGCTCGGGCCTCTTCTTTGACCTTGGACGCTACTTGCGCTCCCTTGCGGTGGAGTATGTTGGTATCGTCGAGCGTGGTCATTATATATAATAGGGTTTTGTGGGCTGCAAAAGTGTCGCCCTTTAATTGACGTAGGTAAGGTAGCCAGTTGTCGAAAAGGTCGGGATAGCCGGCAGCTGCTTGGGCCAATGCGCCACCGACGTTATACTGTCGGCGAACGGCGTCGCCGTGTGTGCCTTTCGGGGCGGGAAAGTCGGAAGCTAAACGGCAGATGGCCGTACGCAGGGGCTGCTCTTGAATGACACCATATATATAATAATTGTGTGCGGCCGCAATCAGCACGAGCCCCATGGCAAAGAGGGCGCCTTTGTGTGTGTTGACGTTGTTTGTGGCCAAAAGCATTTCACGCTCGGCTTCCAAGCCCAAGCGGCGCATCTCTTTAGATGTGGGCAACTTTTCTTGATACCCCAGCTGAGCAAGGGCTACGAAATGGGGATGGAGTGCGTGAATGCTTCTACACATTAAGCTGTAGTCCATATCTTGGTGAGCTCCGGAGTCAAGTTGATCAACTAAGCCTGGCTTAGGGGTTGTATCCAATTCGCTTTGCAGAGCCATTGTTGCCAGTTTGGCCAGCAGGTAAGGAATTGTGGTAGGATAAACTTTCGGCGCTGCTTCGGAGAATTTTTCTTCGGCTAAAGCTGTGCGCACAGCGGATGCACTAATAACTTGATCTCCCTCGCTTAAACGCTCCATTTCTACAACAGAAATGCCCTCAAGCGGGAGAATCTCGTGCATCAGTTCGTTGTAGCGTTGCGTCATTGCGTCAAGCGGCTCACGGCCTACAAAGCGGATCTTTGCCCCTAAAGCGGGAGCTATGCGCTTTGCACACAAATTGAGATCTAATGTCATCTGCGTCGTAGCAGCTTCATCAAGTTCTTTGAGGAAATAAGTAGGGAACGTTGCTGCGGAAATGCTATAATCGCTGCCTTCGCAAACGATAACGTTCCCTATGTTGCGACAGCCCGATTCGAGCATAGCCTTGCGCTCGGCGTAAGAGAATTCGGAGCGATCCTCTTTGACGGGAATAATAAAAAGCGTGTCGACTTGGCGCGCTGCTTGGGCAATGAGAAAGTGATGTCCACGCGTGAAAGGGTTAGCGTTCATCACGATAAGTCCTGAAGTACCTTCACGCCGAAGGCTCTTTAGATAGCGTTCATACGTAAGCCAACCGCTCAAGCCGTTCTCGAGTAAAACAGCTTTGGGAGCTTCGGCCAGCAAATGGAAGCCGAGGCTCTCAAAGATCTTTTGATTAGAAGGCTTGGTAAAGACTTTAACCGCCTCATATTGCCTGCTCATCGCAATACTCATCAGATGCGACACAAGCGTAGCACTAATGCCTTCGTCCCTCAAAGTATCGCTCACGGCAATACATTTAATAATGTCTTTGTCCAATCCGCCTCCGGCAAGAATCTGATCGTCGCCAACTGCTGTAACTACGGCATAATAATCCAACGCATCCAAGCGCAGCCCGTTGGCAGCGAGGAAAGCCGTAACGCGCTCGCGGTTTGTGCGAACGGTTAAAGGGTAACTTTGTATTTCAAAGTCGTTGGACATAGTCTGCGACAAGTTGGTCTATACGTTTGTGTATTTCTTCTTGCGTATGGCTGTGATCACGCATACAATAGCGTGCATCTCGATCGCAAAGTAGGCAGCGACGGGGAGCTCTTCCGATCGTTTTGCGCGAGGCGGGTGCTCCGTCCTTTTGAATAACATCTACATCAAACAATCGTCCGAGCGGATGCTGTTCTTCTACATCGCAAGCTATCGTCTTCGCTTCGGGAATCGAGAGGGAGACCAGCAGATAAGCTTCGTAGCCGGTTTCCAAATCAAGCTCTTCCATCTGAAGGAGACGCTCGCCAAAAGCCGTTCGCACAGCTTCGACGGCAGCTCGCGCTACAATGAGAGATTGGGAATTACGCTTCACACTTCCCGGCATAATGACCGTCAGGCACACAAGCGTCGCTAAAGGGTTTTCCTGCAGCAATGCTTGCTGTTTTGCCCATCTATTTTCGCGGCTGGCCAGAAGTTGGTCAAGCGTAACTCCCATAAAGGATAGCTTTATCCCTGTATATTACGGATCACGTCGAGTACCGTGTTGTCACGATACATCACAACGCCAACCACTTTCTCGCCAAACGGCAATTCTGCGGGTTGGCCAATGATCTTTTCTGCGCGTTCTTTCAAATCGTTCAAATCAACAATCTTCAAGCCGGCAGCGCGAAGGCGTTCTGCCACTTCCGGACGGCGCGGATTAACAGCGATGCCGTATTCCGTTACGACAACGTCAACCGTAGCACCCGGCGTAATCAATGTCGTCACCTTATCTACCACGCAAGGGATTCTTCCGCGGAGCAAGGGGCATACAATAATAGAAAGCGCAGAGTCGGCAGCCGTATCAGGGTGGCCACCGATTGCACCACGGATGATACCATCGCTACCTACAAGCACGTTCACATTAAAGTCAACGTCTACCTCCAAAGCAGAGAGGATCACGATATCCAAATAGTGCGTTGCAGAGCCTTGCTCGTCAGCTGCGGCATATTCAGAAGCCGAAACTTCCTTGTGGAATTCATTGTTCTTCACTGATTCAGCAGCAATCTTGTCGAAAGATTGCACATCGATCAAGCGCTTAATGAGTCCCTCTTCGTGCATCTTAACCATATGAGCCGTGATACCACCGAGCGCATAGTTGGCTTTGATGCCTTTTTCGATCATACTTTCGCGGATAAACTTCACTGCAGCCAAAGATGCACCGCCGGAACCCGTCTGGATAGAGAAGCCATCTTTGAAGTAGCCACTATTGATGATCACCTTCGCAGCTTGTTGTGCCAACAGAATGTCGCGCGGGTTCTTAGTGTCGCGAATAGCGCCGGAAGCGATCTTTGAAGAATCGCCCACTGATTCTACCTCTACAACGAAGTCTACCTTATGTTCTGAAATAGAATTAGGCGTGTTCGGATAGTCTACAAGGTCATCCGTTATGATCACAACCTTATCTGCATATTCAGCATCAGGAAGAGCATAGCCGAGTGAACCGCAAATAGATTTCGGATTCTCAGAGCGAGAATAGCCGGCAGCATTTCCCAACGGGTCGCAAGAAGAAGCGCCGAGGAAAGCTACGTCAATATGAAGGTCGCCGCGTTTGATCGCACTGGCGCGATCGCCGTGAGAGCGGAATACAACAGGCTCATCCATCAAGCCGTGTGAAATCTCATTGGCCAACTCGCCGCGAAGACCTGAAGTCGACAAGCGATTGACTACACCGTTACGAATATGTTCGATCAAAGGTTTGTGTACGTCCTGCAAACTTGAAGCTGCGATGTGCAGATTCTTGAAGCCCATCTCAGCCAGTTTAGCCACGACCATGTTAACCACTTTATCGCCACCGCGGAAGTGGTGGTGGAAAGAGATGGTCATCCCATCTTTCAAGCCGCTTTGGCGGATAGCTTCCTCCAGCGTAACGACTTTCGAACAAGTTTTTTGATATTCTAAGCGAGGCGTGCCGACTTTCTTAAGATCATCAACAAATGTTTTTTTGCCCACTTTGGCAGCTGCCGCCTCGATCATAGCAGCTCTGTCGTTTATCTTATTCATTGTAAATCCTCCTTAGAAATTATGCCTGACGCGAGGGCCAAGTCGATAGTACGTTGTGCTCTGATTACTACAGGGCGGTCCACCATTTTACCGTTTACGGCAATTACGCCGCTACCGCGCTTCTCAGCTTCTTTAATGGCAGCAATAATCGTTTTAGCCTTCTCAATGGCTTTCTCCGTCGGAGCAAATACTTCGTTGACGATCTCAATCTGGCGAGGATTGATGATTGACTTACCGTCGAAGCCCAATTGCTTGATCAGTTCTACCTCCTTGCGGAAAGTTTCCATATCGTTCAGGTTAGAGTAGACCGTATCAAGCGCGTCGATGCCGGCTGCGCGTGCAGCTACGACAATCTGTTGGCGAGCAAAGAGCAACTCCGTGCCTTCCGGTGAGCGTTGCGTCTTCAAGTTTGCGCAGTAGTCTTCTGCGCCAAGAGCTATGCCCATCATACGCTCAGAAGCCACGGCGATTTCGTAAGCGTTGACAATGCCGAGCGTACTTTCAATGGCAGCCATAATTTTTGTGCGGCCGAGGCAGCCGATTTCTTTCTCTACGCGCTCTATTTCGCGTTCTACCTCGCGCACCTCTTCAGCTGTTTCCGTTTTCGGCATACGAATCACGTGGACGCCGGCTTTTACGACAGCCTCAACGTCTTTCTTTCCATAAGCCGTATTGAGTGGGTTGATACGCACAACCATTTCCGTGTTGCCGTAATCGATTGTTTTCAGTGCATTATGTACTAACAGGCGAGCCGCATCTTTTTCGGCCATCGTAACCGAGTCTTCAAGGTCCAGCATGATTGAATCAGGGCCGTAGATAAAAGCATCCTGCATCATTCCCGGATTATTTCCCGGGACGAACATCATCGTTCTTCTTAGTCGTTGCATAGTATTCCTTCTAATAGATGTTTTGTTTTCGGCATTAAGCCCATACGTCCTTGCCCGTAGCGCGAACGGCAGCTGCCGTCACTCGAGCACGAATTGTGCAATCCAAGGCCCCTTTGTCTGTAGCTTTAACCAGTGCGTTGTCTACACCCAAGTCTGTAAGCGTCTCCGTGATTACTTTTTTGATTTGCTCCCCAAATTGGAAAGCGACGCTGCTTTCCAGATCAACCTGCAGCGTTCCTGTTTCTGAAGGTGCGATCTGAATCAGAATATCCCCCGATTCGAGCGTACCTGCGAAAGCATTTTTTATATCCATAATATTTTACCTGTAAAGGATTAACTGTGTCTTCGTCTCAATAACGGTACAAATATGCACCCTTTTTTTTATTTGCACAAACCATTTCTCAAAAATATTTCCCGACTACACTTCTTTTTCATAACAAAATGCCAACTATCAACTCCGGCAATGCCTCCCTTTTTTACTTAATATTGCTATTCGTGTCTCGCAATTTATCTTTTCGATATCAAAGTGTCTCAAATGATTATTTTATCGCTCTCTTGCACATTTTCTCCTTTTTTGTGGCTAAAGTGATTTTTATTCTCCTTTTTGGCCGATTCCTTGTTTTTCTAAAATGTTTAATTTTGTTGCCGCTATCAGCTTTATTCTGTCACTTGCCCTTCGATTTATAAAATTATTAGTCAAGTAATGCCCCCGATCAAGACTTATTCAATAAACCATAAGCATTCTTATTTCTTTGCCTAATTGCTGCCGTTTGCGGTGCCGTTTTATTGAATGCGGAAGTCGAGTTTCAAGCCCCGTTTAGTCGTGCGTTTTTCTTGATCATTCTCGCTTTGCTACTACTGCTTCGTGGGCTTGATTGTGCCCCATCGTTCCTCAATTTGCCGTCGGTCAAGGCGTTTGAGGCGGTGCAGATCGGTGGAGCGTTTCGTTTGCTGGGAGCAAACTGTCGTTTGCTGGGGAGAAACGATGGTTTGGTGGCAACAAACGATAGTTTGCTCCCACCAAACCATCAAGCGATACGTATTCGTAGGGCGGCAATGTCGCTTCTGCTTGCATCGGCTTGCCTTTGTCTCCTCACTTCCCTTTGTGACCGATGAACATATCTTGGTTCGCAGCCGCGCCATCCGTTCGGCAGCCTCACGAAGCACCCCGGAATCTCTCCTGTTTGCCCACTTATAGTCTGCTATATATATAATGTGTATCCCTTTTTCGATGATCGAAGCGGCAGGTATGGCCCTTCGTCGCGCCGGCGCGTAATGCGTGGAGCGGAAGTGGGTATGCGTACGCCTTGAATCCATTTCCGACAGTTCAAATCGGTATTTCGCTGAATTCATGAAAAAGCCGCGGAAAATAGTTGCTTATTCTCTGCAAAACAATTAAATTAGCGGCAGAATCAAAACCAGAAATCGTCATACGCATATGAAAAAACGTCACAACTATTGCATCCTCCTTGCCGGCGGAGTGGGAAAGCGACTTTGGCCGCTCAGTCGAAGGAACATGCCAAAGCAATTTCTCGATTTTTTTGGCACGGGAAAGACCTTGCTCACACAGACTTACGAGCGCATAGCCCGATTCATACCGACCGAAAACATTTATATCTCCACTTTTTTCGACTACGAAGAGATGGTCAAAGAGCAGTTGCCCGACATCAGTCCTGATAATATTCTCTCTGAGCCCGTCCAACTCTCTACCGCACCAGCCACAGTCTGGGCCTCTTACCACATTTCGTTGCGTGATCCGGAGGCCAATATTTTAGTTACGCCCTGCGACCAACTCATCAGCGATGAAGCCACCTTCATCAGCGAGATGGAGGCAGGTTTAGACTTTGTAGCGAACCACAATGCGATGCTGGCGATGGGCGTTAAGGCACAATGCGCCAATTCGGCCTATGGTTATATTCAAATGGGGAAAGAAGTGCGCAAAGATCTCTTTGCTGTGAAGTCGTTTACGGAAAAGCCTGATCTCGAATACGCACAAAAATTTGTCGATTCCGGCGAGTTTCTTTGGAATACGGGCCTTTATCTCTGGAATGCAAGCACCATCGTGCTCACCCTCCATACCTTGATGCCCGAAATCGACGCCCTCATCAAAAAAGAAGGGCCCACGTTTTCGCAAGAAAGCGAGATTCGCCTCGTCCGTCAGTTCTATCCGACTAATTATCACCGCTCTATTGACCTCGTAGTCTTAGATAAGTGCGAAAATGTCTTTGTACAATCGTGCCGTTTCGGCTGGGCAGATATCGGTTGTTGGCCGGAGTTGCACCGCGCGGCGTCGAAAGACGTCGACGGCAATGCCGTTTTGGGTCAGTCGCAAGTCTTTTTCGCCGGCAGCCAGGGCAATCTTGTTTATCTTCCGGCTGAAAAGCGCGCCGTTATTCGCGGTCTGGACGGCTTCTTGGTTGCGGAGCACGGCGATGTTCTCGTAATTTGTCCTAACGACGACCACGCCTTGGTGAAAAAGCTCTTCAAGGAAGCCGAAATCGTCTTGGGCGAAAAATACGTCTGATGCGCTCTCCCGCCGCTCGAGTTCGCTTTCCCACCGCAGCGACTTAAATCGCCGCGGTAGGAGTTCACGCCTTTGCCGCCAGGACTTCCCTTTCCCGCCGCCTTGTTTTCGGCGCAACAGTTGCGCGTGTGCGCCCCGTCCGCCTTGTTTCAACGTAAAAAACCTGCTTCGCCGAATGCGATTACCGCATTCGGCGAAGTAGCATATAGACTTTAGGCCGCCCATTCGCAGAAAAAAACAGTCGTTTAATGCAGATATTCTTTCGCATGTCTGCTTTTTCTGTTTTATCTTTGTGGCAAAATAGCATTGAGATAAATATGGAAACGACCAGACAGCAAAAAATAGAGCGATTGATCCAAAAAGAATTGAGCGATATGCTGCAGCGCCAGACGCAGCAAGCGCCCGGCGTCCTCGTCAGTGTGAGTCGCGTCCGGATTTCTCCGGATCTGAGCGTTTGCCGCGGATATTTGAGCGTTTTTCCTTCAGAAAAAGGCGATGAAATCGTGGCCAACATTAACGCCAACGTAAAGACGGTGCGCTTCGAACTGGGTAAGCGCGTGCGCCATCAGTTGCGCATCATCCCCGAATTGAAATTCTTCATCGACGATTCGCTTGATTATATCGAACACATCGACGAATTGCTCAAGAAATAAGCCTGCGCGCCACGCATTATGAATTTCCCCTTCTTTATCGCCCGTCGTTATCTCTTTTCTAAAAAGAGACACAACGCCATAAACATCATTTCGAGCATCGCCGTCGGAGGTGTGGCGCTCGCCACGATGGCTATGGTTTGCGTGCTCTCGGGTTTCAACGGCTTCCACGACTTAATCGGCGGCTTGTTTACGAATATTGATCCGCAGCTCGAAGTTGTGCCCACGAAGGGGAAGGTGGCAGCGGCTGATGATCCGCATCTGGATGCCATCCGTAAAGATCCGGCAGTGGCCGCCTTTTCGGCCACGCTCGAAGATGATGCCCTGATTCTCTTCAGAGGGCGCCCGACGGTCATTCGCTTGAAGGGGATTGATGAACGCTATGCTGACGTTACGGGCATTCGGCAGATTCTCTACGGCAATGGAAAATTTGAGCTTCAGCGCGCCAATCTCAATTACGGCATCCCCGGTTTCGGTCTGGCCAATTCGCTTGGCGGACTCAATTTCGGCGAGGTGGAGATCTGCGTCCCGCGCAAGGGCGAGCAAATCAACCTGCTGAATCCCGCCGAGAATATTAACGTCGGCACCCTCCAGAGTTCGAACCTCTGCTTCCAAGTTTACCAGTCAAAATACGACAACATTTACATGCTTTGTCCGCTCTCCTTTGCGCAGACGCTTTTTGAGAAGCAAGGCTGTATCTCCGGTTTGGAACTCAAATTGAAGTCGGGAGCAGACGAGACTGATGTCAAAGAACGACTGCAAAAGTTGGCCGGCCCATCATTCAAAGTCATGGACCGCTACGAGCAGCAAGAGGGCACTTTCAACGTTATGAAGATCGAAAAACTCTTTGCCTTCTTCTTCCTGACCTTCATTGCGCTTGTGGCCTGCTTCAATATTATCGGTAGTCTCTCGATGCTGATTATCGACAAGCGCGATGACGTGGCCACGCTTCGCCATCTTGGCGCAACGGATAAAGACGTTTTGCGCATCTTCCTTTTGGAGGGTCGACTCATTACGGTGCTCGGCGTGCTCATCGGCCTGCTTTTAGGATTGTTGCTCTGTTTCTTACAGCAAGAATACGGTTTGCTGCGTCTCGGGACAACGGCCGGCAGCTTCATCGTCGATGCCTATCCCGTCAGCGTGAGCGCTGAAGACATTTTGGTGATCTTTTTCACCGTCATCGCCGTAGGTTTTCTCTCTGTGCGCTATCCCGTGCGCTATCTCGGCAAGCGTTTGCTTCGCAATGGGCAAGCGTCTTAAAGGCGAGGGACTAACAACTGATCCTTACATCCTGTTTTCTGCGTAAAACGGCACTGAACGTAGCCGCTTTACTTATTGATGTGTATGCTTCCACCCCTTTCCCTCTCGATTCAGATTGGCAGATAGGTCCGCAAGACTTATGCTTTATCGGTCTGTCTGTCGATTTTGGAGATACTTTCACCCATTAAAAAACGCGCAAAGCAGGCCGGCGACGGGCCGCTTCCAGGCTTTTACCTTTGCGCTCACGATGAAAAGCACTTACGCTCGTGAGCGCAGACCTTTTTCATCACGAGCGCAGACCTTTTTTATCACGATGAAAAACCTCAGAAGTGAGAACGAGGTACCCCATCGTGCAACGGGGCGCAAGACCTTTTCGGGTTTTGCGTGGATACATAATGCGTGCTGTTGACTCCTAAAAATGAAAGCCGCTACGACCTGCGGAACATCCGGCGCGCGTGGCGGACATTGTGCAAAACGTCCGGCGATAGGCGGAAGCAGCGTGGAGAGGCCCGCGCGGCCCGATGGCGCTTGCAGGGCGCGAAATAGGCCGGCCGATAGCCAAGATACACAAAAACTCCGCGCCCGCCCAAAGAGAATGGGCAAGCGCGGAGACATCAAAATAATGAAAAAGAAATTGCTTAATCTTCGATCAGGTCGTGGCCGGTCATTTCCTTGGGCTGCGGCAGGCCAAGTATGTGTAAGATGCTCGGCGCCACATCGGCCAAGACGCCATCTTTCACCTTCGCACCCTTATTTGTCGTGACGTAAATGAAAGGTACGGGGTTGAGCGAGTGAGCCGTATTGGGCGAGCCGTCCGGATTGATTGCGTTGTCGGCGTTGCCGTGGTCAGCGATGATAATCGTCTCGTAGTCGGTTTCGTTGGCAGCCGTCACGACCTCATTCACGCACTGGTCGATGGCTATCACAGCCTTCTCGATGGCTTCGTAGACGCCCGTGTGACCGACCATATCGCCGTTGGCAAAGTTGACAACGATGAAGTCGTATTTGTTTGTGCGAATGGCTTCGACGAGCTTATCTTTTACCTCGAAAGCACTCATTTCGGGCTTCAAATCGTAGGTTGCTACTTTCGGAGAGGCTACGAGTATGCGGTCTTCACCTTCATAGGGCGTTTCGCGTCCGCCATTGAAGAAGAACGTGACGTGGGCATATTTCTCCGTCTCGGCCGTGTGGAGCTGCTTCAAGCCCAGGCTGCTCAGATATTCGCCGAGCGTATTTTGTACGTTCTCTTTGGGGAAGAGAATGTGGACGCCTTTGAACGATGCATCGTAGGGTGTCATGCAATAAAATTGCAGTCCCGGTATGGTTTGCATACCTTCTTCGGGCATATCTTGCTGCGTGAGGACGGTGGTCAACTCCTTGGCGCGGTCGTTGCGATAATTGAAGAAAATAACGACATCGTTGGGCTTGATACGCCCATCGACTTTGGCGTTAACCAAGGGTTCCATAAACTCATCCGTGTCCTTGTTTTCCTCCGTCGAGCGGTCGTAGCAGCCTTGCACAGCTGCCACCATGTCCGTTTCCTGACGTCCTTCGCCGTTGACGAGGTTGTCGTAAGCAATCTTCAATCGGTTCCAGCGCTTATCGCGGTCCATCGCGTAGAAACGGCCGATGATCGTAGCCACGTGTGCGCCCTGCTTGTCGCATTCCTTTTCGAGTTTTTCAATAAAGCCTTTTCCGCTGCGCGGATCCGTATCGCGGCCGTCCATAAAGCAGTGGACGTAAGTTTTATCACCGACGCCGTAAGTGCCGGCTATGTCGATGAGCTTGAATAAGTGGGACAATTCGGAATGCACACCGCCGTTAGAGACGAGTCCCATAATATGTAGTCCGCAGCCTTTCTCTTTTGCGTATTGATAAGCCGAAACGATTTCTTTGTTTTCAAGAATGGAGCCGTCGGCAATGGCGCGGTTGATCTTCACAAGGTCTTGGAAGACGATGCGGCCTGCGCCTATGTTTAAATGGCCCACCTCCGAGTTGCCCATTTGTCCGTCGGGAAGTCCGACGTTTTCACCACTTGCTAACAAATGACTGTGAGGATACTCCGCGTTAAGTTTGTCGAGGAAAGGCGTCGGCGTGTTGTAGATCACATCTCCCTTGCCTTTGTTGCCAATTCCCCAACCATCGAGAATCATTAACAATGCTTTTTTGCGTACCATATCGTTGTCGTATTTTGATTTCTTGTTTTATTGTCGGCGAATATACTGTAAAAACGGCATAAAAAGAAGCGGGCGTCGGCAAATTGTCTGTGAAGGTTTGCCTTTTGTCTTTTTTTTCTACATAGTGCGCGGTGAAGTTAGCAAAATGCGAGGCGATAATTCGCTCCTTGGCTTTGCTGTAATTGAAAATCAGACGAAAAGCGCCACCGATGGGGCGAAAAATGCGATCAGCGTACCCGCTGCGGCGATGTTTGGTGCAAGGGGTACGCTGATGGGAACTTGTCGAAGCCTGTCGGGGCATTGCGCTTCCGGCTGTGGACTTCGATAAAACCGGATGGGCCTATTCGGGCAAAATACTGTCGATTACTTCCGGAAAATGGCGTTGTTCGAGGGTGTGAATCTTGGCTTCGATGGCCGCCACATCGTCGGTGGGGAGCACGGGAACGCGGGCTTGAAAAATAATCTTGCCGGCGTCAAATTCTTCGTTGACGTAGTGGATCGTAATGCCGGTTTCGGTGTCGCCATCGCGCTTTACGGCTTCGTGTACATGGTGCCCGTACATTCCTTTTCCGCCGTGGAGGGGCAGGAGGGCGGGATGAATGTTGATGATTTTCTGAGGGTAGGCCACGATTAGATAGTCGGGCACTTTCAGGAGAAAGCCTGCGAGGACGATGAAGTCGATCTTGTAAGATGAAAGCAGTTCGATGGTGGCTGCTGCGTCGGAGAATTGGTCTTTTGTCCACACCTCCGTGGGGATGCCGTGGTTGTGTGCCCTCACTAAAGCGTAGGCGTCGATTTTATTACTCACCACGAGTGAGACGCGAGCGCGCTTGGAATCTTGAAAATAGCGAATAATGTTTTCGCAATTGGTCCCGCTGCCGGAGACAAAGATGGCAATGTTGGTCATAAATGGGCGCTTGAGGCGTGAAAACTTGCTGTGGTCGGTGTTAAGCTGTTTTTCCGGCGGGAAAAATGCGGTCGAGTTCGTCTTTTAGCGCTTTGGCGGCGCGGCCGTTTGAGGAGGAGAAGGCTACGTAGTGGCCGTGGTCGCTGTGGAGCCAGATCTTGACGCAGTATTCTCCGCTAAATTCTAAATCTGTCCGCTCGATGTCGTCGTATTTTATGGGGCGGTTGAACACAAGCAGGGTGCGAGACGCGTCGAAGGCGAAGGCGTTGGCTGCAATGTCGTCAATGTAGTGGCTGAAGGCGATTTTTCGCGTGATGGGGCCAAATTCGCTTTCGATGGCTGCGAAGCGGGCGGGCATCAAGTTGGGTTCGCGCACTTCTTCTCCGGCCGGCGCGAAATGTTGTCCGAAGTTGCGGCTCTTCCATAGGTAAATCAGGAAGACGATAAAGGTGAAAGCGAAAAGAAGTCCGGCTAAACAGAGCGTGTAGGCGTCTAATCCTTTTG
Organism: Alloprevotella tannerae; assembly: GCA_015259125.1. Taxonomy (GTDB): domain Bacteria; phylum Bacteroidota; class Bacteroidia; order Bacteroidales; family Bacteroidaceae; genus Alloprevotella; species Alloprevotella tannerae_A. Next base: position 8,631 of record JABZGR010000011.1, on the reverse strand, counting down.
CTTTCTCTGTGTGAAACATTACGTCGACGATAGGGAAGACGGAAAGGGCTAATATTACTTTCTTCATAATCGGGTATTGTTGTTTGATCACTATATATAATATGTCTGAATTCGGGTTTGGGGGCGGTGGGATTGGTTTTGGCTGCCGCCGGATTGGGTCTTGGCTGCCGCCGGATTGGGTCTTGACTGCCGCGGGTTGGGATTGTCGCTGCGCGAATAGGGTGCTAATTGAAATATTTCTCTAATCGCTTGAGCGAGCCCTCGAGGCAGAACGCTACAACGCGATCGCCGGTCTGCAAGAGTGTGTTACCGTTGATCAGAACGCCTACTTTGCCGCGCACCATTCCGCCTAGCGTCACTTCGGGCGGGAGTTTGAGATCCTTTACCGGGCGTCGCGTCACTTTAGATCCTTCTTTGACGACAAATTCGGCAACATCGGCAGCCGCAACCGTGAGGTTCTTCACCGTCGTGACGTCTGCCTTGAGTATCATGCGATAAATGTGGCCCGCAGCGAGCCGCTTTTTGTTGATAATTGAGCCAATATCGAGGCTTTCGGCCATTGCTATGTAGTCAGAGTTCTCAACTACGGCGACGGTTTTGCGAACGCCGAGGCGTTTGGCGGCAAGGCAGGTCAGCACATTCACTTCTGAGTTGCCCGTAGCGGCTACAAAAGCTTGCGCATTATGAATGCCTTCCTCAACAAGGAGATCTACGTCGCGCCCATCGCTATGTATGAACATAACGTGTGGGTTGTTGAGTGTCGAATCCAATTGTTCGATACGATGAATGTCGGCTTCGAAGACTTTAGCCCGCATATAGTCGGGCAAATGTACAAGGGCGCGCTCGGTCGTCTTTCCGCCGCCGAGGAAGAATACGTTCTTGACGTCCGGGTAGTCTGTTTTTCCGGCTATTTCCTTCAAATAAGGAACATACTTTGGTGTCGTCATGAAGTAGACCGAGTCGTAACAGCGCAAAACATCGTTGCCGTGCGGAATATGCGTCTCGCCGTGGCGCTTAATTGCAACCACGTGAAGCGGCATGTCGGGCGCGCAAAGATCACGTAAGGGCACGTCTAAGCAGCGTGCGCCTTCGCGTACTTTCACGCAGATTAAGAGTAGCTCTCCGCCTTGCACTTCTATCCACTGGCGCACCCAGCTTCGTTTAATATTTTGTATGATTTCCAAGCCGGCAAGTTGCTCCGGGTAAACGATAGAGTTGATCCCTACGCTTTTAAAGATCTCTTCGTTTTGCATAAGCGCGTATTCCGGATTATCCACCCTCGATACGGTTTTTTTTGCGCCCAAGCGGTTGGCCAGAATGCAACTCATAATATTATGCGCCTCGTCCGGCATCACGCTTATGAACAGGTCTGCCTTCTTTATCTCCGCATTATTAAGCGTGACGAGTGACGTTGGCGATGCGCAGAGCGTGAGCAAATCGAAGTTGGCTCCGATGTTGAGCAATTTTTCCTCATCTTCGTCGATGAGGGTTATGTCGTGGTGCTCTTTTGTAAAGAGTTTAGCCAAATGCCGGCCTATTGCGCCGGCGCCTGCAATAATGATTTTCATTTCCAGAGAGCGTTATAACCATTGGCGTGTCCCGTTGCGGTCCGCCCGGTTTGCTTTTACGTCGATGTTATCAGCTTTTGGTGAGCGTAGGATCGGCGAGGAGTTGTTTAGCTGCCTGCTTAATGCTGTCTTTGTCCAAGCCTACGAGGCGATAGAGCTCATTCGGGCTGCCGTGGGGTACAAACTGATCCGGCAAGCCTAAGCGTTTGATGCGCGGATTCCAACCGTTGTCCGCCATATATTCTAATATCGCCGTCCCCATTCCGCCTATGCGTGCGCCGTCCTCGATGGTCATGATTTTATCAAAGCGTTCACCTATTTCGTTCAGCATTTGCGTGTCGAGGGGTTTAAGGAAGCGCAAGTCGTAATGAGCAATAGAAGCCTGCGTCTCCTTTTCCAGTTCCGCAATCGCATCTGCCGCCACGTTGCCAATAGGTCCGAGCGAGACGATCGCTAGATCCTTTCCTGCCTTCATAATACGCCCCTTCCCGACAGGGATTTCTTCCAGCGGGCAACGCCAATCCAGCAAATGACCTCTTCCTCGCGGATAACGAATTACGAAAGTGCCCTTGTTCGGCGTTTGCGCCGTGTACATCAAGCGCCGCAATTCGCATTCATCATAAGGCGAAGCAATCGTCAAGTTTGGAATGGGGCGCAATGAGGCCAAATCGAAAGTACCGTGGTGCGTAGGCCCGTCCTCGCCGACCAAGCCGGCGCGATCCAAGCACAAGACTACCGGCAAGTTGAGCAGCGCCGCGTCGTGTATAATATTGTCATACGCCCGCTGCGCAAAGGATGCGTAAATGTTGCAAAAGGGCTGCAATCCCCCTTTCGCCATACCGGCTGAGAACGTCATAGCATGGCCCTCCGCAATGCCCACATCAAAAGCCCTATCCGGCATTTCGCGCATCAAGATGTTCATAGAGCAGCCTGTAGGCATTGCCGGCGTGACGCCGATGATTTTTTTATTGGTGCGCGCAAGCTCAAGCAGCGTTTCTCCAAACACGTCTTGAAACTTCGGGGCTTGCTGTGCCGCGCCTTCGCCCAAGCGTTTGCCGCTTTCCGCGTCAAATTTGCCCGGTGCGTGCCAAATCGTCGGCGCCTGTTCCGCAGGTTTGAGTCCTTTGCCCTTTATTGTGTGCAAGTGGAGCAGCCTTGGCCCTTTCATCTCCTTGATTTGGCGCAGCGTTTCCACCAGTTGGATGACATCGTGTCCGTCTGTCGGCCCAAAATAACGGATATTCATCCCCTCAAAGATGTTTTGTTGATCCGTGAGCAGCGCTTTAATCGCATTGTTGAAGCGTAAGACTTTCTTCTTCTTCGTATCATCGAGCACCCCCCAGCGCATCAGCCGGCGCGAAAGGCGGAAGCGTAAATCATTATATGCGGCCGACGTGTGCAGGCGTTGCAGATATTGCTTCATACCGCCCACACTGCGGTCGATGCTCATATTATTATCGTTGAGGATAATCAGCAGATTATTGGGCGTGTCCGATGTATTGTTAAGTCCCTCAAAGGCCAGACCGCCGCTCATCGCACCATCGCCGATCACGGCCACGATATGCCGATCCTCCTCTCCTTTTTTTACGGCCGCCACGGCCATACCGAGCGCCGCCGATATGGAATTACTCGCATGACCGCAAGCAAAGGTATCATAAGGGCTTTCTTCGGGTGAGGGAAAGGGGCGAACGCCGCCAAACTTGCGGTTGGTATGAAAAGCTTCTCTGCGGCCGGTGAGAATCTTGTGTCCATAAGCCTGATGCCCGGTATCCCATACGATGCGGTCGTCCGGAGTAGCAAAAACGTAGTGCAAGGCTACGGTCAATTCTACCGTACCCAGACTTGAGGCCAAGTGGCCCGGATTGTGCGAGCACTCATAAATAATATCCTCGCGCAATTCTTCACATAGCGTCGGCAGATCTTCGAGCTTCAATTGTCTGAGATCGTCCGGCGTATTGATGTGAGATAAAATCTTAAATTCAGGCATAGTCCTTGAGTAGAAGGGATTTTCTTCCCGCTATTATCTTGCAAAGTTACATATATCGTTATGATAGCCAAAGGAAAAACTCGCGAATTATCCTTATTTCGCGTAGCAACCGTCGACCAAGGAAAGGTTCTGTTTGCGTCGGCGCGATTGTCGGGCGAGAAAGTGCGACGCTTCGCCCACAAAAAGCGGTCTGTGATTGACGATGAAAAAACGTCATCGGTTGGGTTTTTATTTTTCGTTCCGCCTTGTCGGTTTGATGGTCGTGTATGGTTTGTTTTGCGAAAAATGTGGTTTAATATGCGATGAAACCGCCTATTTTTGCACATTCTTGGTGTTTGTAGATGTCGGTGCAGGTTGCTTTTTCGTTGTGCAAAGAGTGGGAATGTTTTTTCGCAGATATGGATTGATGTTGTTGAAAAGTTTGTGCTTGGCGTTTTTTATCGTGATAAAAAAGGTTTGTTCTCGTGATAAAAAGAGCTTCACCTCACGATAAAAAAGGTTTATTCTCGTGATGAAAAACGTCGCAAGTGGGTACGTGTCGGTTTTTTCTCCTATTTGTGCGCTTAAAAATCAATGATTTGTTGGCCGGAAAGGATGCTTTACGCGTTGCTGCTTAGACGTTTTTCATAAAGTTTCGCTTCGCGTTCGTTTTTGAAAGACCAACCCTAAGGGGTTGTCAACGTTGGGATGCGTTAGGCAGGGTTAAGTCGCTTCGCATCTTAACCCTGCCCTGCCAAAGGACTAACCCCGATGGGGTTACTTAAGGCGGGAATAAAGGGAGAAGGGGTTTAGAGAAACAGAGGACTATCTTCGATGGACGTTTGGCGGGAGCACGCATCGAAGAACAGCGATGGAATCGATCGAAAACGGGCTTTTATGCCTTGCGGCGTTTGCGGAAATAATCCAAAGCCTCTTCGAGCAGCCGCACGCGGAAGAGCTTGAGGATGCCGAAGTAGATGCCGCCCACTAAGATGATGCGCAAGATGAGCAGCAGGTAGATGTTGGAAAGAAAAAACGTGAGTCCGTAGGCTATAAGAATAGCTGCGAGCGACGCGCCGGCAAAGGGAAGAATGTCGGCCAAGGCCTGAAGGAATCGAAGATGGATGAGGCGCTTGGCAAAGCCTTGCCAAATGAGCAGGCCGAAGATGTTGAGCAGCGCATAAGCGGCCACCATCGTCGTCACGCCAAAGGTATGCAGCCCCGTAATGAGCAAGAGTTGGGCGAGAACCAGAGAGAGTGTCCCCCACATATAGAGATCAGAGCGCCCGCGCCCGATGCAAAGGTTTTGATAGATGGTATAAAAAGGCATAAATGCGCCACTTACGCAAAGCATTTGCAGGAGTGGTACGCTGTCGGCCCACTTGGCGGAAAGTGTAACAAAAATAAATTCTTTGGCTACGAACGATAGGCCGAACAAAGCCGGGAAACCCAGCATCGCCGTGAAGCGCATGAGTTTGCGAAATACGCGCAACTGCCGCTCTTCCTCGCCCTCGATGGCGGCTATTACGGGTTGGGCCACTTGCAAGACCATGTCGGAAATAAAACCATAGCCCATCGCGTCCCATTTATAGGCCTGCGAGAAATTGCCGACGGTGCGCGCCGGATAAAGTCGGCCCAGAATGACGGTGAGTACGTTGTTGCCCACGGTGTTGATGATGGTCGTTGCCAAAATCTTGCTGCTAAAGCCAAACATTTTGCGAATCGGGCCAAAATCAATGCGGAATGATGGGCGCCAAGCCGAATAATAGAAGCGCCCGATGCTGACGAGCGTAATGTAAGTCAGACTCTGCCAAGCCAAGGCCCAATAGCGCAGACCGCCCACCGCGGCCAAGATACCCACAAGTCCGCCGACGATCATCGCAACCAGCGTGATGAGCGCCTTTTCCTTGTTGAGCATATTGCGATTGAGGTAGGCGCTATGCGAAAGTCCGAAACTTGAAATCACAAAACTCAGGAAGATGACGCGCGAAAGTGAGACGAGGGCGGGCTGATGGTAGAAGTCGGCAATCAGCGGCGCGCAGAAGAAGAGTAGGACGTAGATGGCCAGACTGGAAAGCAGGTTGAACCAAAAGACGGCGTTGTAGTCGTTGTCCGTAATCCGCTTTAAGTTGACCAAAGCTGAGGCAAAACCGCTGTCGCGCAGGTTGCCGGCAATGGCGATAAAGATCGTGAGCATCCCCACAATGCCATAGTCGGCCGGATCCAAGAGCCGCGCCAGCACGAAGCCGATCAAGGCGTTGAGGATCTGCATACTGCCGCTGTTGAGTGCGCCCCAAAGCAAGCCGCCGGCCGTTTTCTCCTTCAGATTATCCATTATTCTTCCTCTTGCATGGCTTCTATGACGCGGCGAAACATCTCTTCGCGGCCCACACGCGGCTTCCAGCCGAGCGCAAGCAACTTCTCCGTAGACAGGCGCAGGCGCGTGGTGGGTGGATAGGGGGCATCGGGTTGCAACTGAATGCGTAGTCGTTGCGCGGGAGCGAAACTTTGCAGCACGTTTTCGCCTACTTCGCGGATCGAAGCATAGTTGTCGGCGTCGGCTACGTTGTAGGCCTCGCCGTTAGTGCCTTTGAAGAGCAAGGTGAGCAAGGCTTCGGCCGCGTCGGTCGTATATAAATAATTGTGGCACGTTTCTCCGGTACTCGATAATGTGATGTCCTGCTTTTGAAGTGCGGCGCGGGCAAACATGGCAAAGACGCGCCCATCGTCGCGCCCTACGCCGGCACCGAAAGTTTGGGTGAGGCGGGCTATTTTTATGGGTGTGCCGTATTCGCTTGCGTAGGCTCGACAAAGACATTCGGCCGCGCGTTTGCCCAAACTGTAACTGCTGCGCGGGGCGAGGGGATCAATATAGCCTTGATCGGCTTCGGTGATCGGCACTTCGTCGTTGGTGATGCGCCCATAGACTTCGATGGACGACAGATAGACAATGCTCTTCGCTTCTGCGGCGCGCGCAAAATCGAGTACGGCACGTGTGCCGTTGAAAATGGCATCTAAGGTTTCGACCGGCTGCGCTACGAAACTTTTTGAAGCCGTCGGGGCTGCTCCATGTATAATATAGTCGACGCTTCGTGCGGGACAAGTCGCAGAAAGTTCGCTCAACGTGCTTTGGAAAAAGAGTCCGCAGTCGGCAGGAAGGAGCCGGCGCGCTTTGTCCACGCTCCTTACGGGTAGCAAAAGGCGCAAACCGAGCGCGTGGGCTTGATTGAGTGCACACAAGCAGCGCACGAGCGTGGCGCCGATTAAGCCCGTTGCGCCCGTGATGAGTATCGTTTGCCCGCGGAGGGCTTCCGCGAAGCGGGTATGCGCAACAAATTCATCGGCATCGCGCCGGAGCGTAGAAAACGTGGGCATACGCGTCAGAAACCAAAGATTTGCTGATTCTCATGTACTTGCACCATCGCGCGAAACAGGAAGAAGTCGGTCGGCGTTGTGATCTTGATGTTCTCCATCGGCCCCATTACCAAGCCCAACTTATAGCCGTAATGGCTCATCATAGAGCAACTGTCGATGAAGTCTTCGCGTCCTTCTTCGCGAGCGCGGCGATGGGCGGCGATAATGTCTTTGAGGTAAAAACTTTGCGGCGCACGCGCTATTTTAGACTTGGCGCGGGTGGGAATTTCCAAGCTGCCGTCAGACTCTTGTACGACTAAGGTCTCCGTAGCCGGGATGCACGTGATGCAACTTCCGGAGCGGCGAACTTCTTGTATGTTGTCTGTGATCGTTTCTTCGGTAATCAGTGGCCGCACGCCGTCGTGGATCAATACGATGGGTGACTCTGCCGCAGCCGACTCTTGCTTGCGGGCGAAAAGTTCCGCTGCTTCAAGGCCGTTGTAGATAGATGCTTGCCCCGTCTTTCCGCCTTCGACGATGCTCACAACTTTGTTGATCTCAAACTTCTTGAGCATTTTCTTCAGAAAGGGGATCCACTCTTTCAGACAAGCCACAACGATGGCATCGATCTGCGGATGATTGTCAAACAATTCGAGCGTGTAGATGATGATAGGCTTGCCATTGAGTTCGAGAAACTGCTTCGGGCGCGACTTGGTATTCATCCTTACGCCCGCTCCTCCGGCAAAAATGACGGCAATGTTCATACGTACAAGATGTTATTTGCTTGCAAAGTTAGCAGATTTCCATCGAACACGGCCGCCGGCAAGCAAAAGAAAGGTGCAGGGTGGGTGCTTTTCTGCGCAAGTTTATGTGTGTTTACTATAAGGACACTTTGCCAAAAGTTGCAGATGAGCATTGTTTTTTGCAACTTAATAATTGTTTATAAGGGGATTGAAAAAAGAATGGGCACGTCTATTATAGTAGCACAAATAGTGGGATTTTCGCATGTTATTGATGCACTCTTTGGGGAGGAAGTAACCGGAATGAATAAAGCGTGCTTTGTGCGTGTCCGGAAAGGCTTTCGTCGTAGCTCATACTATACTCAACTAAATATTTTCTTTCCTCGATGTGCATAGTAAGATGGCAATTGGTCAATCAGAAAATAGGCGACTACAAGTGTTTAGGCTTGGTCTTTCACTGGGTTAGTCTACGATCCTCTCAAGTAAACTATAAGATTTCATTACGAGCGTTGAGACTTGACCCCTCACGTTTTCCACAGACGAAAAAATGGCACGCTTTGAAAGACCAACCCTATGGGGTTGACATTACCGCTACTTGCTGATGCAGGGTTGACGCGCCGCGTCAACCCTGCCCTACCAAAAGACTAACCCCGATGGGGTTATTTGTGACGGAAGACGCGCGATAGTTAGCGATTTTAGGCGGCAATTTTTAGCCGCATATTTATATTATATCAAATGTAATACCAAACAAAACCACCAAAGCCCACCCCCTCAACACAAGCCCTTAGGCTTGGTCTCTTGGCAGGGCAGGGTTAAGGTGCGAAGCGGCTTAACCCTGCCGCAACGCGTCGCCAAGTGCAACCCCTTAGGGTTGGTCTTTCAAAATCATCCGTATATAGCCGTTTGAACATGCTGATAAATCAAACCGCCAAAGCCCACTCCCGCACCACAAGCCCTTAGGCTTGGTCTTTTGGCAGGGCAGGCGTTGGAGCAAAGCGACAAC
>JABZGR010000044.1 GCA_015259125.1 Alloprevotella tannerae | reverse complement strand
AAGCCCTCAAATGCCTTCGCTTTTTGATTAGGGGGGCTTGGAATGCCAAAAAGAGGACCTCAACCGCATTGTTTCAGCGATTGAGTCGGTCTTGCCTATTCTTTTTGACGTTTATCGGACAGCAATATTTTATTGTATGATATGCGGCGTAAGTGGGTGAGCGCTTAAATACAAACGTGTGCGTACTATATGTTCTTGTTTATCTTGAAAAACTAGATAAAGTTGCATTCGAACTTACTTGCCTTTGTGGATTGTACTTGAAAGGTCGCAAAGTGCGTATGTCGCTGCTTATTGATTAGCTGCTTATAATTAGCCCACCATTTCATAAGTGAAATGGTGGGCTGAATTGTTATTCTTTATGTCGTTAATGTCGTTTGCTTTTCTATGTCAATCCCTCTCATTACCAGAAGAGGGCGTTTGGGCCTTTATTCGAAAGTTTGTACTCTAAAGCCATAGCCGCGGCTGGCCCCTAAGACGTCTACTTTCGTACTTCTAATTCGCATATAATATGAGAAATAGTCGGTCTGACTAGAGTTGTCAGGAAAGATGCTAGATGACCAGTAGAATCCATAATAGTCGATGGCGTTTAGTCGCCCTTGAAGATAGTTACCCATAGCGGGCAAGTAGAAGAATTGGGTCGCTTCGTTGACTGAAGGTAGGGTTGATGAGACGTCCCAGCTGTCATCATTGCGGAACTTTCGCCAATCTCTTCCATCTGGTGTTTTATCTGCCTTGAAGCCGCTGATATTTGCTTTTTTCTTCAACCACATACCACCTTTGTGTAAGTGTCCCATAGATATCCATACTTCATCCCCATCCCAGCGAGGATCGCCTTTTGAAGCGTACCAAACCATCTCGTTTACCGTGGGCAGATCTTTGCAGGACGAGTTGGCTTTCATCGTAGCACTGCGACCTGTTTGATACCAGCGTACGTCAGTCTGAACCTTTGCGTAATTTCCGCTAGCGGGCTGGCTTGCCAGTGTAGGTTGTCCTTCAGCGAGATTCTTAGACCATTCCCAGCCTTCCCAATACTGCTTTTTGGCGTCCCACATATAGTAGCTGTCGCCATCATAAATATGCGCGTCAAGGCTAGCCGTCATATCGTAGTAAGTATTCTTTTGATAAGTGAATGCTCCTAAAGCCCTAGTGATAGTTCCCTCGACGCCGCTTACCAAGTCCTTCACCCAATACCGCACCTTAAGTTTGTGCTTCCCCGGCTTGATGACCATATAGGCTCCGTTAGTCGCTACATTGGCAGAGGAGGTGTTGAGCGGAAATCCCTCTGCATAATCACCACTGCCCTTCGTGTTGAGCACAATCTGTTTGCCTGTGCCAGTACCCGTCAGACCTGTACTTTGGGTTAAGGTATATGTTGCAGCGATGTCATCGTCAGCGTTTACCTCAATCTTGGTCAGATAGCAAGTCTTTAGAATCTCATTATTCGAATAAGGCAAGAATACGAGGATAGCAGCTTGGTGATCAAGGGTAAAGGTAAACTCTTGTTTATCTGCAACCTTAGTTGCCGTTGCCGTTCCGCAGTCGCCAGATGTGCCAATGTGTGCGGTGTTGTTCGGTTCCGTCTGCGTTTGGTTGTCTGGAATTGTAACTTGGTCTTTATTGCCATTCTTGCCAGGATAATAAACCTCGTATGAGGAGTTGGCAATGAACTTGCCTGGTACTTTATACTTAAAAGAAGCAACTTTACCTGATGGTGCATTACTGCTTTTCTGCCAAGTTCCATCATCGTCCTTTACATAGATATAATCACCTGCTTCCCAAAAGAAATTACCAGTAGAATAATCTAAGGATGTGCGAATCTCCTCACCGCCTGTAATAAACGTTGTGAGATTTTTATCGTTATCGTTGTCTGTTCCCTTTTGTATGACTTCTTCGTTTGAACAAGAAACGAATGCCACCATCAGACTATATGCAATCGCAAATGAAAGAATACGTGCTTTTAATACTTCTCTTTTTTTCATTATCTATCTCTGTTTATTCTCTCTATATATATGCTAAGCTGCTTTGTACTCTAACGACTATTAAGCTTAATCTTATTGTAAAATGATATTACCCTTCTTGCCAATCTTCCATTGATGCATCAGCACTGGTTGGTCCGGTAGCGTGCTTACCAGGATTGTGTTGACCGGTAATTGAGGTTTCCAACAGGCGCGAAGTTGCCAAATACACTGATGTGCACTTTGGTGCACAATACTTTCTTAACTGTTTTTTCTTCATTGTTCTAATTGTATTATAATGAGTAATATTGTCGTGTGAGAAACTATGTAAATGGGTAAACATAGCTGGCCCGTGAGTGTTTAGCTAATCACGTTGCTTGTTGGAGCTTGTTCGGCTTTCTTTTCGTGAATGTCGGTAGTCTAAATATGGACTTGGGAGTTGCTTTACTAGCGGAGAAGGCGGTAAACTATTTGGATTTGTTAAAAAAACTAGATAAAATCTCTATAAGAAAATGCTATTTCCTTATGTCAACAAAATTTAGATTTGACGGAACTCAGCTAAGATTGCGAGCAGATTTCTGCTGACCTCTATCTGTGTTAAGTCTTAATTTCTGATGCAAATGTACAAAATCTTTTTTGAAATTGACCAAAACATGTACTGAATATCTAAAAAGAAATAGAAAGGTATAAATAAATCGTCAATGATCAATCCATAATGCTCTACGCGATAGAAGTGGTCATTTCATCAACAAACCAAAAGTTTCGTAATGTCCTTTTAATAAGCACTATCTTTTCATGATGAATGGGAGAGCGATAGAAAAGGAAGACGATATTAAAAGAAGTAGTAAATCTACCATAAGTGTGTTATACTTCTGAGAGATGAAGAAAGTAGCAATGTCTTCTCTGATGAAGAATAAGAAAAAGTCGGACGAGGAGGTTAAACAATAATCGCCGCCTGTTTCCTTAAAGATTCGAGTATTTGTATTGGATTCTCATTTATTTTTGCAGATTTAACCTACAATTTTACTTAGTATTTGCTCTTTTCTCATCAACCTTTTCCGCTCACAAGCACCCGCTCAAAATTGTCTTATAGGAGAATTAAAATTGTCCTATAAGACAATTCAAACTTTCACCTAAGACAATTTTTACGATCATAGGAGAAAGTTTGAACGATCCTTAGCCTTGTGTGAAAGATTAACCGCCCATTTTCGACAATGCACCAAAAAAGCCGCGCTCCCAAAATGGAAAACGCGGCCTTTATTAAATGTAATCTTCTGCCGGCACTACATTGCGCCGACCCTTCGCTTACTTCACATTCTGAATATCCTCCTGCGCACAGAAGGTTAAGTTGCGCTTGTCGAGTGCCATCCGCATCGTACTGCTTTTCGTGAACCTCACGCTCACGCGCTTAATGAGATTTGCACCTTTTTCCTTTGCTTCTTTCGCCGTCGATGCGCCCTCGCCGTGCATCGTGAGGCGAAACGAACCAAGATCTCCTAAGCGAACGGAATTACCATCCGCGAGTGTTTGAAGAATCTCATATTGCAGGGCATCCAAAACCGCCTTGACGGAGGCAGAAGATACGCCCGAACGCTTCTCAATGCGCCCGAGAATGGTGCGTAACATCACAGGGGCGCCGGGCGCCATCTGGGGATAAAATTTGATTTGTGTACGGTTGAGCGGATTTTTCTTCGCTCTGATAACGAACTTAATCATTGTGGTATAGATTTATGTAGTGAATAATTAAACCAAGAGCGCTCCTCGCCCTTGCGCATGCAAAGGTAAGCATTTCCACTGAGCCTGCAAAATGGGTCATAATCCTTTGATTATTAAATAATAAGCGGAAAGATATAAAGACCAACCCTAAGGGGTTGCCGTTTGCGGCGGATTGTGGCAGGGTTGTCGCTTCGCTCCAACGCCTGCCCTGCCAAAGGACCAAGCCTAAGGGCTTGCGTTGCGGTGTGAGCTTTGGCGGTTTTATTTGTACCGCGTTCGCTATCAAAGGAAATATATGACTAACAATTGCCCGCCTAAATTCGCGCTATTTTCCGCAATCCATCATTTGCCAATACCTCGATCTCTATTGCTCTTCCCCTATAAATCGCCTCAATCCTCTCAATCTTGCCCATTTACCGCGTGTAATCCTCTATAAATAACCCCATCGGGGTTAGTCTTTTGGCAGGGCAGGGTTAAAACGCTTCGCATTTTAACCCTGCCTAACGCACCGACGCATTGACAACCCCTTAGGGTTGGTCTTTAAAAATATTGTTGTATATGAATTGGGGCGAGTAGAAAAAACAGCTTTATAATCAATTGCATATACTACTTTCATCTTGTCATGGCGTGTTATTATAACTGCTGCTGGATAACCCATTTAAGAGACTATTACGGATTGTAATATCATAAATACAACAATGGCCGGCATTTCAATTGAAAAGCCGGCCATTATCTTGGTTGTTTATAAAGAAGCTATTATCCTACGCTGCCTTCGAGGGAAAGACTGAGGAGCTTTTGCGCTTCTACGGCAAATTCCATCGGGAGTTTGTTGATTACTTCTTTGGCATAGCCGTTGACAATCAGATCTACGGCTGCCTCGGGGGGAATGCCGCGCTGATTACAATAGAACAACTGGTCTTCGCTGATCTTTGAGGTCGTGGCTTCGTGCTCTACGATGGCATTGTTGTTGTTGACATCAATATAAGGGAAAGTATGTGCGCCGCATTCGCTGCCTAAAAGGAGCGAATCGCAGGAAGAATAGTTGCGCGCTCCATCAGCGCGGGAAGAGCATTTTACTAAACCGCGATAAGAATTTTGACTCTTGCCGGCGGATATGCCTTTGGAAACAATCGTACTGCGCGTATTCTTACCTAAATGGATCATCTTAGTACCTGTATCGGCCTCTTGGTGATGATTGGTCACGGCAACACTGTAAAATTCGGCTTGCGAATTGTCGCCCATCAATACGCAGGAGGGATATTTCCACGTAATGGCCGAGCCTGTCTCCACTTGCGTCCAAGAGAGTTTGCTGTTGGCGCCGCGCAATTGCCCTCGTTTGGTCACGAGATTATATACGCCGCCACGGCCTTCGCTATCGCCGGGATACCAGTTTTGCACCGTACTGTATTTTACTTCTGCATCTTTTTCCACAATGATTTCTACAATGGCGGCGTGCAATTGGTTCTCGTCGCGCTGTGGTGCAGTGCAACCTTCCAAATAAGAGACATAGCCGCCGTCTTCGCAGACGATCAACGTGCGCTCAAACTGTCCGGTGTTGCGTGCATTGATGCGGAAATAAGAAGATAGTTCCATCGGACAACGGATGCCTTTGGGAATGTAGACAAACGAACCATCAGAAAATACGGCACTATTGAGCGCTGCAAAATAATTGTCGCGATAAGGCACTACGCTGCCTAAGTATTTGCGCACTAAGTCGGGGTTTTCGCGGACGGCCTCTGACATACTGCAAAAGATGATTCCTTTCTCCTGCAACTTGTCTTTGAAAGTTGTCTTCACCGATACGGAGTCCATCACGGCATCGACAGCCACGCCACTTAAGGCCAAGCGCTCTTCAAGCGGAATACCCAGTTTGTCGAAGGTCTTCATCAACTCCGGATCGATCTCTTTCTTGCCCGACTTTTTCTTTAAGGGGTCGGCATAATAAGATATGGCCTGATAATCAATAGCCGGCAGATTCACGTGTCCCCATTCAGGCTGCGCCAGCGTTTGCCAATATTGAAAGGCCCGCAAGCGGAACTCTAAAAGCCATTCGGGCTCTTCTTTTTTATGGGAGATGAGGCGAATGACATCTTCATTCAGTCCGGTAGGGATGATTTCCGTTTCGACGTCGGTCGTAAAGCCGTATTCGTACTTTTTATCAAAGGTCTCCCGTATAATATCTTTCTCGTCTGCCATAGTTTTAATGCTTTTTGGAAGATTGCTTTGCTGCATCGGCTGCGGGCTGCATATCTACCCATGTTGTATCAGCAGTTTGGCCTTGCTTATCCTCGCTCTGCGTAATGCCGTGCTCAAAAATAAAAGAGACGATACTCGTCGTCGGTTTGTAAAGGTGCGACCCCGCGATCTTCTCTTGGCTGAGGAGTCCGAGTGCGTTCATAGCGCTCAGTAAGCAACTGAGCAGCAAACCATATTTGAGTACGCTAACGAGCAAGCCTAAGATCGAGTTGGGCGTGCCGAGTTGCATCCCTTTCAAAGTCTTGGTAAGCATAGTTGCCACAAAGCCTAAAGCGATGGGGACGATGATCCACAAAATTAAGAATGCGACGATGCTGGTCAGCATATTTACTTGCGAACCATTGACCGTCAAGTATTCGCCTAAGGCAGAGTAGCAGGTGGCTGCAATTAAGAGGCCAAGCAGAAAGCCGCCCATAGAAATGAGTTCCTTAAGCAAACCTTTCTTCCAGCCGTTGAAGCCTGCCCAAAGCAGAATAGCAATTATAAATATGTCTAATGTCATAGCTGTTTGTATTTGGTGGGCACGGAAGTGCACCGGATAAGAAACAAAGGCAGACTGCATAACATCTCAATGGATGTAACTGCGCGTCTGCCTCTTTTTCTGTTTATAGCTGGTGGAGCTGCGAAGTCAATCGAATATCAGGCCTCATACACATTATATATATAGTGGCGCACACTTCAACCGACGATGGCAGCTGCAAGCAGTTTATAGCTTCTGTTTAACTTCTACTTCTTGGTAAGTCTCGATGATGTCGCCTTCCTTGATGTCGTTGCAGTTTACAAGACTTATACCACACTCAAAGTTTGTACCGATTTCTTTCACATCGTCTTTGAAGCGCTTCAAGGCGTTAATGCCGCCGGAGAAGATCACGATACCATCGCGGATAAGGCGCGCCTTGTCGGTGCGGTGCACTTTACCATCTGAGACATAAGCGCCGGCCACGTAGCCCACTTTGGAGATATGGTAAACTTGGCGAACGTCGAGCGTTGCGGTAACTTCTTCTTTGAGGATCGGCTGCAACATGCCCTCCATTGCCTTCTTTACATCATCAATAGCATCGTAGATGATAGAGTATTGACGAATCTCTACGCCGTCGCGATCTGCGATCTTGCGTGCTGCTTGACTAGGACGCACTTGGAAACCAACAATCACGGCTTGTGACGCTGCTGCGAGTGTGACGTCGTTCTCGCTAATCTGACCTACGCCTTTATGGATTACATTGACGGCGATTTCCGGTGTAGATAGTTTGATGAAAGAATCGGAAAGCGCTTCGACAGAACCGTCCACGTCACCTTTGACGATGATGTTCAATTCTTGGTAGTTGCCCTGCTTGATTCTTCGACCCAATTCGTCGAGCGTCAGCATCTTGTGCGTACGCAAGTCTTGTTCGCGCTGCAATTGTTCGCGTTTCGCGGTAATCTCACGCGCTTCTTGCTCAGTATCCATTACGTGGAACTGATCGCCGGCTTGCGGTGCGCCGTTGAAGCCCAATAGCGTAGCCGCCATGGAAGGCCCTACATTATCTATACGCTGGCTACGCTCATTGAAGAGAGCTTTGACGCGGCCAAAGTTGGTGCCGGCCAATACGACATCGCCTTGATGCAGCGTGCCGTTGCTTACTAAAATCGTAGCTACGTATCCGCGCCCTTTATCAAGCGCTGATTCGATAATCGTACCCGTAGCTTTGCGGTTCGGGTTAGCCTTTAAATCAAGCATATCTGCTTCAAGCAATACTTTTTCAAGCAGTTCTTTTATGCCGATACCCTTTTTGGCTGAAATATCCTGACTTTGGTATTTGCCTCCCCATTCTTCTACAAGGAAGTTCATCGCAGCCAAACTCTCCTTGATCTTATCCGGGTTGGCCGTAGGTTTATCTACTTTGTTTATAGCAAAGACGATAGGCACGTTAGCCGCGACTGCGTGGTTGATTGCCTCTTTCGTTTGCGGCATAATGTCGTCATCGGCCGCAATGATAATAATGGCGATGTCGGTTACTTGTGCACCACGAGCACGCATTGCCGTAAAGGCTTCGTGACCCGGCGTGTCGAGGAACGTAATGTGGCGTCCGCTCTCCAACTGTACATTATAAGCTCCGATATGTTGCGTGATGCCGCCGGCCTCACCGGCGATAACGTTGGCTTTGCGGATATAGTCGAGCAACGAAGTTTTACCGTGGTCAACGTGACCCATTACGGTAACGATCGGAGCGCGTGGCTCGAGGTTTTCTTCATCATCCTCTTCCTCTTGAACGGCATCCTGCACTTCGGCACTTACAAATTCGGTCTTAAAGCCAAATTCGTCGGCAACAATGTCAATGGTTTCTGCGTCCAAGCGTTGGTTGATGCTGACCATCACGCCGATACTCATACACGTACCAATGACTTTTGTCACAGGCACATCCATCATCGTCGCCAATTCGTTTGCCGTAACAAATTCCGTTAGTTTCAGAATCTTGCTCTCGGCGCGCTCTTCGCGGCGGAGTTCTTCTTCGCGTTCGCGCACTTGTTCGCGCTTTTCCTTGCGATATTTAGCGCCCTTCGTGTTCTTGTTTGACTTATTCGTCAGACGTGCGAGTGTTTCTTTTACTTGTTTTGCTACATCTTCCTCGCTGATTTCAGCTTTAACCACTTCTTTCACTTTGCGGTTGCGTCTGCGGTTATTGCTTTGCGATGTCTGTTGATTGTTGCCGCCGTTGCTGTTGTTGCCGGGCTTGCGACGCTCATTGTTTTGCAGTTGATTAGCAGTCGCGTTGATATCGACACGCTGTGCGCCGATGCGACTGCGTTTCTTTTTCTCGCGCTCTTTGCGGCGCTCATCTTTGCCTTTCTTCTTCGGGCGCGTCGATTGATTAAGCGTTGAAAGGTCAATCTGTCCGACAACTTTTGGCGCACTCAATTCTGGTGTTGAGCGCAATTCAAATACGCCGTTTTTCGTCTCGCCAATCTGCTGCTCACGTTCTTCTTTTGTCGGCTTTACGGGCTTTTTCGGCTTTTCAGTCGCAGTACCGGCTTCGTTCGCTGCGCTTTTTGGCTCTGAAACAGTTTCCTTTACAGGCTTATTGACTGTTGGCTCTTCCGGCGTTGCTGCTGCTTTTACCGGCTCTTCCGGTTTCGCTGTCGTTTCTTTTACAGGCACACTAACAGCTTCCTTCGGCGATTCAGTGGCTACGGGTTTTGCCGCTGCAGGAGTCTCAATCGGTTTTTCTTCCTTTCTTTCCGCCTCAGGAGTCACCTCCGCTTTAGCAGGCGCGTCAAGATCTACTTGCCCTTTTATCTTGATTTGTGGACGCAAGTCCTCCGGAACGACAGTTTTTACCTCTTCTGTCGCCCGTCGTTCTGATTTCTGAGCCTTTTTCTCTTTCTTTTCTTGCTGACGGCCTTGGCTCAGCTCCGTAGCCTTGCGGCGCACCTCTTCATCTTTCTTAAATTCGCGACGCAGCAAATCATATTGCTCGTCTGACAATTTAGTGTTGGGGTTCGACTCTATTTCATGACCTTTTTTGGCCAAGAACTCTACAGCCGTATCCTTACCTATGTTAAACTCTTTGAGGGCTTTATTTAATCTTATGCTCATGCTTCGGTGGTGAAAGGGGAAAAACGGATTATTTGTATTTATTGCTCAAACTCTGCTTTCAATATACGGAGCACCTCATCTACGGTACTCTCTTCGAGGTCGGCTTTTTCAATCAACATTTGGCGCGGAGCGTTCAATACATCCTTTGCCGTTTGCAGGCCGATAGACTTAATCGCGTCGATGACCCATTGATCGATTTCATCAGCAAATTCATCGAGGAAGATATCGTCTTCCTGATCATCGCCCTCTACTTCGCGGAAGACGTCAATCGTATATTCCGTCAGCATAGAAGCCAATTTGATGTTCTGACCTCCCTTACCGATGGCCAGCGATACTTCTTCCGGACGCAGATATACTTGCGCTTTGCGGTTTTCTTCATCCAGTTGGATGCTGGAAACTTGTGCCGGATTGAGTGCGCGTTGAATAAACAGCGCGGGGTTCGACGTATAATTGATTACATCAATGTTTTCGTTGTGCAATTCTCTTACAATGCCATGAATGCGGCTGCCTTTTACGCCTACGCAAGCACCTACGGGATCTATGCGGTCATCATAGCTTTCTACGGCAATCTTTGCGCGTTCTCCGGGTATGCGTGCAATGCGCTTGAGTGAAATTAGCCCGTCGCCGATCTCAGGAATTTCTTGTTCGAGCAAGCGACGCAAAAACTCGGGGCTTGTGCGACTCAAGAAGATCTTGGGCGTGCCGTTTAAGTTGTCGACGCGGTCGATTACAGCACGGACATTATCCCCCTTGTGGAAGAAATCGCGCGGTATTTGTTGGTTCTTGGGCAAGAAGAGTTCGTTGCCCTCATCGTCCATCAGGAGCGTTTCCTGCTTCCACGTTTGATATACTTCAGCCGCAATGATTTCGCCCACACGATCCTTATACTTATTGAAAAGTGCATCGTGGTCCAACTCAAGCAGTTTGCTTGCCAGCGTTTGGCGAAGCGTCAGGATAGCACGGCGGCCAAACTTTGCGAAGTTAATGGGCTCGCTCACTTCCTCGCCCTCTTCGTAGTCAGAGTCGATCTCGCGTGCTTCAGTCAGACTGATTTGTGATTTGTGATCTTCAACAGCATTGTCAGCCACGACTACACGATTGCGATAGATTTCGCAGTCGCCTTTGTCCGGATTGACAATCACGTCGAAGTTTTCGTCAGAGCCAAAGAGTTTTGTAATCACACTACGGAAACTCTCTTCAAGCACACTGACCAAGGTCGTGCGATCTATATTTTTGTTCTCTTTAAACTCAGCAAAGGTATCGGTGAGGCTGATTACCTCGGTTTTCTTTCTGGGCATTGTATGTTGTTTTTATTATTTACGTGAACCAAGTAGCGTATGCCTATGACCGGTGTGCCATAGCCGTGGGTGGATTTATTTTGCGTCTAAGTCGTATTTCGTATATTTAACGTCTTCAAAACGGAAAGTGAGGTCTCGGTCTACCCATTGCGGACGCTTAGCGCCCTCGGGGCGCACTTTTTCTTTGATCGTCAAAACAAAGTGATCCGCATCGACGGCTTTCAATATGCCGCGCAACTTCTTACCTTCACTAGTTAGCACTACGACCGGTGAGTCTACGTGAATCTCATATTGGCGATGCACTTTAAATGGTTGGCCGATACCTGCACTGCCTACTTCCAGCTCGTAGTCTTCCTCGTCGCGATTCAAACGTTCTTCGATATAACGGCTTAAGTCTACGCAGTCTTCAATCCAAACCCCTTCTACGTGATCTATCTCTACGACGATGCGATCGTCCGGGGAAACGGTTAGGTCCGTCAGAAAATAATCTTTCCCTTCGAGCCATTCCTCTACCAGTTGTTTTACGACGTTTTTATCTATCATACATTATATAAAGATATGAGAATGCGCCCCATCTGCTCTTGTTTTTTCGGACGAGATGGCGCTTCCCCTTACGGCTACCGTTCGCGATCTGTGAAGAAGCGTGGCGCAAACAGACGTAAACGGTTAAAAACAAATGAGGAACTTCAAAAAGTCCCTCACCCTTTTATGTCCGCAAAGATACGAGTTTCGTAAGTAATTACCAAGAGATTAAAAAGTTTTTTCGCTTTGTCTGTGTCAAATTTTGCTTGTTGGTCTTTAATGTCTATTTTTGCACTCGAAAAATGTAGGCCCCGTAGCTCAGTTGAATAGAGCATCAGATTCCGGTTCTGAGTGTCGCGGGTTTGAGTCCC
>JABZGR010000043.1 GCA_015259125.1 Alloprevotella tannerae | reverse complement strand
GTTTGAAGCAGCGATAACCGGAGTCGTGGAAAAGAATCATTATCAGCATGACTTCTGCCTTTGACATCGTGGAACTTCGATGATATTTTCTTTTTCCGGCAGGTTTTAGCGTATACTTTGCCGTCATAGCATCAAAAAACTTGCAGAAGTCGTCTGCCATACAAAATATTTCAGGAGTTTCCTTGAACGAAGTGAAAAACTTTGGCTTCGGTGATCATAGCGATTTTTGTTTGTATTTCTATGTATATCAACACCTTAAAGTTACAACAAATTTCGCTAATCACCAAATTTATAGACACTTATAATTCGTCGAACTCACGTTAATGCTACATAGTACTTTTACCACTTGGAACGCGCTTTGTTTATTTGTTTTGTAGCGATTTCCACGTTAGATTTTCGCGGTTGGGGCACTCCTTGAATAGAGTAGCGAAGAGGAGGGCTACGCTTACACTTACCGCAATAGAAATAAAACCGAAGATTAAGAAACTTACCTGTGTGTAAAAATGAAGATAGAAGACGGTGAACATACCTACGATAAAGCCGATCGTAGCACTCTTGCTGCCTATCGTAGGGAAGAATATACCCATTACAAAAAGGGCACCAATGCTGCCGGAAAGCAGTCCTAAAATGGTATTAAAATAGTCGAGTAAGGACTGGATATTGAGCCGGGCCATTAACAATGCGAGTAATAGGCCTGCGATACCGGCTGTTAAACTCGCCCAACGCGCTACACGAAGTAGATGTTTGGGTGAAAGGTGCGTAGGTCTGAGGCGTTGGTAAATATCTACGGTAAATGAGGTGGAAATAGAGTTGATGTTA
Source organism: Alloprevotella tannerae (assembly GCA_015259125.1). Taxonomy (GTDB): domain Bacteria; phylum Bacteroidota; class Bacteroidia; order Bacteroidales; family Bacteroidaceae; genus Alloprevotella; species Alloprevotella tannerae_A. The sequence goes on along the minus strand of JABZGR010000043.1, from coordinate 11,825 downwards.
GAAGAAATAGTACTCATCGTAGCGGCGAAAAGTGCGGCTATCAGGAGACCGGCTACGCCTGCAGGCAATTGTGTTACGACATAAAAAGGAAAAATCGCGTCAGGTCGATCTAAAGAAGTGAACCCGGCTTCCGGATGCGTCTTGAAAAAAGTATATAAGCCGGTTCCTATCAGGTAAAAAACAATGGAAACAACGACGCAAATCACACCATTGACAACAATACTTCGTGCCGCGCTCCGTTCATCCTTTGTCGTCATATAGCGCTGGATGATCGTTTGATCAGAAGTATAAGAGATCAGATTATTAGCTAAACCTCCAAGGATGACAACCCAAAACGTGGCAGAACGATAATCCAAACTCCAATCGAAAAGTACAAACTTATGATCATTCATTCCTATATCTACAAATCCCTGAAAGCCACCGGGCGTCTGCCAAATCAAGTAGATAGCAGCCAATATCGCTCCACCAACTAAAATAATCCCTTGAATGACGTCGGCCCATATGACGGCCTCGATTCCTCCCAAGGTACAATAGATAATAGTAATGACAGCCATCAATAATATACAAAGTGAGATGTCAATATCTGCCACTGCGGATAAGGCCAAAGCAGGCAGGAAAAGGATCAAAGCCATTCGGGCTACCATAAAAGCCATAAATAGTAAGGAGGCCATACAGCGCAAGGCATAATTGAATCGGCACTGCAAATACGCATAAGCGGTTGTCACGTTCAAACGCCGGAAGAATGGGAGATAATATTTCACGACCGGATAAAGAATAAACAACATCATAAACTGTATCGGGTAGTAAGTCCAATCCGTTGCATATACTTTAGCCGGAATACTCATATATGTAATGGCGCTAAACATTGTGGCGAAAATACTAATGGAGGCTGCCCACCACGGAATGCGCCCCCCGCCCTTGAAAAAGTTGTCGGGATGATCCCCCTTTTTGAAGAAGAGGCCCCCTAAGTATAACATACCTAAGAAATAAACGATCAAGACGGTCCAATTTATCCAACCGAAATGCACCTCTTTGGTGTTCGTCCGGGTTTCCTGGGCCTGTGTGGAATGTTTGCTTTGCGCTAAGGTTGTACAGCGTTGCAATGGGAGAAACGTAGCGTTGAGGTCGTGGGATGAAATTCTGATGTGCAGATGAGAATCTTGCTGCTCACTTGACAAAAATGTATGCGCCTTAGCCGATATTATAACAGCCGTTTTTCTTTGAGGCGCCTTATTCTTATGTAAAAAGGACTGCGCCGAACATAGTCCGCTAATAGATAGGATAAACAGCAGGAAGGAAAAGATATAAACGCGCTTGCACCGTTGGCTGGATAGGGTAGACATACGAAAAGTGAAGTCAGATAAATGAAAATAGGCGTATCGGTAAGTGATTTTCAGAAAAACGCTTCGCACAATACGAGTTGAAGTTGTGCAAAATTACAACTAATGAAAGAAACGTCGAGCCCTGTTACTAAAAACTCTGCAACAAAAAGGGTACGTTTCAATTATTATCCCTACTTTTGTCTTAGCAAAATATGCGTTTTGTTAACTGTACGGAAGCAAAGTTTGAATGAAAACGAGAATAAAAGTATTGCAGGTCATCAATACATTGAACACTGCTGGAGCTGAACGCTTAGTGTGTACGATTGCTGAAGGCATGAATCGGCCGGAAATACAAACAGATGTGCTGGTCCTAAATGGTGTGGAAACAGGATTTATGCGCACTTTAGAAGCAGCCGGTGTTCGAGTAATTCGCCTTGGGAGCAACGAGTATAATCCTTGGTTGATCTATAAGTTGCGCCCTTATTTGGAGACCTATGATATAGTTCACGTTCATTTATTCCCTGCCCAATATTGGGTAGCTCTAACTAAATACCTGTTCAAATCAAAAGCACATTTGGTGACAACAGAGCATAGTACGTTTAACTTTCGATGTAAATATAAACTTACTACGTGGTCGGATCGCAAAATCTATCGTCTATATGAGGCCATTACTTGTATTTCTCCGGCTACGCTCAACTTTATTCGTCATCGTGCCCCTTCTTCCGTGCGCACAGTCTTGATAGAAAATGGAATAGATGTAGCTTTATTCTCTCAAGCCAAGAGCGACCGTGCGATAGTTTTGCCTAATGTTCCCGCTAATGCCTTTGTCTTGATGCAAGTAGCGCGGTTTAAGGAAGAGAAAAATCAGATCGACTTGGTCAAAGTTTTAGCCCAGTTGCCCACTGATATACATGTTGTGTTCGTAGGTGATGGCCCGATGAGGAAGCATTGTGAAACCTTGGCTAAGGACTTGAACGTGGAAGAGCGGGCTCATTTCTTAGGAAAGCGAGAAGACATTCCATCGCTGCTGTCCGCAGCTGATATTGTTGTGATGCCTTCTTTATGGGAAGGCTTTGGCTTGTCGGCTGTCGAAGGTATGGCTGCGCATAAGCCTGTTTTAGCTTCAAATGTAGCCGGATTGGCACAAGTCGTTGAAGATGAAAGTTTGCTGTTTCCCGTCAATGACATAGAAACGATGGCGAATAGAATCATCAAACTTTATAAGGATGAAGACTTGCGCAAGCGCGTAGGAGAAGAATGCTATCAGCGTGCACAGAAATATGATGTAAGGTTTATGTTGGATAATCTTTGGAAATTGTATAGCCAGTTAGAAGATGGAGACACAACAAGCAACTAAGAAGAAGTTACTATTCTGCGATAACTACCTCTGGGGATTGTTGAACTTCAGAGGATATATTATTCAACACTTCATCAATTTGGGGTATGACGTACTCTTGGTAGCTCCTCAGAGTGGGAAAGACGGAAACATTCCGAAAGGAGCGCGATATATTCCTATTGAAATGGAGCGTTGTGGTACAAATCCTTGGGCTGATTTTCGCTATTTTCGAGCACTTTATAAGATTTATCGCAAAGAACGTCCCGATTATGTCTTCCATTATACGATCAAGCCCAATATCTATGGTACGCTTGCGGCTCATCGGTTAGGCATACCTTCTACCGCAATGATTCCTGGTTTAGGTTATGCTTTTGCAGGTAAGGGTTTCTTGAAGGTGTTGGGTGCGTGGCTTTATCGTACAGGCTTGTATCGTGCGCATCGTATTATCGTCTTGAATAAGTTCAACTACGACTTTATCCTAAAGCAGAAGTTGGCTCCTGCAGACCACTTGTTGTTGTTTGGGAATGGAGAAGGTGTGGACTTAACAGCCTTTCCATTTACCGATAATGAGGATGATAATTGCACCTTTCTTATGGTGTCTCGTTTGTTATCAGATAAAGGATACAATGAGTTTGTGGCTGCTGCGAGAAAAATAAAAGAGAAGTATCCGCAGTTTAAGTTTCAATTGCTCGGGCCAAAGGGAGATAATAATCCGGCGGCAATTTCCGAAGAACAATTAGAGAAAGATGTCACTTCGGGTGCAATAGAGTATTTAGGTATAACGGACGATGTGCAATCTGTCGTGGGGCGTCCTGGAACGGTTGTCGTGTTGCCTTCTTACCATGAAGGATTAAGTAGATCATTGATGGAGGCTTGTGCTATGGGTAAGCCCATTATAGCCTCAGATATTCCCGGTTGTAGAGAAACGGTAGAAGATGGCGTGAATGGATTTTTGGTGCCGCCGCAAAATGCAATCGCTTTGATAGAAGCGATGCAGCGCTATATTGATTTGTCGAAGGAAGAAAAGTCAGCCTTTTCCAAGGCAGGCAGACGGATAGCAGAAGAGCGCTTTGATGTAAGGAAAGTGGCTGAACGATATGAGCAGATTTTAGCGGAAGTCTTTGCAGAGAAGTGAAGTTAATCGTTCAGAAGATCTTCTGCATATTGAGCATAGTATCGATAAAGGTCTTGATTAGAATCGTTAGCGATCGTTTCAGTCGGGATAGCGGCCATCAGGTGTCGAGCGATATAAGACTTTGAACGATGGCTTTGTAGATAATGCTCTAATTCTGTCTTCGCTTCCGGCATCATTCCTTTTCGAATGAGAGCTTGTGCCAGAGTTAGCCGAGTATTTCCCAATAGAGTTTCTTCTGGTTGCGCATGAAGTAACTTACAGAGGAAGATAATCTTTGCACCTATGTTGTCTTTCAAGCATTGTGCAGCTTCATACCAAAGATGATGCTTGTCCGGCGTTTGTCGCAGTAATTGCTTGAATAGAATAATGGCACAATCATCTTTCTGCTGCCAATGATAAAGGAGAGCTTGATATCTTACGGCCTCCTTATTTTCAGGAAATCTGAACATATATTGTGCCAAGAATTTGGAATACCAATCGAAGTGACCTTGTTTATTCCTTTGACAAGAAAGCAACTTTTGACATCTTTGCAAAACCAACGTTACTAATGCCTCCTGTCTGTGATCCGCTTTGTCGTAGGATGCTCTCCAATCCTCTTCGCCAAAATTACGATACGACCATGCTTTGAAGAAGTCAAGGAAGAAAGCGGCGCAATCTCCTCGCAAATACCATAGCGCCAATTTTAATGTCCTCGAATGCCAAGTTGAAGGGCCTTTATCTCTATTGAACGTTGCATAATCCTTGAAAGCCTGGATCATATTTTCCCATTGCTGCCAATGCTTATACTGCACAATACGTCGATATTGTGTCCTCCTAAAGAGTTCTATCAGCTTATGTTTAGGAAAGGCTATGCTTTTAGCAAGTTCTTCAAAATCACATGGCTCATTATTGTCAACCAATTGTTTGATCAACCTTTCTAATAAAGACGGGACAACGTGTTCTGCATAGACATGACTTTGAAAGTCTTCTTCTCTGAATTGTGTTGGGTTCCAAAGCTGCAGAAAGCGGTAGAGCTTAAACTCGGGATGCTCTTTAGCAAACTTAATGCTGTAGCTGAGCATTTGAGAATGGAGCAGGGAAGGGCGTGGGTTTTCTAAGGCTACATATGCCTTTAGCAGTTTTCTTGCCTCAAGAGATGGCACGTTATAGAGCACCTCTTTGAGGTAACGATATATAATCCACCCCAAATCTTCTCTGAGTAAAGGATCGAAAAAGCGTGGAAAGTCTAAGAAATGCGCAATCTGAGAGAACGCATCCTTAGGTCTTTGTCCTGAGAGCTGCAAAGCCGGCAGAATAATCTCTGCACCACTTTGTACGCGATGATAAAGCGCTTTAAAAGCCAGCTTTCCCATATCCTTTTCATCTAGCATCGTAGGTAGAAAAGCTTTCATTTCTTTGAGGCATACATCCACTTCATCGAAGTAGCCGTGCTTAAAGAATCGGTGGCACATATCCCGTAATACCCAAAAGAGAGACATTTGTAAGAATGGGTCCGCTTTGTCCCTATCCCAAGCATTGTAAGCTAACTCAAAGGCTTTACTTAATTCTCCTTGGCGTCTTAATTCGGTAATTTCCTGTACGTACATGGATCACGAAGCATTGAGAAACTAATCTATCATTATGGTTTGATATATGCAAAATAATTTTTACTTTACCTTCTTGGTCTCTTTCTCGGCTTGTTGATATACGAGTTTTACTTGATTTGTTATATCCATCAAATCACTAGGACATTTACTTATTTTCAGTCAAAATTGCTCAGTTCTTAGTCGTCGACGAAGAGCATTCAATTGGTTTTGTCTTCTTAACGCGTCGTATTTTCCAACCGCTCCAAATGCACCAAAAGATAGCCAGCCCTATCAGAAAAATGTAAAGTACGCTGCCCTTACCCATAAAGGTGTAGATGCGCCCCGTGTGTACTTCGATGCAAGCATTTCGGAGGGACATCGGCAGCGAGGACATCCACTGCGGCATGGGCAGGCTGTCGGTACCTTGATTATAGTCTACAATAATATTGTTGGGAGAGAAGTCGGCGCTATAGCCGGAGATCGCTTGATCGGAAATGGGCATTCCCTTAACAGGGTGAGAAATTTTCCCTGTAAAATAGTCAGTTACGATGTTGCTTCTCCTATTCCACTTAAACATTCCATTGAAAGAACCGATCAGCCATTGGCCGTTCTTATCTTTTTCCTCTACATTGATTCCCATAACGCTTACCGTAGGTTGGTGCAATTCAGCTTTGGGCACATCTTGTAAATGTTTCATCGAATAAAAGCCGTTTGATGTGTAGAGCAACCAATCTTTCTTTGTTTCATCATAGCGCAAGGTGCGAAGCTTTTCGTGCCAAGGGTTGTCGCTATCCATCGAGGTAAATGGTATCGGGGGAACTTTGCCGGAAGCTATTGCGATCAATGCAGGTGGGCGTAGGAACCAGCCGGTGATGCATAAGAATAAAGTTAGCGCGATCGTGATTTTACCTAAACTGTTGTGCCACTTGAATAAGTGTTTTAGTAGCGAAGTGGGTTTCTTTTTCCGAATAAAGGGAACGAACCAAAACAAAATGCCCGTCAAAGTTAAGACTATGAAAACGATTGCTATAAGGTCTACAATGAGTTTTCCAATTGTTCCGAAGAGTTCGCCGCTATGCAGGAGCCATATTGTGCGAAAGAGGCTGACCCTTCCATCCTCGTTGTCGGCCGGTCGCAAAGTGATCTGCTGAAAAGAACGGAAAGGTGGCGTGGATAAATACAGAAAAGACCGTCCGACAGCAATAACAGAGTCTCCTTTAACATAAAGGTCGCTCAATTTTTCATTGTTTAAGGTGGATAGTTTCACGTTTTTCCAGCCATCTTTGCCAGTATAAGTGTACAAACCATATTGTCCGGCTGCAAATAATTTGCCGGAGCGCGTTTGGTCCACTCTCCTGATCTGCCGGAAGTCGGCGCCTTCAGGTAATCCACGGTTAAAATCTTTCAGAGAAGCAGCATTGGTGTCTGAAATCCATATCCCACTGTTGCCATATATCAAAACTTGTCCGTGCCATTTGAGGGAGCCTCTCAACAAACCATTGTTCCATTGTTTATATTGATAGACCTCTGGCAGCATTTTGCGACTGATGTTGACATCGGCAAAAAGCATCGGATGGTTAAGAATTAATCCTGAGAGGGAAAACATGATGATGAAGAAGCCTAAGAGCAGGCCTAACCATTTGTGGTGTTTGCACCAAGTTATTTTTTTCATATTTATATAAATGCCTATCCAAAGTTTTTCGGACAAAAAAACGCTGTAAAACTTTTGAGCTTACAACGTTCTTCGTGCTTTTTTCAAATGATGAGTTTTCAGACCTTATGCCTCAAAGTCCTTTAGCGGAAGGTGAGGGATTCAAACCCCCGATACCCAAAAGGGTATACCGGATTTCGAGTCCAGCGCATTCGGTCACTCTGCCAACCTTCCTTTGTCTTCAATGACGTGCAAAAGTAAGCGTTTCGAGGGATACAACCTACTATTTGCCACAAAAAATATGCGGGCTTTACTTTTTATACTCCTTGTTCAACCCTTCGATGACCTCTTTCGTAATGTCTGAGCCGGGCGTTGCATACAATATATTGATAGTGGCCTCGCTATTTGTGAGTATCAAGCTGTAGCGTCCATCTTTATTGTATTTGGCAAGATAATCATTGATGCGCTTGCGCAACTCCTTTTGATAGGCTTGTGTAGCTTTAGTCATAGCCTCTTCATATTGTCGTTGATGACGCGTCAAATTCGATTGCATTTGCTGGACGGTAGCTTGTGCTTGCTGCGCTTCTTGCTGGTTGGTAATCTTACCCGCCTGCATTTTTTGTTGAAAAGCAGCCATTGTTTTTTGCAGAGCAGTTCCTTCTTTCTCTAATTTTGCAGAGTAGTCTGCTTGTTTGCGCTTTAGTATTTCTTGCTGGTCGGTGCAAAACTTATATTGCTTAGACAAGCTGTCTACTTCTACGTAGGCAATTTCTCCTTTTGCTGCGGCACTTCCTTCTGCAGCAGCTTTAGGCAGTCCGTTGGCGTGTTGTTGCGCCGGATTTTGATTGTTTTTGCAGGCGATCATCAATAGTGCCGTGAAGGCTAATAGTGCGATTCTTTTCATATCTTATTTCTTTGTTTCGCTTGAACGCTCAGACACTTTTCGCTTATTGGACTTCGCGCGCTCTTTGCGCTCCATTTCCATTACGCAAGTAATGCCTTTTTTGTTTAATGCTTTGTTGCCTTCGAGGTGTGTGTGCACAAATTTCTTCCCAAAGAAGAGCTTTACGGCCAAAAAAGCGAGGCCAGCAGCAATTAAAACAAGAGCAAATCCAAAATTCTCAAACATTATCTTTATATTTGCCTGCAAAGATAGATAATTAAAACATAGAATCAGTCTAAGATTATGGAAAAAAAAGATTTGCAACCTAAGGTTGTATTTGATTGTTTTGCGGAAGTAAACCGCATACCACGTCCTTCTAAGCACGAAGATCTAATGATGGAATTTCTTGTGAAGTTTGCACAAGATTTAGGCTTGGAATATAAGACAGATGAGACGGGCAACGTCGTAATTAAAAAGCCGGCAACGAAAGGCTATGAAGGTCGTCCGACGATCGTCTTGCAAAGCCATATGGATATGGTATGTGAGAAGAATGCCGACGTTGAGTTCGACTTCAAGAAAGATCCCATTCAAACCTATATTGATGGCGAATGGCTCAAGGCAAAAGGTACCACGCTCGGAGCTGATGACGGTATCGGCGTAGCAATGGAGATGGCTTTGCTTAAGAGCAACGACATTGAGCACGGACCTATTGAATGTGTGTTCACGCGCGATGAGGAAACCGGTTTGGGCGGCGCTATCGGTATGAAATCCGACTTTATGAGTGGAGATTATCTGATCAATCTCGACTCAGAAGACGAAGGTGAGATCTTTGTAAGTTGCGCCGGCGGTGCAAACACCGTAGCCGAATTTCCTTTTGATGTTACGCCGATTCCGGCCGGCTATTATACCTGCAAGGTAATGGTGAAAGGTTTGATGGGTGGCCACTCGGGCGATGATATTAACAAGAACCGTGCGAATGCCAACAAGCAATTGGTGCGCTTCCTTTGCCAAGAATTGAAGAAGACTGACTTGCGATTGGTCGATATTCAAACGGGCGGTCTGCACAACGCTATTCCTCGTGAGGGCTATGCTATCGTTGCCGTTCCCAATGACTTTAAGGATGAGCTACGCGCCGATCTGAATATCTTTGGCGAGGCTTTGAAAGAAGAATTTTCTGAGACGGAGAAGAATATTCAAGTGCTGCTTGAGACGGAAGAAAACGCCAAAGAGGCGCAAGAACCCGCACAAGCTCAGCGCCAATTATCAACCTTCCTCGCTGTCTTCAATGGCGTCTTTGCGATGAGCCAAACCATCCCCGGCTTTGTTGAGACCAGCTCCAACCTGGCTAGCATCCATCGCGTGGGCAATAAGATCGATGTTGTGACGAGTCAGCGCTCAAGCATTATGAGCAACCGCAAACACGTGAGTGCCGTAGTTCGTGCAGCATTTGAGTTGGGCGGTGCTACGAAGATTGTTACCGGCGATGGCTATCCGGGTTGGAACACCGATCCAAACAGCCCATTGGTGCAGAAAGCAGTGGAGACCTATAAGCAACTCTTCAAGAAAGAGCCCATCGTGCGCGGTATTCACGCAGGTTTGGAGTGCGGTCTTTTCAGCGAGAAATATCCTCATATGGATATGGTCAGCGTTGGTCCTACGATGCGCGGAGTGCACAGTCCAGACGAGCGTTTGCTGATACCTACCGTACAAATGGTTTGGGATCACCTCTTAGCGCTTTTGAAGGCTATTTGATGAGCGCAGATTATGATATGAGAAAGGGATGTCCGCTTGGGTATCCCTTTCCTTTTCTAAGTTTTTTATGGTGGGATTTGCGCTCATGGAGCATTAAGGTGAGTTTGATGATATATAAGGAGTGATGATTACTGTACGACAAGCCTGTATGACCTTCCTTCTATTAAGTTGTCCATATTGATGGATGTGACATCGCATTTCTCATAGCCAAGCTCAACACTCTTCCATTCTTTTAACTGTCGGAAGTTCTCATAGCGACTGCCACAGTTGGCAGCACGTATATAGAACGTGTTGCAGCGCTGCTCTACGGTTTGGATGATTTCCTTTGAAAACGACCCGCAGTCGGCACGGAAACGCTCTATCACGACACCAAGCTCGGAGGTCACACGGTCCATAATGCGACGGAGCGTGTCCTCCTGATGGAATTTTACATTGGTGTTTCCGTCACGGTTCTCACCTCCGACTATGATGCCCCCGATGGAAGCCCAACCTGGGAAATAGCCATGGTCCTGCTTGTAGGAATACTTTGCATCGAACTTGCGGGCTGGAACAAACTGGTGGTCAAAGTCCAGGTCAACATGGCTGCCCGCCTTTATAAGCCCCATTCTCCGTATCATCCGTAAAAGTAAGATATTCAGCTTCTCTGCAGTGTTGAAACTGTAAGACTTGCCGGAGGTCTCGCACTTGTAGATAATGTTCCCTTCCGCAAGCTCCTTCAGTCCGCGCCCCACAGTGTCGGCACCGGGTAACAGCGTATCAGGTCTCTGCCTGAACTGCCCTATAAGCGCATTGATGTCCTCAAGGCAATCTCCACCACAAAGGTAGCTGAAGAAGAGAGAGCCGAAAATACTTCCATGGCTGAATGCTTTGCCACTACTTCCACGTTTGCCCAATACAGATTCGGTAAGTTTTTCAAAGCCCAACTTTGAGAAAACGTCCATAATATGATAAATTCCACCGAAAGAAGTGATATTCTCGTTTTTAATTGCTACCTTTGTCATGTCAGTTTTTTGCTTACTTGTTATGTTTGCAGCACCAAGATAGGTGAAATTTCTGACATATCCAAGTGTTTTGAGAACTTTGTTTCTCAGACACTTGGAGTTCTTACAAGAATTCATGCTGCGGAATTAAGGTAAAGGTCGAAATAAATGAAACATCAAACAAATATCAATGATATAGAGCTCGTTATCAATAGAAACCGCCTCTGCCTATTCTATGTTAAGGCTCCCGATTGTGGTGTTTGCAATGTTATGTTTAGCAAAGTTGGATCGTTAACGGAGGACTACCCTCAACTTGTGTCTTTCTATACTGACATAACAGAGGAGCCTTTGATTGCTAGTCGTTTCCTTATATATTCAGGTCCAACCGTATTACTCATATTAGATGGCAAGGAGGTTTATCGCAGTTCTCAATTCATAGACCTAAAAGAACTGGAAAGAAAGATTGGTCAACTAATAGAGTTTTGTGATTTATAAGGTGAGATTGTTTGACTCTAAGATTTGAGTTAGAAAAGAATTTACGTGCATATTTTGCTCAACCCCTTCTTGTGAGGATGTTTATATTGGCAGTGAAGGAGTAGAAAGGGAAGAGTTAAGCTCTTGCATTGAAATAGTTTAAGTTTGCCAACGTAATAAGGTTGAAATCCACTTGTGTCATCTGAGATACTCTTGAGATATGTTTGTTAACTCCATTTGGGATTAAATACAAGCTACAATGAAGTTGATCTTCTATGGTTCTTAAGTGTGCAGTTTGGATTTTATGATTTTCTTTATTCCCTCTATTCCGCAGCATTATTCCTTGTGAGGTACTTTTATATATTGAAGTGACATTTTGGGATTTATCCATTACAAAGGAGAAAAAGCATTTTCAAAACATTCCCAATTAATCTTATTACTAAGTTGGAAAAGGGGATGTTCATGGCTAAGCATGTCCTCTAAAGAAGAGAACAAAGAGAGCTGTTTGGATGTACGTTTAAGCATAAATATCTGCAAGAATTATAATGTAAAGGTACAAAAACTTGCAGATATAAACAAACAATTTACAGGATAATGTACTATGAATCAGCAGAATATTAGGTTTATAAGGGAGGACTATGTAGAAAAATCAAGGCAGTTAGAACTATTTGTATAATAAACTATTGCTGTCCGATAAACGTCAAAAAGAGTAGGAAAGACCGCCTCA
>JABZGR010000042.1 GCA_015259125.1 Alloprevotella tannerae | reverse complement strand
CCCTCTCCAAAAGAACGGCGTATCGATCAAAAAACTTTTATCGGACAGCAATATTTTGATTATCTGTTTATGCTACTTCGCATCTGTAGGATAGGTTATATTCTTCTCCTGAACGGTAGAATCAATGAAAGCCGTATCAAAATGATCTTCGTTATCATGGTCGGTATTAACGCGGATACTTTCTGCTAATATTAACTCCATACCTTCCTCACCTATACGATTTCTGAAGTGAACTAACTCGGAAGCGTCACAGGGTTGTTTGGGCATAAATTCAAGTCCACCACAGAAGTATTGGTAGTAAGCATTCTCACTCCATTGAAAAACCACCATTTCATCTGACACATTACGCAAATGTTTTAAAATTAAAAGACCACACATCAAGCGAATTGGATGAGCAGGGCGACCATTAGTGCTGCAATACAAAGGAGAAAAAGCATTTTCAAAACATTCCCAATTAATCTTATTACTAAGTTGGAAAAGGGGATGTTCATGGCTAAGCATGTCCTCTAAAGAAGAGAACAAAGAGAGCTGTTTGGATGTACGTTTAAGCATAAATATCTGCAAGAATTATAATGTAAAGGTACAAAAACTTGTAGATGTAAACAAACAATTTACAGGATAATGTACTATGAATCAGCAGAATATCAGGTTTATAAGGGAGGACTATTTATATAGTAACACCTTAAAGTTACAACAAGTTTCGCTAATCACCAAATTTATAGATTCTTATAATTCGTCGAACTCACGTTAATATACGAAATAATATGCTAATATGCAATAGGACAAGTGGTAAAATAGACTGATTTATTGTGCAAAGGTCTCTTCAGGTGATTAATGACCGCTTTTGATAAACCACCTACAATGCAATAATTCTGTAAAGTCAAATTAAAATCTGTACCATCGTTAGTGTACGATTCTCCCTCCGTAATCGTGCAAAGTTGTTCTCACGATGGTAAACTTGTACTTTCACGATGGTACAAAAAAAAGAGTCCCTGAAGTCGTCTTATCTGATATCAAAGGCTCTTATTTGTGTTATCTACTTCTGAATGACGAAGCTGAGTAGACAGTGGATAAATTATTCTTCTCGCCTTTTAAGCACAACAGCACTACGAGCTGGAATGTATAGTTTCAACCAGCCTTTCCCTTCGCGATACAACAGAGGATCAAAATTTGTAAGATGAGCTACGCTATCATCAGCAAAGCCAAAACCACCAAAAGATTTAGCATCTGTATTAAGGATAACATCATAAGCACCTTGTTTTACGCGGAAGCCATAGTCCATATAACTTTTCGTAGGACTCCAATTGAAAATAAAAATTAAGTCTCCACGCTGGTACGCCAAAACTTGATCTTCATCGTCATGCCATATTTCATTAATAGGCAAAGCCGTGAAGTCGTCAACAGATTTAAGCGTTGCCAACATAGCGGTATCAAATTCGCCCAAATAATGATAAAGTAGCTCCTTATTATCTACCAAATTCCATTGTCGGCGAGCGTACTTATAACTCCAGCCGTTACCTTCACGTGGGAAGTCGATCCATTCCGGATGGCCAAACTCGTTACCCATAAAGTTAAGATAGCCACCATTGATAGTAGAAGCTGTCACTAAGCGGATCATTTTATGTAGGGCAATACCACGCTCCACTGTTCCGTTTTCATCTCCCTTCTTGAAATGCCAATACATATCAGCATCAATCAAACGGAAAATAATTGTCTTATCGCCAACTAAGGCTTGGTCGTGACTTTCGCAATAAGAAATGCTACGCTCATCAGTTCTTCTGTTTGTCAATTCCCACAATATGCTACTTGGCCTCCAATTTTCATCGCGCTCTTCTTTGATCAACTTGATCCAGAAATCAGGGATATTCATAGCCAAGCGGTAATCAAAATCATAACCGCCGGATGTAAACGGAGCGGCAAGCCCCGGCATACCAGAAACTTCTTCAGCTATAGTAATGGCAACAGGATTTACTTCGTGAATTAAAAGGTTGGCTAAAGTCAAATAAGCAATAGCATTGTCGTCTTGATGGCCATTATAATAGTCACTATAGTTGGTAAATGCTGCACCTAAACCATGATCATAATAGAGCATTGAGGTGACACCATCAAATCTGAAACCATCAAACTTATATTCTGTCAGCCAGTATTTACAATTGGATAAGAGAAAATGAATAACTTCATTCTTACCATAGTCAAAACAAAGGCTATCCCACGCCGGATGCGTATGTCTAGAGCCAGGATAAAAGAACTGGTTTGGATCTCCGCACAAATTACCCAATCCTTCAACTTCATTTTTTACGGCATGGCTCTGCACAAGGTCCATAATAACTCTTAGCCCTCTACTATGCGCATCATCGATCAGACGTTTTAAATCTTCGGGCGTGCCAAAGCGACTTGAAGGTGCGAAAAATGAAGAGACGTGATATCCAAAACTTCCATAATATGGATGTTCTTGGATCGCCATGATCTGAATGCAATTGTATCCATCAGCCGCAATGCGAGGTAAAACTTTGATTCTAAACTCTTCATAAGTCCCTACCCCCTCTTCATCTTCAGCCATTCCGATATGGCATTCATAAATAAAGAGTGGTTGCTTAGATGGTTTGAAATGTTCAATAGAAAACGTATAGATATCTTTGGGATCCCAGACTTGTGCGCTGAAGATCATAGTGGTAGGATCTTGAACTACGCGTTGACACCAGGCAGGAATGCGTTCTCCGACACCCCCCTCCCAATATACTTTCATCTTATATAGGTCACCATGCTTCAACGCTTCAAGTGGTAGGGTTACTTCCCAATTACCAGAATCTCCAAGCGGAATCAACTTGTAATCATCTGTTTCTTTCCAATCATTAAAATCACCGATCAGAAAAATAGATGTGGCATTTGGGGCCCATTCTCTAAAGACCCAATTTGTTTTACTCTTATGTAGTCCGAAATAAAGATGCCCATCAGCAAAATCACTCAAAGTTATTTTCTGATTATCCGTCAATTCATTGCATTTAGAAATGACGTGCGCGTAACGCCCTTGTATGGCATCGGAAAAAGGCGCTAACCAGGGATCATGCTTTACTATATCCAGCATCAAAGGCTGCTCTTCTCTATTTTTCGTGCTTACCATGATTTATCTCGTTCTAATTATACTGTCAGTTTAGTTTATAGTGGTGTCTCGTAAAAGAGAAATACGATTGAACTTCCCTATTGTAGCTGCCCGTTTACGTACTTTCCTTTTCTGACAACATTGCCATTGCGATCATATTCTATAAAAGCCCCATCTTTTACATCATCTTTGAATGTTCCATCAAAGCGAGAGCCATCTGCATGAACAACTGTCGCTTTTCCATTCTTCTTGTTTGCTCTAAACATACCACGATACTTCTCGCCATTGGCCATTCTTAGAACGCCCTCACCATCCATTTGGTTGTCTTTCCAACCACCTTGATACTCATAATCATCTTTTCGTTTGTAAGTACCTTGGCCGTTTCTTTTATTATTTTTCCATTGTCCGGTGTATGTCGCTGTTCCTTTCCATGTATAAGTACCTTGTCCGCTTTGTTCACCATTCAAGAAGTGACCAACATACCGGTCTCCGTTGGCATAGGTAAATATGCCTTCACCAGTGCGTTCACCCTGCAAATATTGCCCTTCATAAAGATCACCATTCTTAAACTTGTAGATACCCTTTCCGTCTTGAACATCATCCTTCCAATCGCCAATATAGCAATCTCCATTAAGATAAAAGAATGTGCCTTTGCCATTTCTATAATTGTTGCTCCAAGCGCCATCATACTTGGAACCATCTTTCCAATCAAAAACTCCCTGTCCCGATTTCTTATCATCAAGCCATTCACCTTTGTAAAATGCGCCACTCTTGTAAGTATAAGTACCCTTACCATTACGCATATCATTCTTCCAAGCACCTTTATAGATGTCACCATTATAATAGTACATGGTGCCTTCTCCCTCTTTGGCATTTCTATACCACAAGCCTTCGTAGCGATTATTGTTTAGAGCATAATAAGTTCCACGGCCGTGCTGTTGATCTTGAAACCATTGTCCCTCATACCTTTCTCCGCTAGCATAAGTCATTGTCCCCTCTCCTTCGCGTTTTGTCTTAAAGTAGTCGCCTTCATAGATATCACCATTTTTAAATACAGTGCGTCCTCTCCCATTAGGCTTACCATTGAAAAGATCTCCAGTATAAACAGCGCTATCTTTGAATGTATATGTACCTACAACAATTTTCTGAGCATAAGAAAAGACAGAAAAGGCGGCGAATAGTGCCAAAAGGAAAAAATTATATCGTTTCATTTGTTGACGTGTTGAGTAAGAAATGTTTCTGCTTGCTTTAAATCTTCTGGAGTATCGATTCCGATAGTTGAAATCTGCGTTTCCGCTACCTTTATGCGGTAGCCAGCTTGTAACCAGCGTAACTGTTCTAGAGATTCACAACGCTCTAAGTCACTGACGGGTAATTGTGCTAAAGCTTTAAGAACCGATGCGCGAAAAGCGTAAATGCCAATATGTTTGTAATACGTGTGATGCATTAGCCATTCCGTTTGGGGTATATTCCTTTGAAATGGAATCGTTGAGCGACTAAAGTATAAAGCAAAATTATTATTGTCTAAGACAACTTTAGGTGAATTTATATCCGATAATGCTGCGAATGAATCTTTTTCTTTAAAAGGCTGCACCAATGTAGCAATATCTGTTGATGGATCATCAAAACATTGCTGAATCGCTTGTAATTGAGATGCAGAAATAAAAGGTTCATCGCCTTGGATATTGATGACAACATCTGTGGTGTTTGCAATCTTATTGAGTGCTTCGCAACATCTGTCTGTCCCACTTTTATGCGCAGTAGAGGTCATTACAACCTTGCCTCCAAAAGCATCGACGGCATCAAATATACGTTGATCATCCGTGGCGACATAAACGTCTTCAATTACTTGAGAAACACGCTTGTATACTCGCTCAATAATAGGCTCTCCCCCCAATAAGGCCAAGGGCTTTCCAGGAAAGCGTGTTGACGCATATCGAGCAGGTATTATTGCTATTACTTTCTTTGTTGTCATCTTCTTTCTTTTATATCTTTAGGGCAAATGCCTATGTGGAGTAACCTCATTGAGTCATACAAAATCTATTCAAATAGGCTTTCACTTCTAGGTTGATTAGTAGGCCGCTTGGGAGGAGATGCCTCCGTGCTCCGTTGTGGCTGAGATTCTGCATCTGGAGCCTCTTCGTCCTCTACCATACTATTGCTTTGGACACTTGGCGTTGGAGAGACTTTCGGGTGCGCAGATTTCTTAAACTCTTCATTTTCTTTATAACCCAAAGACTGATCTCGATAAATTTTCTTCATATAATAAGCCCAAATAGGAAGGGCTACGGTAGCTCCTTGTCCACTATTTGTTCGATCAAAATGGATATCTCTATCTTCTCCGCCAACCCAACAGGCAGTGACTAAGCGTGGCACTAATCCAACGAACCAACCATCCGAATTATTGTTTGTAGTTCCAGTCTTTCCAGCAATTGGCCCATTTAAATTATACTTGTATCTTAATCGACCTGCTGTACCATATTGTACAACTCCTCTTAGCATAGTTATCATTTCATCAGCACTTTCTTCACTGATAACTTCGTTAACTCTTGGAGAGAACTCTGCAATAACATTACCTTGAGCATCTTCTATTTTCGTTACCAGTAATGGGGCGACTCGAATTCCTCCATTCGCAAAAGCTGTGTATGCTCCGGCCAGTTCACCAACAGTAACATCGCAAGGGCCAAGACAGAGGGCAATAGATGGATAAATGTTAGGATTCTTGACCCCATAATCTTTCAAAATCTTAGCCAGTCGATGCCCCGTGGGATCAATTTGACTCATCAAGCCAGCTGTCACCCAGTTGTTTGACTGTGCTAATCCCCAACTCAAAGGTACGCTTGAACCATACCTTGCTTTACTTCCATTTCTTGGCGTCCAAGAGCGTCCCGCAACCATATAGGTGCGCATGACATTAGGTATTGTATAATTAGGTGTTAGTCCATCCTCCATCGCAAGAGAGTAAACAAAAGGCTTCATTGTCGAACCAATTTGTCGACGTCCGACAAAAGCCATATCATATTGAAAATAATTATAATTTAATCCACCAACATAGGCTTTTATCTGTCCACTCGCAGGATCTATTGATACTAGTCCTGTACGGAGAAAACTTTTGTAATATCTGATAGAATCAAGTGGAGTCATCATCGTATCAATCACTCCATGATAGGAAAAAACACTCATACGGATCTTCGTATGAAAAGATTTACGGATTTCTTCTTCAGAGGCACCAGCATCCTTCAACATATGATAACGATCACTTTGCAGTTCTGATCGGGCTAAAATTGACAGAATCTGTTTTCGCGACAATTTACTGCTAAAAGGGAAAGAAGGTGAACCTTTCTTTTCTTTATAGAATAGCGGTTGCAAATATTTAGCAACGTGTCCATAAGCAGCTTCTTCAGCATAACGCTGCATACGTGAGTCAATAGTCGTATATATTTTCAGTCCATCGGTATAAATATCATAGTTGGTCCCATCTCTCTTGACATTCTTTTTACACCAACCATAAAGGGGGTCATTTGCCCAAGACAAAGAATCTCCATAGTATTGCACTTGTTGCCACTCTGCATAATTATCCTTCTTGGGTTTATCTGCCATCAGAATACGTCGTAGATACTCACGTAGATAAGCTGCCGGACCATTTTTGTGATCAATTCGTTTAAAATGAAGTCCAAGAGGTTTTTCTTTTAAAATCATTGCTTCAGAATTACTCAAAAATCCTCCTTTTACCATCTGATCAAGCACAACATTACGGCGTTGTTTGCAACGTTCGGGAGCAGTGATAGGATTATAATAAGACGGATTTTTACACATGCCAACCAGCATAGAGGCTTCTGATATTGTCAACTGTCGTGGTGTTTTTTGAAAATATACCTTTGCTGCTGTTTTTATTCCAACCGCATTATGTAGGAAATCAAAGTAATTAAGATAAAGAGTAAGAATTTCCTTCTTAGTAAAATGACGTTCTAATTCTACAGCTATAACCCATTCTATTGGCTTTTGAAGAAGACGGCCCAGGGTACTATGGGCACGTTTTGAATATAACTGTTTAGCCAATTGTTGTGTAATTGTAGATCCGCCGCCGGCTGCTCGTTGCCCAAGAAAGCCGCGCTTGATGACAGCACGCCCAAAAGCTTTTGCATCAATTCCACTATGTTGATAAAAGCGAATATCTTCAGTAGCTATTAAGGCGTCAAACATGTGAGAAGAGATACTATCATAGTCTGTAAAAATTCTATTTTCATTCTGCGACCAAGTACCTAAGATTTTTCCATCAGCAGAAAAAACTTGTGAGGCATATTTATCAATTGGATTCTGCAATTCATCTAGAGGAGGCATATATCCTATCCATCCTCTCTCTATACCAAAAGTTGCACCAATGATAAGTAATACGATACAACCATATGTTGTCCAAAGAATTCCAAGTACTTTCTTTTGCATATCTTTATGGCCTATGTTTAGAACACTATTTATGCGCGAAGATAACAAAAAATAATCTCAAAGCAAGGTATTCTTATATCTAAACGATACAAGCAAGAAAGTTGTAACAGATAAGTAGGCATCAGGCTTAGGTTGAAAAAGTATCTAGAGTCCATAAAAACCACAAATAGAGACCTTTGAAAAATCAAATGGATAATAATTATTTTCCTTTTCAGGATCATTTTTCAAAGGTCTCTTAATAAACATTCCGTCAAAGCAAGTTTCCCACTCTTGGACGCCCCTTTCTTACTTTGATTTGATAGCGTACTTTACCATTTGTAGGTAAGTTCAAAAGCCCAATCTATCTTGTTATGCCCTCGGATTTGTTGGCTTGCCGTACCTATGGTATTCTGGTTAAAATAGTGCATCCATCCCACACGGCTCGAAAGCATCAAGCGAGTGCCACATTTATACAATGAGGTACCTACAAGACAAAAGCCTTGGTGGCGAAAAGCAGGAAATTCTGAGGCATAGTGCAAGTGAGGCACATAATCATAAAGTGCCGTTGCTGCATCTTCAGAAAAGAATAAGCTGACAAACGAAGAAAAAGACCACTTGTTCTCAGTTTTATAGGAAAGCCGAGAAGATAGCATCCAACCAAATGAATTGCCTTTTGTTTGTTGACTATATCCCACGCCGCTCAAAGCACTCGAAAGTGTTATTTTTTCCGACGAATAGGAGGCTTGCAAGCGCAGTCGTTGCGTTGTTTTATATTCTAATAAATCCTCAAAGCCCTTAATTGAAGCCTCTTTGGCTTTTAATCTATAAATTAGATACAGCGAACTATTATTGGTCAAAATATAGTGCAATTTCAAATAACCTTCCCAAGTATTTGAAGATTTTGAGACGCCCAATATGGGTAAAGAAAAGTGAGAATAATCGACGTACAAATGTAAAGAACAATTGTAAAAGCTCCTTAGTGTAGTACCGAATAGAGCGCCCTGCTCATTTGCTACGCGCCCACCTGTCTGAATTGTTTTTGCAAAAGGAGCCGCAAAATATTTTGATAAGTAGCGATATTGAAAATAAAGCGAGAGATCATCATTAAGCGAATATTGTAGCCGATTACTTGTTGCTATCCGCCATTTTCCGTCCCAGGCACATTCACCCTGAAGTGTTAATCGCTTCGTTGTCCGATAATAATCTAAAGATACTCCAGCCGCAGTTCTTCCGCGAAAATAATATTGATTGCTTGTCCTCATCGGCGGGTAAACAACATGATCAAATATACTATAGTAGGTATTAATGCCCAAGTTAAAATCAGACTTATAATAGCTGATATGTCCTCCGAAAAGATAGTTTGTAGCGGCAGACTTATTATTTAGTTCAGAAATCGTCCTGTGATAACCTCCTACAGGCATAGATACGATTGTATCTTTCAAGATATGTGCATCTAGCTTTCTATAAGAAAGAAAAGCAGCACCTACCCACGATCCGTAGCGATAAGAAGCAATTGACCCACGAAAATGGTTAAACATAGCACTAGAAGTGTGTGCGGCAAAGCGAAAGGTTGAACGATCTCGATTATTTAAGAGTAGTGACTTATCTTTAAAGAACAAATTTCCCAAGAGAAGTCCCTGCCCCATCTTCAACTTATAATCCCCAACAACAAACCTAAAGCGATCCTCTTTCATTCGATAATCAAAATAAAGAGATGTGTCATCGAAGGGGTAATTACCATAATACCCAAAAGGCTCACCCGAATCTTTGCGTAGAGTTATACCATATTTTATATTGTCTCGCCATTTATAACGATAACTAATCACAGATTTGAGCTTATTACCTAAGTAGATCTTATTCGGATGTTTTTCCAGTTCTTCATCTGAATAAGTTCGAAAGCCAGCCCTACGATAAAGCGGAACACCTAAATGGATTATTAATTCATGCTTTCCTGAAAATAAGCGTTTAATAAGTGCAACAGGCGTGTCGTCTGCCTCCCCAACATAGGTAAATAGCTGCATATATAGTCGATCATCATAGGTTAGATTCTTGATGAACATCAATTCACCAAAGAATCTAAAATGCTTTTTTTGCGTGCGATACGCAATGATAGAGTCTGCCTTTGATGCAGAAAGAAAGGGCAATTGTTGTAACTCTTCCGATGAAACCAAGTTTAAATTCATTGGATGGTTGTGCAAGTCTTCTAATTCTTGTAACAGGTCCGCTTCTAAATTTTCTGTTGTAAAATAATCCTGTAGAAAATCTTCCCAAGTAATGGATGTCTGAGCGAAAATTGGCAAAACACAAACCCAAGTAAACAATAATACAACAAAGGTTTTCATGGTAAAAAATAAAAGTGAGAAGCAGCGCCTCTTGCTGCTCTCACCTAATATTCAAAATACATCTTCTATATTATACATCTTCTAAATCTTCCAAATCATAGACATCACCTTCAGCGCCGTCTTCATCTTCATAATCAGGCTCCCAATCAATAAAATCTGCATTGATTACACTGACTTCACGATCTCTATGAACAAAAGTACCGCCTTCTGCCACAGCTTCCAGCTTGTTAGATTCGCTATTGAGTTCTTTCCATAAAATGTCTTTCAACTCCTGCAAACCAATCTGAGCCACTGATGAAATAAAGATAACCGGTAAGTCGGTTGGCAATTCCTCTTTCAGCATTTCAATTAGCTCATCATCCAAAAGATCACTTTTTGTGACTGCTAAGACGCGATGTTTATCAAGCATTGCAGGATTAAACTTCTGCAATTCTCCCAAAAGGATCTCATATTCTCGCTTTATATTGTCCGTGTCACCGGGAACCATAAAGAGCAAGAGAGAATTTCGCTCAATATGGCGCAAAAATCTTAAGCCTAATCCTTTACCACCACTGGCTCCCTCGATAATGCCAGGAATATCTGCCATCACAAACGATTTAGCGTCGCGATATGCAACGATCCCTAGACTTGGCTCAAGTGTGGTAAAGGGATAGTTGGCAATTTTAGGTCGCGCAGATGACAAGGTAGAAAGTAGCGTGGATTTTCCAGCATTTGGGAAGCCTACTAAGCCTACGTCAGCAAGCAATTTCAGCTCCAAAATAACCATCATCTCCTGCATAGGCTCTCCAGGTTGTGCATAGCGTGGTGTTTGATTTGTGGCAGAACGAAAATGCCAGTTTCCTTTTCCACCGCGCCCACCTTTTAGTAGCATTACAACCTGGCCATCCTCGGTGACGTCACAGATATATTTGCCCGTCTCAGCATCATAAGCCACAGTGCCGCAAGGCACATCTATATATTTATCAGCGCCATCCGAACCATGTGAGAGGGATTTCCCACCATTACCTCCATGTTCTGCAAAAACGTGGCGATCATAGCGCAAATGCAGGAGCGTCCAATAGTTATGGTTTCCACGCAAATAGATATTGCCGCCTCTGCCACCATCTCCACCGTCAGGACCTCCATTAGGCATATACTTAGCACGATGCAGGTGAATAGATCCTCGCCCTCCCTTACCGGAACGACAATAAATCTTCACATAGTCGACAAAGTTTGTTTCCGCCATAAGCTATAAAGTTGTCGTGTTATCGCTGTTTACCTTTAATTATAATATGATTTGGTTTAAGATCTGCATTATAAATTGTCAATCACTTCACTCAACGCGTCAGTGATTTCTTCTAAAGCGCCATGACCTTTAACGGCACGATGCTTACCATCAGTTTTATACCACTCAATAAGCGGAGCTGTCTGGTTCTTATATACATCTAAACGCTTCCGAATCGTTTCTTCGTTATCGTCTGCACGTCCTGACGTCTTGCCACGATTGATTAAACGCTCCATGAGCATTTCATCCGGCACACTCAACTCTATCATAACATCAACCTCGCCCTTACGCTCCTTTAACATGCGTTTTAGAGCTTCGGCTTGAGGTACCGTGCGCGGGAAACCATCGAAGATAACACCATCACAAGGACAGAGCGAATCATAGACATTGGAAAGAATATCTATCATCAATTCATCAGGAATAAGTTGGCCTTTATCAATATAGCTCTTCGCAGTCTGTCCCAGCGATGTCCCGTTTTTAATTTCTGCACGTAAGACGTCGCCTGTAGAGATATGTTTGAAGCCATACTTCTTTACTAGTAAGTCGCTTTGTGTTCCTTTTCCTGAACCCGGAGCACCAAAGATTACAATATTTTTCATAAGGATAGGTTTTATTCTGTTACAGTATAAATGTTCGGTAAGTTACGTCCTTCACCATCATAATCCAATCCATAGCCAAGAATAAAATCATTGGGGATTTTAAAACAACAATGGTGAATATTCAGCGCCACTTTCAATTTTTCAGGTTTAACTAACAATGCCGCGATGATTACCTTTGCAGGCTTGTAAGTTTCAAGCGAAGCCAGCAGTTTTTGCATTGTCAGACCGCTGTCAATAATATCTTCCACGATGACAACAGTACGCCCTTCAAGAGGTGTATCCAACCCTAAGATTTGCGTGACTTTACCCGTAGATGCGACGCCACTATAAGAAGCCAAACGCACAAAAGTAATTTCACAAGGAATAGTGATACCACGCAGTAAGTCTGCGGCAAAGATAAACGCGCCATTTAAGACGGAAAGGAACAAAGGTTTTTCGCCTTTCAACTCCTCGCTAATCTTAGCGGCCACTTCTGCTACACGCGCCTTGATCTTTTCTTTGGGAATAGATACCACAAATTTCTTATCTCTTACTTGAATTGTCTCCATCGTAAGTTTAAACTTTTGATTTTTTGAGCTACAAAAGTACGAAAGTTTTATCATTTTTTCCGCCCATATCCGCAATTTCTCACTTACGACTCTGTTTCTTGTTTGCTTTCCTCTGATATGAGGAGGCATTTCTATCTGTATACCAGACTGTAAGAGCCGATTCATCAACAACAAAAACTTAGTATGCAACTATCTGATATTGTTTTTTTTACTTCAAGTCTCACATCGCGACTATCCTTTCTTGAAAAAAAACTTTTACCATCGTGGTAGAACAAACCTACCACAGTGATAGGACAGTTGTACGTCCACGATGGTATTTCCTCCTTTTTAGTCTTAATCGTTCCTATGATAGTCCTTACCGCAGCTAATTACGTCTTGTTATATACGGGAATAAGAAGAGATTGACAGTCGGTAATACTTTAACGTACAGTACAGGCAATAAGATTTCAAAGAAAAAAGATTGCTTCTATTTTGCTTATCATAGAGTTTAGTTTACTTTTGCATATAAATTACAAATGCATTACAAATGGGAACGAATAACCAACCTTCACAAATGCCAAATGAGACTCCACAGTCTCAACCTCAACAGCAATACAATAATGGTCAGCCCCAGTATAACAACGGGCAACCACAATACAACAACGGGCAACCACAATACAACAACGGGCAACCACAGTACAGCAACGGACAGACTCAATATAACAACGGGCAACCACAATACAACAATGGACAGCCCCAGTATAACAACGGGCAACCACAATACAACAATGGACAGCCCCAGTA
>JABZGR010000059.1 GCA_015259125.1 Alloprevotella tannerae | reverse complement strand
TTTTAAAATTAAAAGACCACACATCAAGCGAATTGGATGAGCAGGGCGACCATTATTGCTGCAATACAAAGGAGAAAAAGCATTTTCAAAACATTCCCAATTAATCTTATTACTAAGTTGGAAAAGGGGATGTTCATGGCTAAGCATGTCCTCTAAAGAAGAGAACAAAGAGAGCTGTTTGGATGTACGTTTAAGCATAAATATCTGCAAGAATTATAATGTAAAGGTACAAAAACTTGCAGATATAAACAAACAATTTACAGGATAATGTACTATGAATCAGCAGAATATTAGGCTTATAAGGGAGGACTATCTAGCATATCTACAGCAAAGCCCGATAGAGATATGTTGAGAAATACACCCTAGTGCGCACTCTATCCAAACAACTATGTATAAAATACTCAGCAGCAGTGAAGACATATATAAATAGAGCTGTACCTTTTAAATGCCTATTTTATGCAATACAGTGCGTAAAGTAAGTATTGCGGATTTAACCTACCAATATAAATACCTTACACAATATACAAAAGTTATCTTTAACCGGATACTTATTTCGAACTAACTAAACTAAAACCAGCAAATACCTATATAAAGAAAAGCGGGGACAGTTCATAACAGAACTGCCCCCTAATGAATTTCTTGAATGTCAAGTGATTACTGTACGTAAACAACAGCTAAGCGGTTAGAAGTAACGCCCTGAACACCCTTACCAGTCGCTTCATCAATAATGACACCACGGCCTTTGAGGTAGTTAGCAACAACGTCAGCACGTGATTGAGAGAGACGATCGTTGAATGCCTTAGAACCTTCAGGAGATGCAGTACCAACAACTTGTACGTGTGAGCCAGCCTTCACAGAGTTGAGAGCCGTCTTAGCCTCGTTAGTCAGGAAGTACTTGCCTTGAGCAAATGTAACGAATACGAGGTTCTCTACACATACCTTCTTCGTAGAAACAGTCGGAACTTCCTTAACAACTTCCTTAACAACTTCACGAACAACTTCTTTAGGTTGTGCATCGAGTTGTGCGCGAAGAGCGTTAATCTCATCGTTGAGTGCGCCAATGTCATACTTCTTGAAGTTGTGCGTACCATTAGAAGTCTTAAACTTGTAGTTCAAACCTACGAATAAGCCTAACTGAGCAGCTGATCTATCAAAGTGAATAGCATCGCCTGGACCCGGAGTGAGATTCCACAATACTGCAGGCTCTGCGTAGAACTGTAAAGCTCTCTTTGAGCCAAGATTCCAAGCAAACATCAAACCAGTCTTAGCGCTTAATTCAGTATCATCACCTACATTGTGTGTAGCAATCAAGTTAGGATCACCAAACACGATTTGGTAACCGATACCAGCCTCTGCGATAAGTTCAAATCTCTTCTCAGGCTTGTAATCCATGAAAAGATTAGTCAAGTTGATTGTACCATTTAAGCCAAAGTTAACGACACGTGCAATTGTATGACTATCAGCCATTCCGTGGTCACCAAAGTTAACAAGACCTTCAAGATTAGCGCCATAAACAGGGCTAAAGTTCTTGCCTAGTTTCACGCCAGCCCAAGTATTGAGCGGGGCAAGGTTCTTAAGTGTGAACGGAGTCGTAACTCCACCTTCAACACCAAGATAGACATTGTCTAAAAACTTTGCTTTTTGATAAGCAATCTGAGCTTGTGTGCTACCGATGCCAAGTGCCAGCATCGAAAGAGTAAATAAAAGCTTTCTCATAATTTTTTTGTATTGTTGCTCTAAATTATTTCCGTTGTTTTTTCCGTTTTTGTCAAAATCTACTGCAAAGTTAATCATTTCTTCTATCAACACCCAATATTTTTAACTTAAAATACAAGGAAATAGTTTTTTCCCAACAAAAAAAAGGAAATTAGACTCTCGAAATAGCAATTCTGACTCCAAAACATGATAATGATGCACATAATTTACTTACAAGAAACAGTAAGCAGAAAGCATCCACTAATAAAGTTTTCAAAATAAAGGTATAAAGGGAGCGAAACTATCCAAAGTTGAGACAGGCGACAGAAAAAGAAAGAAGCACAACTGGAACTAATACCATAAAAAAAGGAAGCAAAGAAATTTTGCAGCAGGGTATCAGTTGACAATCGGAAGAACCACAGGAGCAGCGAGAAAGGACAAAATGAAATCAAGAAGGTGGGCATACTCTTTCAACGCACAAGTATCGTTCGCTGAAAGCCGTTTTGCATCGCTCACAAACCAAGACACAAACTTGATTGAGAGTGATGAACTATATATAAATGAAGACAGGAGATCAAGGTGTGGGGAAGCGAAGGTCAGTCATCTTTCCATCCAAGCATCCGACAGAGAGACTTTAAATCAAATTGTTTGCAGCGTGGGATCAAACACCTTACAGCGCAGAAAAGAATCCTCGGGTTCTATCCGCCCAAGTGGAACACTCCAGACATAGATGCTTTGACAATTTCATCGTCAACTTATTAGGGGCTATTGCTGCCTATTGTCTGTTTCCAAAGAAGCCGTGCATCAATGTGCAAAGGACCATTAATACACAGCTTGCATTGTTCTGAATTCGTCGAACTCACGTTAATTATACAAAAAAGATCCGTCTCCTGTCTCGTGGACTTGGAAACGGATCTTAATAAAATAGGCAGCTACCTACTCTCCCACCTAAAAGGCAG
>JABZGR010000010.1 GCA_015259125.1 Alloprevotella tannerae | reverse complement strand
CTTTTTGCCCTCTCCAAAAGAACGGCGTATCGATCAAAAAACTTTTATCGGACAGTAATAATTTGAATTATAGAAAAAAAGAGAGGCGAGCGAAAATGGAATGAAGCATTTTTGCTCGCCCCCTTATTGGGGTTTCAATCGTGGTCGTGCGCGCCTGCTATTCGCTCGTTTTGTTGGTGAGATGGCGTTGTAAGATTCTTATGGCTTTTTCTTTTATTTGTCTTACGCGTTCGCGGCTTAAGCCAATCCGGTTTCCGATCTCTTCCAGACTGATTCCCTGCCCCTTAAAGCCAAGATAATATTCAATTACTGAGCGCTCCAGCGGTGGGAGCAGGTCGAGCATACGTGCTACCCTCCATCGCTCTGCTTCTTTTAGAAGCGATTCGTCAGCCGAAGCGCTCTTGTCGCTTCTTAATCGCTCGGAGAGCGTTTGCGCCTCATCATCAGTAAGAGGGGCATCAATCGAAACCGGTTTGTTTTGCAGTTGCAATGCTAAACTCACGCGCTCTTTGCTTACGTTCATTTGCTCGCAGATCTCTTCAATTGATGGTGGGCGCTCATTATCCTGCATATGCTGATTGTAGAAGCGGAGAATCTTTTGAATACTACTCATCTGGTTCTGTGGTAGTCTTATCAATCGGCTCTTCTCCGTAATAGCTAAGAGGATGCTTTGCCGAATCCACCAGACGGCATAAGAGATGAACTTGAAACCGCGTGTGTCATCGAAGCGATGGGCTGCTTGGATCAAACCGAGATTTCCCTCGTTGATGAGGTCAATTAGGCTGATGCCTTGCCCTTGATATTGCTTGGCTACGGAGACAACAAAGCGGAGATTAGCTTTGACTAAGCGCTCTACGGCTGCTTCGTCGCCATTCTTGGCTCTGCGCCCCAGTTCGACTTCTTCTTCTACGGTGATTCGGGGTTCTCGGGAGATTTCAGACAAATAACGCTCTAATGACTCATTGTTGCGGTTGGTGATAGCCGGGCGTATCTTGATTTGTCGTCTCATGGTTTTTGATTGGTAAAATGGGGTTTCTTATTCGTATTTTTTGATGATGCTTGCTGCGTCTTCATTGCCGAGGGCCTTTGAACGCTGTAAATGACGGAGGGCAGCAGCCTTCTGCTTCAGTTCGCCATAGGCCACTCCTATGATCAGGTGTAAGCCTGCTTCTTCGGGACGAACCTTTAATAGTGGCTCTACATATTGAACTACGGCTTTATAATCGCCTACGCGCAGGAGGATGGCGGCTTCTTCTTCTTGATAGAGCGGGAGCGTTGCTGCATCAGCCTTTGTCTGTGCCGTGCGTATGTCGTCTAAGGCTTGCTGAAACATTCGCGCTTGCATCTCCGCTTGCTCTCGAAAGACGTAAAACTTATCGGTGAGATTGCTCGGCCCAACGTTGCGCTCATATTCGTTTAGGTCTATGACGGCTTCGCGAAATTTCTGCACTTTTACTCTTTGCTGTGCGCGCAGCCAGTAGTATTGTACGCTCGTCGCGTTGAGCGGCGTTTGGATGTTGGCAATCACGCTGTCTAACAAAGCCAAAACTTGTAGGCTGTCGCCGCCGGCTTTTTCTAAAGAAATGGCAGCGCCGTAAAAGGCTTCAGGAGATTTGAATGTGCTTTCTTGGCCATCGGTTTGCACAATGTTTTTTGCGGAAGCCAAATATTTGTCGTAGGCCTCTTTGTATCGCTCCATCGCAAAAAGGCATTGCGCTTCTTGGTAGAGATACAAGGGCTTGGGATTTATTGCGTAGGCTTTTTGCGCTTCGGCCATAGCCTTCAAAAGGGCATCGTTGCCGAGTGAGTTTATGATAGCGAAGTTCAAGAGCGTCGTACTATATATATAATGTATAGCATCTGCGTTCTTGGTCGGAAGAGATAACGCTATTTGGAAGCTGCGATCAGCATCGGCTATGGCGTTAGTGAAAGTTTGAAACTTTCCTTGTAGTGCCCAGCCTTCAGCGTTTTGGGGATAAGCTTTCGTAAAATCGGAAAATGCATTTGCAGAAACCAGTGTATCAGAAAAATTGATCAAATATAAGGCGTTCATTGCCTCTTGCTCATCGTCGGGTAATGCTATTGGCAGCTTTATGGCCAAGAGATCACCGTTGATAAAATTGAGTGCTTTGGGCTGTAGCTCGTTGATAAAACGGGCATCTAAGGCGCAGGCTTGCACCGCTTGTGGTTTCACGTTTTTTTGTATGATTCCGACTAATTCTCCGCTGCTGCTGTAAAGCGGACAGCCGAAATTCTCAGCTTTGTTTGCCGCCGTAATGTCGTAGTAGTTGTAGGTGTTGAAAGGGTTTACTTTTTCTACTTTGGCCGTTATCGGTTTGGCATTTTTGTGCGTGCTATATACGAAATATTGTATCTCACTTCCTGCTTGAACGCCCGTATTCGTAATACAGGATAAAGACTTTTTCTTGGCTACGTTCGTACTGAAGCGTACCATATCGTAGGTGCTGTTGGCTCCTTCTATGCGCTGTACGTTGTACTTTTTACCGCTATCGTCAACAACAACGGCTTTGCTCGCTCCCTTAAAAAGATGATAAGGGGCGATTCCGGTGCCTTTCTCATCTAAAAAGAAGCCATTACCTTCTCCTTTTAGCTGCCCCTGTGCATCATAAGTGAAGACTTTAAATAACCAAGTCGAGGGGGTTCCGGCAGAAATCGTGCCGGGTAAAAGTGTAAATAAGACAATTAAGCGTAGAAAATATTTCATTGTTCAATTGATTCTTAAAAGTGATTTTGCGTTGTTGATAGCCGCTTCTGTCATTTCACTGCCTGTTAGCATATTCGCTATTTCTTTGATGCGTTCATCTTGGGACAAAAGCGAAATGTGGCTTGTCGTTTTATCAGCGCCTTCGATCTTGTAGACGCGATAATGGTCAGCGCCTAAAGCTGCGATTTGAGGTAGGTGGGTAATGCAGAGTACTTGGCAACTCTTTGCGATTTGTTGCATTGTTTGCGCCATCTTTTCAGCCATCGTTCCTGAAACCCCGGTGTCGATTTCATCAAAAATAATTGTTGGAAGTGCTTTGTTCTTCGCGATTAATGCTTTTAGAGACAGCATTAATCGGGCAATCTCGCCACCGGATGCTATTGCTGAGACGTCTTGCATTAGTCTGTTTTTGTTTGCACTGAACAATAGCGAAATGGTATCGCCACCATTTTTTTCAAAAGACGATTTGGGAGTTAGTGAAAAGTCCAGCTTTACGTGCGGCATTCCCAATGTCTGTAGTTGCTTGATGAGTGATGCGGCGATTGTTTTTGCGGCGGCCGTGCGACTATTTGTTAATGCTTTCCCTATTTTTACTAATGCTTCAAATTGTCGCTCAGCTTCCTTTGCTTTCTCTTTGAGCGTTTCGTCGATATTCTCTATCTCACTGAGTCGCTTTTGTAGATCTTCGTAGATTTGTAAGAGTTCAGCGATGGTGCTAACCTTGTGCTTTTGCTCTAAGGAGTAGATTGTGTTTAGACGTTCTTCAACGAAGTTTTGTCGAATAGGGTCGAACTCTATTTCCATTTGAGCTTTTTCCAGTTCGGCAGAGAGATCTTCTAATTCAATATATGTACTATTGAGGCGCTCAGCCAATTCTTTGGCCGGTGGATATACATCACTGATGCTTTCTAATTTCTGTGTGCCGATCTTGAGTTCTTCTAAAAGATGCAACTCTTCTGAGGCTAAGGGCGTGCAAGCAGAGAATAAGGCCTGCTTAATATCTTCTGCATGATTTAATGTTGAGGCTTCTTGCTCCAAATCCTCTTGCTCTCTTTCTGAAAGATTGGCCTCTTCAAACTGTTGTAGTTGAAATTTGAGGTAATCTTGGTTAACTTGATCCTTTTCTGCTCGGCCTTGAAGTTCTTGTAACGCAGCCTGAGCCTTTTTCCAAGCCTCAAAAGTATGCGTATAATCCTCTCGTAAACTTTGATTTCCCGCAATGGTATCTACAATATCAAGCAAGAAATCTTCTTGGTTCATCAAAAGGTTTTGATGTTGGGAATGGATATCAATCAGATAAGTACCCAATTCTTTTAATTGTGTAAGTGAGACCGGTGTATCATTGATAAAGGCACGACTTTTTCCTGTATTTATTACTTCTCGACGCAAAATGCACTCGGCTTCGTCGTTGTCGATGTCGTTATCTACAAAGAACGACTTTAGATTTAGCGCACGGATGTCAAAAGATGCCTCTATGCAGCACTTCTTTTCTCCGTTTTTTATTGCCTGTGCGTCAGCCCGCTTGCCCAGTAGCAGTCCTAAAGCGCCTAATATGATACTCTTTCCAGCTCCCGTTTCGCCGGTAATAACCGAAAAACCGTCGTGAAAGTCTATATCTAGCTCTTCAATGAGCGCGTAATTTGTAATATATAGATGCGTGAGCATATTATCTTATCTGATTCCAAGAAGGGTTTTTAGAAGCATTGATAGATGAAAGTATTTCTATGACCTCTTCTCGCTCCTTTCCATTTCCTTTTCCTTTAAAGATTTGGACAAGTTCATCTGCTTTGTACTCGGTAAAGATCTGCGGAAGGGCAGACATTGGCTTATTTTCGTGAGCTGTTTTGAGTAATTCTAAAGCCTTTTTTATTGCATTTCTACCTGTGTCGCTGTCTTCTGCCATTTGGTCGAGGCCTTTGCGATAATACGTGTATTGTAAATTGCGGAAAGGCTCCATTCCATTGTCGAGCAAATCATTGATAATAGCATAGCGGTTTTTTGCATTTTCAAATGCTTTCCAGCCTTTATCCGGAAACGACTGCGAATTGTTAACCACAGTCTGAGCCATTTTAAAAGCGTCCGTTCCTGCTTGCGACTCCATCCCATCTGCGTCCATTCCTATTATTAAGTAAGCGTAATAGGCTATGAGAGCCGTCAGCTGATTGTCGGCGGCATCGGGCCTAAATTCTAATTTGTCGTAGGCTTGATATTGAAAATGAAACTCATTGTCTTGTAAAGCGAAGACCGTAGTCGTGTAAGTCGAATTAAAGACGGGGCGAGTAACTTGTACCGACATAGTGCAGTCAAACTTTCCCATAGATTCATTGTACTTGTTGACTACAATATTAAATGAGCAACGGATGCGCTCATTTTTGCGCAAAACTAAACCCGTCCACTGTCGGTTATTGATAAATTCCGTCAGGGCTGTTTGCAAATTATCAAAGACTGCCGTTGACGTCTGACTGATCTTACGGTGGTTTATAGTGACACGAGCCTCCAATTCTTGTGATTTTACAGCATTGAGGCTAAAAATAAGGCCACAGCAGAACAATATCAATCGAATGATTCGCATAAATAATCTATAATATCTTGCGCTACTTCGCTTTTGCTTTTTAGCTCAAACACGCGCTCTTCATTTTGCGCGATGATGGTCACCTTATTGGTGTCGTGGGCAAAGCCTGCACCGTTGTCATTTAGCGAATTGAGCACGATAAAGTCTAAATGTTTCTTTGCTAATTTGGCTTTTGCGTGTTCTTTTTCATTAGTTGTTTCCAATGCAAATCCGATCAACTTTTGATCCGTCCTTTTCGCTTGGCCCAGAGCGGCGGCAATATCACGCGTAGCCACTAAATCCAGATGTAGCGTATCGCCTTCTCGTTTTATTTTTTCGGTAGCAGTTGTCGTCGGCGTGAAGTCTGCAACGGCTGCACAAAGAATGCCAACATCAGCATTGGGGAAAGCTTCCGTTGTAGCCGCATACATTTCAGCAGCACTCTCTACATGTTTAATATGTATGTTCGGATGCTTCGCCGTTAAGGCAACCGGACCGGAAACGACTGTAACCTCCGCACCTTGTGCTGCACAAGTTTCTGCCAGAGCATAACCCATTTTACCGGAAGAGTAGTTGCCGATAAAACGTACCGGATCTATTTTTTCGTATGTCGGGCCGGCAGTGATTAAGACCTTTTTTCCTTTCAACCTCTGGCGCGAAGCGAAGAAATCAGCTAAGGTTTCAAAGATTCTTTCCGGCTCTTCCATTCGGCCTTTGCCTATCAGATGACTGGCCAATTCGCCGCTTTGCGGTTCAATGATAATATTCCCAAACGCTTTCAGTCGGTCAAGGTTCTGCCGAGTTGAAGGATGAGCAAACATATCCAAGTCCATAGCCGGCGCAATAAATACGGGTGCCTTCATAGATAGATATGTCGTGATCAGCATATTGTCTGCCACACCATTCGCCATTTTTCCGATCGTCGATGCCGTGGCCGGCGCGATAATCATCGCATCCGCCCATTGCCCAAGGTCCACATGGCTATGCCAAGTTCCATCTCGCTGCGCGAAAAATTCGCTAATGACAGGCTTCGAGGTCAATGCCGACAGCGTTAATGGCGTAATAAATTCCTTGCCGCTCGGCGTGATCACAACTTGCACCTCTGCGCCCGCCTTAATAAGCAAGCGTATGAGCGTGCACGCCTTATAAGCGGCTATGCTGCCCGTGATGCCAAGTACGATATGCTTCCCTTTCATAGCATAGGCTTATAAACCTGCTTTCAATCTTATGCGTAGCAGCGTTTGTTTCGTATTTTGCGTGAAATCACCTTGCATGATCCAAGAAAAATAGCCGGGATCTGAGCGCAGAATGTCGGTGACGGCGCGCCCCTTATACTTGCCAAAATTAAAGACCTCCGTGCCTTGTTCGTCATAAACTATGCGGCCGGCCAAATCTACGTTGCGATTGCGGCGTGTAAATTCAGAAAGCCAACCTACATTGCCTTGCAACTCTTTACCATATTTCTCCAACTGTGCTTTAAGCACTTCATACGTAGCCTGCGTATCGGCCATAGCCGTATGAGCGTTGTGTAAATCCTTGTTGCAATAGAATTTGTATGCAGCAATTAAGTTGCGCGGCTCTAGTTTGTGGTAAATGGTTTGCACGTCCACTAGCTTGCTTTTTGTTATGTCAAAGTCAGAGCCGGCTCGGGCAAATTCTTCGACGAGCATCGGTACATCAAAGACATTGGAGTTAAAGCCTGCCAAGTCGCAAGATTGGAAAATGGCAGTCAATTCTCCCGATTTTTCTTTAAAAGTAGGGCAGTCTGCCACGTCTTCATCTTTGATACCATTCACCGCTGTCGCTTCAGCCGAAATGTGCATTTCAGGATTAAAGCGTAAGGTCTTTGATTCCTCTCTTCCGTCGGGGAAAACTTTGATATAACTTAGCTCTACGATGCGGTCGCGTGCAATTTGCAAGCCCGTTGCCTCTATATCAAAGAAGATGATGGGGCGTGTCAGGTTTAGTTGCGTCATTTATCGATTTATTTCTGTTGATGTAGTAGTGCTTCATAAGCGGTCGGTTGTCGAGTAAACCATTAGAT
The DNA here is from genome assembly GCA_015259125.1 of Alloprevotella tannerae. Taxonomy (GTDB): domain Bacteria; phylum Bacteroidota; class Bacteroidia; order Bacteroidales; family Bacteroidaceae; genus Alloprevotella; species Alloprevotella tannerae_A. Next base: position 57,036 of record JABZGR010000010.1, on the reverse strand, counting down.
CGCATTATGATGGCGCGGTTTTTATTTTTAATCAATGATCATCATCGGCATGAGGAGCATTAAGATGTCCTCTCCTTCTTCTTGCTCCATCGGTAGGATCAGGCCGGCACGGCTGGCATCGCCCAGCTTGAAGACAACCTCTTCGCCCGGCAAGTTATTGAGCAGTTCGAGCAAGAATGGGCCTCTATAACCGATCTTGATAGGTGTGCCGCTGTAATCGCAGAGCAAGTTTTCTTCAGCCGACATCGAATAATCCGTGTCCTGAGATGAGATTCTCATCTTGCCATTGTCAATGTTTAGCTTAACCAGCGAACTGACTGCATTTGAAAAAATCAAGACGCGGCGGAGCGCAGCTATGAGTGCTTCACGATTAACGCTGATAATGTTAGGATTATCTTGCGGGATCACGCCGGCATAGTTGGGGAAGCGTCCTTCAGTCAAGCGGCAGTTCATCTCGAAGTTTGTGCCCTTAAAGACAGCCCTTCGTCCGTCAAACGCCATTTCTATCGTGTCTTCCTCTTTGCCCAAAATATTTTTAAGTAGTGTAGCCGGTTTTTGCGGAAGTATGAATGAACCGGGCTTTTCGACCTTTATGTCAACGAGCGTGTTGCAAGCCATCTTTTGTCCATCGCTGGCCACCATCGTCAGGCCCGACGTTTTGAGGTCAAAGTAAATGCCGTTCATCATGGGGCGCAGCGGATCATTGGCCGCAGCAAACAATGAGCGGTTGATAGCATTGAGCAGGTGGCCGGAGGTTATGTTAACGTGCATCGTTTCCTTATTCAGCGCCGGCGGAATCGGGTATTCATCAGCCGATTCTGCCATAAAATTGTACTTACCGTTTTGATATTCTACGGTAATCTCCATATTGCTCTCGTTAACAAAGATTTCCAGAGGCTGCTCCGGTATTTCTTTGATCGCGTCTTGAATAGTTTTGGCGTTAACGGCAAAGCGAATGTCGGCGTCGTTCTCGACCAAGTCGATGTACGTCCGAAGTGTTATTTCGTTGTCGGCAGCTGTCAGTTCTAAACGCTTTGATTTGATGTCGAAAACAAAGCAATTCAGAATCGGCATGGTTGTTTTTGCTGCTATGACGCGCCCGATGGATTGCAGGCGAGCAGATAAAACGGAACTGGAAATAACGAATTTCATTATGAATATCTATTTTTAATTGTTTGACTTAAGTTTTGGTGATCAGACGAACAACGTCCACATCGGGACAAATTTACAATAAATCGACTGCAAAGCCAAATAATCCCACTTTTTTCTCCTCTGCGGTCTAAGCAGTGCTAATCAGGTGAAAGCTGTGAGCGAATAAATTTGAGGCGCTCCGCCTTATTAAAAAATCAATGCCTTTTTAGAGCGTTTTTGGTGGTATAATTTGCGTTGCCATACCGATAATTGTCCGGCTGTAGCGGATCGATGGATTGCAGAAATAAGGTCTTTATGGTTTGCTGGCAGCAAACTATCGTTTGCCGGGAAGAAACCATCGTTTGCTGGCAGCAAACTATCGTATGCTGGCAGCAAACAATGGAGACGTGTGTCGTGGTACTTGAATAGCCGCTTGTAAATGATGAGAATACGTAGTGTTGTGCTTGTTTAACAAGCGTAAACGATGAAAGGATAGGGAGTACTCTATTGAAATAGTGCTAGTTTCTTCGAAAAACAAACTTTCCGCGTGAAAGACTTGTTGTGGATAATGTCAAAGGCGTGTTCTCCGAATGCTCATCACGCTACTTTGATTGGGAAATGCAAAAAGCGCGACAAACATTAAGTTTGCCGCGCTTCTAATAAATAGTTATCTATGCGATTTCCGCTTATTTCACGATCAATTTCTTTCCATTGACAATGTAGATGCCCTTGTTGAGCTTGTTGATAGGCATGTTCACCTTCGTTCCGCTTAAAGTGTAAACAGCAGACTGTGCATTCGTCTTATCCAATTCAGCGCTTGTGATGCCGTCAGGAATGGGGACGATGTTGATAGCTTCAGTCACAATCTGGCCACCGAGTGCTACAGCGAAGAGATCTGCATCAAACGCTGCACCTTCTGGGTCTTTGATGTAGCTACCTTCAAGCGTCAGCTCTGCCATGTCGCAGATTGAACCATTAGATCCTTCCGCTGTCAGCTTAGCATTCTTGATTAATAGTTTGCCGGCTTCAGTAGAGTTGTTACCAGCAACACCCCATTTACCCTTAGTCGTCACTGTACAATCTTCAATAGTAAGTGATGAGCCCGGGAGGAAGATACCGCAGTTGTCCGTCGTTTCTACACTTAAAGAACCTTCACCCGTGATGGTCGTTTTCTTAGATAAGTACAATGATGACGCACGACCAGAGAATATTTTGTTCTCGCCGATCAATTCGATTCGGAGACCTTCAGTGTAAGATAAGATAGCGTAAGCTTGAGTCTTAATCTCAGCGTTCTCAAGTGTTAACGTATTCGTTGGAGCATCATAGTAAAGCTTTCCGGCCTTCAACCATATACCGCGAATATTGCTAGCATTTTCAGACGTTACTTGGTCGCCGCCGATCGTGATGTCGTACGGGATTGTTGTATTTGTCGTTGCGTAGTTGGGGAAGTAGTCTGTTTCGTTGTCAGCTTCGTCCATTACCTTTACATAGAAGGAGTACTTCGTTGACATCTCAAGGTCTTGCATTACGTAGCCGTCTTTGTTTAACAGCGTATCGCTCTGCATATATTCTGTAGCGCCATCTTTTTTGTAGAATACGATATAGCGCAAATCCTTTTGCTTAGAAACGTCGTCAGAAGCCAATTCCCAGTAGATCATAATGGTCTTACCCATAATCTGACCAACCTTAACGACTGGATCTTTAAGCGTAGGCGGGTTCACATCAGCAGGTTGGATAATGACTTCCGTCTTTACCAATTCACCGTTGAGAGTTACGCAGCGTTTAGCGGGATCAAAGATTGCCTTTCTAGGCTGTGTAATCTTACAGCCCTTTGATGAGATATTGGAGATCTGACAAATAGAGCCTTCAGCGCCTTCTGCAGAGATTATCGTCTCTTTGATGATGATAGAATCTTTGTCAGCGTTGCTTCCTTGTATACCATATTTACCCTTAGCTTTGAGTGCGCACTGATCAATCGTGAGCGCAGCATTGTTAAGTAAGATAGCTGCAGCATTATCTGCCGTAACTTCGATCTCTCCGAGGCCTTTGATAGTCACGTCAGCTTGTTGTAGTTTCATTGCAGCGTCAGTTGCGTGTACATAGTTCTTGCCGGTAAGTTCGATAGCCAATTCGGGTTCACTTGAAACAATACCTTCGTTAGCGCTGTCCAATTTTACGTCCTGCAACTTCAAAGTTTTGGATTGAGAATCATAAGAAATCTTTCCTTCTTTGAGCCATTCGCCGGTCACGTTGTCAGCATTCTTGTTGGTAATAGCTGTGCCGTTGATCGTAATGTTGTACGTGAGAAGGCCAGAAGTTGTAGTTGCTTCGCCTTCAGTGTAGTCAGAAGTGTTGCCAGCTGCATCTGATACTTCAACGTAGAACGAATAAGTCGTCTCTGGGTCTAGGTCCGTCAACGTATACGTGTCTACATCTTTCATCTTTTCGCTGCTAGCGTAGCTTGCCACAGAAGTTTTTCTGTAGTACACAGTATATTCCAAATCGCTCTGAGCTGTCGTTTCATCAGTCGCTTTATTCCATGACAATGCAATGGATCTTTCTTTAACTTCTCCAACAGTGATTGTTTGATCTGCTATTGTTGGTGCTTTTTTGTCTGCTGTTCTGATTTCACATTCAGTTACGAACTCGCCATTCAGCATAATGCCGCGGCCGGCTTTTACGAATTGTGCACCTTCAGGCCGAACAATGCTGCAACCCTCTGTTTCAAACTTGAAGAAATAAGAAGCCGCATTCTGTGTACCTTTGAGCAAAACGTTTGAGTTCTTGACAATCAAACCTGTCTTTGCGAGAGGATCTTCGCCCATAAAGCCTATACGGCCTTCGAGTTTGACGTTGCAGTCTTTAATCGTAGCAACGGAACCAAAAGCATAGATTCCCATACCATTAGATGAAGTCAATTCCAAAGAACCTTCGCCAGTAATGGTTACGTCTGCTTGAGAAAGAATAATGGCAGACTTACTACCGAAGACTTTGTTCGTGCCAACAACCTTAATGGTAAGGTCTTTGATGCCTGAGTTAATAGCTGCGAGAGGAATGTAGCCACCAGGGCTGTATTCCAACACAACGTTGTCGAGCGTTAACGTTTTTGAGGCTTCGTCGTAGCTGATTGTACCAGCTGTTAGTCCATCGCGCTTAATGTCGCTATAGTTGTCCGACGAGTTAAGCGCTTTGCCGCAAATCGACAATGTGTTTCCTTGCGCCTTTGCTGTGATTGTAGGTAGCGCAAAGAGCAGTGTGGCGATAAAGAAGCTCGCCAGTCTGCCAATTTGTTTTAATTTCATAAGATCGTTCCTTTAGATTAGTTGAATGTCGAGCTTATTTCTTGATCAGTTTCTCAACCTTGTCGCCGACTTTGAGCAAGTATGCGCCAACAGGCACGTTGTTCAGCGGCAGGCGCGTAAAGTCTGACGAAATAACGCCGCCAGCGAGTTTTGCGCCGTTTAGGCTATAGATCGCATAAGTTGAGCCCAGCATTTTGTGGGGTACAGTTAGCGTTGCATAGTCGCTACCTGCGTTTTGGTTGACTTCGATAGCGCGTTGGTTGATAAATTCTATGCCGGTTCCGCCTTCACCATCGTAGATCGTATATGAGCCACCTTGATAGTTGAACACGTTCCAGCCTTTGTTGCGTGCAACTTGAACGTCCGCTTTTGTTGCTACGTTTTCTTCGTTCGCAAGTGTTTTGTCGACCAGGAAGAGTTCGGAAGACGTTCCTCCTGGCAGCGAGTTAACAAGTGCCGTCATCTTCTCTTCCTTAATCTTATTTCCATAGACATATACCTGGAAGAGGAAGGTGTTGTTAGAAAGATCTAAAGCTTCGAGCTTGTTCTTGCCTACTGAAATACGCTTCAGCGCCGGAGCACCAGACAAATCGATCTCTGTCAGCTTGTTATTTTTCAAACCCAGTGAGGTTAGATCCTCCATGTCTTTCATTTTGACTGACGTGATTTGATTTCCGTCAATGCCAAGGAGCTTAATTTTGCCTTCAATTTTTACAGTCTGTTTTGTTAGCGTAACTAAGTTCCACTCATCGTTCTTAAATTGTCCTTTAAGACCATCGATTTTGAGTCTTTCTCCTTCGCCAACTTGAAGGAACATTTGGAATTCAGAGCCAACCGATAGATCTGTGGTTAACTCAATCGAGCTTTGTGCAAACGAGTTTGCAGCAACGGCAAACATCGCTAAGAGCGATGCAAAAAGAGTACTTTTTCTCATAGTTGTTCGATTTTGCTAATTCGACATATTATTTGACGCCACAAAGATAAGTGAAAATATATAGTGCAAAAGCTTTTTTTTGTTTTTTCTTCAGTTTCATGAGTTATTTTTTTGCATTGCGAAAATTCGGAAATAATCTAAGTGTATAATTTGCAAATATGCAAATCCTGTTTTGTTGTATCTGATAAATTGTTAATATGATGGTTCTTTCGCAATCGCATCGTCTGTGTTTGCATCTATTAACGCGTGGCGTTAGTCGTTTGGTGGGAGCAAACGATAGTTTGGTGGGGGCAAACGATGGTTTGGTGAGGGCAAACGATGGTTTGCTCGGGCCAAACAATAATTTGATCAGTGCAGAGTTCGTCATGTCCCTATGATATATAATGTGTAAGTAAGCTGTGGGTATTGAGAAAAGAGAGAAAAAAATAAGCAACAAGAGCCTTACGCTGTTTGTTGCCTTACTTTGTAGCTTAAAAAACTTGTTGTAAGCCCGTAAGAAACGATGGTCGACAAAAAAAGTATATACCGCTTATGTGCCATACAGCTTTTTGACGTCAGCTATAATAACATCCGGCACCATTTCTGCGATGTCCTCACCGGCTTGCACGGCCTGCCGAATCATCGTAGAACTATAAGGATAAATTGGCGCATCAAGTAAGCGGACGTTTGCGGGTAACTCTGTGGTTGTCACTTTATAGCCGTCGCGCGGATAGATTAAAAATTGAAAATTGGCTAATAGGTTGTCGTGATTTGCCCATCGATCAAATAGCAACCAGTTGTCAGCACCAATTAACAAGACCAGCCGGTCATCAGGGCGGAGAAGGCGAAGTGCGCTCATCGTTTTCCACGTGAAAGATGGGCGCGGCAGGTGAAATTCAAAGTCGGAAGCTTTGAGCAGCGGATAATCGGCCAATGCTTTGATGGTCAAGCGGAAGCGCAACTGTTCATCTAAGAGTTGCTGATCGCACTTCAGCGGATTTTGTGGCGATACGAGGTAGTGTATTTCGTCAACTTCTTTATCTGCTATCGCCTTTAACCCGATATGGATGTGCCCTTTGTGGATCGGATTAAAGGAGCCGCCGAAGATACCTATGCGCTTCATGCATCCAAAAACTGACTAACGAGCGCCTTGGCCGCCTTTAAGACTGTCTCTAAATTGTCGTTGATTAAGGTAGCATCGAATTTGTCGGCTTCACTCAGTTCGTAGTCGGCCCGGCGTATGCGCTCCTCGATTACTTCCGGTGCATCCGTTCCACGCGCCGTTAGGCGGTGGCGCAAAACCTCTAACGAGGGCACTTTGATAAATACCGTCAGCGCTTGGTCGCCGTAGATGCGCTTGATGTTTTGCGCTCCGACGACGTCGACATCGCAGATGACGTTTTCGCCTTTGGCCAGCAGCCGGTCCACTTCAGCTTTTAGTGTCCCATAATAGCGCCCATCATAGACTTCACAAAATTCTAAAAACTCGCCATCGGCAATGCGTTGTCGAAAATCCTCAGCCGTCAGGAAGTAATATTCCACTCCGTGTTGCTCTTTTCCGCGAGGTGGGCGCGACGTAGCGCTGATTGAAAAATGCAGATTCAGTTGTTGATCCATCAAATAGTTGATGATTGTGGATTTACCACTTCCCGAAGGCGCTGAAAAAACGATTATCTTTGCCATAATTGCTTATAGAACGTTGAGTACCTGCTCTTTGATTTGTTCTAATTCGTCTTTCATCTTCACGACGATGTTTTGCATTTCAGCCAAGTTGCTCTTAGAGCCGGTCGTGTTGATTTCTCGGCCCATTTCCTGCGCGATAAAGCCCAGCTTTTTGCCTTGTCCGCAACCGCCGTCCAGCGTTTCGCGAAAGTATTTTAAGTGGTTGGTCAGCCGTTGCTTCTCCTCGCTGATGTCCAGCTTCTCTATGTAGTAAATAAGTTCTTGTTCTAATCGGTTCTTATCATAATCTACGCCTTTCAATTCGCACAAGCGTTCTTCCAGACGTTGACGGATTTTCTCCGTACGCTCCTTCTCATAAGGCACAATCGCAGACAAGAGTTGCTCGATATTGTTGATCTTGAGCGTAAACATCTTGTAGAGTGCTTGTCCCTCTTGTTTGCGAAATTCGATTAGCGCTTGCGTGGCCTGTTGTATGGCCCGATAGGCCTCATTCCATTCATCTTGAGACAACTCTTCCTGCTCTACGGGCGTGGTTAATTCAGGTAGACGAACGATAATGTCCCACCAGTTGGTCGTAGGCGCGTTGATCGCCAAATCTTTACTGATCGCTTCAATCTGCTGTTTGTAGTTGCTGACCACAAACGGGTTGATGGGCGTAGCTTGCCGATCGGCATCCTTTTCCACCCAGATCGAGAAGTCGACTTTACCACGCTCCAAGGCTTGTGCGAGATATTTGCGTATTTCAATTTCTTTCTCGCGATAGAGCGGAGCGATGCGTGCGCTCAAATCAAGCGCTTTAGAATTGAGCGATTTAATTTCTATGTGTATCTTTTTCCCGTTACAATGGGCCTCAGCTTTGCCGTAGCCTGTCATTGATTGTATCATGGTGGAATGCTTTATGAATTATAATCTCTGTTGGTTTGTAAGCGCAAAGATAATGAAAGAGTGCCAACGCCAGTTCAATTACTCGTCATTTCTTCTCTCCGAATATAATAAAATATTACTTTTGTCGTTGTTTTCACAGGTGGCGTCTGTAAATACAGGGCGCTTCACATCTCTGACAAGACAAATGATTGACTATATCAAAGGACAGATAGGCGAACTTACACCTACGAGTTGCACGCTTGAGACTTGCGGTGTCGGCTATGAATTGCTGATTTCGCTGAACACCTATACGGCTATACAGGATCGGAAAGAGGCGAAACTTTACGTCTATGAAGTCATACGCGAAGATGCTTACCTGCTGTATGGCTTCTCGACGAAGCAAGAGCGCCAGCTTTTTACGTTGCTGATTTCCGTAAGCGGCGTGGGTGGACAGACGGCTAAAGTTATCTTGTCGTCTTTCTCACCTGGCGAGTTGGCTAACATTATTCAGATGGAGAATGTAAAACTCCTGCGTGGTGTAAAAGGCATTGGCCCGAAAGCTGCTCAACGTATCGTCTTGGACTTAAAGGACAAAGTGATGGGAATCGAGGGGGGAACTACGGTACAACAAGGCGTGGCGAATGCAGTTAACGCCAATGCCGTGGCAGAAGCCGTATCTGCACTGACCACCTTAGGCTTCCCTCCGGCCGCTTCTCAGAAATGTGTCTCTGCATTGTTGCAAGAGAATCCTAATCTGCCGATAGAGCAGGTAATCAAACAGGCTTTAAAACTACTCTGATTTGCACAAGTTTGCTAAAATAATCTGCTTGATAAGTCTGTTGACCGTCATTTCTGTGGCGGCCCGCACGTATACTGTGCGTTTTACAGCCCCTGCTGAATCGACTGATAACCAAAATCAGGTGGAAACTGCACCGCGAGATACCATTGTAAAACCCAAATTTCCTGTAAAAAAGACTGCGCCGCAGGAAGAAAAGGATGCGAGATCCTCTTCGACAGACTTGAAAGACCCGGAAAACGCCCAAACGCAGGCTTATTACGATGAAAAGGATGGAACCTATCGTTTAGGTACGAAAGTAGGCGATTCCTTTGTTGCAACTCCGCTCGAATTGTCGCCAAAAGAGTTTCAACAATGGACTTTGCGCCACTCGTTGCAAGCCTATTACAAACAAAAGAATCAAGAACTCTTTAAGAATAAAGGCAAAGAGAAGTTTGATTTCACAGATCTCAAATTCGATCTCGGTCCGGCTGCAAAGATTTTTGGCCCGGGCGGTGTACGTATTCGTACACAAGGTTCTGCCGAACTGAAACTGGGCGCAAATATGCGCTCTGTTGAGAACCCATCAATCGCTGAACGTAACAGAAAAGTATTTGGTTTTGACTTTGACGAAAAAATTAACGTCAGCGTTAATGGTAAAATCGGCGATAAGATGGGGATGGACTTTAATTATAACTCTGATGCCACGTTTGATTTTGATGCACAGCGCTTAAAGTTGCAATATCAAGGCAAAGAGGATGAAATCATTAAGTTGATCGAAGCCGGTAATGTGTCTATGCCGACTAATAATTCGCTGATTCGCGGCACGAGTAGCCTTTTGGGTATTCGTACAGACCTCCAATTTGGTAAATTGAAACTTTCGACTATCATCGCACAAAAGAAATCGGCTACTTCAAGCGTACAAACCAAAGGCGGTGTGCAGTTGAGTACGTTTGAATTCTCTGCGGACGATTACGATGAAAACAGACACTTCTTCTTGGCTCAATACTTTCGCGATCATTATGATGAGAACATGGCCCAATTGCCCAATATTCTCAGTGGTATAACGATCAACCGCGCAGAAGTATGGGTGACCAATAAGACCGGACAAACCACAAATACACGAAATATCATTGCTTTGACCGACTTAGGTGAGGCTTCGAAAATCCATAATCCGCTGTGGACGGCAGGAAGTACGACCGTGCCGGCTAACGCAGCGAATACATTATATAATATAGTGTCCGGCATCAACGGAGTACGTAATATCTCGACCGCAACTTCGGCATTGGATGGATTTGGCTTGACCGGTGGCGTAGATTATGAGAAGTTAGAATCTGCTCGTCTGCTTTCTCCTTCAGAGTATAAAGTTAATGCAGCTTTAGGTTATATCTCGCTCCGTTCAGCATTGCAACCGGATCAAGTCTTGGCCGTAGCTTTTGAATATACCTACAGAGGTACGAACTATCAGGTCGGAGAATTTTCGACGGATCGCAAGGATAACACGGAAACATTATTGCTGAAGTCGTTGAAAAATACGGCAAACTCGCCCTCTCAAGGCAACTGGGACTTGATGATGAAGAACGTCTACGCCTTAGGTGCCTCTAATGTGCAGAAAGAGAAGTTCAGATTAGATGTAAAATACCTCTCTGATACGACGGGTGTTTATCTTAATTATCTCCCAGAGCCAACGTTGAAAGACAAACGCTTGATACAGTTGCTTGGGCTGGATAGATTAGACAATAATAATAAGCGCAACTCCAATGCGTATTTTGACTATGTGGAGGGATATACTATTGACCCGACTGATGGCCGCGTCTTCTTTACCAGCGTGGAGCCTTTCGGAAAATATTTGCGCAAAGTCATTGGAAACAACGCTATCGCTGATAAGTATGTGTTCCAAGAATTGTACGATTCGACCAAGACTGTGGCTAAACAGATCGCAGAAAAGGATAAATTCATCATTGCAGGTCAGTATAAAGCTTCACGAGAGGATGAGATTTCCTTAGGTGTGTCGAATGTGCCGCGTGGTTCTGTGTTAGTAACAGCAGGAGGACAAACCTTGGTCGAAGGTGCAGATTATACTGTCGATTATAATAGTGGCGTCGTGCGGATCTTGAACAAGAGTTTGCTTTCCGCCGGCACATCCATCAATGTCAGTTTGGAGAGTAATACCGATTATGGTATGCAAAGGAAAACTTTGCTGGGGCTTAATTGGCAGTATGATTTCTCCAAAAACTTTATGATTGGCGGTACGATTATGCATTTGGGCGAGAAGCCTTTGACTACGAAAGTCGCCTTTGGTAGTGAGGCCATCAATAATACGATTTGGGGGGTGAACTTAGCTTTTAAGAAGCAAAGTCAACGTTTGACGGATTGGATAGATAAGCTCCCGTTTGTAAATGCTACGCAGCCCTCTTCAATTAACTTTACGGCCGAGTTTGCCCAATTGATTGCTGGCAAAGTACAAGGCGCTCAGGGTAATGCCTCATACTTAGATGATTTTGAAAATGCAACTTCAAATATAGATATTTCCAATCCGAAAGAATGGAGTATTTCTTCTACGCCTTCAATGTTCGCTGAGTCGTCTCTCTCTAATGATGTGAGATATGGCTATAATCGCGCCTTGCTCGCTTGGTATTATATTGATCCTTTGTTTACAAGGCGTAGCTCTTCTCTTACTCCCGGCTATATCAAGACAGATCTTGATCAACTTTCGGATCCTGATGTGCGCGAAGTACCCAAGAGTGAACTTTTTCCCAATAAACAGACAAACTACAAGGAAAGCACAATCATGAATGTGCTCAATCTTGCGTTTTATCCGAATGAGCGCGGGCCATACAATCTGGATCCCGACCTAAACGTGGCAGGCCATTTGAACAACCCGCGAAAACGCTGGGGCGGAATGATGCGTAAGCTGGATGTTTCTGACTTTGAGAACTCCAACGTAGAATATATCGAGTTCTGGATGATGGATCCTTTCATCAAGGCGCGTAAAGAAGGACGCTCTTTTACCGGTGAGCTTTACTTCAATCTTGGAGAGATTTCGGAAGATATCTTGAAAGATGGGAAGAAATTTTATGAAAGCGGAATGCCTATTGACGGGTCTTCTACCCTTGTAGAGCAGACTACGTGGGGTAAAGTTCCGACACAAAGTAGCGTAACCTATGCTTTTAATACAACTTCTGGCGCGAGATCAAAACAAGATATAGGTTTGAACGGATTGACTTCAGAAGAAGAAAAAACGTATCCCGCTTATCAAAACTATTTGCAGACAATTCGTGGTATTGTGTCGGCTGCAGTTTATGATTCGATAGCAGCTAATCCTTCCGGAGACAGGTATCATTATTTCCGCGGTTCTGATTATGACCGCGCTAAAAAGAATATACTTGAACGCTATAAGTATATCAATAATCCTAACGGTAACTCTTCCGATACGGAAAGCTCGCAGGAAAATTATGCTACGGCTTACAAAACAACGCCAGATGTCGAAGACATCAATCAAGATTACACGTTGAATGAGTACGAGAAGTACTATCAATATCGTGTTGCAATAGATCCTAATAAAATGCGCATTGGCGAGAACTATATCGTCGATCAGCGGACGGCATACCCAAAGACTCGTAATAATAAGACAGAGCCGGTCAATTGGTATTTGTTCCGCATTCCCATTGAAAATTATGAGAAGAATGTTGGTGGAATGAATGACTTTACGTCAATTCGTTTCATTCGAATGTTCTTGACCGGATTTGATCAGCCCGTCGTGCTCCGCTTGGCAACCTTGAACTTGGTACATGGAGAATGGAGATCTTACGATCAAGCATTATATAATGGTCAAGCGCCCAGTGTGAGCGGTGTACTTGAACCTTCGTCTGTGAACTTTGAAGAAAATAATGATAAATCTCCGGTTAACTATGTGATACCTCCAGGCATTAGTCGCGTAATAGATTCCGGTCAAGACCAATTGCTGCAAAACAATGAACAAGCATTATCTTTAGTTGTTAAGAATTTAGCTTCCGAAGACGCGCGGGCTGTTTACAAGCGCACCAATTTAGACTTACGGCGATATAAGCATCTACAGATGTTTAACCACGCCAATTCTTTAGAAGGCTATCCTGCGGTGGAAGACGGACAAGTCTCTTTGTTTGTTCGTTTAGGCAGTGACTACAAATCCAACTTCTACGAATACGAAATTCCGCTAACGGTAACTCCTCCCGGGCGTTATGCTAACTCCGATGCTGGTGCTATTGCCGTTTGGCCAGCAGCAAATATGTTGGATATAGATTTGTCTTTATTTACTGATCTGAAGCGTAATCGCAATAGAGCACGAGCAAATGGCGCTGCCTCTTTTGGTCGACTTTATACTGAATATGATCCACACAAACAGGCTAATCGCGTGAGCATTATGGGTAACCCTACCTTAGGGGATATTCGTACGGTTATGATAGGCGTGCGTAATAATTCTCGCCAAGTACAGCATGCCGAAGTTTGGGTAAATGAATTGCGATTACAGCAAGTCTCAAATAAAGGCGGTATAGCTGCACAGGCTGCTCTCAATTTGCAACTTTCAGATTTGGCAACCGTAGATTTGACGGGTCGTTTAGAGACTGAAGGCTTCGGTGGTTTGGAGGAGACTGTGCAGCAGCGCAGAGACAACAACTTGACGCAATATTCTGTGACAACCAATGTGCAGTTGGGTAAATTCTTGCCAGAGAAAGTCAAGATGAATGCACCTCTTTACTATTCTTATTCTAAAGAAAGGATTGAGCCAAAGTATAATCCGCTTGATACGGACTTACCGATGAAAGATGCACTTTCAGCTTTAGCGACCAAAGCAGAGAAAGATTCTTTACGTCGAATAGCTAATCGCGTCGTAACGTCTAAAAATCTATCACTGACAGGTGTTCGGTTTAACATACAGACTAAGGGGCATCCAATGCCTTATGATCCTGCTAACTTTACATTCGGTTATGCTCATTCTTCAAGAGAAACTACCGGTCAGACGACGGCTTGGGAGAAGGACCAAAATTGGCGTTGGAGTTTCAATTACAACTATTCACCCAACTACAAGCCGTTTGCGCCATTTAAGAAAATATCTAAATCCAAGTGGCTCAAAATTCTTACCGATTTTGGCTTTAATTATCTCCCACAGAATGTAGCTTTTAACTCGGAGATAACGCGCTCTTATTATGAGTTGCAAGAACGGGATATGGAAAACTTAGGTAATACTTCGATTCCCTTAACTTGGAATTCTGATTTCCTTTGGAATCGTAGTTTTAACTTGCGCTGGGATATTACTAAGAACATACAGCTGAGTTTCCAAAGTGGGACAAATGCCGAAATAGAACAACCTTATACCGCGGTTAATAAACAATTGTATCCGGATCGTTACAGGGCTTGGAAAGATTCAATTTGGCAGAGCATTCGCCATTTAGGGCGTCCACTCTCTTATGCCCAAAATTTTCAGGCAAGTTGGCGTTTGCCAATTAATAAGATCCCACTCTTTGATTGGCTTACATCCGATGTGAGTTTCCAAAGTTCCTACAATTGGATTCGTGGAACCATATTAGAGAATGGAATGAACCTTGGTAATAACATTTCTAATTCTCGTAACATTACAGCCAATGCACGTTTCAATATGGAGACATTATATAATCATGTCCCCTTCCTTAGAAAAGTCAATCAGAAATATTCCAATAGTAGCAGCTCTTCTTCTAAAAAACAAGATCAAAGGAAAGTCTTCACACAAGAGTTGCACTTAAGGGCTGATACGACGTTGACCGTCAAACATAATCAGCAGACTAAAAAGATCCGACTGACCGCTTTGCGCAAAGACGGATCGCGTATGCAATTAAGATATAAAGTCCTAGATAAAAACACCATTGAGATTTTGAATCGCGACAGCGCACAAATCAAGTTAACTATTGCCGAGCGTAAGAGCAACGAAGACCAAGCTTGGTATAAGACCCTGCAAGGTGTCTCACGTGTCTTGATGATGGTGCGTAATGTTAGTTTCAATTACTCAAATAGGTTTAATATGTCTCTTCCCGGCTTCCTTCCAGAGATAGGTAACACCTTTGGTCAGTCGCGAGGAGGAGGTTTGAAACCAGGTTTAGACTTTGCTTTTGGCGCGGTCAACGAAAGTTATATCCGAAGAGCTGCAGAGCGCGGTTGGTTACTAAGGACGGATTCCATTATAACCCCTGCCACGACGAATCTAACGGAGACATTCCAGTTCCGAGCAACATTAGAGCCGTTCCGCGACTTTAAGATTGATCTTTCCGCTACGCGCGATGTAAATACGGCAAAGTCTATTCAGTATATGTTTACGAATATGCCGACTTTGGAATCTGGTTCTTTTGCGCAGACTACTATTAGTATAATCTCTTCTTTCGAGAGTTTTGGCAATGCCGACAATGGTTATGCAAGCAAGACCTTTAGGAAGTTTATCCAATCACTGGATAGTCATCGCAATCAAGTGGAGGCAAATTATGCTAATGCAACGTATCCCGCCGGAACATCTTTAGCAGGAACGCCTTTTAATCCCGCCAATGGTACGATATCTAAATATTCGTCTGATGTTATGGTACCTGCCTTCTTAGATGCTTATACCGTAGGTGGATCGGGCTTACGTATTTTCCCCACTATTTTGCGCATGTTACCCAATTGGTCTATTTCTTATGCCGGCTTATCGCGCCTGTCAGTAATGAAGAAAGTTTTCAAGAGCTTTAATCTCAACCACTCTTACAAGAGTATATATAGTATTGGTGCCTATTCATCTTTCTCTACCTTCAGTCGATACATGGGCAATTGGGGCTTTATTACAGATATCTCCAGCGGACTTCCCGTGCCCAGCTCTCCCTTCGATGTCTCTTCAGTTTCAATTAATGAGACCTTTGCGCCTTTGTTTGGTGTCGATATGACCTTCTTAAATAATCTCTCTACACGAGTTGAGATTCGTCGCACAAGGATTTTAACCTTAAGTATGACAAATGCGCAGATTAATGAAGCACGCTCAAACGACTTTGTGATCGGAATGGGATATAAGATTCCTAACTTCAAACTCTTTGAGTCGAAGAAAGTAGTTCGCACCAAGAAGGCGAAGTCTAAAGAGGCTGATAAGGATAGAGGTGATGCTTTTGAATTGCGGAGTAATATAACAGGTTTTTCTAGTGATTTAAACATACGCTTCGACTTCTCTTTCCGCAGTCAAGCATCGCTTAATCGGGATATTATGACGGGCTTGTCTCAGGCTACCAGTGGTAATAGGGCCTTGCAATTAAGCTTTAGTGCCGACTACGCACTTAGCCGTTTGCTGACGCTCACGCTTTATTATGATCGGCAAATGAATCGTCCTTTGTTGACGTCGGCTTCCTATCCTACGACTACACAAGATTTTGGTGTGAGCTTAAAGTTTAGTTTGAATCATTAGCGCAAACTATTGAATAACAAGCGGGCGGAAACCACATGCTAAATAAAGGCATAGGTATCCACCCGCTTGTTTTAGAGATACGATGTTTCTTAGTTCTACTATTTGATTCTTGTTACATTACTATATGTCTTTTTTAGTAATGCAGCTAAGCTTTCGTTACGTACGTCCGTTTTTCCTTTCCGTCGATAGGTTTTTCCTTTCCATCGATAGGTTTTTCCTTTCGTTGTGATGATAATTCCTGCAAATTTTGGCGTGTCTGTAATCGAATATTCTGCATCTTTAGTACGAAATTTTAATGTGTTGCTTTTTGCAGAATAAGTAAAGTCTGTCTGTGTGTTAGCGGCTATTTCAGGATAATAGAATTCTACAAGTCCTTCTTCATTTCTGAGGGCATAGTGTAGTGTATGATCATCCAGGCCATATAGTATAATGGTTTTCAGCTTATTGGCCACATAAAATGTAAAAATGCTCGTTACATTATCATCATCAAGGTCTATAGTCGTAGAATGTGTTTCGACCATTTTATCCCCTTCCAAGTTGTTTATCGTTGTAAAATACAACGGCGCACTTGAATCTTCTTTCCGGGCGTTAACAAGCAATGGTTTGTTATCTTCTATCATATAGGTAGATACCTCATACCAAGCTCCGGATCCCCGCGTCAGCGTGTTCAGTGTCTTGTCATCATTATCAATGGTAAATATGCCGCAGTTTCCGTGTGTCAACTCAGAAAGTTCGGGGCTCAACTTAAAGCCTTTACCTGACGCTAAGAAGATCTTAAACGAAGGAGTATGATTCCAGCCATGCAATCCGTCCATAAGGGCAAAATCTTTTACCCCGTCAAAGTTGAAGTCACTGTAGAAAAGCACACTATGTTCCCCATAAGGCCCTTCAGCAATATTAGACCTCATCTGATTGTCGTGCAGTTCATACGAGATCTCATCAGCGTCAACGCGAATCAGTTCCTTGTTCGTTTTGCGATCATATACCGCCACCCATCCTCCGCAATAAGGCTTGGTGTTGTCGAATATGAAAACCTTGCCATAATATTGATCTGAAAAATCATCGATCTTAAACGTTACCTGCCCCAAACTTGGAAGTAAGTAGCCAAAGAGTGCGACAAAAAGAAGTAAAATCCTTTTCATAAACATCGTTATTTAATTGTTCGTCACTTATCAAGCTTATTTGAAGCTACTACTTTAGTTCTACTTTGTAAATTCTAAATCATCAGACGATTGTCTTAAGAAAAGTAGCACAAACTAAGTAGCCTAAATGTAGGCATAGCAAGTTCAAAGATCGCATATCTTCATTAGTTGCCGTATGATACATTATCAAATGCTTCCTTTAGCAGTGTTGCCAAGCTGCCTTTTCGCCTCTTGGGGCTTCCTATCCACTGATAAGTCTTGCCTTTGGTGAGAATGCTGATCCCCGCATTACCTCCCTTGTCGGTAATTGTGTATTCCGTATCCTTATTCCAAAAGGACAAAGCATTTTTTTTGCGAGAATAATAAAAGTCCTTTTTACCCTCTTTATTTATTTCCGGATACAAAAGCTCTAATTCTCCATCACTATTTGTGATCGCATAGCAAAGCTGTCTGCCATCGCCGCTGTAAAGGATAATGTCTTTGTTCTGTTTGTCTACATGAAAAGTGAATAAACTCTTTATGTATTCACATTCAAAATCGAAAAAGGTTGAAGTCTTTTTTACCATTTTCTTTCCATCCCATTTTTCCGTCGTAATGGTATTGATAGGTTCGTTGCTTACATCTTCTATAAGTGTGCTAATGAGAAAGGGCTCGTTGTCTTTGACAATATAAGTGGAAAACTTGTGCCAACCATAGCCATCTTTGGTCATTGTCGATATTGTGTTTTCCTCTTCATTGACTGAAAACATGCCGCAGTTTTCTTGCGCCAATTCCGTAAATCCCGGACTGAAAGTGAATCCATTGTTTGACGCTAAGAAGATTTGAAATGAAGGTCCGTGATAGCAGCCGTGTTGTCCATCCATAAGCGCAAAATCGTTCTTCCCGTCAAAATTGAAGTCTTCATAAAGTAGCAGACTATGTTCTCCATAAGGGATTTCAGCAATGTTTGCCTTCAATTGATCGTCGTGTAGATCAAAGGAGAGTTCATCGGCGTCTACGTGAATCAATTCCTTGTTTGTCTTTCGGTCATATACGGCCACCCAACCCTCGCTAAACACCTCTGAAGTATCAGAAATATATGCTCTCCCGTAGTATCTGTCAGAAAAACCATCGATTTTAAATGTTACCTGCCCAAAACTTGAAAGCATACAGCTCCAAAGTGCGAAGAAAAGAAGTAGAACTTTTTTCATAAACGTCTATTATTTATTGTCAGTCATTGATGTTCTTATTGTCATTGGCAAACGCCGCCCAATTTTATCTTTTCTTTGTTGTTCGCCGTTTGTCAAATGCAAAGATAGAGTTAGCAGCCGGTAACGAAGAAATTTTCGAAGGCTATGCTGGCGCCTCTCTTGTGCAAAGATAGTGCAAACATGTTGCAAAGAAGTCGCTTTTTAGTGTTTTCGATAAACTATTTTAGGCAAAGATAAGATCTGTTTTCGAACTTTTCAACTTTGTATTTTCCCTATTTTGTTTCGTTCCCGTTTTGCGAAATAGCCATAACAAGCGCCTAAATAGAGAAAAGATGAGAAAGAGCTTGCGACAATAACAAATTGGCGTTCGAAATGAGGCGCTTTTAGTCCCCAAAAATGACTTATAAGTTTCCAATTCTGTGCAGGCAACCCCCGCTTGTTTAAATTTTCATCGTGAGAACGCGAACGTCCTTTCACGATGGTACAAACTTTTCATCGTGAGGGTACAAGCGTACGCTCACGATGAAAATATAGCCAACTTTACGCTTACGTGCCAAAATCAGACTTTTCTCGCTGCATTTCCAACGTTTGTAGCTCCTAATTCCGACTTTTTCGTTACCAAGTAACCTTTGTTGGCGCAGTATGTAATATGGTGTATATATCATACGAACCTTCAGCATAAGTAGGTGGGGAGGTAGTGTATAAAACGCAACAGAGCGTGAACCGGTAGTGATCTCTTTTCTTCAGCTTCTGATGTTTCTTTCGCCGCATAGCCCTTTTCTCGGTCAGAAGGGCGGATAACGTAGGCAGTAGGTGCTTAAAAAATCGTATCTTTGCATACTTTATGCAGTGGAACTGCGTACAAGGAGAGCTACAATTATGATATATCCGGAAAATTTTGAGCAAAAAATAGGCTTTGATGAGATCCGCACTTTGCTGAAAGGGCGTTGTATGTCAACGCTCGGTACAGAATGGGTTGATCATCAAGTGCAATTTATGACCGATTACGACAGCATCTTAAAGGCGTTGGCCCAAGCGCAGGAGTTTGCCCGCTTCTGCGAGACGGAAGACGATGTCTATGAAGAAAATTTCTTTGATCTTCGCCGCCCTTTGCTGCGTATTCAGCCCGAAAACACGCATTTGGAAGAGTTGGAACTGTTTGACTTGAAACGGTCCTTGATGACCATTCACGCACTCACATCTTTCTTTTGCAAACACAACGACGAGGACGCCTATACCTATCCCGCTTTGGCTGAAATGGCGATCGGCATTGTGGCTTTTCCGAATATCATTCGTCGGATAGACGAGGTGCTGAATAAATATGGGAAAATAAAAGACACCGCTTCGCCCGAATTGCTCTCCATTCGCCATCAGGCGGAAGTAACGGTTAGAAGTATTTCCCATAATTTGCGCACGATTATCAGCGATGCTCAAAAAGACGGCTACATAGATCGCGACGTAAGCCCCACGTTGCGCGATGGACGCTTGGTCATTCCCGTAGCTCCTTCCGTGAAACGCAAGATTAAGGGTATCGTACACGATGAGAGTGCTACCGGAAAGACCGTTTTCATAGAGCCGGCCACGGTTGTTGAAGCCAATAATCGCGTCAGGGAACTCAAAGCTGCGGAAAAGCGGGAGATTATCCGAATCCTTTCCGAATTGAGTAAGGAGATCCGTTTGCACATCCCCGACCTTTTGGCCTCTATGCATTATTTGGCCCATATCGATTATTTGCGCGCATTGGCAAATTTCGCGACTTCCTTTTCCGCCACTGTGCCGCAGGTGCATAAATATCCCTGTTTGGATTGGGTGCAAGCCGTGCATCCACTGCTTCAGCAGGCCTTAAAGAAGCACGGTGCAAAGCAAGTACCCTTAGATGTGACCCTCAAAGGCAAAGAACGCCTTCTGCTGATTTCCGGCCCGAACGCCGGCGGCAAGTCCGTTTGCTTGAAAACGATCGGACTCCTACAATATATGCTCCAATGCGGTATGCCCGTGCCGATGCGTGAGAACTCTAATGTCGGAATCTTCAAAGATATCTTCTTAAGTATAGGTGACGAGCAGGATATTGAGAACGAATTGAGTACTTACTCCTCTCACCTCTTAGGTTTGAAAGAGATGATGAAGCGCAGCAACGCCAAAAGTATGCTGCTGATAGACGAATTTGGTAGCGGCACGGAACCTCAGATCGGCGGCGCCTTAGCTGAGGGAATCTTAGACCGCTTTGTGCGCAATGGAACTTATGGCGTGATTACGACACACTATCAGAATCTGAAAAACTACGTCGATGCTTGCCCGACGGCCGTAAATGGTGCGATGCTCTACGATCGCTCACGTATGCAGCCGCTGTTTATGTTGCGCATAGGCCATCCCGGTAGTTCGTTTGCCATAGAAATTGCGCGCAAGATCGGACTTCCGGCTGAAGTCGTGGCTTATGCGGAGTCGCTTGTCGGTAAAGATTACGTGATGAGCGATAAGTATCTGCAAGATATTGCGCGTGATAAAATGTATTGGGAGACCAAGCGCGAAAAAGTGCATCGGCAAGAGAAGCAATTAGAGGCTACACTGGCCAATTATGAGCAAGAAGTAGAACAATTTAAGGCACAAAAGAAGAGCGTCATAGCGCAAGCCAAGGCAGAAGCGCAAGAATTGCTCCAGCAATCAAATGCTAAGATTGAAAATACCATTCGTGCCATTCGCGAAGCCCAAGCAGATAAGGAGCGAACCAAAGAAATCCGAAAAGAATTGTCGGACTTCAAAGAAACATTGAGCGCCACCGATGACAACGATGCCGACATTCGTCGCCAATTAGAGAAGATCAAGCGTCGCCAGCAGCATAAGCGTAACCCCAAAACGCCTTCCGGCAAGACTGAATCGAGCGCTGCGCCTACAAAGTCGGTAGGGGAGCAAGCGGTCGTGCGGCGCGATTTTCGCGAAGGCGACTTTGTTCGCCTGAAAGGGCAGACCACCGTGGGGCGTATCGAGCATTTGCAAGGCCGACAAGCAAAGATTCTTTTCGGTAGTATGTATACGGCTGTCCCTATCAGTAGGTTAGAGCCGGCTGAAGCGCCACAGACGGAAAAAATAACCCAAGTAGCGACGTTTATAAGTAAAGATACGCGCGACGCCGTTTATCAAAAGAAATTGCATTTCCGTCCGGAAACGGACCTGCGAGGGATGCGTGCTGACGAAGCTTTAGAGGCGGTTACACATTTCGTTGACGACGCAATTCTATTAGAACAACCACGCGTGAGAATCTTACACGGTACGGGTACAGGGGCATTGCGCGAACTGGTACGCCAATATTTGAGAACCGTGCCCGGCGTTAAAACGTTTAGGGATGAACACGTTCAGTTTGGCGGTGCAGGTATTACAGTCGTAGAATTTGAATAAAGCAGTATTTATGCCTATTCCCTTGTTAAAATATCCGATAGACAAAGACGTGGTTGCTTTTACAACAACTCGAAATGGGGGTGTGAGCGAGGGCAATTACGGACGTTTTAATCTCAATCCTTATTGCGGCGATTCGCCGGCACACGTCAAGGAAAATAAAGACCGCCTTTGCGCACAATTAAATATAGAAGAAGAGCGCCTAATCTTGCCGCATCAAGTGCATAGCGATGCTTCGCTGATTATTGATGAGTCCTTTTTCGCACTTTCTTCCCAACAACGTACTGCGGCTTTGGAGGGTGTCGATGCACTTATTACCCGGCAGCGCCATACGTGTATCGGTGTCTCTACGGCCGACTGTGTGCCGA
This sequence comes from Alloprevotella tannerae, assembly GCA_015259125.1. Lineage (GTDB taxonomy): Bacteria > Bacteroidota > Bacteroidia > Bacteroidales > Bacteroidaceae > Alloprevotella > Alloprevotella tannerae_A. The sequence continues at coordinate 34,849 of JABZGR010000010.1, read as the reverse complement.
TTTTGCTCTTTGATCAGAAGCAGCGCGTTGCAGCAGCTGTTCACGCCGGTTGGCGAGGCACGGTGAAAAAGATTGTTACCAAAACTTTAGAAACGCTCTTTTCATCGTTTCAAACGCGGGCAGAAGACGTAAAAGTCGTGATTGGGCCGAGCATTTCTCAACCCGTCTTTCAAGTAGGACCGGAAGTTTATGACGCCTTTTGCGAGGCAGGGTTTCCGATGCAAAATTTCGCTTACCCGCAACAAGATAAATGGTATATAGATCTTTGGGGTACGAACCACTATCTCCTTGATAAGGCCGGCGTTCCTTTAGAAAATATTCAAGTAGCAGGCATTTGTACTTATCAAAACCACGAAGAATATTTTTCTGCCCGTCGCTTGGGTATCGATTCCGGTCGCTTATTTACCGGTATTTTACGCTTATAAACGAATAGGTATAAACTTTTCACCACAAAACGAAACTCGCGTGCAAGTTCTTCGTAGCAAGAAAGCTGCGCTTTCGTAAAAATTCATATATTTGCAAGTCTGATAAGAAAATAAGACACCGAATGTATTTATTATTATGTATTCAGTAGAACAACTTAACGACAAACTCATAGATCTTGCCTTCTCCGAAGATATCGGCGACGGCGATCATACGACGCTTTGCTGCATTCCGGAAACAGCGATGGGAAAGTCTCGCCTGCTGATCAAAGAAGAAGGTATCTTGGCCGGACTCCGAATAGCTAAAGAAATCTTCCGCAAATTTGATTCCGCGTTGGAGGTAACGACAAGTATGGAAGACGGCGCGATGGTAAAGCCCGGCGACGTGCCAATGGTTGTATCCGGTAAAATTCGAAGCCTGTTGCAGACGGAAAGACTTATGCTGAACGTGATGCAGCGAATGAGCGGCATCGCCACGATGACGCGTGAGTATGTGCGGCAGCTTGAAGGCACGCACGCAAAAGTGCTCGATACGCGTAAGACTACCCCCGGCTTGCGTATGCTGGAGAAAGAGGCCGTCCGAATTGGCGGCGGCGTCAACCATCGCATCGGTCTTTTCGATATGATTCTCTTAAAAGATAATCACGTAGATTTCTGCGGAGGTATTGATCAGGCGCTCAACCGCTGCGAAGCCTATCAGCGAGAAAAAGGATTGCACTTGAAAGTAGAAATAGAAGTGCGCAACGAAGATGAGATTCGGCAAGTGATGAGCAATGGTAAGGCCGACCGCATTATGCTTGATAACTTCAGCGTTGAAGCTACCGAAAAGGCCGTCAAGCTTATTGACGGCAAGTTCGAGACAGAATCGAGTGGCGGCATTACTTTGCAGACCATTCGCTCCTATGCGCTTTGCGGAGTTGATTATATTTCTGTCGGTGCGTTGACCCATTCCGTAAAAGGATTGGATATGTCCTTTAAAGCAATTGATTAATGATTCATTGTACTATGAAAAAAGTATTCATAACCCTTTGTGTTGCCTTTATGGCAGCATCAAGTTATGCCTGCACAAGTTTTCTTGTCGGCAAGAAAGCCACCACTGATGGCTCAACATTTATTTCCTATAACGCCGACGACTACGGTATGTACGGACATCTGATCTATCTGCCCCACGCTAAGCATCCGAAGGGCGCAATGCGCAAGATCATCGATGGTGACTCCAACCGTTATCTGGGCGAGATCCCGGAAGTACCCGAGACGTATGCAGTTCAAGGTTACATCAACGAATATCAAGTAGCCGTGATGGAGTCAACCTTCGGCGGACGTCCTGAACTCGTAGACCCGAAGGGCGTTCTTGATTATGTAAGTCTTATGCGCATCGCCTTGCAACGTGCTAAAACGGCGCGCGAGGCCATCAGCGTGATGACCAGTTTGGTAGAAAAATATGGTTACGCCAGCAGTGGCGAGTCTTTCTCCATTGCTGATAAGAACGAACTTTGGTTGATGGAGATGGTTGGCAAAGGTCCTAACGAGAAGGGCGCACTTTGGGTAGCTGTTCGTATTCCTGACGACTGCATTGCAGCGCATGCCAATCAGAGCAGAATCCATAAATTCCTGCAATACGATAAGAAGAACGTCATCTATGCCAAGGACGTGATCAGCTATGCACGCAAACACGGCTACTTTACCGGAAAAGACGCCGACTTCTCTTTTGCCAATGCCTTCTCTCCGGCCGATTTTGGTGCCGTTCGCTTTTGCGATGCGCGCGCTTGGAGCTTCTTCAATCGCTTTGTAGACGGTATGGACAAATACTTAGACTATGTTGATGGTAAGCACATCGGCAAGGCTGAGCCCTTCCCCCTCTATTTTAAGCCGAAGCGCCTGCTTTCTCGCCAAGACATTATGGATGGTATGCGCGATCATTACGAAGGCACGCCTTTCGACGTGCAAAAAGATTGCGGAATGGGTCCTGGTGAAATGCCATATCGCCCTACACCGCTCGAATTTACCTATAACGGCAAAAAATATTTCAATGAGCGCCCCATTTCTACGCAGCAGACAGCCGATACATACATTGCCCAGATACGCGGATGGCTTCCCGACGCCGTGGGCGGCATACTTTGGTATGGTAGCGACGATCCTAACATGATTAGCTACACACCGATTTATTGCCAGAACACGTCCGTACCCGAGTGCTTTGATGCTCCGGGCGCCGATGGTTGCACATTCTCTTGGAAGTCGGCCTTTTGGGTCTGCAATTGGGTGTCTAACATGACCTATCCTCGCTATAATCACCTCTTCCCCGTTGTAAAAGAAGTGCGCGACAAGCTCGATAAAGACCTAAGCGCAAGGCAACCGGAGGTGGAAGCTAAGGCCGTCGCTTTATACAAGTCGAATCCCGCTGAGGCTGTTCGATATTTGACAAGCTATTCCGCAGAGCGCGGCGCAAACATGCTGACTACGTGGAAAGCCCTCGGCGAACGCTTGATCGTAGAGTTTAACGATATGACGATAAAGCCTGCAAGGGACGGAAAATATCTACGTACGGAAGAAGGCCTTCCCGCTCGCCCCAAGCGCGTAGGCTATCCTGACTCATATCGCAAAGTTATTGTTGACCAAACGGGTGATAAATATCTGCTTCCGGCGCAATGAAAAAGGCCATCGTAGCGTTTGCGCTCCAAGAAGAAGTAGTCCCTGTAAGCATTCCCGGCTTTGAGGTGCACACCATCCTTACGAAGATTACGAAAGTGCAGGCCGCTTTTCGTCTGACGAAGGCTATCTTCGAGTTGCAGCCCGATTTCGTGTTGAATGTGGGCACCGCCGGTACCTTAGCCTACAGCGTGGGAGATATTTTCTCTGCCACACACTTCATTGATCGCGACAGTGCAAAGCAAAACTTCACGAGTATCTCGTCCGAAGTTCAGACTACGCCTCTGCTGTCATTGCCCTCAATTATCGAAGGCCAAGTCACGGCCGACGCGTTTATCGTCAATACCGGCGATGATTTTGTTACGGCCGCTGATACCGTCAATGGCGCAGCCGTAGATATGGAAGCTTTTGCTGAAGCCTTGGTTTGCCACGAAATGGCCATTCCCTTTCAGTCCGTAAAATTCATAACGGATAAGATAGGTGCCAACTCAATGAAGCATTGGGAAGACAAACTGGCTGATGCGCGCACAGCTTTGGCCGACTATTTCAAAACATATTTAGGCTGATAGCCATATATCAATGAGCAAGCCCCGCATCCCGGCTGTTAAAGCTGAGGTGCGGGGCTTGCTGTTGGCTTATTTCCCGTAAAAGCGACAGAAAATTTAGCGATGCGCCGCTATATTTGAGGTGTTCCCTTTGATTTTGACTATTGTTTGGTGCAGCCAAACTATCGTTTGGTGGGAGCAAACCATCGTTTGGCGGGAGCAAATTATCGTTTGGCGGGAGCAAACAATGAGGAAGTGGAGTAATGGTGGGCTTAGTCCGACATCTTCTGCCTGGAAGTCTGTTGATTAAAATTACAGTTTGTGCTGCAATATTTCGCGTTATAGGCATTGTTGCACGACGTGAGGCCGTTGTTCTTAATAAGGTGAAATGGACGTGCCGGCCTTTGGTCAAGTCTTTTTAGCAGAGCAAAGATGGACTATTGCTATTGAGCAGAGCAGAGAAGAGCGAGCCGGAGGCTGATGTTTTATGAGATTATCAATAAAAAATCACCGATTCTCTTGCTATTTTCGTGTGTTATGTCTAATTTTGCTTCCGAGAGCCTACATCTTGATGAGTAGCTACTCATTAAAATATTGTGATAACATAACGCGAGAATAACTTTAAAAACATAATCCGGCTATTGGATCTTTGGACTACTACTATGGGAGAGTATGAAGCTTGAAGGTCTGACAAGCAAACTAAAACCAAATTATTATGAATTACAAGAGTACTACTAAAGCATTCTTTGCAGCGATGGCCCTTTCTTGGTCTGCTTTTGCAATGACTGCTGATGCGCAAGTATTGCAGCGCAATCCTATGCCGGCTTGGCCAACTGTTTCTAATAGTGCACAAGCGACAACTTTGAAGTCGATGATCGATCCGGCTGCGAACCAAGTTTGGTGGGGTAATCATACGCACGGCAACAAGCGCAGTGGGTTGGGTGTAAGAAAAGCTGAAACTTACGACATCGCTATTCAGGTAACTCCTGATAACCCGATTGTGGTAGGTAAAAAGATTCAAGCTGTTCGCTTCTATCTTCGCGATAAGAGCGAGTTGAAGGATGTCAAGATTTGGCTTTCAAAGACTTTGCCCGCAAATGTTGCTAATGCAGAGGTAGTGAAGAGCTTGAACGTAGCTGATCTTGATGGTGGCGATGAGTCACAAGATAAGATTGGTAAAGTAAACGACGTCAAGCTGGATGCACCTTATGAGGTAACGAATGAAGGCGTATACGTAGGTCTAACCTTTACGGTGACCGGTACTTCCACCAATGGTACACAATATCCGATTGTAACCGGTGAGGGAAAAGGTATTAAGGGGTCTATTTTCCTCCGTACATCTGAGTCGGTGAAAAACTGGGCAGATTTCAAGGATGAAAGCTATGGCTTGATACCTACACAAGTACTTGTAGAGGGTACGTTTACGGCTAATGCAGCTCAACCGAAGGACTTCGGCACATTGTCGACTGCAGTTGGTAAAGCAAAAGAATTCCAACTCTCTATCGTAAATGCCGGCTCTGCAGGTATTACTGATTTCGACTATACAGTAACAACGGATGGTACTGTTGGTGCAGAAAAGCACGTAAAGCTTGCTAAGCCTTACAATGTATTTGGCGGAACTACAAATGTAAGCATCACTTTGGATCCTGAGACAACTACGGGTACTAAAGAGAAGGTGATCACGATTACTAAGGTTAACGGAGCTGCTAATGGGGCTTCTACCAAGACAGCCAAAGGTCAATTGGTGGTTTTGTCTAAAGAGTTCCCGCGCACAGTCTTGGTTGAAGAGTTTACCGGAACCGGTTGTCCCTGGTGTCCGCGCGGTATGGTAGGCATGGCTAAAATGGCTAAGACTTTCGGCGAAAAGTTTGCAGGTGTTGCTCTCCACAACTATAATCAAACAGACCCGATGTCAATCAACTACGACAATAGTTTGACATTCGAAGGTGCGCCTAATTGCCGCCTTAATCGTGGTCCGGGTATGGATCCCTATTATGGCACAGGTGAAGATATCGCAGACGACTTCCGTAAGGAACTTACTATGCTTCCTTACGTAGGTATAACGCTTACGGGTGTATATGATCAGGCTACTGAGAAGGTAACAGCTGAAGCAACTATTGAGCCTTTGGTATCAGGCAACTTCAAGCTCGCTTACGTATTGACAGCTGATGGCCTCACCGGCGATGAAGCTGTTTGGAAGCAAGCTAACAACTATGCTCAGTTTGAACAAAACCGCCTGCCGGATGATATGAAGCCTTATGGTAAGGGTGGCGAGTTTGGTCAAAGTAGATTCAAGGGCGTATTTGATGATGTAGCCATCGCTTCTTCTTTCTCCGGCGCTGCTGTTGATCTTCCGGCTTTGACTGAGAACAACGTTGTGAAGAACTCTTATACTTTAGCATTGCCGACGAAGCAGCCGCTCCGCAAGGCTATCGACGTGAAGAAAATGCACGTGATTGCATTCTTGTTGGATGCCAAAGGTAAGGTTGTCAACGCTGCAAAGGCTCCTGTAAAAGATGTTCTTGGCGTAAACGGTGTGATTGCTTCTGAAAACATTAAGGAAGTAGCACGCTACACGATCGACGGCCGTCGCATCAACGAACCGCAAGCCGGTATCAACATCGTGAAGATGTCTGACGGCACGACGGTTAAGATTCTTGTAAAATAAGGAATAAGAATCTCTGAACTATAAGACGGTTCTCTCCCTCCGTCTCTCACTTACCCCGAAGCTTCATTGCGAAGCTTCGGGGCTTTTTTGTAAAAGAGAAGCTACTACGCTGAATAAATAAGAAAAACCTTTTGCATTTCCTGCGATTTGGCGTAACTTCGCACGCACATAGCGGATCAAATGATGGAACCCCTAAAACATGAATGTGGCGTCGCAATGATTAGATTGCGCAAACCCCTCTCTTATTTTCAGCAGAAGTATGGTTCATGGACGTATGGACTGAACAAACTCTATCTTATGATGGAGAAGCAGCATAATCGCGGACAAGAAGGCGCCGGCCTTGCTTGCTTAAAGATGCACGCCGTGCCCGGCGAGGAATTTATCTTCCGCGAAAGAGCCCTAGGTGCCGGTGGTATCGAAGCTATCTTTGGAAATGTCAAAGAAAAGCTGCAAAAGTATACGCCGGAGCAAACACAAGATATTGACTACATTACGCACCATCTGCCCTACGCCGGCGAAATATATATGGGGCATTTGCGCTACTCAACAACCGGAAAGAGTGGCTTGTCATATGTGCATCCGTTTTTGCGGCGTTCTAACTGGCGTGCGAAGAATCTTTGCATCTGTGCAAACTTTAATATGACTAACGTGCCGGAGATTTTCGGCTCGATTGCTACCAAGGGGCAACATCCGCGTATGATGTCGGATACGTATATTCTTTTAGAGCAGCTGGGCCATCGGTTGGACCGCGAAAGTGAGCGTTGCTATGTCGAGGCAAAGAGCAAAGGGCTTAAAAATACGGATATTACGCGCTATATTGAAGAGAATATAGACGTAGCCAACATTTTGAAGTCAGCTGCTCCTGTATGGGACGGCGGTTATGCGATTATGGGCGTTACGGGGTCGGGAGAGTGCTTTACAATGCGCGATCCTTGGGGCATTCGCCCTTGCTTCTGGTATATGAATGATGAATTCTTGGCCGTAGCTTCGGAACGTCCCGTGCTCCAAACAACGTTTGACTTGGAGGTGGATGATATCCACGAACTAACGCCCGGTCAGGCAATCTTGATGCGTGAGAATGGCGAAATGCGCCTTGAACAAATTTTGCCGCAACGTGGATATCACGCTTGTTCTTTCGAACACGTATACTTTAGTCGTGGCTCTGACTGCGATATTTATCGTGAGCGCAAGGAAATGGGGCGCAGATTAGTTACCCCCGTTTTGAAAGCCATCAATGGAGAATTGGACAATACGGTCTTTTCGTATATTCCCAATACGGCAGAAGCCTCTTTCTATGGACTAGTGCAAGGCTTCAATGAGTATCTGAATGAACAAAAAATAAAGGATATTGAATTACTTGGCGGCCATCCGCAACCCGAAGAGTTGAGGCGTATTCTCTCACGCCGCGTACGTTCAGAAAAGGTGGCCTGGAAAGACATTAAGCTCCGCACGTTTATAGCCGAGGGCAATAGCAGAAAGGACTTGGCCGCACACGTTTATGACATTACGTATGAGAGTCTTGTTGCCTATAAAGATAACTTGGTTATTATAGATGATAGCATTGTGCGCGGAACGACATTGCGAGAAAGCGTTATTCGCATTCTTGATCGTCTACATCCTAAACGGATCGTGATTGTTAGCGCCTCGCCCCAAGTGCGTTATCCTGACTTCTATGGTATTGATATGCCGGACTTAGGCGAGTTTATTTCGTTTCGCGCCATTATTGCCTTACTCAAACAGCACGGAAAGGAAGAGATCATCCATGCCGTTTACAAACGCTGCAAAGAACAAGAGGGGTACCCGAAAGAGGAAATACAAGAGTATGTGCGTGACCTCTATGCGGAATGCTCTGCCGATGAAATTAGCAAGAAAACAGCTGAACTGCTACGCCCCGAAGGCGTACAGACAGAAATACACATCGTATACCAGACACTCGAGGGCCTACATAAGGCTTGCCCATTAGCGCCCGGCGACTGGTATTTCTCTGGGCATTATCCGACACCCGGTGGTCGAATGCGCGTTAATCAGGCTTTCATTAACTTCTATGAACGCAATGAAGCCGAACTCAACCAAAAGCATTTTAACCTGCAAAGATAGACAACTAATAATTCCAACGCTCAAAGCAATGGCACACATAATTAATAATAGAAGACGTGCAACGCTAACATTAAGTGATGGCACAACCTTTTGCGGACAATCCTTTGGCTATGAGGCACCTATCGCCGGAGAAGTTGTCTTCAATACGGCAATGACCGGCTATCCTGAAAGTTTAACTGACCCATCTTATGCAGGGCAGATATTGGTGTTGACTTTCCCGCTTGTCGGCAATTATGGCGTACCTCCTTTCACGATGAGGCCGGACGGCATAGCCACCTTTATGGAAAGTGAACACATTCATATCTCAGGGCTTGTCGTATGCGATTATAGTGAAGATTTTTCGCACTGGAATGCTGTAGAAAGTCTGTCGGACTGGTTACAGCGTGAAAAGATTCCGGCCATTACGGGAATTGATACGCGTGAACTTACTAAAATCTTACGTGAGCATGGTGTAATGCTTGGAAAGATTGAACCGGAAGGCACTATTAGTGATGTTGCTTCTGCGCAATATGAGGGTGTAAATTATGTGGAAAAAGTATCTTGCTCCGAAGTCATTAAATATAATGAAGGGGCAGGGAAGCGCGCTGTGCTTGTCGATTGTGGTGTGAAGCACAATATTATCCGTTGTTTACTCCAACGAAACATAGAAGTTATCAGAGTGCCTTGGGATTACGACTTCAATACATTAGAGTTTGACGGCTTATTTTTAGCCAATGGGCCTGGCGATCCGGATACTTGCGAACGAACGGTAGAAAACATTCGGAAGTTTTTGGGCAAAACTGTTGTGAAGCCTTGTATGGGTATCTGTATGGGTAACCAATTGCTCTCTAAAGCTGCCGGCGCAAGTATATACAAGTTAAAGTATGGCCACAGAGGACACAATCAGCCCGTTCGAAGAGTAGGCACAACGCAGTGTTTTATTACAACCCAGAACCATGGATACGCAGTAGATACAAAGACTTTACCACAAGATTGGGAAGTTCTCTTTATTAATATGAATGATGATTCTAATGAAGGCGTGCGCCACAAACATAATCCTTGGTTCAGTGCGCAATTTCACCCAGAGGCCTGCAGCGGGCCTCTCGATACTGAGTCCCTTTTTGACGAATTCGTCCAACTATTATAAATGATCCGACTATGAATGATGCAATTCACAAAGTACTATTATTAGGTTCCGGCGCTTTAAAGATTGGGGAAGCGGGCGAATTTGACTATTCCGGCTCACAAGCGCTTAAAGCGTTGAAAGAAGAGGGGATCGAAACGGTTCTGATTAACCCTAATATTGCCACAGTACAGACAAGTGAGGGAGTAGCGGATAGAATTTATTTCCTTCCGGTCACTCCTTATTTTGTAGAAAAGGTGATACAAAAAGAGCAGCCCCAGGGTGTTATGTTAGCTTTTGGTGGACAAACAGCTCTTAATTGTGGTGTGGAATTATTCCGCGCTGGGATCTTAGACAAATACAACCTCAAGGTTCTTGGTACTCCTGTTCAAGCCATTATGGACACGGAAGACAGAGAGCTATTTGTAGATAAACTAAATGAGATCGACATCAAAACGATCAAGAGCGAAGCTTGCGAAACCATTGAAGATGCGCGTAAAGCAGCGCGCGACCTAGGTTATCCGGTCATCATTCGAGCTGCTTATGCGTTGGGCGGATTGGGATCTGGTTTTTGCGACAACGAGGAGGAGCTGAATAAGATTGCTGAAAAGGCCTTCTCTTTCTCGCCGCAAGTGTTAGTAGAAAAAAGTTTGAAGGGTTGGAAAGAGATCGAATACGAAGTCGTGCGCGACAAGTATGACAATTGTATTACGGTCTGCAATATGGAAAACTTCGACCCGCTTGGCATCCATACGGGAGAAAGTATTGTTATCGCTCCTTCACAAACACTTACAAATGCTGAATACCATAAATTGCGCACACTTAGTATTAAGATCGTCAGACACATTGGTATCGTAGGTGAGTGTAATGTACAATATGCTTTTGATCCTTATTCGGAGGATTATAGAGTCATTGAGGTGAATGCGCGCCTAAGTCGTTCTTCTGCATTAGCATCAAAAGCAACAGGCTATCCCTTGGCCTTTGTTGCTGCTAAATTGGGCTTGGGATATGGTTTGTTTGAATTAAAAAATTCGGTAACGAAGACGACCAGCGCTTTTTTTGAGCCGGCCCTCGACTACGTGGTCTGTAAAATTCCTCGTTGGGACTTGGGAAAATTCCACGGCGTCACTCGCGAATTAGGCTCTAGTATGAAGTCTGTCGGCGAAGTTATGGCCATCGGCAGAACATTTGAAGAAGCCATTCAGAAGGGAATCAGAATGATCGGACAAGGCCTCCACGGCTTTGTGGGTAATAAAGAGATAAAGATTGATGATATCCGACAAAGCCTCTCTGCACCTACAGACAAGCGCATATTAGTTATCGAAAAGGCCTTCTTTGATGGGATGAGCGTAGAGGAAATCCATGAATTGACCAAAATCGATCGATGGTTCCTCCACAAACTTGAGCGTATTTTCCATACAAACCGAGCTATAAAAGCTTGTGGTAGCATCAATAACCTCTCAAATGAGTTATTGTACAAAGCAAAGTGCGAAGGATTCACAGATTTCCAAATAGCCAGAGCCGTTGGTTTAGAGAAAGAATATGACGATATGGACAAAGCAATGCTTGTCGTGCGCGGTAGGCGTAAAGCAGCAGGCATTGTACCATATATCAAACAAATAGATACACTGGCTGCAGAGTATCCGGCACAGACGAATTATTTGTATCTGACTTACAGCGGTGTGGCGCACGACATCGCCTTAGAATATGATCGACGCTCGGTTGTTGTTCTAGGCTCCGGAGCTTATCGCATTGGTAGCTCTGTTGAGTTTGACTGGTGCGGCGTGCAAGCGCTCAATACGATTCGCAAGAATGGTTTTAAGAGCATTATGATCAATTATAACCCGGAGACTGTTTCTACGGATTATGATATGTGCGACCGTTTGTACTTCGATGAACTGACTTTCGAGCGCGTGATGGACATTCTCGAACTCGAATCTCCTTACGGCGTTATTGTTTCTACCGGCGGGCAGATTCCTAACAACTTAGCCATGCGGCTTGATGCGCAAAACGTACCTATTTTAGGTACGCCGGCTAAGTATATCGACAATGCAGAAGATCGTGAAAAATTTTCCGCAATGTTAGGGCGTATCGGCGTAGATCAGCCGGAGTGGAGCGCACTGACGACGATGGACGATATCAACGCCTTTATTGAAAAGGTGGGCTTTCCCGTTTTAGTAAGGCCTTCTTATGTCCTTTCGGGGGCAGCTATGAACGTTTGCTCTAACCACGAGGAATTAGAGCATTTCTTGCAGTTGGCTGCCAATGTCTCCCAGAAGCATCCGGTCGTAGTTTCCCGTTTCTTGCTCCACGCCAAAGAAATTGAGATGGATGCTGTGGCTAAAGACGGCGAGATTTTGGCTTATGCCATCAGCGAGCACGTCGAGTTTGCCGGTGTCCATTCCGGAGATGCTACAATTCAGTTTCCCCCGCAAAAACTCTATGTTGAGACGGTGCGACGTATAAAACGCATTTCGCGAGAGATTGCTAAAGAGCTACATATCAGTGGTCCGTTCAATATTCAGTTCCTTGCTCGAGAGAACGATATCAAAGTAATTGAGTGCAATCTTAGAGCTTCCCGTAGCTTCCCCTTCGTAAGCAAAGTATTGAAGATAGACCTTATCGAATTGGCCACAAAAGTTATGCTGGGACTTCTCGTAGAAAAGCCCGCCAAGAACTTGTTCGATTTAGATTATGTCGGCGTTAAGGCCAGTCAATTTTCGTTTAATCGACTACAAAATGCAAATCCTGTACTCGGTGTGGATATGGTAAGTACTGGCGAAGTAGGATGTTTGGGTGAAGACGCCCGCGCGGCTTTGATCAAGAGCTTACTTTCCGTCGGACAAAGAATCCCCAAGAAAGGCATCCTGCTGTCTACCGGCAACGGAAAGCAGAAGGCGGATATGCTGATGGCCTCCAAATTGTTGGCAGAAAAGGGCTACAAACTTTATGCAACAAAAGGCACGCACAGCTATCTTACGGAAAACGGCATAGAAAGTACGCGCGTTTTTTGGCCTAATGAAGAAGGCACGCCACAAGCCTTGGATTTACTCCATAGCAAGGAGATTGATTTCGTTGTCAACGTTCCTAAGAATCAATCCGGCAGTGAGGTAACCAACGGTTACAAGATCCGCCGCTCAGCTGTCGACTTGAATATTCCGCTCATCACAAATGCCCGCTTGGCGAGCGCATTTATATATGCTTTCTGCACGCTTTCTTTAGAAGAACTCGACATAAAGTGCTGGCAAGAATATTAAATTTATAGCATGGATACGTACTGCGACTCGGAGTCTTTTAGATTCTAAGCCGCAGTACGCATTTTTTTTAAGGACTGACGTATATGAAAAAGCTACAGCAACTACTTCTTCCGCATATCCATCAAATATTGGAGCAGCCGCTAAAAGTGGAGACGCCCGAAACCGAGAAAGCCAAGATCCTGCTTCACAACAACGAGAGTCCATACAATACACCCAATAATCGCTTTCCGGAAAAGCACCCATCGCAGCTCTATGAAGCCCTTAGTCGTCAAAGAAAAATACGGCAAGATTGCATTTTCGCTACAGAAGGATTGGACCATCTGTTTAGCCTCTTCTTGCGCTTATTTTGTGCGCCAAGTCTTGATAACATAGTCGTTGCAGCACCTTCCTCTCAGCTTGTTAGCCGGCAAGCAGCATGGCACAATATCACTTGTCTAACCATAAATTTAGGCGAGCATTTCTGTTTTTCGGCTGACAATGTCTTAGCTGCGTGTGACGAACATACGAAACTCATCTACCTTTGCAATCCCAACGATATATCAGGCCTCTGTTTTGATCCTAAAGAGATTGTAAAACTTTTGGCGCAGTTTGAGGGAATAGTTCTTATTGACGAATCTTATATCGACTTCTCTTCGCAAAAAACGCTGTTGCCCGCGATAGAAGAGCATTCCAATGCAGTTATCATTCAGACATTCTCGTATGCGTGGGCCTCAGCCGGCTTAAATCTTTACGTAGCTTACGGCATTCCCGAATTAATCAACTATTTACAACAGATAGCTGCCCCTCAAGGCATCAATACACCAACGGTTACGCAAACCTTGCAGATACTTTCCCGCCCTGTTGATGCACATAAGTGGACACAACAAATAATTGAAGAACGCGGAAGACTTATTCCGGCACTCCAATTGTTGCCTTTTTGCGAAAAAGTATATCCCTCTGAAGCCAATTTTGTTTTAATACGTACAAGCGAGGCAGAAAAGTTGCATGCTTATCTAAAAGCACGCGGCATAAAAGTCTTGTTTTTACCACAACTATTTCCACAACACGATTTTCTGCGTATCACGGTTGGCTTACCCAATGAGAATGTTGCTCTGCTGGGTGCTTTACGTACATATCGGTCGTAAGGACTTTTTCCGTGTTTGATAGGCTACTGCTGCGTAATGACTTGACATAAGTCAAGCAGAGCAAAGGGCGCGTAAACTAAGACGGGGAACGTACCGCCTTCAAACGAATTTTGAGAAGTGGAATACACTGTTTTTCTTACCAAGCACCAACTATTCCCATTTCTATCGTGAGCGTACGCTCGTACCATCACGAGCGTACGTGTGTACGCTCACGAGGAAAAAGGTGTACGCACGTGAGCGTATTTTCCACTAACTTGCTTGTTTTCGTACAAAGTCCCATCCTTTTTCTCGCAAAAGTTTGGATGCATAAGGAATAAACGCTATCTTTGCACCGCATTTCAAAGGAAGTGTGGAAAGGAAGTTTGGGTGAGTGGCTGAAACCACCAGTTTGCTAAACTGACGTACGGTCTTCCGTACCGGGGGTTCGAATCCCCCAGCTTCCGCGAAACGATTATGGCGCTTTCATCTAACGGTTAGGATACATGCCTCTCACGCATGGTATACGGGTTCGATTCCCGTAGGCGCTACAAAAGGAGAGAGCTTTTCTCTCCTTTTTTGTTAGCATGTAAATCTCAATTCATCTTGCTATATTTACTATGAACAACGAGGAAATACAAAAGCATAAAGCCGAGTTTATAGATCTTTGCCATCGCTATATTAAGCGAAAGGGACTGGAAGAGTTGCTTTCGTATTTGGAACAGTCAGACTTTTACACTGCTCCTTCATCTACTAATTTTCATTTGAACGAGGAAGGCGGTTTGTGTCTGCACTCGATGAATGTCTTTCATACTGCGCTACGGCTGAATCAGGCTGTGCTGCAACCGGCGCTTGACGGGGGCAAAGCTAATTTTACGAAAGAGATTGCAGAAGAAAGTATCGCCATCTGTGCCTTGTTCCATGATTTATGTAAAATCAAACTTTATCATAAAGCAGAAAAATGGAAAAAGGATGAGGAGGGGCGTTGGGTTACTTATCCGAGCTTTGAGATTCAAGATGACTTTCCTTTTGGGCACGGCGAGAAGTCCTGCTTTATCATTAATTGGTATTTGCACTTGATGCGTGAGGAGTTGCTCGCCATTCGTTGGCACATGGGTATGTTTGATATGGGAGAGCAGGGGAGCAGTATGCGTTTCTCTTTCCGAGCTGCGCTGGAAAAAACGCCCTTGGTGGCTCTTCTGCACGCAGCCGACTTCTTAAGTTCCAACTGTTTGGAGAAAACGACGCAATGGAAATAGCGCTTCGAAAGATTTTTGGCTATTCCAACGAATTAAAGCCGAACGGCATAAACTGCCGATAAAACAAAGGCATTGCATACTATAATATACGAAGAGAGGGCTGCGATTTCGCTGCCCTCTCTCTTTACCTATAATAATAGCGTATTAATCCAATTTGTGGATAACGAGACCACTACGCAATTTTGGTTCGAACCACGTCGCCTTAGGCGGCATAATTTTACCTGAATCGGCAATGTTCATAATTTGTTCCATTGTCACGGGATACAAAGCTAAAGCAAATTTCATCTCGCCATTGTCCACACGGCGCTTCAGCTCCTCCAAGCCGCGCAAACCACCGACAAAGTCGATGCGTTTGTCGCCACGAAGGTCTGTAATGCCTAAGATTTCATCCAAAATCAGACGAGAAGAAATGTCAACATCAAGCACGCCGATAGGATCGTTCGGGTTGAATGTTCCCTCTTTTGCCTCTAAGCGATACCAATGTCCTTCTAAATAAGCAGAGAATTCGTGCAACTTCTTCGGACGATAGTTCTCCGTGCCCATATCCTCAACAATGAAGTTCTTACCTAAAGCTTTCAAGAACTCATCCTTCGTCAAGCCGTTCAAATCTTTAACTACGCGGTTGTAGTCTAAGATCGTCAGCTGTTCTGCCGGGAAGCAAACGGCCATGTAGAAGTTGTACTCCTCATTGCCCGTATTGTTCGGGTTCTGCTTTGCGCGTTCTGCGCCAACCAATGCAGCAGCAGCGCTGCGGTGATGGCCGTCGGCAATGTACAAAGCATCCATCTTGTCAAATTCAGTTGTGATTACTTCCTTGTCTTTCGGATCTGCAATCACCCAGAATTGATGACGGAAATGATCAATCGGAGCTACGAAATCATAAATCGGAGTCTCTTTTGCTGTTCTGTCGATCAAATCGATCAGCGGCTGGCTGCTCTTGTAAGCAAGGAAAACAGGCTCGATGTTTGCGTTCGTATTGCGAACGTGCTTCATACGATCCTCTTCCTTATCGCGACGCGTGAGCTCGTGCTTTTTGATTACATTGTTCATGTAATCATCCACGTGGCAGCACAATACGATACCATATTGTGTTTTACCGTTCATCGTCTGCGCATAGAGATAATAATTCTCTTCATTATCCTGCACTAACCAACCTTCTTGTTGGAACTTCTTAAATTGATCTGCGCCACTTTCGTAAACGCGAGGATCATATTCACTCGTTCCTTCAGGGAAGTTGATTTCCGGCTTGATGATGTGATAGAGAGACTTCTCATTATTGCCTGCCTCTACGCGTGCCTCATCTGAGTCAAGGACGTCGTAGGGTCTTGATTCTACTTCTTCAACCAAAGATTGAGGAGGGCGAACTCCTCTAAAAGGTTTAACTCTTGGCATAGCTCAGGATTTATTTGTTTACTTGGAATTTAGTGATACCATCTTTGAAGAAGCCAACGATTTGATTGGCTGCTGCGAGGCCTGCGTTGATATTTGCTTCAGCCGTTTGTGCACCCATCTTCTTGGGAGTTGCGAAGTAGCGGTCGCCTAATTTGTCTACGGCTTCGTCATGTTTTTCCAACATCAAGTCGCTTACGTAGCGCAAATCTGTACGTTCGAGGAGAGCCTCTATCAATCCATCCTCGTCAATAATATCTTGACGTGCGGTGTTCACAACAATACCGCCCTTCGGCATAGAAAGGAGCAACTCTTTGTTGATGCTTCTTCTCGTTTCCGGCGTTGAGGGGATGTGCAAGCTGACTACGTCGCACTCCTTAAAGAGTTCTGCGGGCGTATTTACTTGCTTAACGCCGTGTTGCGTGAAGACTTCAGCCGGGATGTAGCCGTCGAAAGCGCAAACTTCCATACCGAGGCCTTTAGCAACGCGTGCTACGTTTTGGGGAACGTTACCGAAAGCCAAGAGACCAAGCTTCTTGCCCATCAACTCCGTACCTGCTTTTCCGTTGAATCTATTACGCACCGTGTAAAGCAGCATACCGAACACCAATTCAGCCACAGCGTTGGAGTTTTGGCCCGGCGTGTTCATCACAACTACACCGTGCTTCGTCGCAGCTGCCAAATCTACGTTGTCGAAGCCTGCGCCGGCTCTCACAACGATCTTTAATTCGGGTGCGTGTTCAAAAACTTCTTCATCAATTTTGTCAGAGCGGATGATGATAGCGTTTACATCCTTAACTGCTTCCAACAATTCAGCCTTCTCTGCATATTTTTCAAGCAGCGCAAATTCACAGCCTGCTTTTTTGACAATCTCTTCGATGCCCTTTACCGCTACCGGAGCGAAGGGCTTTTGGGTTGCAACTAATACTTTCATAGTCTTATGCTAATTGCTTAGGGTAAAAAGAGCAGGAGGTGGCATTGTTTCCCCTCCCGCTCCTATGTTTGATTTAGTGTTTCTTTTCAAATTCCTGCATGCAAGCGATCAATGCTTTCACGCCTTCTACAGGCATTGCATTGTAGCAAGATGCGCGGAAGCCGCCTACGTCGCGGTGGCCCTTAAGACCCCACATGCCATTTTCCAAAGCAAATGAAAGGAATTCAGCTTCCAAATCTTTGTATTCATCGTTCATTACGAAGCAGATGTTCATACGGCTGCGGTCTTCTGCAACGGCTGTTCCGCGGAAGAACTTGTTGCGGTCGATTTCTGCGTAGAGCAAATCAGCACGCTCAGAAGCGCGGCGATCCATCTCAGCCACACCACCTTCTTGCTTGATCCAGCGCAGCGTCTGCATTGCACTGTAGATAGGAATTACAGGAGGTGTATTAAACATAGAACCCTTCTTCTGGTGCGTACGATAGTCGAGCATTGTCGGGATCGTGCGGCTTACCTTGCCAAGCATATCATCCTTTACGATAACGAAAGTAACGCCGGCCATAGCCAAGTTCTTTTGTGCGCCACCATAAATCATCATATATTTGCTTACGTCGACCGGGCGAGAAAGAATATCAGACGACATGTCTGCAATCAGAGGAATCGGAGAATCGATGTCCGTGAACATTTCCGTACCATAAATGGTATTGTTCGTCGTGATATGGAGGTAATCAGCGTCAGTCGGGATTGTGTAGCCCTTGGGTACATAAGTAAAGTTCTTATCAGCAGAAGAAGCTACTTCTACAACCTCGCCGAAGAGCTTAGCTTCCTTTTGTGCTTTCGTAGCCCAAACGCCTGTGTTAACATAAGCCGCTTTCTTCTCCAAGAAGTTGTAAGGAACCATGCAGAATTCGAGGCTTGCACCGCCACCAAGGAAGATTACGCTATAACCTTCGGGAACGCCGAGCAATTCTTTCATCAAAGCTTGTGCTTCATCCATCACAGCTTGAAATTCCTTGCTACGGTGGCTCATCTCCATCAAAGAAAGACCGATGCCATTAAAGTCAATGCACGCCTCAGCTGTAGCTTTCATTGCTTGTTGCGGGAGAATTGAGGGACCCGCACCGAAATTGTACTTCTTCATATCTTTAGAGTAATTAGTGTGTGTTTTCTGCAGCGAATATAGGGAGTTTTCTACGCGTAGCCAAATTTCAAAGGGAATATTTCAAGTTTATCCGACAAAAAGCGAAAACTCACATTTAGTTTAGGCTAAAATGAGAAAAAAACAGCAAAATTTGGCTGCAGTTTCCCCCTGTCCGGTTAACTAATGAAAAGATTCAATGGGGCTGTCGTCGCTCTTTTGTATGTGTCTTTTTATGGCTTTTCGTGTGAGTCGTAAGGCTGGTTTTTTATGGTCGGAAGCAGAAAATTAGTTGTCTTCTCATCCATAAAATCGATACTGTGGATGCGATGCTGCGTGTCGGCGGCAAGAGCGGGTTTTGTTTGGTGGCACCAAACCATAGTTTGCTCCCATCAAACCATAGTTTGCTGCCGCCAAACGATAGTTTTTCCCCGGCAAATAATCGATGGATAAGCAAGAATAAGTGGAAAATATGGATTGGAACTGCTGAAAACAAGGAAATTGAGTCCTCTTTTGGCCGCTTGTCGGGTGGTCGAAAGATTTGCGCTTTTGTGATTAACATTCCGCCTATCGCGGCCCAAGTATCGGCGGGAGATAAGTGGGGCTATCTTCTTTCCGGTAAGTGGATATCGAAAGAGTTGGAGTGGTCGATGATCGTAATGCCGGCCTAATGAAGTGATGGATTGATCTCAGCAGCCCCATATAGGCTTTTCGCCCCTACCGTTCCGGCGCATCGCGCGGCAACAGCAGAGGCGAAAAGTCTGTAGTCGGCAGGGCGCTTATTTCCCTTTGCCGTAATGCTCGTCTACTTTGATTAAACCGGCCGCTATAAAAGTCAGTGGCGTTAGGCAGAGGACGATAATAAAGAAATTAAGATAACCGACGGCCTGTTGTAGCGCTCCGGCAAACAGACCAGGCAGCATCATACTTAAAGCCATAAAGCCGGTGCAAAAAGCATAGTGGGCCGTGGTGTTTTTGCCTTGCGAAAAATACATCATATAGAGCATATAGGCTGTGAAACCAAAGCCGTAGCCAAACTGCTCTAAGAAGACGCTGATGTTAATCAAAGCCAAACTCTCGGTTTGGTAGTAGGCCAGGAATATGTAGACAACGTGGGGGAGCGTAATGCTCAGCACCATTGGCAGCAACATCTTCTTTAAGCCTTTGGAAGCTACTAATACGCCGCCCAAAATGCCACCCAGCAGAAGTCCGATGACGCCTACCGTGCCCTGCACAAAGCCTACTTCGGCCGTCGTCATACCTAAGCCGCCTTTACTCACGGGATCAAGCATGAAAAGTGGGCAGATCTTGATGAGCAATGCTTCGGGGAAACGGTATAGCAGCATAAAGATGGCGGCCACAAGAAACTGGGGCTTCAGGAAGAAAGACTTAAACGTTGCGGCAAACTCCTTCAACTCCAGATGGCGGGAACTGTCTTGCCGTGGGCGCGGCAGCATAAAGGCATGATAGCAGAAAAGCAGCAGGAAGGTGGCTGTGCAGACGAAGAACGTGGCCATCCAGGCTGAAAATGGGTTGCGATAAAATACTTCCATTGTCCCGGCAAACATTACGAGCAAGCCTTGCCCTGCGATGGTGGCAACACGATAAAAGGTGCTGCGCACGCCGACAAACATACTCTGCTCGTGTTCCTCTAAAGCCAGCATATAAAAGCCGTCGGCCGCGATGTCGTGTGTGGCCGAACTGAAAGCCATAAGCCAGAAAAAGACGAGCGTCCATTGTACGAAGTGGGGCACTTTGATCGTAAAAGCCACACCGGCCATGGATGCGCCCAGAACGAGTTGCATCACGACAATCCACCAGCGTTTCGACTTCAATAAATCCACAACCGGACTCCAGAAGGGTTTAATTACCCACGGGAGATACAGCCAAGAGGTGTAGAGCGTGATTTCTTCGTTGTTCAGTCCGAGTCGCTTGTACATAATCGCCGCAATTGTCATTACGATGACGTAAGGGATGCCTTCTGCGAAATATAAAGAGGGCACCCAGCTCCACGGCGATTGGCGGCGCCGCGCTTTTGCTTCGGTTTCTGCTATATTTTCCATCAATAGATCTTCTTAATGTTTGCTCCTTTATAATAATGAGTGAGTATGGTGTCGTAGGAATAGCCCTTGTCGCTCATCACGGCAGCGCCTATTTGGCACATACCGACACCGTGCCCCCAGCCGGCGCCACGTAGTGTGAAGGTTTGGGGCACTTCTTCGCCGGAAGTGGAGACCGTGAAAGCTGAACTGTACAGATGTGTGGGCGAGAGTAAGCGACGTATTTCCAATTCCTTGCCTATCGTCATCTCTTTCTCCGTTCCGATGATGCGCAAACGCTTGATGCGTCCGCTCTCTCCGCGCTCTACGGGGATGAGGGCTTTGATCGCGCCGAAGTCAATGCCTGACTTTTGCTTGATTAAATCAGCCAGTTCGGCCTGCTGGTAGGTTATAGTCCAGCGATAAAAGTCGGGCGTTTCCTGATCATAGTCATTTAATACTTGCTGAATCAGTCGCGGATCCTTCGTGTTGCAAAAGGCATCGGGCGATGCTGCGATCCACGCTTCGGCTTGCGCCTCTTCAGTCAAATCGGGCAGCGTCTCATCTTTGCTGTCTCTGATGGGCGCTAAATAAGGATAGTCTTCGTCGCCCCAGCACGTGGAAAACTTTTCAGAAGCTCCGCCGCAGCACTTCGAGAAGCGGGCATCGCACAAGACATCTTCATAAGTGAGTACGCAGCCGCGCGTCGTTTCTACGGCTTCTACGACTGCCGCCGAACTCTGGCGCGTTATGCCTTGATAGCGTTGGCAATGATCATCGGCGCAAACATCGAACAAGGCGTGATCTGTGCGGTCATACCAACGCAGATATTCGCTTTCTTTGCGTGTAAAGGTGAAGAAACCGCCGGCATTTTCCGGGTTGCTTCGACGCGCTTGCATCTGATAGAAGAGCCAACTGCGGGAAACAACGGCGTGAGCCTTTAAGAGTTCCATAGAAGAGGTGGAGCGCATCTCCGAACTGATAACGCTCTTTAAATATTCTTCAGCATCGACTTCGTTAATCACGACAATCTTTCCTTCATCTACGAGCAAATGCAGGGTGCCGTGGAAGGTTTGCGCCTCTTTGCGCTCCCAATGGAAGTCTACACCAATCGTTACATCTTCTAATGTGAAAGAGGCATCTTGCTGCGTGGGCTTAAAACGCAGCTCACTATAAATATTGTCCTGCCACAAAATGCCGCCATCGCGATAAACTACGTGCTGCACGCCTTCTACGGCGTTTCCCTTGGCTGTATACGGCATATTCAGTGTGAAAGTCACTTGCTCGCTCGTCAGAATCCCGACTGCGACGTTCGGACATTCATTATAATGTATAATGTTTTTGCCCAGCTTTCCCGTGCGCGATGCGGCCGCGGGCTTATCCGTGAGACGCTTGGCGATGGCTGTCACTTCTTTTTCGGAGAGTGTCACTTCGCGTAAAATAGCTGTGGCCTCCTTCGCTGTCAAAGCCTCAAAATCTTCCACACGTGGCGTAATAATCAGTCCACCCATATCAATGGCGCCGGGAGATATGATTCGCTGCGCTGCGCCCTGAGCAAAATAAACCTCCGGACGGTGCTTCTTGCGCGGGAAAAGGACGGCCACGGTATGTGCCGGTTTGGAGGTGGTAGCAGCTTGTTGCCAAACCAGCAAGTTTAAGTCCGGCTCACTCTGTCCCTTATCTTTAGGCAGCAAAGGTAAAAGGCGCTGCAGCAAGTGGCAACCCTTGTCGGCACTTTCGTCTATCAGTACAAATGCAGGACAAGCATAATCGCGCAGAAGATAAATACCTGCTTCAGCTGAATAGCCGGCTTCGGTCAGATTATATTCTTCGGCGGACGACAAAGGATAGACTTTCTTTAAGCGTCCGGCATATTTGGTCCAATCTTTTTCAATGGGGACATAACCGCGTAAAGCTGCTTGTAAATGAGCGTGGTCCGGGGCAGATGCCCCACTGCGTGGACCATTATATAATAGGAAGAAAGAAGGCCAACGCTCAGCCAAATTGAAGAGAGCCGGCAATAAAGTTGTTAGATCCTGGGGCCGATGATGGCGCGTAGGTAGCGTGAGGTGCTGCGGAACGATAGGGAAGGGATTGATAAGTAGTTCGAGTGTTCGGTCAGTTGGTAACACCATTTGCGCTTTCGGCCTATTCTGGCTACACAAGAAGCAGGGGCGTTCTGCTAAAGCTTCTTTTGTGAGTTGTGCGCCGGTCGAAACCATTCTGCGCGGGTTATATTGTGCGGCAAGTACCCCGTTTTCTGTGGTGAGCTCGCGCGTTTTTACTTCTGTTTCAAGAGCGGTAAAGCGCTGCGCCGCTTCGGGCCAACGCGCTAATTGTTCTTGGAAAAAAGCTAGTAGTTCCTCTTCAGCTACTTCGTGATTCCAAGCCGCGTTGCGCCTGCATCTGGCGGTCAATTCTATGGTGCGCAACATATCCTTATAGGCGTTGTTGCGATTTACCTTGTCGATGCTCAACGCAGCATCAGAGTTGCCCTCCCAACGTCGACACAAATAGAGTTCATCGTAAATGCGTCCGATACGATAACGGCGCGAAATCGTCAATCCGAGCGCATAATCTTCTCCATAAGAAGTGTTGGGGAAACCAATCTGCCGCAAGATGTCCGTGCGGAAAGCACGCGGCGCACCAAGGCCGTTGATGCGTAAAGCATTGTTGCGTCCGTTGTCGTCTGTCCACTCTTTATGGTCGATCAAGCCCGGAGGTAGCGTTTGCAATTGGAAGTTTACCATACGATAAGCGCCGATGACCATCGCCACCTCTTGCGTTTGGAAGGTCTCTACAATGCGCTGCAAAACATCAGGGCCGCTATAAAGATCGTCGGAATCCAACTGAACGGCATAGCAGCCGCAGTGTTCGTCGCGGATAGCCCAATCCCAGCAACCGCCGATTCCCAAATCCTTGCGCGAGGGAACGAGGTGAACGATGCGCTTATCTTTTGAGAAAGCTGCGATGGCGTCCGTTGTGCCGTCATCAGAGTGATTGTCTACGACAATAATATTGTAATCGAAGTTTGTCTGTTGCGATAAGACGCTTCCTATGGCGTCTGCAATTGTTTTCACGCGGTTGCGCACCGGAATAATGACAGAGGCTGTGACAGGATAAGCAGAAGTGTCGACAGTTGGTAATGATTTATATTCATCTGGGGTCAAATAGCCACCGATCGCTTTTAAGTGCGCCGTACAAGCAGCTTCACATTCAAGTTGAACGGCTCTATTGTGCGGTGCAACGTAGTCAAATTGCTTCTCCCCACTCTTACGCGTGTCTGTTTCGCAAGATGTGTAGAGCATCTCTCGTAAATGATACAAGTCTCCGTGTCTGCTTAAGAATAGACGTAGAGCGTAGAGGCCGGCATATTTATAATTGTGCTCTTCTTGTGCAAATTTCTGCAAGAGATCTGTGCGAATGAGGAGTAGTTCGCCAAAGTCAAAGTCATCGCGCAGGCTTCCCGCTTGGTAGTCAAGTACGAGGTGGGCTGCTGTGCCATCGTAGCGATCCGAATAAACCATTGCAGCTTTAGTGGCCTCTGCTGCTTGTAATAGGCGATCAATGCAACGATAGGACAATATTAGCGCTTTGGGAGATAAATATAATAAAGTATAGGTGCTTGTTGTTAGTTTGGCAATGCGCTGCAAGAGGTCGGTGCTACCTACTTCGTCCGTCTTTAAATATTCTACGTTTTGTGTGGTAGTTGTTGTCTGCTCTTGCGGAGTCAGACGGATTAAGCGATTCACACGAGGGTGTTTTGTACAGAGATCTATTCCTGCCGCACTAAGGGCTGCGTCTACGATAAAGAAATCCGGATTTGACGTCATTTCATTTCATTTTGTTGGGCGAAGTTACGTAAAGTCGTGAAGAAAACAAAAGGTTTGTCTTTCATTCTTCGTCCTCGCAATTGTTGTATTGAAAATTTGTTATTTAAGCTTCTGGTTTTTCGTTGGAGTGGGCGAGATGGACGATTTAAATATGTAACCTTATCGTCTGTGTTTTTTTCTTGCTGGATACAGCATTTCAACTATGATTGCACAACTATATGTCCTTTTAATGAAATAGCTCAGGTTTTAATGCGAGAAATTCTCAATTTAATCTTTTGTTTCGATAAGGGGATATTCTGTATTGGGTATTGGTATCTCTAGAATGCAAAATCGTTATATGCATAAAAGAAAAGAGAAAATATTTGATGAGTTCGTTTTATCTTCTCTCTTAAAAGATGGTTGTATTAGAAATAGTGAAATGTTTGATAAATAGTACTTTAGTTGTGTTTGATAGGCTAGCTTAATTTTGATAGAAAGTTGTTTTGTTAAAAATGTTGCGGAAAAATATTTATAACTATGTTTGTCTTTTTGTGGCGTTTTGTGTTATTTTGCACTCTGCATAAGCCAGTGGGGATTTTTTTATTATGATGTGGATCTACTCTGAAGGGAGTTAAGGGATAAGAGAGTTTTGGAATTAATAGTCTATTCTTACTCAATTTCTAAGATTGGTTATAGCTAAAAAGTAAAGATTTAACATTAAAGACGAAGGTTATGAAGAAAACCAGAAGAAATATAGGGCGAGCATATGTTTGTCCAGAACTTGAAGTAATCGTTTTTTACAGTGCATTATTGGCCTCAAGTCCAGAAGTACAACCAGGTGGTGGAGGAGGTGGATCTGTTGTGATCATTCCTCCAGTTGAAGATGATGAGGATACTGATCTAGAAGGTTGAGTTCAATTTGTACGAATCGTTTGTATAAAGCATTATATAATCCCCTCACTGCATTCTTCTCAGTGGGGGGAGTATATAATATGGTATGCCAAAGGCTTAATTGAGCATGTGATTGTTCTTCTCAAAATGCTCTTTAGCATAAGCAGCCGTCACCTTAAAAGTATCCTCCTTGGCCGAAGGAATATCAAACATCGCGTCCATCATAATACTCTCCATAATAGAGCGTAGACCGCGCGCACCAAGTTTATATTCCATCGCCTTGTTTACGATAAAGTCGAGGGAACCCTCTGTAAAAGTCAAGGTAACACCGTCCATCTTAAACAACTTCTCATATTGTCTTACCAAAGAGTTCTTCGGCTCAACAAGGATGCGGCGCAAAGCGGCCTCATCCAAAGGGTTCAGATAAGTGAGGACCGGAAGTCGGCCAATAATCTCTGGAATCAAGCCAAAAGACTTCAAATCCATCGGCTCAATGTATTGCATCAAGTTGGCCGGATCAATCTTCTTCACGCGTTGCACGTTGTCGTAGCCGACGGTGTGCGTATTCAGACGCTGTGCAATCTTCTTTTCGATGCCATCAAAAGCTCCTCCACAAATAAAGAGGATGTTGCGAGTGTCAACGTGAACATAATCTTGATCCGGATGTTTGCGGCCTCCCTTTGGCGGAACGTTCACCACAGATCCTTCGAGCAGCTTAAGCATTCCTTGCTGCACGCCCTCGCCGCTCACATCGCGCGTAATGCTCGGATTATCGCTCTTGCGGGCAATTTTATCTATTTCATCAATAAAGACAATGCCGCGTTCTGCGCGCTCCACATTGAAGTCAGCCTCTTGCAACAAGCGTGAGAGAATGCTCTCCACGTCTTCACCCACGTAACCCGCTTCCGTGAAGACCGTAGCATCAACAATCGTGAAAGGAACATCCAAAAGGCGAGCTATTGTGCGTGCCAAGAGCGTCTTTCCCGTTCCGGTCGTGCCTACCATAATAATGTTAGACTTTTCGATCTCCACACCATCGTCGACAGCGTCCAGATTCTCCTGCGCCAAACGTTTATAATGGTTGTAGACAGATACAGATAAATAGCGCTTGGCATCATCTTGCCCGATCACATACTGATCTAAGTAAGACTTTATCTCTTGCGGACGTGGTATGCGCTTAAGGTCAATATCTTCTTTGCTGATATTTTCCAGTCCGTCAAGGGGAGTCAAGCCGTTTTCTCGCAATAAATGATAAGCATTTTCGATGCAATTGTTACAAATATTGCTGCCGTCAGGACCGGAAAACATTACGCTGACGCCACTTTCCTCTACTCCGCAAAAAGAACACTTTTTCTTTTTAGCCATTCCTGTTTGTTACTTAGTCAGAACCTTGTCAATCATACCATATTCTTTTGCCTCTTCTGCGGTCATCCAATAATCACGATCGCTATCTTGCCATACTTTCTCAAAGTCGGTATGCGAATGGTCGGCAATAATGGTATAGAGTTCTTTCTTCAATTTCTGTATTTCGCGAGCCGTAATTTCAATGTCAGAAGCCTGACCTTGCGCGCCGCCCATCGGCTGATGGATCATCACACGACTATGTTTCAAGCCGGAGCGCTTGCCTTCCTTGCCCGCCACTAAGAGGACGGCGGCCATAGATGCAGCCATACCGGTACAAATAGTCGCAACATCGCTGCCGATAAACTGCATCGTGTCGTAGATGCCTAAGCCTGCATAGACCGAACCGCCGGGAGAGTTGATATAAATGGAAATATCCTTGCCGGGGTCTGCAGAATCCAAATAAAGTAACTGCGCTTGCAGCGTGTTGGCCGTATAATCGTCAATTTGTGTCCCTAAAAAGATGATACGATCCATCATCAAACGCGAAAAAACGTCCATTTGTGTTACATTCAATTGGCGTTCTTCCAAAATATATGGGTTCAAATATTGCGCTTGCGCCTTAATTACGTCGTCGAGCACCATAGAATTGATGCCCAACTTGCCCGTGGCGAATTTTTCAAAGTCTGTCCTCATTCCTATATTATATTGTGCTTAAAGAAAGACAGGAAAGGCAATCATTATGCCAATCTGCACGTCTTTCTATCTTTATTTATCAGTAAGCGACGCGCCTTACAATAGGATAAAGGAGCGTCGCCTCTGAAAAACGTGCTTATTTTGTAGAGATTACTTGAAGAGTTTCTCAAAGTCTTCCTGAGAAATCTTCTTTTTCTTCAAGCCAACTTTCTCTTTCAAAGCGGCTGTAAGTTTCGTATCTATCACGCGATCAAAGATAGCACGTGCTTGGTCTTGCTTTTGCAGCACTTCTTGCGCGTATTTTTCCAAATATTCGTCGGGTACGTTGTTAATGCCGTATTGCATAAATTGGAAACGAGCAGCAGAAATCGCCATTTCTTTCATATCTGCATCTTCTACTTTAATGCCGGCCTCGCTCGTAAGTTTCTCGCGAATCAACTGCCACTTCAATTCCTTCAAGCTGGAGTCGAAGTTGTCGTCAACATACTTCTCGTCCTTATCCTTATTGTTTGCCAACATAAAGCGGCGCAATAAGTCTTTCGGGAATTCCAACTCGCCCACTTTGTTTTCAGCATAAGCGCGAGCGTCTTGTAAGAACTTATAGTCGGCATCAGCTACACGTTGGTGCTGCAATTGCTCTTTGATCTTCGCGCGAAATTCCTCTTCGCTCTTTACTTGACCTTCACCAAAGATGCGATCAAACAACTTCTGATCTAGCTCGCTCGGCACAAAGCGGCTTATTTCTTCAACTTGGAAAGAGAAGTCGCCGGCGTGTTGTGCTACCTCATCCTTCTTTATCTTCAACAAAGAAGCAGCCTCGACATCGCCGTGTGCTTCAGCAGGCTTAAAAGTGATGACGTCGTTTTTCTTTGCACCGTCAAATAGCTTTTTCTGATCGTCAGCCTTAAAATAATTCGGCATCAATGAAGCGCGCTCTACTTGTATGCCGCCTTCTTTCGGCTGTCCTTGTTCATCGAGCTCCGTTAACGGGCCGCGGAGAATATCACCATCGCGATATTCTTCAACATCTTCCGGATGGCCGGCCTGACGCGTCATTTCTTCGATCTGACTATTGACTTGTGCATCGTCTACTTCGATTTCGTAATAGTCGACCTTGTCTTTTTTGTTCAATTCGATAGAGAATTCAGGCGCCAAAGCAATATCAAACTTAAACTCAAAGTCGTCTTGGTTCTCTATGTCTTGAGGTGCTTGCGACTCATTGCCCATCGGCTCGCCCAACACTTCCAATTTTTGTTCTTTAATATAGCCAAACAATTTGTCGGAAAGCAATCTGTTCACTTCCTCCATCTTTGCTTGCGGACCATACATTTTATTTACCAAGCTGAAAGGCACCTTTCCCGGACGGAATCCCGGCATTTGCGCCTTTTGGCTCATTTTTTTCAATGCCTCATTGACCTTCTCTGCATAATCAGCCTTGACGAGTTGAATCGTAATCGTACCACTGACCGGAGTGGACTTTTCAAATGAAATGTTCATCGAATTATCTTCTATTTATTGTTTTTATTATCTTACAGTAAAGGGCACCTTTCACCCACAATTTAAGGTGAGGAGCGCGCAAAGTTAACAATTTCTTCCGGCTTGCCCTCATCTTAGCCCATTTTTTCGCTTTCTATCTGCCTCTTATGTCT
Organism: Alloprevotella tannerae; assembly: GCA_015259125.1. GTDB lineage: Bacteria > Bacteroidota > Bacteroidia > Bacteroidales > Bacteroidaceae > Alloprevotella > Alloprevotella tannerae_A. The sequence goes on along the minus strand of JABZGR010000010.1, from coordinate 5,864 downwards.
GATTTATAGCCTCCGACGACTAAGTGTGATCGGCCCGGAAGAGCCGATTTATTAGAAGAAGACGCCCTTTTCCTGCCTAATAACGATAGCGAAAGGGTTTCAAGATAAACTTACAGCCAAGGTCTTGATATTTTTTACAAAGAACAACAAGACTATGCCTGAGCGCATCTTATTTTCAATCACTTAATATCTCAACAACGCAATGCTTCCACTGATGGCTCTATTGTTTGCTGCCGCCAAACGATGGTTTGGTCCCGGCAAACAATGATTTGGCGTCGGCAAACGATAGTTTGGTGGCAGCAAACAATAACAACAAGAGATAAGACAAAGCAAAAACGGGAAAACGAACCACAAAGAGTAAGCAAAATTCTTTAACTTTGCAGCCTTAATTACTATAATCCACAAAACATGGAATTAGCAGCTAAATACACACCACAGGACGTAGAGACTAAGTGGTATGATTATTGGATGAAGCATCACCTCTTCCGCTCTCGACCGGACGGAAGAGAACCCTATACCGTCGTAATCCCTCCCCCCAATGTCACAGGCGTATTGCACATGGGCCATATGCTGAACGAAACGATTCAAGACATTCTCGTGCGCCGTGCGCGGATGGAGGGCAAGAATGCCTGCTGGGTGCCCGGGACTGACCACGCTTCCATTGCCACGGAAGCTAAAGTCGTAGCCCGTTTGGCAGAAAAGGGCATCAAGAAAACAGACCTCACGCGCGAGGAATTTCTGAAGCACGCTTGGGAATGGACAGACGAACACGGCGGCATTATCCTCCAACAGCTGCGCCGCGTAGGGGCTAGTTGCGATTGGGAGCGCACGGCATTTACGATGGATGAGGAGCGTTCGCGAAGCGTCATACACGTCTTTGTGGATCTTTATAAAAAGGGATTGATTTATCGCGGCGTACGCATGGTCAATTGGGACCCAAAGGCGCTCACGGCCTTAAGTGATGAGGAAGTAATCTATAAAGAGGAAAATTCAAAGCTCTATTATCTGCGCTATTATTTGAGCAACGACGATCAAAAGGAAGCCCCTGAAGGCTCTGTCGTACACATCGACGAGAAAGGGCGGCGCTATGCTGTCGTTGCAACGACGCGTCCGGAAACGATAATGGGAGATACGGCAATGTGTATCAATCCTGAAGATCCCAAAAATCAGTGGCTCAAGGGCCAAAAAGTAATCGTTCCGCTCGTTGGTCGCGAGATTCCCGTCATTGAAGACGAATATGTCGATGTCGCTTTCGGCACGGGCTGTTTGAAGGTAACGCCTGCGCACGACGTCAACGACTATATGCTGGGTCAAAAGCACAAGTTGGCTTCCATAGATATATTCAACGACAACGGAACTCTGAGCGAAGCCGCCGAACTTTACGTCGGACAAGATCGCCTGGACGTGCGTCGCCAAATAGAGAAAGACTTAGAAGCCGCAGGCTTGATGGAGCGCGTAGAGCCTTACGTCAACAAGGTTGGCTTCTCAGAGCGCACCAACGTGCCAATTGAGCCTAAGCTCTCTATGCAGTGGTTCCTCAAGATGCAGCACTTCGCCGACCTTGCATTGCCGCCGGTAATGAATGATGAAATCAAATTTTACCCGACAAAATATAAGAACATCTATCGCCACTGGTTGAGCAACATTAAGGATTGGTGCATCTCGCGCCAACTTTGGTGGGGGCATCGCATTCCGGCTTACTTCCTGCCCAATGGCGATTGCGTCGTGGCTGAAACCATCGAGGAGGCCGTAGAGGAGGCGCGCAAACTTTCAGGCGACGCAACCATTGAAGCCAAAGACTTAAAGCAAGATGAGGACGCGCTGGATACGTGGTTCTCTTCGTGGCTGTGGCCCATCTCGCTCTTCAACGGTATTTCTGATCCGAACAATGAGGAGTTTCGGTATTATTACCCGACGGCCGATCTCGTAACCGGTCCGGACATCATCTTCTTCTGGGTAGCTCGAATGATTATGGCGGGCTATGAATATACCGGAAAGATGCCCTTTAAGCACGTTTACTTTACGGGTATCGTGCGCGACAAGCTTGGGCGAAAGATGTCGAAGTCGTTGGGCAATTCTCCCGATCCTTTGGCTTTGATAGACAGTTTTGGCGCAGACGGCGTCAGAATGGGGCTGATGCTGGCCGCACCTGCGGGCAACGACATCTTATATGATGACAGTTTGTGTGAACAGGGGCGCAACTTCTGCAATAAGATTTGGAACTGTTTCCGTCTGATTGACTCGTTAGAAGTCTCTGACGGCGCGCAACCGCAAACGGCGCGCCGCGCCTTGGATTGGTTTGGTGCCCAGTTGCGCAAGAGTGCAGCTGAAATTGCTGATCTCTTCACAAAATATCGCTTAAGCGAGGCCCTGATGGAGATCTACCGACTGATTACCGACGAGTTTAGTGGCTGGCTGCTTGAGATGACGAAGCCGGCTTACGGCGAACCGATCGACCGCCGGACGATTAACGAGGTCAAAGCTTACTTTAATGATCTCCTACATTTGCTTCACCCGTTTATGCCTTTTATTACCGAAGAACTTTGGCAACACTTGGCAGAGCGTAAATCGGGAGAAAGCATCATGATCGACCCGCAAAATATCGCGCAACCGCAAGCTGAAGACGCGAAAATCTTGGCTACGTTTGAGCAAATTAAAGGCATCGTGCAGGGTGTACGCGCCGTGCGCAATGCGAAGAATATTGCGAAGAAAGAAAGTCTCGAGTTGGAAGTGATTGGTGAGAATCCGGTGAAGTCGGACAATGGTATTATCGAGAAGATGGCCAACATTAGTAGTATCACCGAGGTAACTGAGAAGAATGCTAATGCGTCTGTCTTTATGGTAGGTACGCATACATTCGCCGTTATTTTAGGCAACTTAATCGATATTGAGGCAGAGCGCGCTAAGGCTGAGGCAGAATTAGCCCACTTGAAGCAATTCCTCGCCGGCATTGAAAAGAAATTGGGTAACGAGAAGTTTGTAGCCAATGCACCAGAAGCCGTTGTCACCTTAGAGCGGAAGAAGAAGAGCGATGCTGAAGCGAAAATCCAATCACTTCAAGTGCGCCTTGCAGATTTAGCGAAAGGATAAAGCGATTCACCGAGACTTTGCCGAGCTATGAACGTTTGCTGCAAAGCCTGCTTTTGCTTTGATGAATGAAAGTCGGTTAAAACGACCATATATAATAAGGTGTGCCAAGTAAAAACTTGGTGCGCCTTATTTTTATTCTTGAACTTACGCCTCGCCCGCTTCGCTCTCTGTATAAATACAAATGCTTTAAAAGGGAAGATAAACGCGAAGCTGATAGATTTCTTGGTCTATTATTGTTAATTATTGCGCGATTTGGTAATTTCGCGCCTTATTATAGCAGCAAAGCAATGAGCCATAAAAGACGTTCTCCAATTGGTAAGCAGATCCTGCGTAGTCGTCGTTTGCGGCGTCGGGTTCGGCGCAAGGTTGGTGCGCGCTTGACTTGGTGTCGTCGGTATTGGTGGGCTGTATTGGCCGTGTTGCTCTTTTCCCTCTGTGCTTGGGTCTTTATACCTAATGGTTTGCAGCGACAATTGAAAGGTGTGGCGCTGATTGAGGCTGAAGTTTGCTATCGCGTAACGTCTTCCGAGGGGGATACATTATATATAGAGGGGACGACAACAGATAGTATTGCGCCAAAAGTAGATGTGCGCCCCGATTCCATTTATAAAAAGACAACTGCTACCGGCTTCTTCGTTTCTAATGCCGGACACTTAGTTACGACGAGGCGACTTCAAGCTCGTCTGCCAGAAAAACTTCCAAACGAAACTTTACAGGTTCGGTTACAAATGTTGGCCAAAGCCTTGAAAGCAGAGATGAGTAAACAAAAGATCTTACGACGTGAATTAGATAACTATGCTCACTCTCACACGGTTGTTGATGGCGGCTACAATAACGTAATGACGCTGCGTGATAGTATCATAAGGCGGCAAGTGAAAACTGATTTGCTTCTGCAACTCGTGCTGAAAATGCTTCCGTCAAAGCACTTGGCGGCAAAAAGAGTAGAAAATTATCGCATAACGACCAAGCAAGAAGTTGAAAACTCTATCGTAGCGCGTCACTATAAAGCGCATTATACGGGCGATCAAACGGCTCATCTCATCTTGTTACAATTGGACGCAGAGCGTTTGCCTAAAGAGGCGCATCGATTTGTGATTTATCGTTTTAATCCACAAGCGTGGGCCTTCGGGCAAGGTGCGCATTACTTTTTGGGTTATCAATTGATGACGCCGGAAGAAGCGTCGACAGCCTTGCCTGATGCAGCAAAAACTACACAGCCTAATCTTACTTTGGCTGAAGGCGGACCTATGTTGAATCAGTTTGGACAGGTGTGTGGCGTAGTTGGGTTTGGTAAAACCAATGTTGGAGACGAGTTGTCGCAACTGTTTTATTCAAATCATTCTTACCTGTTGAGCGTTTTCGATAATTGGTTAAAGGGTATTGACCTATGGTTCCGTCAGCCGCGCGCTTTTGCTACAGATTCTCTCCGTCTTACTGCGCCATTGCTGACAAATGTTGCCGGTTGGCAACAATTAGCGGATCGTTACGTAGTGCGTTCGTTGGCCGATGGGCATTATACCGGCTCTTTCTTAAACGGTGTGCGCGTTGGTTCCGGACGTATGCAATATGCCGATGGCTCAGTCTATGCCGGTCAATGGCTGAAAGATAAGCGTGAAGGACTCGGGGTTTATATCGATAAGCGCGGGCGTATTTATACCGGACAGTGGAAGGCCGATACGCTCTATCAGGGATCTTGTCGAACGGAGAGCGATTTTTATGTCGGCGGCATCGACAAAACTTTTCGTCGTACGGGATTTGGTGTCTTTACGAATGAGCAGGGCGATTATTATGAAGGACTTTGGCGGAAAGGTAAACGCAATGGCTTTGGTATCGGGCTTTCTTTGCACCACATTGTCCGTGCCGGCATTTGGCGAAAAGGTCGTTTCTTAGGCGAACAGATGGTTTACAATGCGGACCGAGTGTATGGCATTGATATTTCCCGCCATCAGCATGAGCAGGGGAAGCAACGATTCTCAATAGACTTTTCTCAATTACGCATTACAAGTCTTGGAACGCTTCCGCGCAAGGTGAAAGGGAAGATCAATTACCCTGTTACCTTTGTCTATGTCAAGGCAACTGAAGGTACAACGCTGTACAATAAATACTATAAGAGCGACTTAGAGAGCGCTTTGCAAAACGGCCTGCATGCCGGAGCTTATCATTTCTTTTCTACACATACGCCTCCCACGGAGCAGGCAACCTTTTTCCTGAAGCAAACGCACGGCAAACGCGGAGATTTGGCTCCTATGCTCGACGTAGAGCCTTCGCATAAGCAGATAGAGCGCATTGGCGGGCGCGATGTGTTGTTTAATCGTATGCTGCAATGGTTGCACATCGTGGAGCTGCGTACCGGGCGGCGACCGGTTCTTTATGTCAGTCAACTTTTCGTCAACGATTATTTATCTTATGCACCCGAAAGTTTGCTGAAATACAAAATGTGGATTGCGCGTTATAGCGAATACAAACCTTACGTTCACTTGGAGTATTGGCAGCTAACGCCTGAGGGGCGCGTCAGAGGTATTCATGGCGAAGTAGACATCAATATCTTTAACGGTTCCAAAGCGCAGTTTTTGAAAAAGATGGTGCATACGCCTTAATGTACCATATCTTATTGATGAAGAATTAGGCCCTTGTGGGGCTTATGTTGGTTTAGGTCGTGTTTACCTTTTATTGCCATTCCTATTTGCCGTTGGAGTGTACCGATAATGTTGGTCGTAGTCCGGCCAATCGCAACGATCTGAAGGAGTTGATCCCATTGTTGAGAGAAGAGGATC
>JABZGR010000041.1 GCA_015259125.1 Alloprevotella tannerae | reverse complement strand
AAATCTATACCACAATGATTAAATTCGTCATTAGAGCGAAGAAAAATCCGCTCAAAAAAGATCAAGTGAAATTTTATCCGCAGATGGCGCCGGGCGTGCCCGTGATGTTGCGCACGATTGTCGGGCGCATCGAGAAACGTTCGGGCGTATCTTCTGCCTCCGTCAAGGCGGTATTGGACGCCCTGCAATATGAGATTCTCCAAACACTCTCCGATGGTAATTCGGTTCGCTTAGGTGATCTTGGTTCTTTTCGCCTGACGATGCACGGCGAGGGCGTGACAACGGCGAAAGAGGCCAAGGAAAAAGGAGCAAATCTCATTAAGCGCGTGAGCGTGAGGTTCATGAAAAGCAGTACGATGCGTATGGCTCTCGACAAGCGCAACTTAATCTTCGGTGCGCAGGATGATATTCGGAATGCGAAGTAAGCGAAGGGGTGGCACAGCGTAGTGCCGGCAAAAAATTACATTTAACAAAGTCCGCGTTTTCAACTGATGAAAGCGCGGTTTTTTCGTACTTTGTCGAAAATGGGCCGTTTTTCGGTCGCGCAGGGATAGGGATTGTTGAAACTTTCACCTATGATCGGAGAAAGTTTCTTAGGTGAAAGTTTGAAGTTTCTTATAGGCAAATTAAAATTGTCTTATAGGAGAATTTTTCCGATCATAGGTGAAAGTTTAGCGGCTGTGCGTAGTGGGTTGCGGTGGGGCGGTTTATTCGGCGTTTTTATAGCCGAATATGCGATGAAACCGCCGTTTTTTTTGAATAATTTTATTTTTGTGTTGATGCATTTTCGTGTGTTTTTGAAAGACCAACCCTATGGAGTTATCATTTTTTCGGGGCTTCAAGGCAGGGTTGACGCAATGCGTCAACCCTGCCTTGCCAAGAGACTAACCCCGATGGGGTTATTTGTGGGCGAAATTGGGCGAAAGTTGCGTGAAGTTAGGAGAATTATTGGCATTATTATAGGCGTGAGGCTTAAAATGAGGGTTATTTGCGTATGAAATTGGGTGGAAATGGGCTGGTTTGGATGATTATATTGTGGTTTTTATAGTTGAAGAGCGGCAAAGGTGGACTGTTTACGGTTAAATTTGGGTTGGCAGGGCTTCATTTTCAAGTTCAATAGTGTCACTTTCAGGGTTGGGTGTAGTGCTCATTACCTTATTTGTAGATGAAATTACGAGGAAAGAATGGGCGATTGTGTGGTAGTTAGTTGTGCAAATATGTAGCTTACACAGTGTAACGAAAGTTTGCATCGAAACTGCGGTGAAGGCACGAATGCGTATCCTTTTGGGCGAAAACTTTGTTGGCAAGATGGCTTAATGGCAGAAAGAACAGCTTCTGACAGATCGTTTGAAATCCATCCGAATAATAATAAAATTGCAATTTTACCTGCAAGAATGATCGCGTATATATTTTTTATGTATTTTTGCCACCTCTCAAAGGCGAAAAATATAGCGATCTCAGAGAATTTTCACCGGTAAAATGAATCTGATAAATGGGTGAATATCTCTTAGATCGACTTGCTGAAATTTGGCCAAGAATAAAGGATGAAATGGTAAACGCAAAGTATAACCTTTTAAATGCTGATTGAGCGTGGAGCGTACGATGCATGGTGATTGGTTCATACGAAAAAAATGCAAGCCCCCTTGCGGTATAAAGCAGAAAAGCCATTGTCAGAGAATAGGTAAGCGCTTTTCAAGAAAACAATGCGAATACAGACTGGTAGTCAGTATATGAATAAATAAAACACTTAACCTTAAGACCCGAGCCTTCGACACGGCCTTGCTCCGGAAGGGGATTCAACAGGGAGGCATAAATATATTATGAGAAATCATTTACTTCAAAGAGTTTGCGCGGCGATCGTCGTGCTGTTCATCGCAATGTGTGCCATACCGACAACGGCGCAGGCACAGACCGAGTATGAACTTTGGGTTTGCGGCACGCAGGTGACGTCAGCCAATTGTGGCGACCTCTCCGTGATAGAAGGCGTGAGTGGAAAGGTGAGCTACAACCCCCAGACCAAGGTGCTTATGTTGCAAGATGCCAACATCAAGACCGAAGGCAAACTCTTGTTTAAGTCGAATATTGATGGCTTGACAATGCAGGTTGTAGGTACAAATAGTTTGGAAACAGACAAGGCCGTATTTTGGTTTACAGCACCTTTGACGATTATGGGTGGTGGCATATTGAATATGTTGAGTACGGACAACTGCACGCTCTATGCCAGAGGCACCAACCTCACTATCGAAGATTGCACGATCAATGCCGAAGGCAAAGAGTTTGGCTTTGCTGGAAACAATGGTACGAATGAGACGCTCACCATTAAAAATGCTTCGATAACAGTTGAGGGTAAGAAATATGGCACGATCGTAGACTTTGCCGAGCTTAACCTGATCGATTGCGCCATTACAGAGCCTGCCGGTGCTGCTTTCGATGCCGATGTGCACGCTGTAACAATTGGCGGTGATCCGGTAAAGAGCAAAATTGTCATTGCAAAAAATAAAACAGGCATCGCAATGCCTACGCTTAACCCTGCGGCTAAGCCGGGCGTATACTCGCTCAGCGGCGCGAGACTTAACCGCACGGTGAACAATCTTCCGAAGGGTATTTACGTTGTTAACGGAAAGAAGATCGTAAAGAAATAAGCGGCGAAACGAAGGTGCTTGCCAACTACCACTGCGCGCAAACAAAGCCTTCTGCTCCTCAAAAGTAGGGTGCGGAAGGCTTTAATTATAGGTATGGGGCGCGTTCAATAGGTCATCTTCATGTAAGGCATCGGCTTTGCGCCGCAAGATCAAAGACTTGCGCGAGTGGCGCTTAATATGGTTGCGCCTTGGCCCTGTTACGATAATTTTGTAGCTATTTCTGCGCTTTTCAGCCTTTGATATCGTGGCGCGTATCGCCCTCTATGTCGTCCCGCAAATCAGCCTACGAGTAAAGAAAACGCTATTTTTTCGCTTCTTGCTTTCTCCAAGTCGTCGGCATTTCGTATTTTTGTATGTTTTTATAACGAAAGAAATATCCGATGGAAGGAAACCAAAACACGAGCAGCAATTATTCCGCTAGTAATATTCAGGTACTCGAAGGCTTAGAAGCAGTTAGGAAACGCCCGGCTATGTACATTGGCGACATTAGTGACAAGGGTCTGCATCACTTAGTCTATGAGACGGTCGACAACTCCATAGATGAGGCGTTGGCAGGCTATTGTACGCAGATAGAAGTCACGATTTGCACGGACAATTCTATCATTGTGCAAGACAATGGTCGCGGTATTCCCGTAGATATGCACCCGAAAGAGCACCGAAGCGCGTTAGAAGTGGTTATGACCGTGCTTCACGCCGGCGGTAAGTTTGATAAAGGCTCTTACAAGGTCTCCGGCGGTCTGCACGGTGTCGGTGTTTCTTGCGTAAATGCCTTATCCAAGCACATGACGTCGCAAGTTTTTCGCGACGGAAAGATTTATCAGCAAGAATATGAGCAAGGCAAGCCGCTTTATCCCGTAAAGGTAGTTGGCGAAACCCAATTGCGCGGTACGAAACAGCAGTTTTGGCCCGACGATACCATATTTACGGCGACCATATATAATTATGACACGCTGGCTACCCGTATGCGCGAACTCGCCTTCCTGAATGCCGGCCTGAAGATCACGCTTACAGATCTTCGCCCCGATGAAGAGGGCAACACGAAGCAGGAAACTTTCTATTCCGAGCAAGGTTTGCGTGAATTTGTTCGCTATATCGACTCGAGCAGGACGCATCTCTTCAACGATGTGATCTATATCAGCACGAACAAGGCAGATATTCCTATCGAAGTGGCTATCATGTACAACACTTCGTACTCGGAAAACGTCCACTCCTACGTCAATAATATCAACACGATCGAGGGCGGTACCCACTTAATTGGATTCCGCCAAGCCATCACTCGTGTCTTGAAGAAATATGCCGAACAAACGGCAGCTAAACAAATCGAAAAGGCGAAAATAGAGATTTCCGGCGAAGACTTCCGCGAAGGATTGACCGCCGTAATTTCGGTTAAAGTGGCCGAACCTCAGTTTGAAGGCCAGACCAAGACGCGTTTGGGTAATACGGAAGTAACCGGCGCGGTGAACCAAGCCGTGGGCGAGGCGCTCACCAACTATCTTGAGGAGCATCCGAAAGAAGCTAAACTCATCGTCGACAAGGTGATTCTCGCAGCCACGGCGCGTATCGCAGCTCGCAAGGCGCGTGAGAGTGTGCAACGTAAGAATCCGATGTCCGGCGGCGGACTCCCCGGCAAGTTGGCCGATTGTTCGAGCAAGGACGCTGCAGTCTGCGAACTCTTCCTCGTGGAGGGCGACTCCGCAGGCGGATCTGCAAAGCAGGCGCGCAGTCGTACGACGCAGGCTATCCTGCCTTTGCGCGGTAAAATTCTGAATGTCGAGAAGGCAATGTGGCACAAAGCTTTCGAGAGCGACGAAGTTAACAACATCATTCAAGCACTTGGCGTACGTTTTGGTTTGGATGAAGATTCCAAAGAAGCCAATATCGAGAAGTTGCGCTACCATAAGATTATCATTATGGCCGATGCCGACGTCGACGGACAGCATATTGCGACGCTTATTATGACGCTTTTCTATCGCTATATGCCGCAAATCATTGAGGATGGCTATCTCTACATCGCTATGCCGCCCCTCTATCGCTGCCGGGCTAAGAAAGGACACGCCGAAGAATACTGCTACAACGAAACCGCGCGCTTGCGCTTCATCGAACAATACGGCGACGGCTCAGAAGATAACATCACGACGCAACGCTATAAAGGTTTGGGTGAAATGAATCCCGAACAATTGTGGGAAACCACGATGAATCCGGAGACGCGCCTCTTAAAGCAAGTCACCTTAGAAAGCGCTACCAATGCCGACTACACATTCTCGATGCTTATGGGTGAGGATGTAGGTCCGCGGCGTGAATTTATCGAGAAAAATGCCACATATGCGAACATTGATGCATAGAGTTTCCAATTTCTGCGGCAAATTGCCATAAATTTTCACTCAAAATTTTGAGATATGAAATCTAAAGTTTAACTTTGTCGCTGAATACAAATAATAAGAGGTATTCAATTACACTCATTTATTATAGGTATTTATCATCTCCAATGGCTGAAAGCTCGTGTGTGAATACCGGCTGAAGCACTTCAAACTTACAATAATACCATTATAGGGCCGCCCGGATGCGAAATCCCGACGGCCCTGCACGTCCTCAATACGTAGCTGTCGCCCGGCGCTTTCCGTTGGCGTCGAGCGGGGCTTGATGGCTAATGGTTGTATCCCCCTTTTCGATTCTTGCCTCTAAGTCTTTGTCCGCTTTGACGCGCGCTTCGCCGCCGAAGTGTTGCTGCCTGTTGCGTCCACTGCCGTTGAGACGTGCTGAGGTTTATTTATGGCAACTGCTCTTACCGTCTTTTCTTGCAGCCAAAGCTTCTGCCTTGGCTTTTGTTTTACCCTTTCTTTCCCACCATCCGTTTTTCTCGCAGCACCGGTAGGCATGTTAATGCGCCCCCTCGACTTTGTCGAATGCAAGTCGGTCGTCGCGTTCACAAGGATGCTAATGGCAAAGAGAAGCATCGGTTTGCTGATAAGCAGTGTTGGAAAATACACTTTCAAGGGTTTAATGGCAAGGCCGCAAATCTTGTTTGCTTTTTGTTTCACCGTGGTGAGACGAACGTACGCTCACGAGCGAACGACTTTTTTATCGTGATGAAAAGGGTGTACGCTCACGAAGAAAAATTGCCGGAGTCAAGCCTAAACTGCAAAAAATGCGTCCTCGTTCGCTGCAATTGGCGAACGAGGACGTGTAAAATCAAGTGGCGTGGGTGGAGATACAGTGGGCCTAATGCGATAAGAGGTGCTTCTGCTTTGCTTTCGGTGCTCGGTGGTTGAGCAGTAGGGACTATGGCGACGGAAAAGCCTGCTGCGCAAACCCAAATCGTCTTTACGTTGCTGTTTAGCCGCTATTCCTATGCTGAAATGCCGTATGAGCCGGGCGCTATCGAGCTCTCCGTAGGCGAATGCGAGACGGGTGAGAGACGAGGGGAGTCGTGCGCCTTAGGCGCGTCGATATTGTGTGTCGAAATCTAAGCGGAAGCGGTCGCCGCGTACACCTTTTGGCAAGCGTATGCCGCACGAGACGATAAGACTCACGCGGGATTGGCGCGGAAGCTTGAGCAAACGTTTCACGCGGTGGGCATCGAAACCTTCAACGGGGCAGGTGTCGTAGCCTTGTTCGGCCATGGCAAGCATAAAACTTTGAGCTACGAGGCCGCAACTTTTATGCATGCCGCCAATCATGTCGTTTTCGCCCATTGAACGGAGAACGGGGCGAAACAGACCCGCAGCGGAGAAAAAAGCCTTGCGGAAGAGGCCAAATAAACCCAGGCAGCGGCCGTAGAGAAAGGGGACGAGACGCGTATAATACTGCGTGAGCAGATTTATATATTTGGCCTGCTTTTCAGCCGGATAATGGCGCGCTACGTTGTCTCGCTCAAAGTCGAGCACGGCCTTGGCGTGTGCCTTGACTAAATCGGGGCGGATGAGAAAAACGACCAATTCATCGGCCGTAGTGATCGTTGTTTGGTCAAAGCAAGCCGGACCTAATTGGCGGATCGTGGACTTGTCGGTCACGTGAACGACTTCCCATAATTGGAGGTTCGAACTTGTCGGTGCTAAGGCCGCTGTTTCGAGGCAGGCTTTTACCTTTTCTGGGTCCAAGCTTTGGGTGGTGTCGAAAATTCTGACGGCCCGCCGAAATTCCAAGAGTTCTTTTACGGTTGACATCTCTTCTGTCGTTTTGTGTTTGTTATATATGTAAGTCGCAAATCAAGCTTTGCGGTCGCTCGCTTAGGCGTGTGTCGCGTGCAGATGGGTTGTCCGCTTGTTAAATCGCATTTACGATTACCCTTCGCGAAGTATGCGTGCGGCAAGTTAGGTAAAAAGTTTGATTTTTTCCCATTTCATCGCAGAAATTCTATGTTCGACGATGTTAAAACCCAAGGCTTCGCTCGCCTACACTTAGCGTTCAAAAAATCTTATAAGGCCTAAATGTCGAGAAACTTTGCACAGCCGTTTACAGACTCCGCAAAGTTTCTCCCCAAGTCAATTATGCGCGACGCCTACTTCTCTCTGACCGTTACGACTTCCTCAGCTTCGTATTGGCTGTCGACCTTTACGAGATAAATGGGGCGAATCGTGAAAGAGCGAGCCTTACCTTGTCGCACCTTATAGTAAAGCGTTATCCGATCTCCGCGCTTAATGAGACGCTGAGGTAGGATTTGCGTATCGTATTTCGTCTCCGGAAGCACCAAAGCTATGACAAACTGCTCGCCAAAGTCGACCTTTGTCGGCTCTCCGCTCTTCCCCATGTAAGCCGATTCGCCGAAATAGCGCTCAAAAGTGTCTTCTGAGGTGATCTTTGTCGGCGGTGTTTTGCCGGCATTATTAGCATAGAAATAATTGTGCAACTCTTTGTGAGGCAGAGGCCCATCATACGCCAGCGGCGTTGTGGCATTGCAACTCACCAGTAGGGCCAAAACGGCGAAAAAGCCGCATAAAGTTTTCAGTGAACGTTTCATAATCATATATCTGTCTTGTTTTGTTCTTGCATAATCGCAGATGGTTGCAAAGATACGCAGAAAGCCGTCGCGCGAATTTTAATAAGCTCCAAAAAAGCCAAAGGCTTGTTGCATCCTTGGTGTGATTTGAACCGTGGCGTATGTGACTTTATCTTTCAAAAGCGGATTTTTTCGGCCAATAATCTGCCTTTCGTGGCCGTAAAAATCCCTGTTTTTCGTCTTAAAAGGGCGTTTCCATCGCGCCAAACTCGACCAACGTCAATCGTTACCTGAATTTATATCGCGCTCCGCCAATTTTTCGCGTAAAAATCAGCGAAAGCTTATGCTCAAATACTACTTATGTAAGAAAAATATGGCTCTTAATATTTTTTCTTGCGTAACAAATTGCGCGAAAAACTGCAAAAAATAGCGCTAAACAAGGTTTGATTCTTCCGAAGATGTGCTGCGCGGTAAATTTGTTTGATTACTTTTTGTCCTTCTTTTGATAAGATATACAAAAGTCCCCATGTCGTTTCCTAAACAATAGGTTGTCAGAACGCCCAAAAAAAACTAATTTTGCAAGGTGAAGAAGTTGGCATCCCTCCTTTTAGCGTTTATTTGTCTGCAAGCAACTGCGCAGTTGTCGCTTGGCGCTTTCCGCCTAAGTGATCAAGGCAGTTGGAGTTCATTGTCAGACGAACGGCTCGAGGAGTTGAGCTTAGACTTCCTGCTGGTGAAGGATATGCCCGACAGCGCTTTGCTTGTCGACCGCTTACTCACAAGTAGGTTGAGGCAGCGCAATCCTATGACTTTTTTGCAGCGACGTATGCTCGCGTTAAGCCTGAACCGGATGGCTTATCTCTATAGTTTCTCCTTTTTTGATTATAAACGCGCTATCGAATCCTTGCATGAAGCCGATACCATCTGCAATGATCCCGACGTGCGCCCGTTTATAGATCTCAATATTGGGCATATTTATAGTCTTTATACCCAATGTTATCCGACGCCAACCAACGTTCAGACGGTGAGACATTTCTACAAGAAGGCCTTTATCGAATCTGCGCAGATGGGGAACTATACCAATATGATTTCAGCCTTTGTAAATTTTTGGAACTTAGGCTTTGACGACGCTAATATCAAGGCTTTTTCGCACGAAATGGCACTTTTCCGCCAAATAAAAGTGCCGCCTCTCGAGCCATATTATGATTATGCGTCAGCCGTTTTGCGTGCAATTGATTTAGTCAAGGCCAAGAAGTACGTCGCCGCCGCTGCAGAGCTACGAAGTGAGATGATGTACGATCCAAGTTCAACGATGGATGTGCGCATTACTTGTTCTACGGCTTGGAATATGGCTTGTATTTACAAATTGGCCCAAATGCCTGACTCTGTCTACAAATATGCCAGCGTACTGGAGTATTATGGGCGCAAAAAAGGCTTACAAGATCTCCGTTTTGATGCGGCTATTTTGCTGCATTATTATTATTTGAGTACCGGCAACAAGGAAAAGGCCGATGCTTGTTACCAAACTTTCTTGGAGTTTCGCAATTCTTTTTTCGACGGTTTGGATTTAGAGGCTGATCGCGAGGAATTTCTCGTCCCAAAGGCTGATGATTTGCGCCTCGCAAGCCCGCCAACGCAAGCTGAAGCGGGCTTTACTAATCAGCAAATCCTGTTGATGATATTCGGCGGATTAGCCTTGCTCGTGCTGGGTGGCTATCTCATGCGCCGCTATTTGTATCATAAAAATGCCCATCTGCGTCTTAAGTCCGAGCAGTCAGCCTCGCTAACGCCTAAACCAGAACCGGCGCCCATAAAAAGCTCGTTGGAAGAAAACGAGAAGGACCTTTTGCAAGCAAAGATTAAGAAAGTGCTTGCCGATGAGCAGGAAATCTGCCAAGAAGACTTTTCTATTGATCGTTTAGCTAAGCTTTGCGAAGCCACGCCAAAGGACGTTTCGCAGGTGATTAACGAGAGAATGGGCTGTTCGTTCGTACTTCTTTTAAGTGAATATCGCATTAAAGAAGCTTGCCGTCGGCTTGACGATGAAGAAAACTTTGGGCGGCTTACGCTTGAAGCCATCGGCCGTAGCGTGGGTTTCAAGGCGCGTGAAAGCTTTTCCAGAGCTTTTAAACGTGTGACAGGAGTCTCTCCGTCTGTCTATCAGCGCCGCGTTTCTGAAAGGCGGCCTTAAACTACTTTTTATCAAATATTTAACCCTATATTTGAGGTACTTTCCACTACCCATTTGACTTTGTGAATTGTGACTTCGCGTGTTGAAGTCACAGGTCAAGCCCGTAGAAATTTGTTGCCATACTACTTTCCTTACTACTTTTGCACCGGTAATCAATGAGGCGCCCTTGAGTGGCCTGTACGAACGGCTGTTCAGTGACTCTCCTTTGTGGACCAAGAAAGCGGTAAGCCTTGTGGTGTGAGACCCACGCTGCTTCAAAAAGAACTTCTCCGATAGCGTTGATCGTAAAAGACCGCTGCGAAAGAAGGTTAGGCAAAAGCCCTTTCTGCCGAATGCTTGCGCTAAAGCGCTTTACCTGTTTCGGCCATTCCTTTTGGCTCATCAACATTATCCATTGCCCGTGAGGGTCATGATGAATGTGAAGTTATAAAGACGAGGCGTCGTGTTTGTTATGTTTTAGATTGGACGGTTTTTCTATAGACATATTTGACCCCAGACAGCATAACAGTACGCTTCACGGCGTTTAAGAGCACTTTTCCAACTCTCTCGTGTGTGTCGGTGTTCCCGACACACACTCTTTTTATCTTCCCCTCTCACTTTAGTTTTGGTGTTTATTCGGATGCATCTTGTGGCTTAACGCCTCCGTTGCGCGTGCAGTCGAGATAGATTGATGCATACCCGGCACGCATTGGCTTCCTACTCATGAAATGACAATTTTTGCCCATTTCATCGCAGATTACACGCTCTTTTATTGCTTTTGTCGCTGAATGATATGTAAGTGTGGCGCGTGATCACCCTCCCCTCGTCAGCTACGCCGTAGTTGCCTTTCCTCAATGTGTCAACAGTAAAGCGCAGGAGTCGTAATTCGCGCAGAAGTATGGACGAATGATCGGCGCAGTGCTTCTGCCGTTTAGTCGTAATAAGGCTTTCTTTTGTCTAACTTCTCATGAGGGCCCGCTTTGTATGCTCGTTTCTGTGGTTTGCTGCCGCCAAACTATCGTTTGCTCTTGCCAAACGCATGTTTGCTCCCAGCAAACGATGGTTTGCCTTGATCAAACGAAAGTGGCCCGCGATTTCACCTTTACAAGTCCGAATGAACGTATGATTTTTGGCGGTTTCATCGCAGATTATCGTTGTTTCTTCTCGTTCTTTCTACGTTTTCCGCATTGCTATCTTCGATAGCGTCGTACACAGATCAAAGTGGCTTTCTTCAAGAAGAATACTAAAAAATATAAATATGCTCAATCTGTCGTGATTATTTTGTCAATCTCTTGTCAGAGTAAAAACTTATGTGTACGTTTGCGGTATTAATAAAATTTTTTCAATGAAAAACTTAAAATTAGAATCGGGCATTCTTGCCGTAGGCTTAGTGCTCCTTGGCCTCTTCCTATATTTCGGATTAGGCAACGTGATGATTAAAGACAGAATCGTGTCAGTGCGCGGTCTTGCAGAGCGCGAAGTGCAGGCTGATCACGTTATTTGGCCGTTGGTCTACGAAACAACGTCGGACAATTTGCAAGAGGTGATGTCTGATATCAATCGTGGCAATAATAAGATTCGCCAATGGCTCATCAAGCATGGCGTAAAGCCGGCTGATATCTCGATGGGCGCGCCGCAGATCAGCGACCGGGCAACGCAATATGACGGTGATTACAGAGGATTACGCTATAAAGCTTCGTGTACGACAACGGTATCGACTCGAGACGTGGCTCTCGTGCGCCAGTTGATTCCTCAATTGGGGCAACTCGTGGAGATGGGCGTGGCTATTTCAGCCGAAGACTACGATTCGCAAGTGCAGTATGAATTTACGAGCCTTAACAAGATCAAGCCCCAAATGATTGAAGAAGCTACTAAGAATGCGCGCACAGCCGGCGAGAAGTTTGCTCGCGATTCTGATAGCAAGCTTGGTAAAATCAAGGATGCTACGCAGGGCCTCTTTGATATTACAGACCGCGACGATGCTACGCCTTACATCAAAAAGGTGCGCGTTGTGACCTCTATCGACTATTATCTAACTGAATAAGATTATCAATCCCATCGTATAGGCCATAGGCCGCGGGTGGTCACGTAGAAGAAGCACGCCGAACAGTCGGAAGGATCCGACTTTCGGCGTGTGATCGTTTCAAAAAAATAGCAAATAGGTGAAAATCAGAAATTTTTCAGTTGCTTCTCTTTGCTTATCGGCCGATTTGTACTACCTTTGCAGCGCACAACGGAACAAAAAACGCTAACGGAGCCCCTTAACGGAACGAGGATGAGCTGCCGGAAGCAGAGGAGAAAGGATTCCCGCAATGAAGATACGCAGGAGTTCTTTCGGTTTTTTCTGTTACTTATTGAAAATTAAAACGGTCAGATATATTATGGCTTACATGACACAAGAGGGCTACGACAAAATGGTGGCCCGTCTCCATCATATGGAGGCAGTAGAGCGTCCGGCAGCTTCGGCAGCCATTGCTGAAGCGCGCGATAAGGGCGACTTGTCGGAAAATAGTGAGTATGACGCCGCAAAAGAGGCGCAGGGTATGCTCGAAATGAAGATTAGTCAACTCAAAGAGGCGATAGTCGCGGCGAAAATCATTGATACCAGCAAACTCAATAACGAGACGGTGCAGATTCTTTCAACTGTAGCGATGAAAAATCTGAAGACGGGTATGGTGATGACGTATACCATCGTGAGCGAGAGCGAGGCTAACATTCGCGAAGGCAAGATTTCGTCGCAGACGCCTATTGCTCAGGGCTTGCTTGGGCATAAGGTGGGCGACGTAGTTGAGGTGAAGATCCCGCAAGGACTGATTCAACTCGAAATACAAAGCATTTCGCTTTAAAAAAGCTGTTTTTGCTGCGGCGCGACAGATTGCTTGTGCGCCGCTTTTTTATTATCCCCTAAAAAATAAGCCTTATGACGCTCTTTTCAAAAATCATTAACGGCGAGATTCCGAGTTTCAAATGCGCCGAGAACGAGCATTTTTATGCTTTTCTCGATATTAGTCCGGTTCGCCGTGGACATACGCTGGTTGTTCCCAAGCGCGAAGTAGATTATTTCTTTGACCTGAAGGACGAAGAATTGGCCGAGATGATCGTCTTTGCCAAGAAAGTGGCGCGCGCTATTAAGGATGTCTTCCCTTGCCGCAAGGTGGGTATGGCCGTATTGGGCTTGGAGGTGAACCACGCGCACGTGCATCTTATCCCGCTTGAGAACGAAGGAGATATGGACTTTCACAAGCCGAAACTGCAATTGACTAACGCGGAAATGAGCAGTATCGCGGATAAGATTCTTATAGCTTACACCGCCGAAGAATAGTAGGCTGCAGCGTTGCGCGGCGCCTTGCTCATCGTCTCCACGACTCCGCACGGCGTCGCTCGTGTACACATTATATAATATAGGGCGGCCGGCATCGTGGCGCTGGTTTGCGGCAGATGATCGCCGGTGTAAAGGACATATAATAGCGTTTCCCCCACCGCAACTCAATGGTTGCGGTGGGGGAAACGGCATTTAGCGGCACACAACTACATTTTGCGGCCTTGATAATAGGAGTTCCATGTGTCTTCAGCGTAGCCTCCGCCCCGATAATGGAAATTTGAAGTCGAAGCCCCCTCTACTTTGCGGCCGCGATAATAAACATTCCACGAATCCATCGCGTAGAAACCGCCTACAAGGCTGAAGTTGGATGACGACGCGCCTTTGATCTTCTTGCCTTCAAAGTAGACATTCCAGTCGTCTTTTGCATAACCCTTGCCCACATATTGAAAACTGCGTGCCGAAGCCCCTTCGAGTTTAGCGCCACGATAGAGTACGATGTTTTCCATTCGCACATAGCCACCCTGATTATAGCCGCCTTGACTATAACCGCCGCCATAAAATTGGTTGTATGTAGCCTCATCTATATCTTCATCGGAGGCGTCCATCGTTGGGTCGAGTATAATTGTCGGTGCTTCCGTCACGAGGCGAAAACTCGAAGGGTCTACATACTCTAAAATCTTCCCGAAAAGAAAGACGTAGCGATCATCTTTCCCGTAACCATAACCCAATTCGCGGAAGTAGCGTGGGTTGGCTTCGCGCAAAGGTTGCCCCCGATAAAAGACGCCGTTGCGCGTAATGGTATAATCGCGATAATAGTTTTGCGCGTGCCCTTCCGTGCAGCACAATGTAGCGAATAGTAAGCTGCAAAAGCTCACAAGAATTGTTCGTTTATATCTCTTCATCGTGTTCAATTTGTATTTCTTTTGAAGCAAAAGTATGAATTCTTTCTTACTTGTTGACGGGCAACAAAGACAAATGTTAAACTAAAAATACCTAAAACACCCAAGATTAAACCTTTTCCTTCTTTTGCCGCCTGAAAAGCCACCTTCACCAAAGGCAAAGTTTCCGTTTATCACAAAGTAGTGGCGTCGCGTTCACGATTCAGTGTTTTATCATAGTTGTTTGCCCCTCTGATTTACTTCAAAAATGCCTCACCACAGAATTTTAAGCTCAAATCTTTGGTCATTCAGCTTGAAGACACTACCTTTGCACAACCATAATTGCGATCCTTGCTCTAAAGCAATATGTTTTAGCTTAAAGGGCAAACGCCGCAAGCCGGACTTGTAGCTCAGTTGGTTAGAGCAACAGACTCATAATCTGGAGGTC
>JABZGR010000001.1 GCA_015259125.1 Alloprevotella tannerae | reverse complement strand
GGCAAAGTCAAAATTAGCGAAAATAAAATAATTGTAATCCTTTTCATATTTCTACGTTTCTTGATCTATTGTAACGTGAGTTCGATGAATTATAAGTGTCCATAAATTTGGTGATTAGCAAAACTTATTGTAACATTAAGGTGTTGATATACAAATAAACACAAACAAAAATTGCTATGGACACCGAGAACAAAGTTATAGAAATATTTTGTATTGCAGACGATTTCTGCAAAGAATATGAGTTGGAATTGAACAAAAAAGCACTTTCGCTTTCAAATCCCTCTCCAAACACCCCTAAAACTCGCAATAGAAAGGGAAGAATGAGCGATGCAGAAATGATTACCATTCTTGTCTTGTTCCACAGCAATACGTTTCGCAATTTCAAACATTTCTATCTCTTCTACGTCTGTCGAGAACTAAAAGAAGAGTTCCCCAACCTACTTTCGTATACCCGCTTTGTGGAACAAAACATACTTGCGTGAAACAATGAATCTTCGGCCTATAGTCAGGTTGAAAGAATCGTTGTGGGCTATAACCTGAGTAAAAAGGAGGTGACCTTAAACCGAATTGGGGTTGATAAAAAAAGGACTTTCGCCCATGAAAGTCCTACACTTAAATTCTTCAACAAAGGCTGATCGGTTAAAAGCCCAGTGGTTGATTATAATTTACGATCAATCGTGTACGCCAAATAAGCAGCTAATGAACGCCTTACAGCTTCATCGGGGAAAGCATTAAGCGCTTCATCAGCTTCTTTCCGAAGCTCCTCCATGCGCTGATGAGCATAATCGATTCCGCCTGAACTTTTCGTGAAATCAACCAAACTTTTAATCTCTTCGGGTGTGGCCGTGCGAGCTTTTACGTGGGCTACCCACGTTTGCACGTCGGTGCGGTCTGTATGGTTAAGCGCATAAATGGCCGGCAGGGTTAGTTTGCCCTCCATCATATCGTTACCAGTCGGTTTGCCGATGATTTCGTCGTCGTAATAATCAAATATATCGTCGCGTATCTGGAAGCAAAGTCCTATGATCTCGCCGAACGTGGCTACCTGCTCTACCGTAGCCGGCGCGCAGTCGGCACTGATCGCTCCCAAGCGGGTACAAGCCGCAAAAAGGGCAGCCGTCTTGTGACGAATGACGTCGAAATATGCCTCTTCCGTGGCCACGGCTTGACGAATATTGGCCAGTTGCTTCACCTCGCCTTCAGCTAATGTACCGCCCAAGCGCGCTACGATTTCTACGATACGCAGATCGTCTGTCAGATAAGCTTGGTGCAAGGATTTGGAAAGGAGATAATCGCCTACGAGCACGGCCACCTTATTGCCAAAGCGGGCATTAACGCTGGCTTGTCCGCGCCGCTCACCGCTATCGTCGACAACATCGTCGTGGATCAAACTGGCCGTATGCAGGAGTTCGAGTGTGACGGCCGAGCGCAAGGTTTTCTCGCTAATGGGCGCGAAAGCCTTGGCCGCGAGGAGTACTAAGATAGGCCGCATCATCTTGCCGTTGCGCCGGCGCACATAGTTGAGCGCCTGACCCAAATAATCATCTTCGTGGGTAAGGGACTCGGCAAAAAGACGGGCGTACTCGTTAAGTTCTGCCTCGATGGGGCGACGTATTTCAGCAAGTTTGTCCACTTTCATTCGCTGGTTTAGGTGACAAAATTACGAATAAAAAGCCAACAGACGGATTCTTTTCCGTAAATTTACCGATAATTTGACCACGAAACTGCCCTACGCAGCACTGAATCATGAAGAGACTTTTCTTATTGGACGCTTACGCGCTCATTTATCGGGCTTATTATGCCCTCATACGTAGTCCGCGTATCAACTCGAAAGGAGAAAATACGTCGGCCATCTATGGTTTTGTAAATACACTGGAAGATATTCGACGCAAAGAGGCGCCCGATATGCTCGCGATTGCGTTTGACCCGGCCGGTCCTACGTTTCGCCACGAGGCTTATCCTGACTATAAAGCGCAGCGCGAAGCGACACCGGAGGATATTAAGCGCGCCGTGCCCATCATTAAAGATATTATCCGCGCGTACAATATTCCTATCATCGAGGTGAAGGGCTTCGAGGCTGATGATGTGATCGGAACGGTCGCTAAACGGGCAGCGGCAGAGGGTATTGAGGTTAGAATGGTGACGCCGGACAAAGATTATGCGCAATTGGTAGAACCGAACGTGCTGATGCAGCGACCGGGTCACGGCAATGCGCCTTGGGAAATTTTGGGCGTGGAAGAGGTTTGCCAAAAATATGGGCTGACGGATCCGAAACAGGTCATCGACTACTTGGCTTTAATGGGTGATGCGGCCGATAACATACCGGGTTGTCCGGGCGTGGGACCTAAAACGGCCACTACTTTGATTCAGCGCTTCGGAAGTATTGAAAACTTGCTCGAACATACGGACGAGTTGAAAGGGGCGCAACGCCAAAAGGTGGAAGACAATGCGGACAAAATTCGTTTCTCGAAATTCTTGACGACAATCAAGACGGACGTTCCGCTCGACGTAAATTGGGAAACGTGGAAATTGACAGAGCCGGACTTCGACCAACTGAAGCCGATTTTTGAAGCACTCGAATTTCGGACGTTTTTGAGTCGCTGGCAGAAAAGTCAAAATTTGCAAAATAATCAAGCCATCCAAGGCGATCTCTTTGCGATGCTTGCGGACGAAGATGCGGGCGACGCAAAAGAATCCAGTATTTCGACCTTAGAAAACACGGATCACGAATATCATCTGCTTGATAACGAGGATGAAGTACGAGATTTTTGCACGCAATTATTGACATTTGAAAAAGTTGCGTTAGATACGGAGACGACAGATAAGGAGGCGATCAAGGCAAAATTGGTTGGTATGAGTTTTTCTACGGCTCCGGGGCGCGCATGGTACATTCCGGTTTCACGTGAAACGGATGCGGTCAAAGCGCGCTTGGAACTCCTTCGCCCATTTTGGGAAAAGGCGGACGTTTTGATTGTTGGGCAAAATCTGAAATACGATCTCACGGTGCTGGCTTCTTATGGTGTGAAACCTAAGGGCCGACTTTTCGACACAATGTTGGCCCATTATGTTGTGCAACCGGAACTGGCGCACAACATGGACTACTTGGCGAGCGTCTATCTCAACTATCGGCCGATTCCGATCGAACAATTGATCGGACCGAAGGGACGTGGGCAACGCAACATGGGAGATTTGGACCCAAAAGATGTATATGAGTATGCCTGCGAAGACGCTGACGTCACGCTGCGGCTGATGGCGCCGCTCGAAAAGGCGATGCGCGAGAACGGGGTCGAACAAATCTTCTATGATATTGAGATGCCTTTGATGCCGGTCTTGGCGCGGATGGAGCGCAACGGGGTTTGCCTCGACACGAGCGCACTGCAAGAAATCAGCAGCGAGTTTACGGCTCGGATGGTCAAGCTGGAGGCGGAAATATATCAGTTGGCGGGCCACCCGTTTATGATTACCTCGCCGAAACAAGTGGGCGAGGTGCTTTTCGGCGAACTTAAAATCGACGAGAAGGCGAAAAAGACGAAGAGCGGCCAATACTCGACGTCGGAAGAAGTGCTCATGCGCCTCTCGCACAAGCATGAAATTGTCGGAAAGATACTGGCGCATCGCGGACTCAAGAAGCTGTTGAGCACGTATGTGGAAGCCTTGCCCAAACTTGTGAATCCGCAGACGGGACACTTGCACACGACGTTTAATCAAGCGGTTACGTCGACGGGGCGCTTGTCGTCGAGCAACCCGAACCTGCAAAATATTCCGGTGCGCGGGGAAGACGGACGCGAGATTCGGAAAGCCTTTATTCCGGAAGCGGGCGACGTATTTTTCAGTGCGGACTACTCGCAGATAGAATTGAGAATAATGGCCCATCTCAGTAAAGACCCGCACTTAATCGAGGCTTTCAACAAGGGGGAGGACATTCACGCCGCTACGGCCGCACGCATTTTCAAGAAGGACTTGTCGGAGGTGAGCCGCGACGAGCGCCGGAAGGCGAAAACCGCGAACTTCGGCATCATTTACGGGATCTCGGCGTTCGGGCTCGCAGAGCGGATGGACGTAAGTCGGACGGAGGCGCGCGAACTCATAGATAATTATTTCTCTACCTACCCTAAAGTGAAGGAATATATGGATAGCAGCATCGAAAAAGCGCGCCGGCGCGGCTATATCGAAACTGCCTTTGGCCGGCGTCAATATTTGGCCGACATCAATTCGCACAACGCCGTCGTGCGTGGCTATGCGGAGCGCGTAGCTGTGAATGCGCCCATCCAAGGGACGGCGGCCGACATTATCAAGCTGGCTATGATTCGCATCGATCAAAGGTTGCGCGCAGCGGGGTTGAAAACAAAGATGATCCTACAAGTGCACGATGAATTAAACTTCAGCATTCCGCCCGCAGAATTGGAATGCGCGAAGGCCATCATCGTTTCTGAAATGGAAAGCGCTTATCAAATGAGCGTCCCCTTAGAAGCCGATTGCGGCACGGGCAAGAACTGGCTCGAAGCGCACTGATTTTACACGCCCTACCCTACGCGCCGCACCGCGCGGATAAAAAAGGTCGCACGCCGGCGCTTAAGCTCCGGCGTGCGACACAGATCCTATGAACAAACTCTTTTACCTATGGAGTATCCAAAGGTGAAAACAGCCTAATTAATTTGCGGAATTCTTCACCGCCTCCCCGAGTTGGCGGCCCAATTCACGCGCTTTTTCGAGCACTTCAGCCTTGGCACCCTGTTTCCATTCAAGGCCTGTGCCCACTTCCTCCATTTTCATTGTTTCGTTGTAAGCGCGCAGGATCTTTACTGCTTGTCCTGCCCACGAGAAACCGCCGAAAATGGCCAACTTGTGGTGACTTACTTCGCGGTCGGTCAGCTTTTTTACGAACTCATCCACACAAGAGAAGAGTCCGGTGTTGTACGTAGGTCCGCCAATCGCCACGCCGCGATATCTAAACACATCGCGCAAGACGCCGGACGGCTGCGAAACGCTCAAGTTGTGAACAATAATATTGCGGATACCGGCTTCAGCCACGCCCTCTGCGATAGCCTCCGCCACGAGTTGCGTATTGCCATACATTGACCCATAGCAGATCACTACACCCTCGCTCGTTTCGCCCGCACTCAAGCGGTGATACGTCTCGATGATGCGCGGAATATTCTCCGTCCAAACCGGGCCGTGCGTCGAGCAGATCATGTTCATCTCCAACCCGCCCAATTTCTTCAACGCCGCCTGTACGGGTTTCGCATATTTGCCAAGAATCGCCGCGTAATAGCGCTCCATTTCCGGAATATAGCGTTCGATGTCCATCGTCGTATCGAGCACGTGGCCGTTCAAAGCGCCGAAGCAGCCGAACGCATCGCCCGAGAAGAGCACCTTTTGCTCCACGCAATACGTCACCATCGTCTCCGGCCAATGCAGCATCGGGACGAGATGGAAGCGCAGCGTCGTGTTGCCAAGCGAAAGTTCTGAGCCCTCTTTAACCTCTACATCATCTTCTGTGGTCAATCCATAGAAGCCACCAACCATATCAAACGTCTTCTTGTTCCCCACGAGTTTCACTTCAGGGTAGTATTTGCGGATATAAGCTATACTACTGGAATGGTCGGGTTCCATATGGTTCACGACAAGGTAATCTATGGGCCGCTCGCCCAAGATTTCGCGAATTTTATCCAAGAAAATTGGGAAGAAATCAGCCTCTACCGTATCGATAAGCGCCACTTTTTCGTCAACAACAAGGTAAGAGTTGTAAGAGACGCCGTGAGGCAAGAGCCAGAGTCCTTCAAAGCGATGCTTCACGCGGTCGTTTACACCGACGTAATGGATATTGTTTGTTAGTTTCATATTATTATACGATTGTCATTGCGCAAAGATAAGTCAAAAACACACAACATGCACGGCTTCAGCGAGGCAAAATCTCGCCAAATGCAAAAAACACACAAACCGGCAAGCCGCGACGGCCTGCCGGTTTGCATTTTCAGCCGTCGCCCCCTTAGCCCCGCCGGCGTTCAGCACAGCATCGAGCGGCCAAGGCGCTTTTCATCTATTCTGCTCCGCTTTCAAGTCCCCCATCGGCCGCCGCAGCGTTTCGTTTGCTCCCACCAAACAATCGTATGCTGCCGCCAAACCATAGTTTGCTCCCACCAAACGATGGTTTGCTCCCGGCAAACGACAAAAAGGCTTGATGGCGGTAAGCGAAAGCGGGGCGGCAGCGCGCCCGAAACAGCCTGCCGCGCGGCCAACTTTAGGCTACTTTTCCGCAACACCATCAAAGGCACAAAACGACGAGAACTTAACGCAAGGCAAACGAGCGAGAAGCATCCTAAAGGGCACGAAAAGGCGAATGGTTTTTACACTTTACGCTGCTAAAACGCAATATTTTAAAGCCAAGGCGGGGTTAGGTCGAAAAATTGTCGGACCTTTGCAAAGACAGGCCAACGAAAGATCGCGCCGGCCGCTTGTTTGTACCCAAAAAAATCAACAACGATGAAACGAATCAGACCATTTCGCCTCGCCGTGTGCCTCCTGATGGGCGCCGGCGCCATCCTGAGCAGTTGTACGAGCGATGAGCCCACTCCCCTACCCAAGCCAAACTTGCCGGGCCAGCAGGGCGTTGTCATTATCAACCAAGGCAATGCTTACACAAGCCTTCCGGGAAGTTTGGATTACGTAGATTTTCAGCACGACACCAAACAGCAGGGCGTCTTTGCGCAAGCCAACGACGGTAATAGCTTGGGCATGTCGCCGCAAAACGGCATTGCCTATGGCTCAAATATATACCTTGCCGTCTACGGCGACAACCTTGTGCGCGTGATTGACCGCACGACGTTTCGCCAGAAAGCCAAGATCAGCATCAGTCAGCCCGAAGCCGTCTACGCCGGCGCCGGAAGCGTTTACGTGGCCGACAATACAGGCTACGTAACGCGCTTTGATACGCTCTCATGGAGCAAGCAGGCTTCCGTAGCGGTAGGGCCGAATCCGGCAGCTTTGGCGGGGGCTAACGGCTTACTATATGTGAGCATTTCCGACGGATATAATTCGTCGGGAGGCTATGCCAACGGCTTCCGCGTGGTGCGTTTAGACCCGCGGACCTTGCAGAAGCGCGATGAAATCAAGGTGGGTATGAACCCCGGCGAACTCTGCGCCGACGCCAATGGGACGGTCTACGTCGTCTGTCGAGGCGACTATGGCGCAACGCCGTCGCGCATCTGGTGGATTAGGAGTGACGGCGCTGCACACGACTACTGCGACGGCACACATATAGCCACGCACGGCTACGACCTTGTCGTTGTCAACTCCGTGACCGACTGGACAACGTATCAGACAAAGATCAATTCGGCGCTGTACCACAACCGAATGATGATCTCCGCTCAGCCGGCGCGCAAAGATTATTTTTCGGCTTATCCGGGGAGCGTGACGCGGGTGCAAATCAATCCGGCTTCGGGCGAAATCTTTATGTGTGGCGATACAAGTGCGACGGGCTATGCGCAAAAGGGCTACGTCTTTCGCTATGATTGGACCGGCCGCATAAAGGAGCAGATCAATACGGGCATTCATCCGTTCGGCCTCATTTTTATTTAAGCATCGACCGACAAACGGCAGCCTTTTCCGCCTCTTTTTTCAATGCGCATCAAGCCCATTCGGCAGGCGGGTGCACGAGATGGAGACGCCCGCCGCGCCGTGCAAACAGCGCTCCCCCACCGCCGGCTTTGACGACTGGCATGTTCAGTCCTGATCCGCGCGAAGTCATAAGAAAGCGGAAATAGAGACGCGCAAATGGGCGCATCTCCCGAAAAAAGCGTAATTTTGCCCTACATCAGGCGGCGGCCGCGCTTCCTTCGCAAGGCAGCGTGGGGCGGCGGCCACCATTATTATAAGCATATTCTCCCCCATCCCATCCGGCCGGACCGCCCGTGCGGCCGGATGCCGGCGCAGGGAAACTTCAAAGATAAGAGATAAGATTCATGAGTTTACAATGCGGCATCGTAGGCCTGCCCAATGTGGGCAAATCCACACTATTCAATTGTTTGAGCAACGCTAAGGCGCAGTCGGCAAATTTTCCCTTTTGCACGATCGAGCCAAACGTAGGCGTCATCACCGTCCCCGACGAGCGTCTGAATCGCTTGGCCGAACTTGTTCACCCGGGGCGCATCGTGCCGACCACGGTTGAGATCGTCGACATCGCCGGTTTGGTGAAAGGCGCATCGAAAGGTGAAGGATTGGGCAATCAATTTTTAGGTAACATTCGCGAGACGGATGCTATTATTCACGTCCTGCGCTGCTTTGACGACGATAACGTAGTTCACGTAGACGGAAGTGTGGACCCGATTCGCGATAAAACGATTATCGACACCGAACTCCAACTCAAAGACTTGGAAAGCATTGAGAGCCGCTTGCCGAAGGTGGAGAAAATTGCGCAAATGGGCAATAATAAGGACGCCAAGGTAGAGTATGAAGTGCTGAAGGCGTATAAAGAAGCGCTGGATCAAGGCAAGAGTGCGCGCACGGTGAGTTTTGAGACCAAGGAAGCGCAAAAAGCGGCCCACGATCTCTTCCTGCTGACGGCTAAACCCGTGCTTTATGTCTGCAATGTCGATGAGGCGAGCGCGGCAACGGGCAATGCTTACGTAGAACAGGTGCGCGAAGCGGTGAAAGACGAAGGGGCAGAGATCTTAGTGGTAGCTGCGCAGACGGAAGCCGACATCGCCGAACTGGAAACCTACGAGGAGCGCCGCGAATTTCTGAACGACGTGGGACTGGATGAGAGCGGCGTCAACCGGCTTATAAAGGCGGCTTACAAGATGTTGCAACTCGAAACGTTTATCACGGCCGGCGAAATGGAAGTGAAGGCCTGGACGTACCGCAAAGGCTGGAAAGCGCCGCAATGTGCGGGCGTGATCCACACCGACTTTGAGCGCGGCTTTATTCGTGCAGAGGTTATCAAGTATGACGACTATCTGAAATACGGTAGTGAAACCGCCGTGAGAGAAGCCGGCTTGCTCCACATCGAGGGTAAAGAATACGTCGTGCAAGATGGCGACATTATGCACTTCCGCTTCAACGTTTAAACGCACAAACTATGGTTTGGGATCCTGATATATACGCCTTTCACATCTTCGGATACGGTGTGCGCTGGTACGGCCTTTGGTGGGTGATCGGACTAATGATCGCTTATCTCGTCGTACAAAGACTCTATAAGCGCCAAGGGCTTGGCGATGAGAAATTCGATAGTCTTTTTATCTATGCCTTCGTAGGTATTATCCTCGGCGCACGATTGGGTCACTGCCTGCTCTATGATCCGGCTTATTTTCTCACACATCCGCTCGAAATCTTCTTGCCTGCTGTGAAGGTCGACGGACATTGGCAGTTTACGGGCTTTACGGGTTTGGCCAGTCACGGCGGTACGCTCGGCTTAATGATAGCTTTGTGGCTCTACGTTAGAAAGACGAAGGTCAACTTGATGCGTGTGCTCGACAATATCGCAATTGCTACGCCGATAGCGGCGGCCTGCATACGTATGGGCAACTTCTGGAACTCAGAAATCGTAGGCAAGCCGACGACATCGGCGCTTGGGGTGGTCTTTGTGCACAACCACGAGAATTTTGCCCGCTATCCGGGACAGCTGTTTGAGGCTGCGTTCTATTTTATATTGTTCCCCATCGGCCTTTTATTGTATCGCCAATACAAAGATAAGATCGCGACGGGCTGGTTCTTTGGTTGGGTGCTCACGTGCATCTTCTCTTTCCGCTTTTTCATTGAGTTTCTCAAAGAAGTGCAAGAGCCGTGGGAGCGCACGATGGTCTCTTACATCGGGATTAACCAAGGTCAGCTGTTGAGTTTGCCGTTTATCATCTTGGGCGTCTACTGTTGGGCCGGCGGAAAGCGCTGCCGACGCCTCGGCGAAAAGCCCCAATCGACTCAAAAGGCTTAAGCAGCGGGCCGACATCAAACATTAGCCATCAAACTTCTTTATTAGAATATCACTATGCGAAACAAATTATCCTTTCCCTTAGTCTTGGCTGCGACGCTTACACTCACGGCCTGTAGCAAACTGGGCAATCTTACGGCAGATCGCTTCACTGTGACGCCGCAACCGCTCGAAGCGACCAACGGAAAAGTACCGGCAACGATTGCAGCACGCTTTCCGGCAAAATATATGAAGAAGAAAGCTGTCATAACAATAACACCGGTATTGCGTTATGCGAACGGCGAGGCCACAGGCGCATCGGCCACATTCAGAGGCGAGAATGTCATGAGCAATGATCAAATGGTGAGCTACGCAAATGGCGGCAATTATATGATGAAAACAAGTTTCGCTTATCGGCCGGAAATGGCTTCGAGCGAGCTGTTCCTAACTTTTGACGCGCATCTGGGCAAAAAAAGAGTGCAGATACCGGAAGTGAAAGTCGGATATGGGGTTTTGGCTACGGCAACCTTGCTGGAGCGCACCGCCGCTGAGACGCAGATGGCCCTTGGTGAGGACGCGTTCCAATATACTAAGGAACAGAAGCAAGAAGCGCAAATCCGCTACCTTATCCAACAAGCCAAAATTCGCAATTCGGAGCTTAAAACGACGTCAATACAAGACTTTATTCGCACGCTGAAAGACATTAAAGCCGACGGGAAAAGCTTAGAGTTGGGCAGCATCGAAGTTTCGGCTTACGCATCACCGGATGGCGGTATGAAACTCAATACTGACTTGGCCAAAAACCGCGAATCGTCGTCAGCAAACTACGTGAAACAAGAGCTGAAGCGGCTCAAAATGGCCGGCGAGGTTGAGGCAAAATATACGGCAGAAGACTGGGAAGGCTTCCAGCAACTCGTTTCGCAGAGCAATATCCAAGATAAGGACATTATTCTCCGCGTTCTGAGTCTTTATCCCGACCCTGAGGAGCGCGAAAGACAGATTCGCAACCTCTCAGCAGGCTTCCGCGAGTTGGCAGATGAGATTTTGCCGGAGTTACGTCGCGCTCGCTTGACGATAAATTACTTATTGATCGGCCGCAGCGACGATGAAATACAAGCGCAATACGCTGCCGATCCCGCCAAACTTTCTATCGAAGAACTCCTTTATTATGCTACGCTGACGGAGTCAAAGGCGGAGCAGGAAAATATCTACCGCACAGCGACGCGCCTCTACCCTAACGACTACAGAGCCTACAATAATTTGGCCATTGCCGCTTATGAGCGCGCCGACTTCAATGCTGCCGAAGACTGGCTCCGACAAGCGGCGATGCGAAAAGGAAATGCGGCTGAAGTAAATGCTAACTACGCCCTCCTTTCCTTGGCTAAAGGCGACATAGAAGGCGCTGAAAACTATTTAGGAAGCGCCGTAGCCGCCAAGAATTACGGCGCCGTGGCCGGCAATCTTAATATTGCACGCGGCAATTATGCGCAGGCAGCAGCCGATTTGAAGGGCGTCAGATCCAACTCGGCCGCCTTGGCGCAAATCCTCAATAAAGACTACGTCGCAGCGCAAGAGACGCTCGACAAAGTAGTCCGCCCGACGGCAACGACCGACTATCTCAAAGCCATTCTCGCGATGCGGGTGCGCCAATCTTCGACGGCGCTCACGCATCTCCGGAAAGCGATCGACAAAGATCCCGCTTTGCGCCGCCGCGCTGCCAACGATTTAGAATTTTCCGCCTTGTTTAACGACCCACAGTTTAAGCAAGCCGTAAAATAAACAAATGCAGCCTCTCGCCATCCGCGGTTCAGTTGATTCGGATGTGTAGAGAGGCTGCATTTTTCCCATTGTGCACTTATGCGAATCAGCTTTTCATTACTCTTCATCTTGGTTCTCTTCACCGCCTGCGGGCCGGGGAAGGGCCGCATCCGAATTGAGGGAAAATTAAAACACCTCGACAAGGCCGAATGCTATCTTTACGCCGAAGGAGGCGACTTTTCCAAGCCCGACACCATTATCATCAGCGGCGGAAAGTTTAAGTTGGAGAAAGAATTGCCTGAAGCCTGCCTGCTAACAATCCTCTACCCTAACGCTACGACCACGACCTTCATCGGCGAACCCGGTACTACAATCAAAATCGACGGAGATGCAGGGCGCTTAGACGAAGTTGACATCAGCGGAAGCGAACTCAACGAGCGCCTGACCAAGTTTCGGCAGCGGCAAGTCAAGAAAACGAAAAGCGACCAACTGATGGCCGCCACGCAATATATTAGAGATCACGCCACAAGTTTGGACGGACTCGCACTCTACTACAAATATTACGTAGACAACGATGCGACCGATGCCAACGTGGCCCTCGAATTGCTCAACTTATTGCGCAAAGGCCTCCCACAAAGTAAGGCTTTGGTCACACTGGATGCCGCCTTACGCCCACTCAAGTCCTACGCCGTGGGGCGTACATTCCCCGATTTTTCTGTGCAGACGCTCGCCGGAAAAACCCTCTCGCGCGCCTCCCTCACCGGAAAGCCCACCTTGCTTTTCTGGTGCGGTAGATGGAGCAGCGAAAGTACGACAGCACTCAACGAAGCGCAACGCTTGCAGACGACATACGCCAACCGGCTAAACGTCGTCGCCATCAGTCTCGATCCGGATCCTGAAAACGCGCGCAAATACGTTGAGTCGTTAGGCTACACAGGCGCTTTCGTCTGCGACGGCAAAGTCTTTCAAACGCCGCCGGCCCGACTGCTGGGCGTGCGCGGCGTGCCTTCGGGCTTCATCATCAATACAGACGGCCGCATCGTCGCACGCGACCTCCCCGTCAGTCAATGGGACGCTCGATTGCAGTCCGTCGTCCACTAAGACCCACGCATTTTTTCAGCCTGAAATCTTAAGAAAAACCTCATGTTTGCCAAAATCAACAGTGCCGCGCTCAACGGACTAAAAGCCATCTCCGTAACGCTCGAAGTGAATGCCTTTTTGACGAAAGGCGGCGACGGAACGGAATCAACCTTCTTTATGGTCGGACTCCCCGACAACGCCGTGCGCGAAAGCAAGCAGCGCGTACTGAGTGCACTGGCCAATTCGGCTTTCCGCCTACCGCGCATGAACGTGACGGTCAACTTAGCGCCGGCCGACATACGCAAGGAGGGGAGCGGCTTCGACTTGCCGCTGGCTGTGGGCCTCTTGAAGACGACCGACATTGTCAAGGCCGAACGCCTCGATGATGTGGCTTTTGTCGGCGAACTTGGGCTCGACGGCACGATCCGCTCGGTGCGCGGCGCCCTGCCCATAGCCATTGAGGCGCGCAAACAGGGTTTTAAGGCGCTCTTCGTACCTAAGGCCAACGAGCGTGAGGCCGGCGTCGTCAACCACTTGAAAGTATACGGCGTGAAGACGCTTAAAGAAGTGGTCGATGCGCTCAACGGCAACCTAAGTTTAACGCCCGTAGCGGTCGACACGCGCGCCGATTTCTATGCCGCACAAACCACCTATCCGCTCGACTTTGCCGACGTCAAGGGCCAAACGGCAGCGAAGCGGGCCTTCGAAGTGGCCGCCGCAGGTGGGCATAACTTAATGATCGTAGGCTCGCCCGGATGCGGCAAGAGCATGATGGCCAAACGCCTCCCCTCTATCCTACCCCAACTGACTTTAGCGGAAAGCCTGGAGACTACGCAGATTTACTCCATTGCGGGCGAACTGCCGGCAGAGACGTCGCTCATAGCGCGCCGGCCTTTTCGCAGTCCGCACCACACCATATCCGACGTCGCCCTGATTGGCGGCGGCATGACGCTGCGCCCGGGCGAGATTTCGCTGGCCCACAACGGCGTTCTTTTCTTAGACGAACTCCCCGAGTTTAGCCGGTCGGCGCTCGAGACGCTCCGCCAACCGCTCGAGGATCGTGAGATTACGATACGCCGCACGCGCTATGCCGCCACGCTACCTTGCTCTTTTATGCTCGTAGCGGCCATGAATCCCTGCCCTTGTGGCTACTACAACGACCCGGCCCACCAATGCACGTGCCCGCCCGGCAAGATTCAGCATTATATGGACAAGATTTCGGGGCCGCTATTAGACCGTATCGACCTACAACTTGAGGTTACGCCCGTCGCGCTTGAAGAATTGCAGCGCGCACCTTCGGGCGAACGAAGCGAAAGTATCCGCGCCCGCGTCATCAAAGCGCGCGACGTGCAGACGGAGCGCTACAAAGACATTCCGGGACTCCACTGCAATGCGCAACTCTCTGCGGCGCAGATTCAGCAGTTTGCACAACCCGACGCGGCCGGTGCAAACGCGTTGGCGGGGGCTATGAAAAAACTCAACCTTTCGGCCCGCGCCTATGAGCGCATCTTGAAAATGGCGCGCACGATCGCCGACTTGGCCGGCAGGGATCAGATCGGTTTTGACGACATTGCAGAAGCCGTCAGCTATCGCAACCTTGACCGCGCCGACTGGGGCGAAAGTTATTAAGTCGGTCGCCGTTGCCCACCCTTCACCCTTATTTTTCATCGCCCATCTTCGGCCTCAGCGGGCCGCATCGCGTGTTTTTGCATCCCGCCCCTTCGTTGCCAAAGGGCGAAGTTTCCCCCATAGCCCCGCAGCGTCCGTAAGCACATCTCGCCCCTTCGTTGCCCATTGTCAAAGTCGGAATAAAGTGCTTTATTCCTCCCGTTATCCCACACATTTTTGCCCACTTAGCAGCACGCCTTTCCCGCCTCCGACGTTTTTTATCGTGAGGTGAAGCTCTTTTTCTCACGAGCGCAAACCTTTTTTCTCGTGAGCGCAAACCTTTATCATCGTGATCGCAAACGCCCCACGCTGAATGTAGGGCGTTTATTCCCCAATATTTCAGCGCTAAAAACCCCATTTGCATCCGTTTTTGAAAGACCAACCCTAAGGGGTTGCCAATGCGGGTGCGTGATAGGCAGGGTTAAAACGTTGCACATTTTAACCCTGCCCTACCAAAAGACTAACCCCGATGGGGTTATTTGAGGCGGAAGACGTAGGCATTCAATATGATTGATTAGTGGGTCAAATAAAAGGTGCATACACACAATGACAGGGCAGGCATAATTCGACCCCAATGCCACAGATAGCGAACACAACCCCTTAGGGTTGGTCTTTTGGCAGGCCGGGGTTAAGGCACACCGTGGCTTAACCCCGGATAAAGCGATGGAAACGAGTGCAACCCCATCAGGGGTTGGTCTTTCACCGTGGCAGGGTTGAGGAGCGAAGCGGCAACCCGGACACTAACGACGTGAGTCGTTGCTCGTGCGAATTATAATTGGGCTTGTTTGCGTTGCGATTCGACTTGCGGATATTTTTGAAAGACCAACCCTAAGGGGTTGTCAATGCGGCGGTACGTTAGACAGGGTTAAGTTGCTTCGCATCTTAACCCTGCCCTGCCAAAAGACTAACCCCGATGGGGTTATTTGCAGATGTATGGTTGTGGAGATTGGATGGTTGAGTTAACGTTTGGGCGTAAGTGTGTGTAGGGGTGGATTTTGAGGGGTTATTTGTAATTGTGTGGTTGTGAAGATGGAGTGGCGAGGTTAGTTTTACGTTGCATGCGAAGAGTATGTTGGTTTCGATAGATCGTTTGCGGTAAGGCCGCGTTAAAAAATTGATTGGAATGACTCATAAGCTTAGTTTGGGCGAGTCTATTTTGCAAAGGATTGCGCACGAGATCCGACATCGATTCGATGATGTGCGACAGCAACCCCATAGGGTTGGTCTTTTGGCAGGCCGGGGTTAAGTTGCGTAGCTATTTAACCCCGGATAAAGCGATGGAAACGAGTGCAACCCCATCAGGGGTTGGTCTTTCACCGTGGCAGGGTTGAGGAGCGAAGCGGCAACCCGGCCACTAACGACGTGAGTCGTTGCTCGTGCGAGTTATAATTGGGTTTGTTTCCGTTGCGATTCGACTTGCGGATGTTTTTGAAAGACCAACCCTAAGGGGTTGCCAATGCGGCGGTGCGTTAGGCAGGGTTAAGCTGCTTCGCACCTTAACCCTGCCCTGCCAAATGACTAACCCCGATGGGGTTATTTAAGGTGGTGAGCGCGAGAGCAGGGGAGGGGATACAAAAAAGCCTGCCCCAAAAGGCAGGCTTATGGATTAGCGTGAGGCGAAGCGTTAACGCGTGATCGAAATTTTCTGCGTCACTTCTTCATCACCGCTCTTTATCTTCACAACATAAACACCCGGTTGGAGCGTCTTGCGATCCAGCGTGCGGAATGTGCCGTATGACATAGTGCGAACGAGTTTGCCATCGAGACTGGTCAACACGACTTGTGCGTCGTCGGTCACTTCTACGAGGCTGATACCTACGGTGCCGCAATTCTTCAACAGGAAGTGGGCGACATACATTTCGCCGGTGTAGCGATCTTGCTTGATACGCTTCGTTTTGCCATCTGCGCCGACTTCATCTAAGCGGAAGTAGCCCGCTGCTATACCATCTTTGCCTTTATCGTAGAACTCGATGGAGTAGCAGTCGTCGCGCTCGAGCATCAGCATCGTCTTGTAGTTTTTCTGCTTTTCCGTCATCGGTTCACTTGCTTGTACGAGGTCGCCGGATGAGTTGAAGAGCTTCCAAGAAGATTCCTCGGGCTTGTTGTCGGTGAAGAAGTTGAGACGCACAGCGTTGTTGGCCGTCGGTGCAGACTTGAAAATGAGTTCGTATTTAGGCGTTACTTCCGATGAACCATTGAGTTCGCTGAGCCAAACCTGTACCTTGTTTTCGTAAGTCTTTTCGTTGAGTTCGAAATCTGTGAAAGCGGGCGTAGTAATGGTCGTCTGCTGCGAAACATCTAAGTCGCCCGTCCACGGTGTCTGCTGCGTCTCGCCATTAACGCTGACATTGATGGTCGCTGATTTGAGGTGGCTCTTGCCTTGGTTGCAGAAGCTGACCGTAGCCGTGAGGTTAGGCGTGCAGATATCATCGGGGAGGCCTTTAACTTCTAGGATGCGCGCTGCATCTGTGTCGTTGTGAGGGTAGGGGAAATAAGTGCACCCGACGATCTTTTTGTTGGTATCGTCTTGCACGAAGACTACGACGCCCAATTGCTGCTCGTTGGTGTAGTTTCTGATTTCCCAGTCGGTCTCATAGGTATATGGTTGGCCTTTGAAAAGCTTTCCGGCGAGGGTAGCGCCTTGTCCGTGGGGAAGGATCTTACGTGCGCAGAAATAGAAGTGCTTTTCGCCGTTGCGAGCAGGCGTCGACCAGTTTACTTCCTCTTCGATGGGGACGATAAAGAGGTGCATCTTTTCGTCGTTGATCTCTTCGAGGGCGGTAAGGTTGACCCTAACGTCCAGTTTGTGGTCTTTGATGTTAATTAAACCATCGATCTTGACGGGTTTGTTTTCTTTGTAGCCTTGATTGATATAACTCACAAGCTTGCCTTCGTCCCACTCAGTGTTGCGCTTTGCTCCGTTGACGTACCAGCTAGGTACGCCGTTGACGCCGTAGTAGAAACGGCGAGTATTGAAGTTTTGCGGGTCGCAACGATAAAACTTATCGGCGGGATCGGGGAAACTTACGTGGTATTTAATGGCCACGCATTTGCCGACAGTCTTGCGAAGGGCGGCATCTAAATAAGGTGCGAAACCGGCACAAGGGCCGCAACTCGTGTTGGTAAACTCTTCGACGAGCGCGAGCTGCTTTTGTTCTTGAGCAAACAGACTGCTCAAGCCCATAAATAGGGCGAAAATAAGAAGTAAACTTTTCCTACTCATAAAAATTTAGGTTAAGGTAGACCAATGTTATCTATTAAGAGCGGGCAATGGGCTTGTGATCGCTGCGGCGACTACGCTAACCGGCAACTATGCAAAGTCGATATGCCTTTTCTGCGCGCAAATATACAAACTTGAAGAAGATTCTCACAATTTTTAGCAACTAAAAATGTGAACTGCTGAATAGTTTGGACAAAAAGTCGGACGGATACTGAGCGGAAAAAGACTCGCGCGAGGGTAAAACAATAGCTGAATAGCACCAAATGAAAGGAAAATACGTACAAAAGAAGCCGGAAAAAGGCATCCTCCGGAGCGCACTCGATGGCGGAAAGCTGGCGAGGCACGCCTTTTTTATTCGTTAGCGCTTGCTTTGTTGAAAAAAGACCGTATATTTGCATGCTATTTGCAACATTTCGGAAAACCAAAGCAAAAATCAAATCAATAAATAAAATCGACAAATGCAAAACAAAGGATTTGTTAAAGCAATTGCTATTCTGCTAACGTTGATTTGCCTCTTCTATTTCTCTTTTTCCTTCGTAACCAATCATTACGAGAGAAAAGCTGAAGCTATGGGCCCTGTGGCCGGCAAAGCTTATCTCGACTCAATGATGAACGAGAAGGTTTATTTGAACTGGAAGACGCTGAAAGAATGTCAATCGTTACAGATCGGATTGGGCTTGGACCTCAAAGGTGGTATGAACGTCATACTCGA
Source organism: Alloprevotella tannerae (assembly GCA_015259125.1). Lineage (GTDB taxonomy): Bacteria > Bacteroidota > Bacteroidia > Bacteroidales > Bacteroidaceae > Alloprevotella > Alloprevotella tannerae_A. The sequence continues at coordinate 223,682 of JABZGR010000001.1, read as the reverse complement.
AGTATCAGTGCCCGATGTAGTGAAAAACTTGGCTGGCGACAACGCCAAAGCGCCTGCTTTCCAAAAAGCAGTAGACCAAGCACACGAAGGTTATAAAAAAGGCGACGGAGATTTTGTTGAGCTCTTCGTAAAGGATTACGCCGAAGCCAACGGTGCGGGCAAGCTTGGTGCGCTCTTCGCCGCACGACTCAAGGAAAAGAACATTACGTTCAACTCCTCGGACGCGCAAGTGCAAAAGGCGCTCGAAGAAGAGGTAGACGCAGCCGTGGCCAACTCAAACGAAGTCGTTCGTTCTCGTATCGACCGCTTCGGTGTCGCGCAGCCTAACATTCAAATCCTTCGCGGTAAAGGCCAGATCGGTCAGATTATGGTCGAAATGCCCGGTATCAAGGAGCCGGAACGTGTGCGCAAGTTGCTGCAAGGTAGTGCCAACCTCGAATTCTGGGAGACTTACACACTGGATAAGATAAACGCCGCACTACAAAGCATCAACGAAATCGGAACAGCTTCCGACTCCACACAGCAGCAAAAGCAGAGCGGCAAGCCTCTCTTCCAGATGCTCAGCCAACAAAACACCAACCCGCAAGGTTGCATCGTAGGCTACGCAACTCCCAAAGACACGGCCGCTATAGATAATATTATATATAGCGAAGCTGCCAAGAGCAAATTGCCGGCCGACCTTGTACTCCACTGGAGCGTAAAGCCGGAGATGGGGCAAGCCTTTGCGCTCTACGCGCTCCGCTCTAACGGCGGACAACCTGCGCTTCAGGGCGACGTAATCGCTGATGCAAAGGACGATTTCGACCAATATCACCGTCCGATTGTCTCTATGACAATGACCAATGATGGAGCGCGCGAATGGGCAAACATAACTAAGAAGAACCTGCACCAACCTGTAGCCATCGTGCTTGACGGTTACGTTTACAGTGCGCCGGAGATTCAGAACGAGATTAACGGCGGAAGTTCGCAAATCTCAGGCCACTTCACGACCGACGACACGCGCGACTTGGCCAACGTGCTCAAGAGCGGTAAAATGCCGGCGCCGACCAACATTGTCCAAGAAGAGACCGTCGGCCCCTCATTAGGTTCAGCCTCCATTCAAGCCGGACTCTACTCTTGTATTGTAGCGTTCATCCTGTTGATGATTTTCATGTGCTGCTACTATGGTTTAATCCCCGGTATGGTAGCCAACGTCGCTCTGGTCCTCAACTTCTTCTTCACGTTCGGCGTCTTGGTTTCCTTCCAAGCAGCTTTGACGATGAGCGGTATAGCCGGTCTCGTCCTCTCTTTAGGTATGGCCGTCGATGCCAACGTATTGATCTACGAGCGTACGAAAGAAGAGTTGCGTAGCGGCAAAAACATCAAGTCAGCCCTTGCTGCCGGATACGGAAACGCCTTCTCCGCTATCTTCGACTCCAACCTTACCTCAATCATCACCGCTATTATCCTCTACAACTTCGGTACTGGTCCTATCCGCGGTTTCGCTTTGACGCTCGGTATCGGTATCTGCGCCAGCTTCTTTACAGCTGTGTGGATCTCACGTATGATTTACGAACGTCAGATGAACCACGAGCGCTGGTTAGGCCTCACTTTCTCAACCCCCTTGACGCGAAATTTCCTCGTCGACGCCCATTTCCGTTTGATGAAGAACGCGCCCAAGGCCATGATCGTCTTCGGTTTGATCGTTCTCGTTTGCATTGGTTCACTGGCTACGCGCGGCCTGTCGAAGGGTATCGACTTTACAGGCGGTCGCAACTTTGTCATCGAGTTTGAAGACAGAGCCATCACCCCCGAGAAAGTAGATGCAGCCGTAGAGCGTGTGATCAAAGCCAAAGACCCCAACGCTACGATTAGCGCCATCGAGGTAGTAACAGCCCAAAAACGCGCCGTACGCCTCACGACCAACTATATGATCGACAGCGACGCAGCAGACGCCGACGAAGTAGTAGAAAAAACCGTCTACGAAGCCTTAAAGCAAGGCAAACTCATCACGGCCGACTACAAGACCTTTAAAGATCGCGAAAACCGCACCGGCGGATCGATCGTAAGTGCCCAGAAAGTAGGCCCCGCAGTAGCAGCCGATATGGCCAAGGGTGCGATTATCTCCGTCATCCTCTCGCTGATCGCCATCTTCGTCTACATCCTCGCCCGCTTCCGCAATGTAGCCTTCTCCATAGGCTCAGTTTTGGCCCTCACGGTCGATACTTTGATCATTGTAGGTATGTATTCTATCTGCTGGGGATGGATGCCGTTCTCCCTCGAAGTCGATCAGACGTTCATCGGAGCAGTCCTGACGGCTATCGGTTATTCAATCAACGACAAGGTGGTTGTATTTGACCGCATCCGCGAAAACTTAGGACTCTATCCGAAGCGAGAAACGGAGCGCCTCTTCAACGATTCGCTCAACGAGACTTTGGCTCGTACGATTATGACCTCAGCTACGACGTTGCTCGTCCTCCTTTGCATCTTCTTCTTAGGTGGCGACAGCATCCGCAGTTTTGCTTTCGCAATGATTCTGGGTGTTGTCTTCGGCACACTTTCTTCTATCTTCCTCGCAGCGCCCATCGCCTTCCGCACGTTAGGCAAGAAGCGCATTATCGAGGCCGCAGTAGCCAAGGCATAAGTACCCCTTATCGCCCCCGCTATTCAAGGTGCGATGAGAAACGACCAACATATCATTCGCCTGCTCTTCTCGGAGCAGGCGAATTTCTTTTATCCCCAAGCGAAAGTCTCGCTCGGTCGGGCATCGCATCCCAAGCCCTCCTCGCAACGTGCGGCCTTGAATGTTTTTGTGTCAAACGATTCGTCTCTGATCATTGATAATACCTCATCAAATTCAATCCGATTTTCACATAATCCGCGCCGCCCACGCCTCCCACTGCAAATAACCCCATCGGGGTTAGTCTTTTGGCAGGGCAGGGTTAAAATGTGCAGCGTTTTAACCCTGCCTATCACGCACCCGCATTGACAACCCCTTAGGGTTGGTCTTTCAAAAATATCCAATGATTGACATGCAATGCAAACAAACCCAATTATAATTCGCATGAGCAACGACTTATGTCGTTAGTGGCCGGGTTGCCGCTACGCTCCTCAACCCTGCCACGGTGAAAGACCAACCCTAAGGGGTTGCACACTATGTATGCTTGCTTATCCGGGGTTAAGCCACGCTGTGCCTTAACCCCGGCCTGCCAAAAGACCAACCCTAAGGGGTTGTTATCGCCATTTAACGCTTTGAGGTCGAATTATGGGCTCGCCATCATTGTAATGCTTGCGCACTTGATTTGGCCTACTAATCATTCCAAACAAATCTCACATCCTTCAACCTACAAAGCATCCCATCAAGCCACACAATTACAATACCATAGTTTCGGATGTTAATACGCGCCTCCCATGTCTCACAACCGCACTACCGCAAATAACCCCATCGGGGTTAGTCATTTGGCAGGGCAGGGTTAAAGCGGTAACGCTTTAACCCTGCCTAACGCACCACCGAATCGGCAACCCCTTAGGGTTGGTCTTTCAAAAACATCCGATGGTCGAAACGCAACGAAAAATGACAAACTAACGATGCTCCAAATCCCCTTTCTAACCATAAAAACTGCGCGAACAAACCGATGGCGGCCTATTCGCGGAGCTTCCGCTCACGATAAAAAGAGCTTACCCTCGTGATAAAAAAGGTTTGCGCTCACGATAAAAAAGGTCTACCCTCACGAGCGTAAACCAAATTGGAGAGGCGTGCAATGCGTTGAATGGGCATAAAGGCGCGCAATATCAAGGCGAAATAAGTTTCCGGCAAAACTTCGAGGACAACATTTTCCGACAAACAGCGCCGCCGCTCGGAGAGCGGGTAAGGGAGTAGGGCCGGTCTCATTGCAACTTGCGGTGCGGGGCAGGTGTGTAGAGAAAAAAGGTGCGCCGCAAAGCGTTTCGCATCAACCTGTCGATGCGTAAAAAGGCCGAAACAACGGCTCGTTGCCGGCATTCAAGTCTTTCGTCTTCAGCAATGCATACGAAGGAGTAGTATGAGGATTTTGCAGGGGACGTAACAAAGGCTTTCTTACTTATGGGCGGATGGGAAGTATGCTGCGGTGGGAAAAAGGCCTTTTGCAGCAAACTATAAGCGTATGGCGGCGAAAAAGAAGCGAATGATGGCAGGGGAGAGGAGTAACGCAACGAGCAAGAGGAGGGCTACAGTGAACGAAAAAAAATACCACGATGGGAAAGGGAAATGCGGCAACAAAAGGAAGAAATGCAGCAGAAGATGGGAGGAGGTCGACAGTGGGAAAGAGGAAGACAGCGGCAGACGGAAAGAATGTCACGACGAGAGAGAAGAATGCCACGGTGGGCAGGAGGAGGGCTGTGGAGAAAGAGAAGGATGCCGCAATGGATGAAAGGAGTAACGCGACAGACAAAAGGAATAGCACAGCGAGAGAGAAGAATGCCACGGCGGAAAAGGGGGATGCTATGGAAAAAAGAAGGGATGTCGCAGCGAGAGAGCAGCGTGTCACAGTGGGGAAGAAGCGTACAGCGGTGGGCGAGAGCAACGCATTTACCAACGTTTTATTTCATTTTTTAGAGAAAATGGGAGTAGGGCGGGACACTTTTCCTTTGTTTTATTTACCTTTGCGCGCAAACACCGGACACTCGGAGCGTCGAAAGTGTTGGCGGGGATAAAAAATTCCCCTCATTTTACGCATAAAATCGACATAAAACCGCATAGTCTTATGAAACGCACACACACTTTTCAACTGAAGGCACTGACTTTCTTGCTCCTCTCGTTCTGCTTCCTGACGGCGCAGGCGCAACGCAAATTTCGCTTCGGCTTAGGTATCAACTACGCACTGCCAATCGAGCGCTATACCGGCGGAGAAACACGTTTCGGCGTGTACTTAAACGGAACTTATCGACTGGCAGACCGCCTCGACGTAGGCCTAACGGCGAGTTTGGACGAACCATCTTACGCTGTTCACGAACCGGATGGGACGGTGCTCTGCTACGATACGTACGCGCTGTCTTTTGTGCCAAACGTGACCTACGCATTCCCGCTCAAGACGCCCAAAGTGTTGCCCTTTGTCGGGATGGGATTAGGTGTTTCCTTTGACAATATCAAAGGTGGCGTATTTTCTGACGGGCATAAGCTCCACCCCGTCGCAGTGCCGATGGCCGGCGTTCGATTCTTCAAACATATAGATTTGGTGGCTCGCTATTATATCACGGATAAGAAATTTGACCGCCTGACGCTCTCGCTCGGTTACACCTTTTAAGTGAGTCTATTTGCGGGCCAAGCCTTGGGCAAAAGCAGAAAAATGCCTACTTTTGCGTGATTATTTCACGAGTCGCCGCGACTTGTGCGGGCCGATCTTTGTCGGCCTTGTGCACAAACAGGCCCACATCGTTGCGCCTTCAACCCTTGGGGTTGCCTTCTTGCGCGCGTCTCTACCCATCTTAGAATAAAACCAGCAGTATGTCAGCACGAGAAGTACGCGTACGCTTTGCTCCGAGTCCTACAGGGCCGCTTCATATCGGCGGAGTGCGCACGGCGCTCTACAATTTCTTATTTGCTCGCCAGCATGGCGGGAAACTCGTTTTTCGTATCGAAGACACCGACTCCAATCGCTTTGTGCCGGGAGCCGAAGACTATATCTTGGAGAGCTTCAAATGGCTCGGCATCAACTTTGATGAAGGGGTAAGTTTCGGCGGTCAATATGGACCGTACCGCCAAAGCGAACGGCGCGAAATCTATCGCCGCTACGTCGATCAGTTGCTCGACGAAGGCAAGGCCTATTACGCCTTTGATACGCCCGAAGAGCTGGATGCCAAGCGCGGGGAGATACAGAATTTTCAGTATGATGCTTCTACGCGTATGCAAATGCGCAATTCGCTCGCGCTTCCTGCGGACGAAACGGCGCGTCTCTTGCAGGAGGGCGTCAATTATGTGGTGCGCTTCAAGATTGAGCCGGGCGAAGATGTTCACGTCAACGACATGATCCGTGGCGATGTGGTCATCAATTCTTCGATTCTGGACGATAAGGTGCTCTATAAAAACGCTGACGGCTTGCCTACTTATCATTTAGCCAATATTGTCGATGATCATCTGATGGAAATCAGCCACGTGATACGCGGCGAAGAGTGGTTGCCCTCCGCGCCCTTGCACGTCTTGCTTTATCGCGCGCTCGGCTGGGAGGAAATGATGCCGCGCTTCGCGCATCTCCCGCTGCTCTTAAAGCCGGATGGGAAAGGGAAACTTTCGAAAAGGGACGGCGACCGTCTGGGCTTCCCCGTCTTCCCGCTGGAATGGACAGATCCAAAAACGGGCGAGACCTCGTCGGGCTATCGCGAGAGCGGCTACTTGCCGGAAGCGGTGGTGAATTTCTTGGCCTTGCTCGGCTGGAATCCGGGCAACGACGAGGAGTTGCTGAGTATGGACGACCTTGTTCGACTTTTCGACTTGACGAAATGTTCTAAAGCCGGCGCGAAGTTTGATTACGTCAAAGGGCAATGGTTTAACCACGAATATATCCTGAACAGCGACGACGAAAAACTGGCGCCAACCTTCGCCGACATCTTGCGCGACAACGGCATCGAAGCGCCAATGGAAAGCGTCGTCCGCGTGGTCGGGCTGATGAAAGGACGCGTCAATTTCGTCAAAGAACTGTGGCCGCTCTGTAGTTTCTTTTTCATCGCGCCCACAACTTACGACGAAAAGACCGCCAAAAAGCGTTGGAAGGATTTCAGCGCACGACAAATGAGTGAACTTGCTGCGTTGTTGGAAGCGCTTTCCGACTTCTCGATGGCTGCACAAGAAGAGGCCGTCAACGCTTGGCTGGCCGAAAACGACTATAAAATGGGCGACGTGATGAATGCGTGGCGACTAACGCTCGTCGGCGAGGGAAAAGGGCCTCATATGTATGAGATTTCGTCCTTCCTCGGACAAGCTGAGACGCTCAAACGTATGCGCCGCGCCATCGAAATACTGGGTTAAAGCCTGCCGCCGACGCCCTAAAGTTCGCCGGCGGCGTCCTGGGGCTTTCTTTCCCGACCGCAGCGGACGCCGGATACGCCGGAAACCTCAAAATTGTCAGCCGACAAATAAAATGTACTCACTCGCCATCTATTTTTATATGCTTTGCGTCAATATTGCCGCGCTCTGCGGCAATAAAAAAGCGCAGCAGATGATGCGTGGTCATCGCAACACCTGGCGTATCTTGCGCGAGCAGATAAATGGCGCCCACTACGTTTGGTTTCACGCCGCCTCGCTCGGCGAATTTGAGCAGGGGCGTCCGCTAATGGAGCGCCTGCGTCGAGAACAACCGAACAAGAAGATTCTTCTCACCTTCTTTTCCCCATCCGGCTACGAGGTAAGAAAGGATTACGCCGGCGCTGATGTGATTTGTTACCTTCCGTTCGACACGCCGTTCAACGCCCGCAAGTTTATACGCCTCGCCCGTCCGGAAAGCGCCTTCTTTATCAAGTACGAATTTTGGCGCAACTATATTAATGTCCTCTCTCGGCGTAATATTCCGGTCTTTAGCGTTTCAAGTATTTTTCGTCCGAAGCAGATTTTCTTCCGCGGCTATGGATTTCGCTACCGAAGAGTGCTGAAGCGCTTTACCCACCTTTTTGTACAAGACACCAAGTCTGAGCAACTACTGAAGACGATCGGCGTCCATCGCGTCAGCGTTGTTGGCGACACGCGTTTTGCCCGCGTTGTCGACATTATGCACGAAGCCAAATCGCTTCCGATTGCAGGAGCCTTTGCCCGCGGTCGGAAAGTAATTGTCGCCGGTAGCACGTGGCCTCCCGATGAAGCGTTGCTGATCAACTATTTCAACACGCACCCCGACACGTTCTTGATTTTAGCGCCCCATGTCGTGAATGAGGCCCATTTGCAAGAGATTGAAGCCCGCCTTCAGCGCCCCTCCCTTCGCTACACACAAACTACGGCCGAAGCCGCTCCCACGGCCGACTGCCTGATTATTGATTGCTATCGCCTGCTGGCTTCCATTTATCGCTATGCCGCCGTGGCTTACGTTGGCGGCGGCTTTGGTGTGGGGATTCACAACGTACCGGAGGCCGCCGTGTATGGGCTTCCCGTCCTCATTGGGCCGAATAATGGAAAATTCAGAGAGGCGCGCGAACTCCTTGCTGCGGGCGGTTGTCGCGAAGTGCGCACGCAGACCGACGTAGATCGCACGCTCGACGAACTCCTGCACGACGACGAGGCGCGGCGTAAGGCCGGCGAGATCTCCGGCGCCTATATTCGCGAAAACGCCGGCGCTGCCGACAAAGTATATCAAGCAGCACTCCTGCCCGAGTCGCATTAAGTTCCGCCCGATATCGATTTCAGTTGCCCGAGTCGCATCGGCGCACGATTATATATTGTATCCCATGACCCCAATTCTTATTCTCGTGGCCTTTCTGGCCCTTGCCGCCGGCTATTTCGCCGGTCGCTTCACTGCCCGCGCCGCTGCCGATGCCCGCAGTGCCGAATTGCAGCGCGCACTGCAAGACATGCAGACGCAAAAGGCCGTGGCCGAAGCCCGTTTGCAAGCCGAGCGCGTGCAGGCCGCCGAAACAGCACGCCGCCAAGCCGAAGAATTGAAGAAAGAGTTTCACGCCATCGCCTCCGACCTCGCCCGCACGGAGAGCGAATCCCTGCAACACCGCCACACGGAGGCCCTGCGCGCCCTCTTACATCCCTTTGATGCCGACCTCAAGCGCTTTTATGATCGCTTTACTGAGGGCAACGTGGCGATGCGCACCAATATTGAGCAACTCATTCGCCAAACGCAGACCGTAGGCAAGCAAGCGGAAGAACTCACGCGCGCACTCCGCGGCAATACGAAGGTGCAAGGCAACTGGGGCGAGGGGATTCTGGCCGACTTACTCGAGGCTTCGGGCCTGCGCATCGGGCAGGAATACGACACGCAGGTAAACGTGAAAGACGAGCAACGCGACAATTATCGCCCCGACGTCGTTGTGCATCTCCCCGACAAGCGCGAATTGATCATCGACGCGAAAGTGTCGCTCTCCGCCTATGTCAACTACGTCAATGCGGAGGACGAGGTCGAGCAAGCGCGCTTTATGAAGGAGCACCTCCAATCTGTGCGCAAGCACATCGCCGAACTCTCGGCCAAGCGCTATGATAAACTCGTGCCGGGTGCGATCGGTTATGTCCTGCTGTTTATTCCCAACGAAGCAGCTTACGTTGCTGCCGTCAGCAGTGCCCCCGAGCTGTCAATGGAAGCTTATCGCAAACAAATTATCCTCATAAATCCGACCAATCTCTTAATGGCTTTGCAACTGACGTACAACCTTTGGCAAAGCGAAAAGCAATCGGCCAACGTGCGAGATATTTATGCCTCGGCCGAAAAACTCTACAACAAGTTCACGCTCTTTGCGGAAAGTTTCGCAAAGTTGGGCGACAACCTACAAACCCTCTCTACCACTTACGAAGAAGCGCAAAAGCGCCTCACAACGGGCCGCGGCAATATCATCAGTCGGCTCGAAAGTTGGCGCGAGAAAGGCCTGACGCCCGCGCGCTCAATGCCCGACGCCCTGCTCGACGCAACGGCGGACGACGACGAGGCCTAAGCCGATGCTTAGTTTCAAATCCTGTGCCGACAAGCAGCGGACGACAACTTGTGAGTATTCAGTTTTTACCACTGATTTATTGTACTGAATTTGGCAGAATACATATTTCACCCCCTAAAAAGCCGGATAATTTATAATTTTGTTAGGAAATAGTTTGCGGACTTTTGCTTTTTACACTAAGTTTGCAGTGAATTTTTAAAACGAACACAGAAATGAAGAAGATTTTAGCAATTTGCATTATGGCAATGTTTGGTTTATCAGCTTTTAGCCAAAGTGCAACGAAAGTAGACAACTTAAAACAACAACAGAAAGTCTTAAACTTGACGGCTAAGTTGAACAAATTAGAGATTGAATACGCAAAAGAACAAGCCAATTACGCGGACTTAAGCGCCAAAGCCTCTACTGTCAACGCTTCGGCCAATGTTATGACGGCAGAATTCAACACATCTGATGCTGCAAGCACCGTAAAAGATGCAAAGGAGGTTGCTAAAAAGCTCAAAGAGACCAAAGCGATCAATAAGAAGCTCGCGAAGAGTCAAAAAAAATTGACCAAAATGCAGGCTAAGATTGTGAAACTAAAGGCTAAACTTGAAACTTTTGACAAGAAAGTCGAAATTGTAGAGCAATAAACCTTCCTTGAAGGGCTGCGATTCCCAACGATTTTATGTACGCTCGTGAGGGTAGACCTTTTTTATCGTGAGCGCAAGCTCTTTTTCTCACGAGGGTAAGCTCTTTTTATCGTGAGCACAAACAGCGCGAATAAGCCGTCATCGGTTTATTCGCGCATTTTTTATGCGTTAGAAAGTGGATTTGGAGCATCGTTAGTTTGTCATTTTTCGTTGCGTTTCGACCATTGGATGTTTTTGAAAGACCAACCCTAAGGGGTTGTCAATGCGGGGACGCGTTAGGCAGGGTTAAAGCGTTGTCGCTTTAACCCTGCCCTGCCAAAAGACTAACCCCGATGGGGTTATTTAAGGCGGGAGGCGTGGGCGGAAGGAATTGTAGGGCGCGTAGAGCGAATTTGAGGGGGGTATATTTGCGGCGTTGGTTATAGAGATTGAGAAATTCATATCGGCGGTTGGGGTTAATTGGATGTAAGAGGTAAGGATTGATGGGATTATTTGAGGCGAAATTGGTTGGAGATGGGCGGTGCGAATTTTCACCCCAAACTAGGGTATTGTAATTGTGAGGTTTGATGGGATTATTAGTAGGTTGAAGGAGGCGAGATTTGTGTGGGATTATTAGAAGGTCAAATCATGTGTACATGGATAAAATGATGATTAGCACATAATTTGGCCCCAATGCCACGAACGGCGACTACAACCCCTTAGGGTTGGTCTTTTGGCAGGCCGGGGTTAAGGCACAGCGTGGCTTAACCCCGGATAAGCAAGCATACATAGTGTGCAACCCCTTAGGGTTGGTCTTTCACCGTGGCAGGGTTGAGGAGCGAAACGACAACCCTGTCACTAACGATGCAAGTCGTTGTTGTTGTGAATAGTTGTCCGGATTGTTTTCGTTGCACCTCAATCATTGGGTTATAAAAATGAACAATGGATGAGCGCGGGTCAATTGTAGGCCGCGCTTTGGCGCGTTTTAGGCTGAATGTATTAACTTTGTAGCGAAAATAAGACAAGACTGACGCTTCGCAAACAGCGCGATGCTTGTCACCGTTTCACAGAAAGAAAAAATAATGCCACAACTCTTCGACGGCTAACGAGCGTTTGGCGGTCCTTTGCCGCTTGATGGCGTGAAGATTCGAGGGGCAATGGCTCAAACTCAATGCTACTCTGATTATGGCAAAACCCGGCATTCCTAAAGGTACACGCGACTTCTCTCCGGTAGAGATGGCGCGCCGCAATTATATATTCAACACGATCCGAGAGGTGTATGCGCTCTACGGATTTCGGCAGATCGAAACGCCGGCTTTGGAGAATCTCTCTACGCTCATGGGAAAATATGGCGAAGAGGGCGACCGTCTGCTTTTCAAAGTGCTCAATTCGGGCAACTTTATGGCCGGTTTGCGTGCTGAAGATTGGAACGAGGAAAAGCTAGGCCACCTCGCAACGCTGCTTTGCGAAAAGGGCTTGCGCTATGATCTTACCGTGCCCTTCGCTCGCTACGTCGTGCAGCATCGCGAAGAGATCCAACTGCCTTTTAAGCGCTATCAGATTCAACCCGTATGGCGCGCCGATCGTCCGCAAAAGGGACGTTATAGAGAGTTTTACCAATGTGATGCTGACGTAGTCGGTTCTGATTCGCTGCTCAACGAAGTGGAATTGATGCAGATCATCGATGAGGTTTTCAAACGGCTACAGATTCGCGTCTGCATCAAGATCAACAACCGCAAGGTGCTTTCCGGCATCGCTGAAGTATTGGGCGCCGCGGATAAATTGGTGGAGATCACGGTGGCGATGGACAAGCTCGATAAGATCGGTTGGGACAAAGTGAAGGACGAACTGATGGCAGCGGGCTTAGATGAGCAAGCGGTGGAAAAATTGCAACCCATCATCGAACTGAAGGGGGAGAACAGCGAAAAATTGGCCGTGCTGCGCGATTGGTTGTCGACTTCGCCGACGGGCTTGCTGGGCGTAGACGAATTGGCTTTCGTCTTCGAGCGGCTGGAGAAGGCCGGCTTGCAAAACTGCTGCGAACTGGATCAGTCGTTGGCGCGCGGACTCAATTATTATACGGGTTGCATCTTCGAAGTAAAGGCTTTAGACGTAGAAATAGGTAGCATCACGGGCGGCGGACGCTATGATAACTTGACGGGAATCTTTGGTTTGCCGGGCTTAAGCGGCGTGGGCATTAGTTTTGGTGCAGACCGCATTTATGACGTCTTGAACCAACTTGATCTTTATCCCGCTGCGATTGAGCAAAGTGTGCGTCTGCTCTTCATCAACTTTGGCGAAGCTGAAGCCGATTACTGCCTGCAACTGGCGCGCCAAACGCGCGCGGCGGGCATCTCGACGGAGGTCTTTCCGGATAGCGTGAAAATGAAGAAACAAATGAGTTATGCCAACGCCAGAAACGTGCCTTACGTAGCGCTGGTCGGCGCTGACGAAATGCGCGACGGGACGGTATCGCTCAAAGATATGGTCAACGGCGAGCAAAAGACATTGACGATCGAAGAAGTCATTAGTTTGATCAGCAAAAACGCTTAACGAATAAGCCGGATACAGATGCCCGCGTCTCGTATCCGGCCTTTTTTGTCTCCAACCGCAACTGCACACATTATATATTAGAGCAGCTTTCGGCTTGATCGAAAGCTACACGCAAACGCTAACCTTGCAAAGAATTGCTTTCAAAAGCCTATTAAATATTTTCATAAAAAATGGGTACAAAATAGCAGGAAAGATATTTTTTTGCTAAATTTGTAGCATTAGCCTATCAAGCAAAAAAGAAAAAGCAGCGATGCGACAGATGCTCCTTTGCACAGAAGTCGAAAGAAAATATGATATAAGCACCTCATTTTATTAACCTAACGCCCGAGCCTCCGATATGGCGTGACTCGACGAGAGTATCAATAGGGTAGGCACACTAGTTTGTTATGAAAAACCAGCTACATTCAGGATGCAGACAAACCGCCGTTACCGCGTTTGCTGCCTTGCTCATCTCCTTGTTCAGCCTCGCGCAGGAGGCAAAAGCCCAGACCAAGTATGGTTTTGCCATTGCCGGCACGTGGGTTACTTCGGAAAACTGCAACGACCTCACCGTGATTCCGGGGGTAGAGGGTAAGGTGCGCTACGATGAGAATACGAAAACGTTGTTCTTGAAGGACGCGAAAATAGATGGGAAGGGCGCTAACGCCATTTACTCCGAACTAGACGGACTTACGGTGCGCGTGGCCGGAAAGAACGAAGTAAGATCCGATTATATGTCGGCGATTCAGTTTTTCCAACCTATGATCATTGCCGGAAGCGGTACGTTAGACGTGACGTGCACCGGCGGCGATGCCATTTACGCCAATTGCACCAGCTTGACCATAGATGCCTGTACGCTGAACGCAAAGGGTATGAACTACGGCATCGTGGGTGAGGATGGTAAAAACGAAGAAAAACTTACCATCAAATATGCGACGGTAACAGCTGAAGGTAAAAGGGACGGCTCGATAGGTTGCTTTCAATATCTTACGCTGATGGGCTGCAAAATTACGACGCCCAAAGGTGCTGAGTTCAGCGATGATCTTCGTGGCGTAGCGATAGACGGCGCATTGGTCAAAGAAAAGATTGTGATCAAGCCCACTACGTTTCAACTTTGGGTAGCGGGGAAAATCGTGACGCTGGATAATTGTGCGGATCTCACAACGATTCCGGGCGTGGAAGGCACGGTAAACTTCGATCCGGAGACGCGGGTCTTGACGTTAGACAATGCGTCAATCAACACAGACAAACACTACGGCATTCTGAACTTTATGAACGATGTAACCATAAAGATTTCCGGGACAAATACGATTCACGCCCAACAGAACAATGCGATATACAATAATGATGATTGTTCGCTCAGCGTCGTTGGTCCCAACGCTCATCTGATTCTGAAGGGTGGCCTTGTATCAAAAGATAAAGCAGGACGCCAGGCCTTCCAAAACCACGGCACGGTAACCATTAGCGAATGTGATATGGAAGCGAGCGCAGGGATCAATGCCTTGAGTTTCGGCGAATGGAAGTTTGACCGCTGCAATGTTCGCGCTAAGGCTGACGGCGATGAGAAGTATCCGTTTGCAGGTAGCATGGCTTATCTGGCGAAGATACCGGAGTTTACGGGATGTGTACTCTCGGGCGAAGCAGGTGTTCACTGGCTGGAATTTTCCGACGAATACGGCGTCAACTACACGCTTGTGGACGCAGCAGAAAAACCCATAACCGACTGGGTGACCATTACGACCGACTTGAGCGGCATTGGCTCAACAACTGTTCAAACACCTACTGCGGCGCAAGGCATTTACACCATCAGTGGCGTGCGCCTCTCGGACAGTGTAAGCCAATTGCCCAAAGGATTGTACATCGTAAATGGTAAGAAGGTAGTCGTTAGCAAATAAAGGCTGAGCAGGGTGCCGCTTTTGTACGCTCTGAGACTTTTAAAATATCGATGCTTAGACGTTTTTTCATCGTTAGGGTTTAGATAATTTCTTTTCTAAAATGAGCGCAAGCCATTTGCGCTCATTTTTTATTGTCTAAAACAGCCTGAAGCTAACTATTGGGCTGACGGGAAAGGTGCTTTGCGCCACAATTGAAACGATACTGTGGTGAAAAAACGAAGCGGATACTTACAGCAAAAGGCCTTAGTTTGTGGAAAACAGGTTTTCAAAGTGTATGCGTGAAAGACGTTGTGCCCCCTACACTTTGGCGTAGTGTGTAGGGGGCACGTGCGATCGTAAACAAGCTTATTATTTCATCATTTTCTTTCCGTTTACGATGTATAATCCACTTGGCAAGTTTTGCAGCTCGTCAGACAGGCGCACACCGTTGAGGTTGTAGATTCCGTCTTGGATAGTGGTAGTCGTAGTTATATCACCGATATTTGAAATATCGCCGGTTGAGATGGTAACCCAATCGGTTACGGACTTATTGTCGGTTCCGAAGAGCGTAAAGTACGTGTAGCCTTTGTCTTTAAACTTCTCCCAGCCGGTTGCTGCGGGATTTATGATCTGGCAACCTTCAAATTTGGGTACTTCATCCCATAGCCAACAAATGCTGCCGTAGTATGGGTTGCTTTCTAATCCGTTGCCCTTAGCGCGGACGTTGCATCTGTCGAACTTCCAGAAGCCGCCGTACAAGCCGACCACTTCGCCGGAGGCCTCCAGCGTACATTCGCTCACGGTAATGATACCCCAATTGCCTATGCCCATCATATCGCCAATTCCGTTAGATTGGTCAGCGCCTTTTACCTTGAGCGTACCGCCGCCTGTGATGGTGAGATCGCCATTCAGATTGTTCATAATGCCCATTCTTTCTTTGGCGGTAATGCTGTTGTTGCCAATGAGCACCATTTTGAGTTTGGTATTGACTATGATGCCTACGTATTGATCCGTTTCGATGGTTACATTGTCGAGCGTAAGGGTACTCGTAGTGGGGTCAAACGTAATACTTCCGCTTACGCCATCAATTTTTGAAAGTTCTGTGTAATTGTCCGAATTAACTTTTACGTCACCGATTTGGAAATTGTACTCCGTTTGCGCCATAGTAGTTATAGGCTGCGCAAACATGGTGATGAAAAGCGCAGAGACAACTGCGAACGTGTTTCTGAGTAGATTATTTTTCATACTATTATTGCCTCTCTATTACAACTCTTTTGGAGCAACGCCGTTTCAGAGGCGCGGGCGTTTGATTGATTTATTAGGTTGTTATCTTGTTTGTACATTAAAGATGATGATTCGATGCAAACATAGCATTTACATTTCGTATTTCCAATTATTTTGTCGTTTTTCTTTACTTTCGGGAGAAAGGATTTAAGATACCTTTCTTTTAATAGTGCATTTCTTTTGTAGACCGACGGCGTGCTACGCAGTAATTCCTTATAAAAGCTGCACGGCAGGGTCAGCGCATCGTCTCTTGAAGCATAAGCCGGAAGCACGCCCACTGCGCAATGAAATAAATCGGCAGTTGGCGTGCTTCAAGACAAAATCTTATCCCGAGCGGGCGTAATATAATAATGTAGTACGCGGCAGTGTGTAGCTCATCAACCGCCCTTGAGAATGCGTTTGATGTCGTTCAACTTATTGAGCGCCTCGATGGGCGTTAGGTTGTCTACGTCCAAATTCAGGAGTTCGTCGCGGATTTGTTGTAGCACGGGATCGTCTAATTGGAAAAAACTAAGTTGCATGCCGTCCGTGCCGCCCAAACTTGGGAGGCGCTCCATCTTCTCTACCGAGCCGTTGCGTGCGTTGTTCGCCTCCAAATCGTGGAGAATCTGCTCCGAGCGCTTGACGATGCGCCCCGGCATACCGGCAATCTTCGCCACGTGTATACCAAAAGAATGCTCAGATCCGCCGCGCGTCAACTTGCGTAAGAAGACAATGCGCCCATTTACTTCCCGCACCGACACGTTCCAATTCTTCACGCGCTCAAAAAGCTTTTCCATCTCGTTGAGTTCGTGGTAATGCGTCGCAAAGAGCGTCCTCGGCCGACAAGTTCCGTTTTCGTGCAAGTGTTCGACAATGGCCCAGGCGATCGAAATGCCATCATAAGTCGACGTGCCTCGACCCAACTCGTCGAAGAGCACGAGACTACGCTCCGAAAGGTTGTTCATAATGTTGGCCGCCTCACTCATCTCCACCATAAACGTACTCTCGCCCATCGAAATATTGTCGCTGGCGCCGACACGCGTAAAGATCTTGTCGACCATACCGATTTGCGCTTGCTCAGCCGGCACAAAAGCGCCCACTTGCGCGAGTAGCGCGATGAGCGCCGTTTGCCGGAGCAAGGCACTCTTACCCGCCATATTCGGGCCTGTGATGATGATGATCTGCTGCTTGGTTGTATCGAGCCGAACATCGTTGGGGACGTAAGATTCTCCGGGCGGCAGCAGCGTTTCTATGACCGGATGGCGGCCGGCACGGATATCGAGCGTCGTAGACTCGTCGACCGAAGGGCGAATATAGTTGTGTTCGCGCGCCACGACGGAGAAAGCGTAGAGGCAATCCAAAGCTGCGAGCGTCGAAGCATCGAGTTGTAAGGGCGCGATATACTTTTTCGTCGTTTCGATCAGTTCGTTGAAGATGCGCGTCTCGATGACGGAAATCTTATCCTCAGCGCCGAGAATCTTCTCCTCGTAATCCTTCAGTTCCTGCGTGATGTAGCGCTCCGCATTTACCAAAGTCTGCTTCCGAATCCAGTCGGCCGGCACCTGATCTTTGTAAGTATTGCGCACTTCGATGTAATAACCGAAGACGTTGTTAAAACTTATCTTCAAGCTTGCTATGCCTGTGGCGGCCGCTTCTCTGTCGCGAATCTGCTGCAAGTAGTCTTTGCCCGACGCAGAGATGCTGCGCAGCTCGTCGAGTTCCGCATCTACACCCGCCGCAATCACATTGCCGCGATTGAGCAGCAAGGGCGGATCAGGCACAAGCGATTTTGTGATCAGTTCGTGCAAGGCCTCGCAAGCGTCGAGCGCCGTGCCGAAGGCGCGCATCTGTTCGTTGTCAGCGTGCTCGCAAGCGCGCTTGATGAGGGCTATACTTTCCAGCGCCAAGCGCAATTGTTGGAGTTCGCGCGGATTGATTCTTCCCACGGCCGCTTTGGAAACGAGGCGCTCCACGTCGCCCACACGCCCCAAGCAATCGGTACAGAGTTCGGCAAACTCGGGCGCTTTGAAGAAATATTCCACGCCGTCCTGCCGCTGATTGATCTTTTTGACCGAACGTAGCGGGAAGAGCAGCCACCGGCGCAAGAGGCGAGCGCCCATAGGCGAGAGCGTGCGGTCTATAACGTCCAAGAGCGAGCGCCCATCGTCGGCCATCGGGCGGAGGAGTTCCAAATTGCGCACGGTAAACTTATCCATCCGAACGAAATGGTCTTCTTCGATCCGCGACAGGCGGGTAATGTGACCCGTCTCTTTGTGTTGCGTCAGTTCGAGATAAGCCATAATGGCGCCGGCAGAGGTAATGGCAGTCTCTAAATGGTCCACGCCAAATCCTTTGAGGCTCTTTATCTCAAAATGCTTGCACAGGCGAGTTCTGGCTGTCGGCGCGGAAAAGGCCCAGTCTTCCAATTCAAAGACGAAATACTTACTACCAAAAGTCTCGGCAAACTTTCCTTTCCTTCCCTGCACGACGAGCACCTCCTTGGGCGCAAAGTCGTTGAGCAGTTTATCGATATACTCCGTCGATCCTTCGGCCACGAGAAATTCGCCCGTAGAAATATCCAAGAAAGCTATGCCTAAGTCGGCCTTACCATAAGTAAGCGCAGCCAGGAAGTTGTTTTTCCGACTTTCCAAGACTGTATCGTCCAAAGCCACGCCCGGCGTTACGAGCTCCGTAATGCCGCGCTTGACGAGCTTCTTCGTTAGTTTCGGATCTTCAAGCTGATCACAGATCGCCACGCGAAAGCCGCTGCGGATGAGTTTGGGCAAATACGTATCCAAGGCGTGATAAGGGAAGCCCGCCATCTCGACCGACTGCGTGCGGCCCTTGTTGTTGCGATGGGTGAGCGTAATGCCGAGCACCTGCGCCGCGGTAACGGCATCTTTAGCATAGGTTTCGTAAAAATCGCCGCAACGAAACAGCAAAACGGCATCAGGGTGTTTGGCCTTGAGGTCGTAAAACTGCTTCATCATCGGGGTCTCTTCGCTTTTTGCCATTGTCTCTGTGTTTGCCCGATCCGGCAGATCGGGGCATAAATGCTTGCCCGTGACGATGCAGGAGCAAACGGTGAATCATAAGGGTATAAATCAGCACAAAAATAGTCAATTCTCTGCTTTCTGCAAAAAGGAAGAGCGGCAAGAGGGCTTGCAAAATGGAAGCGTATGCTAAAAAGGAGTGCGGGCCAACTATGCATCGCTCGATCGTTTGCTCCCGGCAAACTATCGTTTGACCCCACCAAACCATCGTTTGCTCCCGGCATACGATAGTTTGCTGGCAGCAAACGATGCGCGGGTGGCTTTTGAAGAGCGAAAAAGCGGGTAGCGTAGGGCGCTTCGCGAATTGTGCGCCGCGGGCAAGGCGTCGTCAGGATACAAAAAGAGGGAGCCTTGCAGCTCCCTCAACCATAAATCAGAGAATATAGCCGTTTTAAACTATTCGACTATTGGTTGACCGTGCGGAATTTTAATGCTTGCACGGCTGTAGTTACACCGCCATCGTAGCCACATATGATCACAACACAGTCAGTGTTGTCCATACCGGTCTGCAACTTGCCTTGGTAGTTGCCCTGGTGAATATAATAGCTCATATCGCCACCATGCGAAAGAATTAAGTCGACGAGGTCCTGTGCGGCAGCCTTTTCACTGCCGGATTTAGCGACTAAATTTTCCCATACACTCTCCTTCTGGATTGAAATGAAGTAGGGGTCGTTATCAGTCGTCTTCACGTCGATGTCGCATCCGTCCGTATAAGTTTTTGTAATGTTTGCGGTGATGACATTGTCAGACTGCGTTGGCGCCGGCGTGGTAAATTCTTGCTCATAAACGCCGGTTGTAAACGTACCATCAGTCTCTACGCCGTAGCAATATACGTAGTATTTCGTCTCAGCCTTAAGCGGCGAATGGAGGAAGTCTTGCGCGTCGAAAGAAGAGTAGCCCACCTTCGTATTTTGCGTGATATACTGGTCAAGCTCTACGCCCGACTGCTGCGCCATCTCTTTCCAGAAATCCAAATCGGCCGCTTGTATGCTACCATTTCTTGCAATCATTTGCTCGCGTACTTGCTCCGTAACGAGGAAGCGGTAGTAGCGCATATTTTCGTCTTTCGGCGTGATTTCAACTTTAGCGTTGGCCGAGGTAATATCGCTTACTGAGATCGCAAATTCATCGCTCACGGGCGCCAAGGTCTTTACAGAAGCCTCTGACAAGCCTGCTACGACATCGTCTTCATCGAAGAGGAGCATATAGAGATAGTAGGTCGTGCCTGCCTCTGCATTCTGCATACGGAAATATTTGCTCTCCGTAAACTCATTGTTGTGAGCTACGATTACTTGCTCGCGCTTTTCTGCTTCCGTGCCGGTAAGCGGCGTGGTAGCAATCTTCAAGAACCAGCGCTTGCAGCCTGCCGGCATTTTGAAATCAACCGTGTACTCATCGCTCTTTATGTTCTCAAAGTCGACATCCATCTTCAAAGGCGTGATCTTCTCAAATGTAATGTCTTTAACCTGACTCAGCAGGAAAGCCTTGTGCGTATGGTCAGTCTTATGAATGCGCACAATTTCGCTATTTTCAGTCTGGGCTGAAGCGAAGGTGAAGCCTAAGGCCGCCAACGCTAAAACTATTATTTTTTTCATTCGTGTGTTCCTTAAATCAAAATTGGTCATTACTGATTAAGCATCCGAAAGGATTAGTTGCCGGGATTAAAAAACTTCAACATCACCGGCTCTGAGCAGGGTGCGCCTTCGTCCAAACCTACGGCGATTACGTAGTAATATTCGTTGGGCTTGAAGGGTCTGAACTCAATTTCTTCTTTACTGCCATTGTGCGTCAATCCGGCGATGCCGTGCGTATTATAGCAAAGGCTGTTGATCATTTCTTCCTTCGTTGCAAACTTTTCTACATAAGAAGCCGGTTGCACGCTTACAAAGTAGTCCTTGTCGTTATTTACAGTCGTCTTAACTGCTACATCGCGGTAAGCCGGCGTACGAGCAAGCTCAATCTTAATTTCAATACCTGTAGGCTTCGGCGCCGTAGTGCGATACTTCTTCGTAACGATCGGTGTAACGAGATCGCCGTCATCATTCATACCAAAAGCCACGATCATCTGATCTGCATCCCAGAGGAGTTCGTTTTGTTCATTCGTATAGTTACCCGTCTTCATATCGAGCTTCATCATTTCCTGCCAAGTAGAGCCATACCAAGAAGCAAACTGCGTCCACATCGCAATGTAGTGCTGAATAACGTCACCGGCGTTTTCGCCTGCCGTGCAGTCTTCATAATATTTGTCGAGCGTAGAAGAGAGCGTGTAATATTTGATGCTGGGATCTTTAGGCGTAACGGTATATTCTACGCTACGGTTGCTCACCTTCTTAATATCGATGCTAAACGGATCATCAGCGACTGCACCCGTCTTCAGCGTCAGCGTGCTTACGTTGCTCGGGATGTCGTTCATATCAAAAGCCAAGGCGTAGATCGTATATTCCGTTTCCGGCTGAAGCAGATCAAACGACTTCTTGTAAGAAGTTTCAGCCTCAACCGTTTTGTTCTTCAGAATGTAATCCTTCACTTGGTCTTCGGGGATCGGCTGATCAGCCGGCAAGCAAAGGGCATAGAAACGCTTTGAATTTTCTTGCAACTCAATGTTAACGGCTATCGTCGTTGAGGTAACAAAGCGCTTTGAGAGATTTACTTGAACCTTCTCGTAATTGGCAAAAGTGATGGAGTCAACTTCATCAGCTCGGAAGGCGAATTTCTCACCTGAAGCCAAATTTACTTTTAACTTGTAGGCCACATTCTCTTGCGCCATGGTTGCTAAACCTTGGCAAGCGGCCAGAAGGAGAAAAATATACTTCTTCATAAGATTACTTGCTGAATTTAATAGCCGTTTTATTGATCTTGAATACAAACACGCCCTTGCTGAGGTTGGCTACGTTGATGGGCGCTCCTTGCCAGTTGGCATCGCGCATTACGCACTTGCCGGCTGCGTCGTAGATGGCTACGTCGTAGCGCTTGCCCGGCTCGTTGCCTTTCACGTAAATCATATTGCTACCTGCAGGCGAACTGATCGTCAAGTTGCTCTCGGGCAGGCGAGCGTTGTCGATACCTGTGGGGAGTGCAAACATAATCGACTTGATCTCGTCGAAGTTGTAAGTATCTGCAGCTTCGCCGGTCTTTTTATTGACCTTAAGCGCATTGCCTTCGATGCGCAGATTCTTAACTTCACTGATCTTGTACGTTTTATCACCTGAAGTCGTCTTAATGATAACGTCAGACGCACTCTGCGCAAAGCAACCGGCACTGAGGGCCAATCCCATTGCAGCGAAAAGAATTCTTTTCTTCATTAGATGTGTCATTTAAGTGAATGATGTGTGTATATCGTATTTATTACTCAACGTAAGGGGTTAAGCCATTTTTACCTTTCTCGCCATGCAACCCATCTCGGCAATGGCCGAGCACAATTATAAAGGTAAATCATTGCGATTAAAAGCGTAGAATGTACAGCCTTCTTATCGGAGGCTGTGGTGTTGTTAATCTTCAAACCTCTCCCAAAATCATAGCAAAGATAAAAAGGATTTCTATAAAAGAAAAGTTTTTATACATTATTTTACACTTTATCGAGCGAAAAGGGGGATTTTATACTCATAAACTACTATTGAGGACTTAAAACTTAACGATGATCTTCGGCAAACTGACAGCCATCGATTCGATGATACGATTAAAAGTCTTGCCGCCAACGCGACAATGAGGCAGCGACCCTCTCCTTATGCATTCTACACCTTACTGAAAAGGAGCTGCCAACCTTATGTGCACACAACTTGAGGCGCTACGCTTCACGCTGCGGCGGCCACGATCTAAAGCCACCGTCGCAGGGAGCAACGGGCCTTTCTAACGGCTCGCCATCTACCATGTTTTCACAACAATAACGGCCCTTTTCTACAAGGCTAAGCACTTGTTTTACTTACACTTAGTGACCGCAAAAATTCTCTTAGGTGACTGTAAAAATTCTCTTAGGTAGGAAAAAAAAATCTCCTTAGGGGAATTAAAATTCCCTTAGGTGGGAATTTTTACAAGGCTTAGTGCTTTTCGTTCGCTGCGGCGGAAGAAAGAAAAAATCCGTGTCGTACATTCGACAAGCCTATGCACGACACGGAGGAATAAGTTCGAAATAATCAGCGCAAGGCATCTAAGCTGCGAGGGCTAAGGATGCAAGCGAGCGGCGCCGATTTAGTATTTGTGGGCAGTATCTTTCAATTCTTTACGCGTCAACGATTTTTTGTCGAGTGCGCGCCAAGCGTAGAAAATGTAGGCCAACACGAAGGGGATCAACAAAGATACGTAAGCCATCGTGCGGAGCGTAAACTCTGTTGAGCAACTATTCATAATCGTCAGCGAACTCTGTATGTCGGCCGAACTCGGATAGTAGCACGTATTATTATAGCCCGCCAAGAGCAACAAAGCCAGCACGGTGAGCACCACGCCTACGCCCGCCGGCCAAATGCCTCTGCGAGAAGTTTTGCTAAATACGCTGGTCAGCACACCATAGAGCACGAGCACCACGCCAACTAAGAACGTACCGAGCACGGCAGGCATTGCCAAGAGATTGTGGAGATACTTGTAAGCTTCAGGCGCTACTGTTCCCGTCGCAGGGTCAACGGCCAAACCGGTAGCCGTCAAGAGATAGCCTACAAACGACAAGAAGAAAAGCAAGAAGGGCACCGTATCGATCAAAATCTGACGGCGAATGCGCGGCTGCAAGTCGGCATCGTCGATGTTGTTCAAAAGATAGAGCGAGCCCAATACACGCGCCAAGAAGAATACGGCAAAACCAAGCACCCAGTTCCACACATTAAACAAGGCATCGAGGCCGTGCCAATCATTTGCCCAGCGACTGATGACCGGAACGAGCGATTTGGCGTCCATCGCACTATGATCTACGACGAAAGCAGAGCCCGTAAAGAACGTAGCAACGGCTGCGCCAACGAGGAAAGGCCCTGCAAAGCCGTTGAAGACCAAGAAGCGGCGGAAGACGTTGCGTCCGTAAACGTTGCCGGGTTTATTCTGGTATTCGTAAGCCACGGCTTGTAAGACGAAGCTTGCGAGAATCAGCATCCAAACCCAATAGGCGCCGCCAAAACTCGTACTGTAAAAGAGGGGAAACGAGGCAAAAAAAGCGCCGCCAAAGGTTACGAGCGTCGTAAAGGTAAATTCCCATTTACGGCCCGTGGAATTTATAATCAGGGAGCGCTCTTCCTCTGTTCGCCCCAAGCGAAAGATTAACGTGTTAGCCCCTTGCACGAAAAAGAGGAAAACGAGAAGTCCCCCGAGCAGAGCTACGAGCAGCCACCAATAGTGTTGTAAGAAATCGTAAGTTATCATAGGTCTTTGCATCCTTTATCCCGGCGCGCCACCAGCAGACATATATATAATATATATAGCGCCTTGCGGCAGCGGGTCGGGCTTCGGGAATGTTTTTGTCTGTTTATGAATTGCTTTTGAATGAATTTCGGTGAGCTTTGCCCCTCAGCAGCGGCGCAAGGTCGGCAGTTGCGACCGCGATGCGCTATAGCTGAAAACCAAGGCTAAGCATTCGCACCATTTTAATCGGGAATTTCCTCCTGCGTGCGCACAGCCTTCGTCATAATGCTTATTTCAGCGATGAGCAGCACGGTAAAGATCACCAAGAAGAGGAAGAAAGTCGTCATCACGCTACCCACAGAGAGATCCGACAAGGCGGCGCCGACGGGCAACAAGTCTTGGATAGCCCACGGTTGTCGGCCCAATTCGGCCACAATCCAACCGGCTTGACTCGCAATGAAGACGGCCGGAATGCTCCATACGCCTATGCGATGCAACCACGTCTTCTTCGCCAGCGTACCCTTGCGCTCAAACCACCAAACAAGGATCAAGACGAGCATCAAAGCCATACCCAGACCGACCATCACGCGGAAACTCCAGAATACGAGGCCTACGGGCGGGATCAACTCGGCATTGTCGTTGATGTAGCCGTAGCCGAAATAGTCTACGTTTTTCATCAGCGAGTCGCGCGCTACTTGTGCGCCAACCGAGTCGGTCTTCATTTTGCTGCGGAACGTCGTAAAATCAGCCAAGGCCTTTTTGCCGCGCGCCATCTTCTCAGCCGCGCCCATCACCTTTTGGCCATCGGGCGTCGTGTAGCCGTTGATGATATCCTGCATACCGGGCACGAAGCCGTCGATGTCGTGGGTAGCTAAGACAGACAATACGCCGGGCACTTCCACACCGGGCACGATCGAAAAGGCTGCACGCGTGCCGCCCTTTTCCAAGCCTTCGGCTGCGGCGAGCTTCATCGGTTGATGCTTCGCCATCTCTACGCCCGACACGTCGCCGGTAATAATCGTCAATATCGTAGCACTAATGCCGACCAGCGCAGCTACGCGGATACTGCGCAAAGCGAGCTGCTGATTGCGCTTGCGGAGCAAGAACCAGCAACTAACGCCCACGGCGAAGACGGCACCTACCATCCAAGAAGACGTCACCGTATGCACAAACTTCGTCACGGCTGCGCCGGAGAGTGCCACGTCGGAAAAACTAACCATCTCGTTGCGCACCGTTTCGGGGTTAAAGCGCATACCTACGGGGTGCTGCATCCAAGCGTTGGCCACGAGAATCCACCAAGCGGAAATCGTGGCGCCCAGGCCGGTAAGCCACGTAGACGCCAGGTGAAACTTGCGACCTACTTTGTTCCAACCGAAGAACATCACGGCAATAAACGTAGCCTCCATAAAGAAGGCAAAAATGCCCTCGATCGCGAGCGGAGCGCCGAAGATGTCGCCCACAAACCACGAGTAGTTGCTCCAGTTTGTACCAAATTCAAATTCGAGGATCAAGCCCGTAGCCACGCCGATGGCGAAGTTGATGCCAAAAAGCTTCATCCAAAATTGCGCAGTGCGCTTCCAGACTTCTCCGCCTTTCACGACGTAGATCGTCTCCATAATTCCCATAATCACGGCGAGGCCGAGCGTCAGCGGCACAAAAAGCCAGTGATAGCAGGCCGTAAGCGCAAACTGCGCCCGCGACCAGTCAAGTAGAGCTGTTAATGGTTCCATATATTCAATGTGTTTTATCTGTTGACTTATTCACTAAATTGCTGCCCACGACCTCTTCCTTTTGCTGCTCATTGAGTCCGCCCAGTGCGGGGCGAAAGAAAAACAAGCGCAAAACGACAAACATCAGAAAGAGTTTGAGCAAAATAATACCCCAAAGCACGCGGCCCCAAGTCATCTGTCTGAAGCCATCAATATAAAGATGAAAGAAGCTCTTTAGGGCCTTACCTATACGTTTCATAGCGCAAAAGTACTGAAAAATAGTAAATAAAGAAATTTAGAAATTAAGAAAACCATTGATTATGGTGTTTTATCGTCGCTTTTTTCGCTTAATATTGTTGTTATTTATAACGTAGACGTATGATATAGAAATTATTGCACTTAGATAATCTCTTAATTTGTACAAATTACAAAAGTTTTAATTTCGCAAAATTTAAGACTTAAGACGCACTTTCGGGGGAGGGGATACCTTCATTGAATCTGCCGCGCTTAACTTCTCACAAAAGAGTAACAAAAATATCTCGTGACAATCTTATTTCAGCAACTAAAATCTTAGTTAAAACCACATCATAGTATAGATTCCTATCGCCTTACAAATGATTCTAAAGTTTTCGATGTGTATTAGCGTAAAAAATCGCTCTTCATAAAACGTACAAGAGCAATGAGAACTAAGGTTAGTATTCATTGCTCTTGTATATTATCTCAACTATAAATTGCCCACTATCCTTTTTTCTTCCGTTGAACAAGAATTACAAACGGCAGCAAATCCTAAGCGGATTGCTGCCATTGAAGTAGATAAACGTACTTCACGTTTCACTAATTTATATGTTTAACATTAAACTTCCATATCAAAGAATCCGGATGGCAAGGAAAATATGTATCCATTTTTCTCTTTTGTTCATCAAAACCTAAATAGATAAGATAACAATAATGTGTTGTAGATGATGAAGTAATGCTACAAACACGATTAGATGAGTACATATTATGAAGCGGATATTCCGGCGCAAAACCCATGTGGTAAGGTGTATCTATAACGGGGTTTAGGATATAGTCAGAATTGAATGGGAATGTTTGACAGCAATGCCGTAGTTGAGCATAATATTTCTTATGTGCCTCTATACCAAGTTGCGGAATCGGTTGAAGAAATTCTGCAAGAAACCAAGTTTTCGTCGGCTTTACCGGCAAAAGTTTCCCACCATAGCCTAAAATTACGGCATTTGCTTTCACCTCATCTGAAACTTTTGGCACTAAGAATGTAGTTCTTTCAAACTGCACAACCGAATCCGGTGAAAGATATATTTTTTCTCCGTTCTGCATGTCTATGCATAAAGCTTGAGGCTTCTCTTCTCTTTTAACTCCATTATCACATGATGTCGTGAATAAAAGCATTAAAATCAAGCAAGAAAGAAATTTCATAGTCCAACTATTGTTTTCCACAAAAATAGTGTTTTTTTTCATGTGCAGCCATCCATTTAATCTTTATTTTTTCTCTCATACATATATTTTTCGGTACACATTTTTCAGCATCGCTCTCTTGATTTGCTTACGGTAAGCTTGACGCAGATAGTTTACGCTCACGAGCGTAAACCTTTTTTATCGTGAGATGAAGCTCTTTTTCTCACGAGCGTAAACCTTTGTTGTCGTGATAAAAAACGTCGGACGTTAATTTTGCGTAGGCTAAAGTACTGAGGGCGATGGCGTTTGGCGGTTCATCGGCAGTTTGTTTTTGCTGTGTGCTTAAAAAATGGTGGGTAATTATCGTCGTCATTGCTGCGCTTTGCGGCCTTCAGATGGACGGTTTTGGTGCGCAAACGGAGCGGAATCATAGGGAAAGGGGAGCGGGTAGAGCTTACAATCGAGTTTGAAAGCAAGCGCTTTAGTAAAAGAATTTATAACTTTGCATCTGCATAGCTCTAAAGGCCGCTTCGGCAAGCAGCGATCCTGCCGGAAGCAAGGGATAGGGCGAGATGAGGCCGAAGCGATAGGAGCGGCACGGCAAAAACGGGCGTAATAGTGCGGCTAACGTAAGATATGCGGCCGCGCAAGGCCTACTTCAGAAAGAAAAAAACCGATGAGCGGGGCTACGGATAAACTTGTAAAAGCTACATCATGATGAAAATACTGATTCTTAACGGACCTAACCTGAACTTGCTGGGCACGCGCGAACCGAATATTTATGGTACGACGCCGATGGAAGCGTGTTGTGCGCAGTTGCGCGCCAACTTTCCTTCGCTTTCGTTGGTCTATGATCAAAATAATTCGGAGGGCGCCTTGATCGATCGCCTCCAACTGGCTGCGAAGGATGGCACTTTTGGGGTTGTTTTCAATGCCGGCGCTTACACGCATACGTCCTTGGCTTTGGCCGATTGCATACGGGCCATCGGTTTGCCCGTCGTAGAGGTGCACATTAGCAACGTGGCCGCTCGCGAACCTATTCGCCGCCAATCATTGATAGCTGAAGCGTGCGCCGGAACAATCACCGGCTTCGGTATCGACGTTTACCGCCTTGGCATCGAGGCATTGCTCGGCTTGAAGCAGACGATCACTACTCAATCAGAATAATTAAAACGTAAGTTATGTATAAAAAGACAAAGATCGTTGCGACGATCTCCGATGCGCGCTGCGACGTCGGGATGATTCAGCAATTGTATGATGAGGGCATGAACGTCGTGCGGCTCAATACGGCGCACCAAGGGCCGGAAGGTATGAAGCGCGTGATCGATAATGTGCGCCAAGTGTCGAGTCATATTGCCATTTTGGTCGATACGAAAGGACCTGAGGTACGAACTACCGCTTGCAAGGCGCCCATTTCTTTTGCGGAAGGCGATAAAGTCTGCATCGTAGGCGATCCTACACTGGAGACGACGCGCGAATGTATTGCCGTATCTTATCCGGACTTTGTCAAAGACGTGCCGGTCGGGGCGCATATCTTGATCGATGATGGTGATCTGGGACTGACGGTCGATGATCGGAAAGACGGAAAGCTGCTTTGCACGATCGAAAACAACGCTACGCTCGGTGCGCGCAAGAGCGTGAACGTGCCGAGTAGCAGGATCAATCTGCCGGCCTTGACGGAAAGGGATAAAAGCAACATTCGCTTTGCCATTGATTATGACGTAGACTTTATCGCTCACTCTTTCGTGCGCTCGAAGGCGGACATTTTAGAGGTGCGCCGGATGCTGGACGAGGCGGACAGCGACATACACATCATTGCCAAAATAGAAAACGAAGAGGGCGTTGACAATATCGACGAAATACTTCATGCGGCCGATGGGGTGATGGTGGCGCGCGGCGACCTGGGCATCGAAGTGGCGCAGGAGCGCATACCGGGCATTCAGCGCCACATCATTCAGCGCGCCATTAACTTTCATAAGCCGGTCATCGTGGCCACGCAGATGCTGCAAAGTATGATTCATAATCCGAGACCAACTCGTACGGAAGTGACCGACATCGCTAATGCTGTATACAGCCACGCTGACGCGGTGATGCTGAGCGGGGAGACGGCTTATGGCGAATATCCGGTGGAAGCGCTGCGCGCTATGGCTACCATTGCGCGACAGGCGGAACGCGATATGGAGAAGTTTTCGCTCAGCGAGGTGGAGATTCCGCTCTCAAAGAACCCTGACGCGACGGAATTTTTTGCGAAGGAGGCTGTATCGGCAACGCACAAGATGAATTTGCGGGCTATTATTATGGATAGTTATACGGGGCGCACGGCGCGCTTGGTTTCGAGTTTCCGCCCGACGACGCACGTGCTCGCCATTGCTTACAAAGCCAATACCGTAAGACACTTGGCGGTCTGCTACGGCGTCTACGCCATTTATATGCCGATGAAGAGCTACGGCCACGAGTTTTTGCTGGCTGCATTGCGCAAGCTGCTTACGGATAGAATGATCCACGAGCAAGATCGTATTTGCTATCTCGGTAGTCAGCGAAAGGAACAGAGTACGAGCTTTATGGAAATGAATATTGTGGGCAACTTGTTTGCAAAAGAGGGCCCCGAAAAGCTGAAGAATTAAAAGGCGCAACGCTTCCGCTCGACTTTCGCAAGGAGGGGGAGGTAAAGCGTCGGACACAATATAATAACAGCGTGGCCGCAAAGAGGACATCATCTCTTTTTGCGGCCACGCTTTGTGTATGATCCTTATGCGGTGGTTTATTTGACGAGCTTTTTCGTGTGCTCGATAAGCCATCGGCGATCTTCCTCTTTATCGAGAAGGGGAAGTAATCGGTTTCTGACCTCTTCATGATAAGCGTTGAGCCAATTGATCTCTGATTTATTGAGCATCGTGAGGTCGATTGGGCGGGTATCAATCGGACATAGCGTGAGGGGTTCGAACTTGAGGAACTTCCCAAAAGCATTTTTGCGAGCCTTAACGGCGAGTAAGACGTTTTCAATTCTTACGCCAAAACTGCCGGCTATGTAGATTCCCGGCTCATCGGTGATGGTCATGCCTTCTTGAAAGCCAATGAGGGTATCGGCACGCTTGTTCTTGCGAATTTGCATCGGGCCTTCGTGGACGTTGAGGAAACTGCCGACGCCGTGGCCTGTGCCGTGGCCGAAATCGTAGCCTTCTTTCCACATCGCCATTCGGGCTGCGGTGTCGAGCTGTAGGCCCGTGATGCCTTCAGGAAAGTGCATATCGCTCAGCCCTATGTGTCCTTTTAAAACTAATGTGTACACGCGGCGCTCTTCTTGCGTGAGCGGGCCGAGGGCAATGGTGCGTGTGATGTCGGTTGTGCCGTCTTGGTATTGCGCACCGGAATCAAGCAGCAAAAGTCCTTTAGGCTGAATCGGGGAAGCGGTCTCTTTTTCGGCTTCGTAATGAACAATGGCGCCGTTAGGGCCATATCCGGCAATGGTAGCAAAACTTAAGCCGCGAAATTTTTCTCCTTCGGCGCGGAACTCGGCTAATTTTTCGCCGATGGTCCACTCCGTTTCGCCGCCTTTCGGCACGGCTGTTTCCAACCAACGCAGGAAGCGAACCAAAGCCACGCCATCGCGCTCCATCGCCGCACGGAAGCCTTTACGCTCGGCTTGATTCTTGAGCGCACGCATCATTGCAACGGGCGAATCTACGATGGTATAATGGGTGAGCGTCTCCTTGGCCGCACGCATCACTTTGCAGTTGACGCCGGAAAAGAAAACGATATTTGCTTCCGCTATCTCCGCCAAAAAATCTCCCCATTTATCGTAAGGAGCTACGTCGATGTTGGCTTCTTCCAAGTTTTTCCGCGCTTTTGTGGATAGGGAGTCGGCCGCCACGAAGAGCGTCGAACGCCCCGTCCGCGACAGCAGTAAATAAGCGTAGAACACGGGATTGTAGGCAATGTCTGCGCCGCGCAAATTGAGCGTCCAAGCGATTTCAGATAAGTCGGAAAGGAAAAGATAATCGTATACGCCCATTTTATTTTGCATACTGCTGTGTATCCGCTCGATTTTCTCGATCGCAGATTCGCCTGCCAGCTTCAGCGGTTGGGCTTCGATGGGCGCGGCGGGCATCGCGGGGCGCTCCGTCCACACTTCATCAAAACAATCTTCGCTCAAACCAAAATCTATCAGGCCTTCGGTGGCGAAAATCGCCTTATGAAGGCTTTCGGGCATCATTTCTTCTACGTAGCAAACTTTACTTCCTTCGGGTAAACGGGACAACCATTCGCAAGGCGTCGGCGTTTCGGCTTCTCCATCGCGCATCAGTTGGAAAGGCGTACCGGCAAGTTCGTGCTCCGCTTGCAGGAAGTAGCGCGAATCGGTCCATAGCGCGCCATCGGTGAGCGTCAGGACCGCCAAACCGGCCGATCCGGTAAATCCTGTGAGCCATTCGCGGCATTTCCAGCGCTCTGCGATGTATTCACTGTCGTGTGGATCGCTCGTAGGAACGACAAGGGCGGCCGCACCAAGTTCGCGCATTTTCTGCCGCACGATTTCCACACGTTTTGAGATGATGTTGTTCTCCATAACGAATGATTTCTTAAAGATAATGGCAACGAAAGGGCCGAAATCTGCGCCTTTCGTGCTTTATAATACCATTTATGATGCTATCCGCCGCTCCTAAATCTGCTCAAACAGACAGAGCGGCGGAATTATTTTTTACTTGATCGTCAACTTTAAAGTCTCCGTCCGGTTATTCTTGAATCGGAAAACCAGCAGAAAAATCTTATTGCGTTTAAATGGGTAGCGGAAAGTTAACGAGCAGGCGTTAAGGTCCGTCTTGTGCAACTTCAAACGACCGTCAGTCGAATAAATACTCACGGACGACAACGGTTGATTCGCAGAAACCTCGCATAGTGTTCCGTTTATCTTCGCCTGAATCTCCATCTGCTGCGCCACGGTCGGCGCTTCTTGGATATGCGTGTCGATAAAGAAGTTCGGATAAGGGTAACCATCGTTGATTTTAGCGTCAATCAGCCAATAAGAAGCAAAATTCCAGCCCGCGTAAGTCGCGGCTTGCTTCATTTCGGCCGTCGTCTTACCTTCGCAGTTAACGCTTTCGTGCGAGTAGCCGCCTACTGCCGACAATTCGGGCGCTAATTCTTTATCGTAATAACAAGAATCCACACTCCCGCTATACGATTTCGTGCCGATGAACCCGCCGGCCAAATCCTTCTGTTCAGCTTTTACCGCGCAAGCCGCATAAGAGCGGACGACGCGTGTATCCGTATAATCCGAAGATCCGATTAAGCCGCCCACGGAAGCGCTACCCTCCACCGAAATATGGCTAAAGCAGTCTGAAACCGGCGTATCTTCATTCTTACCTACCAAGCCGCCGACATAAGTTTGCCCTTTTATCGTCTTTTGTCCGTCGATATCCGGACTATCTATATAAGATACAAAGCTATCACTGATTTTGCTGTGTGTAGCATCGCCAACCAAGCCACCTATCTGGTTTCCGCCTTCGACGTTGCCCCAAAAACCGGAGTACTCAATACGACCTTTGTTAAGATAAGCTACCAAACCGCCGGCCATACGACCCATTTCTCCGTTGTCAGGATTTACAATGTTCTTCACATCAGCACAAACACGGCAACCGGTAACTAAGCCATCGAGGCACCAGCCCAGCAAGCCGCCGACATAATCAACGCCTTCAACTGCTCCCTTCAAGCTACAATCTTTTACGTACCCGCCATTCATATAGCCGATCGCGCCACCGACAAAGAAGTGCGAAGCCTTGACGACGGCCGTTTCAAGTCGTACGTTTTCGATATTGCTTTCAAAGGTGTAGCCTGATAAAGCGCCCACGTTCTCACTACCTTTCACCTCGAAAAAGCGGAGATGCAGATTCTTAATCGTCGCATTGTCCACATAACCGAAAAGCCCTTGGTAATCTGCATCCGGCCTGCTGCCATACAATTTATAGAAAACGTGATTGTTTCCCTCTAAATGACCGCGGAAGGCCAACTTTTTAGCTATTCCATTTTTCATAAACAACCCGCCAATGGCTCTCCAGCCGTGGCCGTCGTCCCAATTTCTGGTATCGCTGAAGTCAATGTCTTGCGTTACAGCAAAATATTCATCGCGCAAGTCGTTGCCCGAATTAACCTGCTGCGCAATCCAAAGAAAATGCTCCGTAGAAAAGAGCTCATAAGGATGCTCTTTTGTCCCTTCTCCATCAGGTCTTTGTGCAGCGTCATAATAACCTTGTGCCCGAACAACTGATTGGCAAGCCACAAAGCATAAGAATAGCAGCAACCAAGATCGATGCCGACGACATACTTTTTTTATTTGCTCCATCGTCCGACTTATTTGAAGACTACATTAAACGATTTTTCAGCCGTGCGCACAATCAGCGTTTCGCCGCGCATCGAAGCCGGCACGCTCACCTCCGCCTTTTGATCCTTTACGGCTTGCATGGCGAGCAACTTGCCTGCTACATTATATACAAAAACGTTCTTTGCCGTCGTCGTCACATTGATTTTTCCGGCAGTAGCATCCGTTTCAATAGTTGTTTCAACAGGCGTTGCCACTCTTTGAATCGCATCTGTATATTCTTCCATCGGCACTACTTTCACGTCCAAGTTATTAATGGCCATCAAAGTCAGCGAATTATCTACATAAAAGTCACCATCCGACAAGCGATATTCCTCGCCGTTTACCAACCAATGGTGCAATTCTACTTTACCGTCCGGATTACCTTCCGGAGCTACCTCAAAGAGAATGTGATCACCCGGTGTACAAGTCTCTCCGGAAGCCAATTCCGGACTGTCGTCCAAGTTTCTGTTCTTGCAAGTCAAGACAGCCGTCTTCGGTTGTTCATACGTCACGGTGCGCGTTTCGCCATCTTTATAGAAAAGTACGGTTAAGAAGAAATCTTCAGGCACATTATTTTTATAGAATTGGTCCGGGCGCGCCGGAAAATAAGCACCTTCGCCAAAACTCCAAGCCAAAATGTTGTAACCATCTTTAATGCAAGGATCGAAGTAAGCGCCGCGATTCTCGGGCAACAAATACGTCTTACCATCGCTCTCAGCTTTAATCACACGACCAAAATCTCCCTGTTCTTCCACGTTGACTTCCGGTCCATTAGTGCCTTCTTCCGGCACTATAAAGGTCACGGGCACGAGCCTTACAACGTCTACGACGAGCGCCAAGTTCTTCGTCACATTATTGAAAGTTTGTTCTGTCGCGCTATAAGACTCGTTGATTTCCTCCATACTTGCATCGCCAAGTTTCGATTTCCATACGTAGACCACGTAGTTTTGTTCCGGAACAACGCTCACTCTCAATTTGCAGCCCGAATCAATGATATAAGATCCAGTGTCCTCTTCCGGCATCACTTCCTTTTCAGGATCTGAGCCAAGCGTCGTATAAACGTGAACATTGGAATTGAGTACTTCCGATTCAAAACTAAGCGTCACTTTACTTTGTGCCGCAAGATTCAAACTCATGCAAAACAATGCCATAAAGGCCATGCATTTAGCGTAGATTAGTTTCATATTATTAAGATTGATGGTAATAAGCGCAAAAATACAAAACTATCTCTGATTTTCTCCATCAAGCTTCATAATTTTAAGGCCGTAGCAATCGTTTGTGCCCCTTTTATCGACAACCCATAGCATCGACAATAAATATACTATATATCAAATCAATAAAAGCTCTACCCACAAACGCTCCCCATTGCCTTAAGTTTACACTATCTTTGCATATAAATAGAAGCACAATTGATGAAATTGACCGACAAATACAAGACCTACATCCTGCTCGAGCAAGGTTTGTCCGACAATACGCGCGAAGCTTATATGCACGACGTGGAAAAACTAATCGATTTCTTGCAACAAGAAGACATAGATATCTTAAATGTAAAGCTCGACGACCTCCATCGCTTCACGAAAGCCCTTTCCGACGTAGGCATCACGGCGCGTTCCATCAATCGCATCCTATCCGGCGTGCGCTCTTTCTATCATTTTCTCTTACTCGAAGGATATTTGGAAACAGATCCTACCCAACTCCTCGAATCGCCTAAGATAGGCACTCACTTACCTACAGTTCTTACACTCGAAGAGGTTGATGCCCTGCTGGCAGTCATTGATCAGAGCACTACGGAAGGCGCTCGCGACCACGCCATCATCGAAATACTCTACAGTTGCGGCTTGCGCGTATCCGAATTGTGCTTTCTGCTGCTTTCCGACCTCTATCTTGACGAAGGTTTTATCCGCATTACGGGTAAGGGCAACAAGCAACGCATTGTGCCCATATCGCCCCGAGCAGTCAAAGAATTGAAAAACTGGCTACTTATCCGCCACGAAATTAATATAAAAAAAGGCGAGGAAGATTACGTCTTTGTAAGTGCCCGCCGCGGCAAGCATTTATCGCGCATTACCGTCTTCTACAACTTAAAGATATACGCAGCCGAAGCCGGCATCACGAAAAACATTAGTCCGCACACGCTTCGCCACACCTTTGCCACCCATTTGCTCGAAGGCGGCGCTAACCTCAGAGCCATTCAGATGATGCTTGGCCATACGGATCTCTCCACGACGCAGGTCTACACCAACATTGATCGTCGCTTTATCCGGCAGCAGATCCTTGACCACTTTCCGCGCAACAAGCATTGACTTATCCACCGTTATTTCTTCCCGCATATATAACAATATATGTTCTCTATTTTTTCTTTTAAAAAGAAAGAGATAAAACTATGATGTACATGATAGACTGTGGAAACTGTTTACAAATTTTTCCGTTGGGATTTGCTTATTTCGTTGTCCACATTTTTATTTCACTTATCCACGTTATTATCCACAGATTAAAACCTTTGAAGAATCCCTTTCTTAAAAGCATTTCCGGAAGATTGATTGCCGGTTTATTCACAAGCCGTGGATAACTTTCAGTGTTGAAAAATAAAAGTTAAAAGTACGGTTAAAAACCACTCAAAATCCTATGGATAAGTGCTGCAAAACGGCTTTAATTTGTGGAAAACTGAAATCACATTGAGACCATCCGAAACCGTAGCTTTTCCAACCTTTATACAAGTCTTTTCAACGGGTTTTCCACCTACTTATCCACAGATTTCTGACAACGATCTATCCGTTTTTCGGCCACTCAAATAGCCACTATTTTGTTTTACCTCACGATGAAAAAGGTTTGCGCTCGTGAGAAAAAGAGCTTCATCTCACGACAATAAAGGTTTGTTATCGTGATGAAAAACCGCGTCGGTCAAATATTCGGCCTTTTGATGGCCGGAAAGCGCACAAAAAATAATGACTCGGAAGAAAAAGAAAAGCTGTAAGCCTCATCATAGGCCTTACTATTTTTTCAAATACAGAAAAGCATAAACGCCGGTAAGATGTGTTGACCGAGGTTTATGCTTATCGTGCCGTTAATCCTTGCTGGAGGGATCGAAAGCATAGTAGTCCGTTAAAAAAAAGCGAGTTGAGTCGGCTTTAAGCCTTATCGCGAAGGTTGAGCGCTTTGTTCTCCGCTGCTTCCATCAGTTGGCGCTCGCCCGGGCCTTTGTCGTTGATGCCGCAAAGGTGCAAGATGCCGTGGATGATAACCCGATCAAGTTCTTCCCTATACGAGATGTTACGCTGCTCAGCATTGGTTCGGACGGTGTCCAAACTGATGAAAAGGTCGCCGCCCAAGACGTTTCCCTCCGTATAATCAAAGGTTATGATGTCCGTATAATAGTCGTGGTTCAAATATTGTTGGTTGACCTCTAATATTTTCTCATCGTCGCAAAAAATATATGCGATCTCGCCGACCTCTTTTCCGTAAGTGGCGGCTACGCGGCGCACCCAAGCCGTATTGTTGCGGCGCTTGATGGGCGGCATGTTTACGTTGACGGTATTGTAAGAAATCATCAGCTTTAATAGTTTGGTTGCTACACAACGTGGCAGCACGGTTGATTCTGCTATGATACTATTAACGATTTTCCTTTCCCGACGGCTGCGTTCAGAAAAGCGAGGGTTGCTCCGGCTGCGTGCGAGGCAGCGGACGGTTAAGATGCTTGAAAGCCAATTCAGTGACCTCACGTCCGCGCGGCGTGCGGCGAATGAAGCCCTCTTTGATCAAGAAGGGTTCGTAAACCTCTTCAAGTGTACCCGGATCTTCACCGATGGCCGTGGCAATCGTACCTATGCCGACAGGTCCGCCTTTGA
The DNA here is from genome assembly GCA_015259125.1 of Alloprevotella tannerae. GTDB lineage: Bacteria > Bacteroidota > Bacteroidia > Bacteroidales > Bacteroidaceae > Alloprevotella > Alloprevotella tannerae_A. The sequence goes on along the minus strand of JABZGR010000001.1, from coordinate 186,117 downwards.
ATTTGTCGATAATCGTCAGCAGGATCTTATTATCCGTATCGTCGAGGCCGTAACGGTCGATGTTGAGTGCTTCCAAAGCAAAGTTTGCGATTTCCGGATCAATCGTTCCCGTGCCCTTTACTTGTGCAAAGTCGCGTACACGGCGTAAAAGTGCATTGGCAATACGCGGCGTTCCGCGACTGCGGCCGGCTATTTCCTTGCGTGCCTCATCTTTGAGCGGCACACCCAAGATGCCGGCACTGCGCATAAGAATGCTGCCGATGGTCAGTGCATCGTAATACTCTAAATGCAAGTTGATGCCGAAGCGCGCCCGCAAAGGAGCGGTCAGCAATCCGCTACGCGTTGTCGCACCAATCAATGTAAACGGATTCAAATCAAGCTGAATGGAGCGAGCAGCCGGACCGCGGTCGATCATAATATCGATGCGGTAATCTTCCATAGCCGAATAGAGATATTCTTCTACGACGGGCTGAAGCCGATGTATCTCATCGATGAACAAGACGTCGTGAGGCTCAAGACTTGTTAAGAGTCCGGCCAAATCGCCCGGCTTATCGAGCACAGGACCTGAAGTCAGTTTGAAACCTACGCCCAACTCGTTGGCAATAATATTGGCCAAGGTCGTCTTACCCAAGCCCGGCGGGCCGTGGAGCAAAGTATGGTCGAGCGGTTCGCCGCGATATTTGGCTGCTTCTACGAAGACGCGCAAATTATCGACCACTTTCTGCTGTCCGCTAAAATCGTCGAAGCGCAACGGCCGCAAAGCGTTTTCAAAATCACGCTCTTGCGGCGTGGGTGAAACTTGTCGGGAGCGTATGTCGAAGGTATCTTCTTGCATAATCGTAGCGAAGATACGAAGAAAATCGTAGCCATAAGGTTTGAAATCCGCTCAAACTTTATTTTGACGGCAAGAAAAGGGCGCAGAAACGGCGCAAAAGGGGGAAAATAGTTGCTGAAGTAGATTGTTTTCAGACCTGTAAAACCGAAAATAACTTGGTGTAGAGAGCCTTTTCCGTCTTAAAAAGCGGAAGAAAAGCGGGCGCTTACGGAAAAGGCGCATTGATGCATCATTAGCGCCTCATTCGATGCTGATTTCAACGTCGGATGTCGACATCTTTAAGACATAACGACCTTGAGCAAGGGGAATGGTTATTTCAGATTGCGCACTGAGCGTCACTTTATATACACATTGTCCTGACATATTATATATATGTATCCATTCAGCCGCGCTTTGTTGGTTGGTAATGTGTGCTACGCCTTTTTCAGCCTTTACTTCTATCATAGCTTGTTGAGTTTCGTTTGTTTGCTGTGCAATATCTTCCATAACTTTGATGGTTTGCGTTTGAATTGCTTAAAGATTTTGTCCTTGCGTGTAGGCAAACAGCTTTTGTTTTTTCTGATTTCTGCATTTTATCTGTGATGCTGCCATTGCCTAAGTCGCTCCGCAGCAATCGGCTGACGGATGAGACTGAAAAAATCGTTGTCCGTCAGCGCACCTCAATCGATGGTAAAATCGGCCGAATGGCAGATGCTGAATCAGAAACGATTTTTCATGATAAAAGGACTTAATTGAGTGAATTGGTTGCAAAGATAAGACTTTTATAGTATAAATGGAAGATAATAAAAGAATTTATTTGCTTGATGGAGGTTTAATATCTGTTTTACCCTAACAAACGCGTTTAGGTTAAAACTTATCATTTGATAGTTGAAATAGGGATTTTTTGAGTCGTAACTTTTATTTCGTCGGGAAATAAGCGAACTTTGCTGTGCTGAAATTTGCTTTTGAAGAGATTTCGTATGAAGTATGAAGAAATAGGTTTGCCGGAAAAACGCGGCAATACGTTTGAGGGTGCAGACGGCTGCGACCCTTTGCTGGAAGCCTACATTACAGAAATGATTACGCCGGAAGACGATTACCTGCACCGCCTCTATCGCGCCACGCAGACGAAGTTGTTGCGCCCGCGTATGGCTTCCGGACATTGGCAGGGGACGCTGCTGCGCTTGCTGACCAAGCTCTTGCGCCCCAAGAAGGTGCTGGAAATCGGTACATATACCGGCTATAGCGCCTTAAGCATTGCGGCGGGAATGGAAGCCGACGGACTCATACGCACTTACGAGATCAATGATGAGCAAGAAGACTTCACGCGGCCGTGGCTGGAAGGTGCGCCTTATCCGCCGCGCATCGAATTGATCATTGGCGACGTCTTAGACTTGCTACCCAAAGAAAATGAGGTCTATGATATGGCCTTTATCGATGCCAATAAGCGCGACTATTGCACGTATTACGATCTCGTATTGCCGCGTTTGCGCTCGGGCGGCCTTTTGCTGGCAGATAATACGCTCTGGGACGGACACGTGATCGATCCGGCCTATGATGATGATCCGCAAACAAAGGGCATACGCGAATTTAATCGTTGCGTGGCGCACGATGAGCGTGTAGAAACCGTCATCTTACCCCTTCGTGACGGCTTAACCTTGATTCGGAAAAGGTAAAAGGCATTGGTAGATAGTAAGAACTGATGATTTTCTGCGCTTTCCTTTGTGGTGCGGGCGGCAAGTACTACTTTTGCTTGCACATTGTCAAAAACTTAGGCCGGGCTAAATAGATGTAGGCCCGAATCGGTTAAAAGTAAGCATAATGATTCGCAAATTCGATTTCTTGGTAATAGGTTCCGGCGTGGCCGGAATGAGTTATGCATTGCAAGTGGCTGCTTCAGGAAAAGGAACAGTAGGGCTTGTCTGTAAAACAAGTATTGAAGAAGCCAACACTTCGAAAGCGCAAGGCGGCGTAGCTTCCGTGACGAATCGCATTGTGGACAACTTTGAGAAGCATATTCACGATACGATGGTGGCCGGCGACTATATCAGTGATCCGAAAGCCGTGCAGCAGGTGATTGAACGTGCGCCCGAGGGCATTTGCAGATTGGTTAGTTGGGGCGTACACTTTGATAAAAAAGCCGATGGCGAATTTGATTTGCACCGGGAAGGCGGACATTCTGAATTTAGAATCTTACACCACGCCGATGATACGGGCTATGAGATACAACGAGGCTTGATTGAGGCCGTTCGCCGTTCGCCTAACATTACGGTAATGGATCACCATTTTGCTGTAGAGATCATCACGCAACATCATTTGGGCGTTGATGTGACGAGAAGAACGCCTAACATTGAATGTTACGGGGCCTATGTTTACAATCCGGAAACAAAGCGAATAGATACGCTGCTTTCGCGCGTCACGGTCATTGCCACCGGCGGAGTAGGTGCGGTTTATGCTTCTACCACCAACCCGAATATTGCCACGGGCGATGGTATTGCGATGGCTTATCGCGCTAAGGCGACGGTAAAGGATATGGAGTTTGTGCAGTTTCACCCGACGGCGCTCTATCATCCGAAAGAAACGCATCCTGCTTTCTTGATAACGGAGGCTATGCGCGGCTACGGCGGCATCCTGCGCTTGCCCAACGGTGAGGAGTTTATGCAGAAATATGATGAGCGCTTGAGTCTTGCGCCGCGCGACATCGTAGCCCGTGCGATTGATCGGGAGATGAAGAATCGCGGCATAGACCACGTATGTTTAGACGTGACGCATAAAGATCCGGAAGAGACAAAACATCATTTTCCAAATATCTATGCCAAATGTTTGTCGATCGGCATAGACATTACCAAGGAGTATATTCCCGTTGCGCCTTGTGCACACTACCTTTGCGGCGGTATCAAGGTCGACTTGGATGCGCGCTCTTCGATCAATCGTTTGTATGCCATCGGTGAATGTGCTTGCACGGGCCTGCACGGCGGCAATAGGTTGGCCAGCAACTCGCTGATTGAAGCCGTAGTCTATGCGGAAAAGGCGGCGGAACACTCAGTAGCCCACGTAGACGAATATACATTCAATGAAAGCGTGCCTGAATGGAACGATGAGGGAACGATGAGTAACGAAGAGCAGGTATTGATTGCGCAAGATGTGCGCGAAGTGGGGCAGGTAATGTCTAATTATGTCGGTATTGTTCGCAGCGATTTGCGCTTGAAGCGGGCTTGGACGCGCTTGGATCTGCTATACGAAGAGACCGAAGAGTTGTTTAAGCGCGTGAAGGCTACGCCCGACATCTGCCAATTGAGAAATATGATCAACGTAGGCTATCTCATTACGCGGCAAGCCATCGAGCGCAAAGAATCGCGCGGCTTGCATTATACCATAGATTATCCGAAGCACGCTTATGACGCAGATCGGAAAAGCGATCAGCAAAAGGCTTAAACGGCACTTATAATTTATCGACGACTATGCCCGCTTACGAAATACGTCCCTTGCAATTGCGCATCTTGGAGATTCTCCTGGCTGTAGATAAAGTGTGTCGCGAGCACGGTTTGCGTTATTATCTTTGGGCAGGGACGTTGCTTGGGGCTGTACGCCACAAAGGTTTTATTCCTTGGGACGACGATGTGGATATTTGTATGCCGCGTGTGGATTATGATACTTTGATGGCGCACGCTAAAGAATGGCTGCCGGCGCCTTACGAAGCGATGTCGGCCGAGACCAACGAGAAGTATCCGGGTAGCTTTGGAAAAATAATCGATAGCAGTACCACCTTAATCGAACGTGCGCATTATGCTTACCTGAGCGGTATATATATAGATGTGTTCCCCATTGATGGCGTGCCGCAAAGCGTTTGGCGCCGCCGCTTGCATTTCGCGCGTTTCGAGTTTTACAAACGCATTGTCTATTTTCTTCATCGCGATCCCTACAAGCACGGCCGCGGCCCGAGCAGTTGGTTACCGCTTTTGTGTCGTAAATGCTTTAGTCATGCAGGCGTGCAGCAGACGCTTCGGCGATTGATGTTGAAATATACGTATGATGATGCCCAACTCGTGGCCGATTATGATGATGGCTTGAAAGGCGTTTTTTCTAAAGCGCTACTTGGAGAGCCTACGCCTGTTAGTTTTGAAGGATACGAATTAAAAGGCGTAGCGCAATACGACCGCTACTTGACGCAGAAATACGGCAATTATATGCAGATACCTGCTGCCAACCATCAGCGCCAGCACAATTTTTACTATTTAGACTATAACCAACCCTATCGCGAGTATAAGGATCAGCGCAAATTTCGCCTATGAATCGCCTTCCTAAAGTTACGGTGATCACCGTTTGCCGCAATGCTCTGCCTTTGCTGCGCCATACCGTCGAGAATGTCTTGCAGCAAACCTATGCACCGCTTGAGTATATCATCATTGACGGCGCCTCCACTGATGGTACGCCGGCTTATCTTTCTTCTCTGCAAGCCCCTTTGCAGTGGTGGTCGGAGCCGGATAAAGGCATTTATGATGCGATGAACAAGGGCGCGGCTCGCGCAACGGGAGAATGGGTGATCTTCATGAATGCCGGCGATTGCTTTGCCGCTACTGACGTCTTGCAGCGCATATTCTCTACGCCCCGCACGGCGGATGTGATTTATGGCGACGTCTTAAAAGCTGCTGCCGATGGCGCGCCCGTTTTGTCGCGTGCACATCCCTTTAAGAACGCTCATCGTATGTGTTTTTGCCATCAAAGTTCGCTTGCCCGCATCGCATGTTTGCGCGCAACGCCTTTTGATATTAATCATCCCTTTTCAGCCGACTTTAAGTTTTTCAAACTATTGGGCCTTCAAGGTAAGAAGTTTGCATACGTCGACTTCCCCATTGCGCTCTTTGATACAAGCGGCATCTCTAACCGTCAACGCTCGAAAGGCCTTTATGATAACATCAAAGTCGTCAACGAAACCGACAGTTTCCTTGAACGCCTACGCCTACTTCCCCGCCTGTGGTTTGTCTACCTTCTTTGTCGCTTACGCGGCAAATGATTGGGCGGCTTACGCATATATATATATATATGTGTAGCTTGAAGTCTTACCTACTTACTTTTGCCGACTAAGCACGCCCGCACAAGCACTTCATAGATACAAACAACCTTCCCGGCGCTCTATGCATCGGGAAGGTTGTTTTGTATTTGTTGGGCAAGAGGCCGCTTTGTGCCCCCATGATCCTTGTATGCGCAATGGGCTTTACTTGATGCGGAATTTGCCCGTATTGTTTAAGTTTACCAGATAAGGCGCACCGGAGAATTTATCAAAGTTGGTCACAGATACCGAATAGCTTGGCTCAGCATAATCGTAGCGCAACTCGTCATCGGACGCCGCCGGGTTTAAATCCGTGCGCTCAAAACAAAATGCCATACCACCATTCTTATGCACGGTTCCGGCACTTGATGTCCAGTAGAAACCTTGATCGCCGCAGAATAAAAGAATTCTGAAGTTCGGTTGTGCCTTCGGACGACCGAAGTAACCCACGGCGGGGAGGAACATATACTGACCTCTTACGGCTTTAGCCGGACGAACATAGTTGGACGCCGTCTCGTCAAAATTCTTTCGGCTGATCGATGAAGGTATCACTTTTGTGCGATAGTCGAGTCCGTTGTAAGCCTCCTTCAGATCGTTGAGCGATTTGCCCGTTTCGCCGGCAATCTGCTGTAGCGTCTTGATCCAAATACCGCCGTTGTACAAGTGCTTGTTCATTACGAACATCTTCCATTCGTCCCATTTCGCTGCGCCTTTATTGACTAGCCAGAGCGCCTCGTTGATGTTCATGGCCGCTGCCGCACTGCGAGTAGCCGCATTGTCTGCTACGCTTGTCGTAGATCCGCCCGGTGTTTCGTTTTGAAATCTTGGGTCTGCTGCGGTTGTGGCATAGCCGGAACTTATCATCGGAGCGAATATGCGCGAAGCCATATATGCACTTTTGCCCTTCCAATAGTAAGCATCAATGTCGGCATCCCAAGCGTAATATTGGTTCGGGTCGTACTCTTCATTGAGCTTAATGTTGCACTCCAAGACGCGGTTTTCGCCGGCCTTCAATTCTTTATTGTTCTTAAACGTCTGCTTGTAATAGCCGTAGCCACCCGTAGCATAGTCGATCAATCCATATTCGATTGTCAGTTCGTTGTACGTGCCCGGCGGCAATACGATGATGATGCCGTTTTGCTTAGCGTTAGCTATTTGAGGAATCGGTAAGAAGTTGGTGCGGTTCATCGTAGACATCGTAGAGATATACTCGCGGCCGGCCAAAGGCTCTTGGTAGAACCAGGCAATCGTATTTTTAGCGCCCGCTTTCGGTGCACCTACGCCGCTGTCGGTGAAGGCAAACTTGCCGCTGATCGGCTGATCGGCCGTAACATATACGGAAGCAATGCCTACGGTAGAGGAGAAAGCGTAGTCGGAATACGGCGTCAAGACCAAGTAAGCCGCTTTGTGTTTGAGCGTAAACTTGTATTTTACATCCGTGCCCTTCGTAGCGTCAGCCACGCCGCAGTCGCCATATTCGCCTAAGCGACCGGCATCTCCGGGGGCATCTTGAATCTGCTCTTCGGCAAAGGTCACTTCGTCGGCCGAGGTGCTGTTGTTACCCGTGTAGCGCATCTTATATGAAGCCTCATTAAAGTCGCCTTTGAAGAAGAACGTGGCATCGGCCAACTTCGGGCTATTGCCAATGCTGCTGCTATCGCTCTTTTCGTAAGTGCCATCATTCTTTTTATCGATCCACATATGATCCCCTTTGTTCCAATAGTAGATCATTCCTTTGAAGATAGAAGGATTAGAGGAGTATTCGCCGCCGGTGCGCGTCTCGGGCGCATTGTTCGCCACCTCCGGTATGTTCGATTGGTCAGCTACAAAGGCGATGTAGCCTTTGGCTTGGCCCTGTGTATTGTCTTGCTTGTGTTCTTCGGTCAGATCCGACGAGCAGGCAGAAAAACTTACCGCTGCAATGGTTGCGAATAATAATTTTCCTATCACTTTATTCATATTGCTACCTTAAATAGAGTTGTTCGTGTTGTTTCATTCTTAGTTGTCGTCCTCTTCCTCCTCCCATTCGCCGCTACTATCTTGCGTAGTTCCCGCATTGCCTTTGAAAGGAGATCCGGTTAAGAGCGAGTTTCCGCCAAGCTGCAATACATGGCATTGCGGGGCAGAATAACGATGACCTGCAGCAGGGTTAGTTTGCTGCAAATCGTACGATTTGTTTTTTCTCATCTTTGAGCTAAATTTTAATTACAATTATCATAAGCCATCTATTATGGTACGCATCATATTCGGACAGCTTATTTATAAGAATATTAGACGCTATGTCCGGCTATTCCTAAAATTTTCTGCTGCAAAATTATATTTTTATTTTTAAAATTCCACTTTTGTCTGCATCTTTTATCTATTGTGTCTAAATATTTTCACGTGCCGGAAGGATGAAAAAGTTGCCATCTGTTTCTGCTTTAATATTTTATCATACCGTTGCTACGCGGTACTTTTACTTACTTATTAGGAGGCCGACGGAGGAAAATGCGCAAGACAGGGAGTTTGAGCGATTAATATAAATTATAATAAGCCGTGGCGATGAATGAGGTTGTTAATATGGAAGAGAAAGCTAAAAACTTGTGCGTAAATATTAGAATATTAGTTTGATTGGCTTAGGCGAAGTATAATTTCCTACTGATAAAATCCTGCCTATGCTTAGCTTAGCAAACAAAAATAGGCTAAAGTATCGTGTATCTATACCTTGAGAAAAAAATTCCAAGGCTAGGAACAAAAATTCGCCCTATAGGAATTTTTTTTCATAGCCTTGAAATTGCATCGACCTTACTGCGCGGACCTAACTGCAAGTACATCATGAGATTTTTACGCCTGCCGAGTTCTGCGCCGCGCGAAGCAATGTTTGGTTGACGCGCTGACAACTTAGCGCGAGTCCGCAACCGGCTCGGAAAGCGCCCGGCCTCCGTGTGCGGATTATTGTATGTGGCCTAGCCTTAAAGCGCTTCGGCCCCGCTCGGCAGGCCTTACCCCCATTTTTTTTATATGTAATGGAATATTTCTGCTAAAGAAGTAAGTTTATTTGATTTTATCTGTATCTTTGCCATATCTACTGTGCAAATCGCTTGTGCATATCATAGAGAGAGTGTAAAGTGCTTGATAGGAAAACATCTCAAAAACGATTCGAACCCACTGCTGTTGAGCTACTTTTATGGAAAACACCCCTTGCGTGATATAGCGGAAAAGAAAGAGACACTAAGTAACTACCACTAATCATATCATTATGAGTAAAAACATTACACGTTTAGCGCTTTTGGCTGCCTTATCCTTAGCAGCTGCAAGCCCCGTTTCTGCCCAGAACAATAAGGTGGAAGCACAGACACGGACACAAAGTGGCCTGCCTAACATCAAAATGAATCTTTCTACAAAAGGCTCGTTCAGTATGGGCGCTGCCGGCGCTCCGCAAGCACACTTGAAGAGTACGCCCAACAAGTATGGCGAAGAACAAGTCGTTATGAAGGAGGATTTCGCCAAGATGACGGCGGGCACCCCCGAGAACCCCGATCTCGACAACAGCATTCTCAAAGAAGAATTCGAGTATCCTTGGATTAACACAAAGGATGAATACTTCAAGACACCGGGCTGGGGATCAGGAAATGCCTACTCAGCAGGTGGCGTTGTCTACCTTGCATCTGCTCCCAAAGAAATGGCGCACATCAATACGCCGATGCTTAACGTAAGCGCTAACGGCGGCATAGCTTGGGTACGCTTCAAGGCCCGCGCTAAGAGTGCTGAAGAACTTCCCGTAGTGATGGTCGAAGCAGCTGAGACGCACAATATGTCGCCTACGTGGGATATGATGGGCAGCGCACAGCTTCCGCAAATCAGCGAGCAATGGCAGGAATACACGATGTATTTCTATGGCGGCGGTGAGTATACGATATTCAATATAGTATCTGTAGGTGCACCTGTATATATCGACGATGTTGAAGTGTTTACCGTTAAGCAACACGTAGGCACGCCGACGATGCGTCCGTATACGAACTATCAAGGCACGAGCTTTGATGCCAACTGGACGGCCGTAGAGGGTGCAACCGGCTATAAGGTTAATGTCTTCTCTATCGACAAAGAGACGAACGCGCCTGTTTATCTCTTCGAAAACAAACCGGTGACAACCAATATGTTCCACGTAACCGGTGCAGAATCCGGCAAGACTTATTTCTACAATGCATCAGCTACGAAAGGCAGCTACGAGTCAATTCCGTCAGCACAAACTTACGTCTATGACCTCGTAGCTCCGGAAATGCAAGCTGTGAGCAACTTCAATGGCAGCAAGTATACGGCTAACTGGAGCGCTGTGCCTTCAGCCGAACGCTACAACTACATTGCTTACTACGACCGCAAGGCTACGCAGACCGGCGAATTTGTTGTGACGCAGGAAGACTTTACCGGCGTAAAAGACGCTGATGGCAACTTGACCGGATGGACAATGGAAGATCCTAGCTACAACTCATACAGCGAATTGTATCTTCGTGATTTGAAGCAAGGCGGCTGGAAAGGTACAAACTATGCGCCTTACACAGACTACATCTGCTTGGATGGCTGGCAATATTACCACAACCATACCGACGCAGGCCTTATCTCTCCTGAATTGGATATGTCGAAAGATGGCGGTAAGTTCACGGTAAAAGTGAAGCTCGCAGGTGCTGCTACGACAGGCGTGGATGCTGACGGCAAGGAAGTCACGGTAAACGCGCAAGCAGCTTTCGCGCTCTTCAACTATGATGAGACTGTGGGCGACTACACGCAGGCTGAGTTGATCTATCCGGAAGGCTACCCTAAAGCAGTTACTAAAGACTGGAAAGAGTTTACGATCAACTTTACGAAGGGTTCTAAGAAGTCGATCATTGGTATCTACGCTGTTTATGCAGATGAGCACCTCTACGTCGATGACCTGAAGATCACGCAAAACTATCAAGCCGGCGAGAGCTTGAACGATCCGTTCCGTTACCTCAGATGGGTTGATGGTACTTCTGCTGAGGTTACTGTGCCCGGATTTGTAGATCAATCAATGATTACGCACCGCGTATCGGCTTACAAAGCTAATTCTGACCGCAACGTAAAGAAGAGATACGCAGAAAGTCCCTACTCAACGCTCCGCGAAGTGGGTGTATTCGACGGCCTTAGCAACGTTAGCCTCACAAAGGCACTTGTTCAATTGGAAGGCAACGACGTATGCGTAAACAACGCTAACGGTGAGAACGTACAGATCTATACGACTGCCGGTCAGTTGATCTACAACAACCAAGCCGGAGATAAAAATCTTCGCGTTCGCCTCGCAGCGCGTGGCGCTTATGTGGTGAAGGTGGGCAACCAATCAGTTAAACTCGTCTTCTAAACGCATTAAGAAATATGGGAGTAAGCCGCCGAACATCGTTCCGGCGGCTTATTTTGTGGCATATTCGAGCGCTTGCTCCGCCGGCTCTAAGACGAAATAACTACAAACACAAGAAAAGCGCCATACATTTGCGCATTGCAGAGAGGCATAGCGGGTACTGAGGCGTCAAAGCCACGATGACGTCCTTCACAATCCAAACTTTTCTGCAAAGTGAGGGTGTAGCAGGAGTAGATCGTTCGCAAAAGCAAGCGCTTGATCTTAATTTTCTTCGCCAAAACATAGTTTCTTCCGGCCGATCCCTTAATTTTGCAAGTGCAGCTGGGCAGCTGGTCTGCGCAAGTAAGATAAAATAATGGTTTGATTTGATGATGAAGATAAGGAAAATTCTACGCAAATGCTTCCTGTGGGCGGTAGCCGTTTTAGGTATATGCCTGTTAAGCGGTTGTTTTCCCGGTTTTAATTCGCGCGATGAGGTTATGGCCTATCTCAAAAAGAAGTATCCCGACCGGCAGATTGTGCTTTCTCAAAAGTATAAAACGCGGCGTGGCTTAATGGAAGATTGGCGAATTTGGTCTTTCACCCTATCGGGTAATCCAAAAGATACATTTCAAGTAGCCAGCCATATCAAGAGTTATCCCGTTCCGATGTTGAAGACAGAACGCAGCATTTTCGACAATTTCGAAAAAGTTGTGGTTTTGCGTCGATCACGCGAATTTGAACAAGGCCCTTTGCGGACGCTCGATGCGCCGACGCGCCGCCTTTGGCATAGCTTTTCTTCCTCAGAATTCTGGCTGAAGCCCCTCTACATAGACTTAGAGACGGTCGATGACGTATGGCGCGCCAAGCACTTGATTGACCTCTTCGAGCAGTTTTTGAGCGAAGAGATAGTAGAGAGCGATACCCGCTATTTCCTACGTATGTATATTCAAGGCCCTTGTTACGCCTTGACGCCGACCAGCGATAGCATCAATTTTGTGAGTGGCCTGACCATAGCAAAGCCCGGCGAGAAGCGGCCTTATTATATACAGTTTCAGATCTATAATCAGATTAATCGGCAGGTCGTGTGTCAGCAATTTTACAACGAAGTGATGAGCTACTATCAGCTTATGGCCGCCCAAGGCAACGGCGTTAACGCGATAAACATGCAGGCGTGGGCAGAAGACTACCTCCAGCAAGTAGCGCGCCTGCCGTCGGCAACGCCGCGAGAGCGCGATACGCTGGAAACATCGCTTGGCATTAAAGATAAAGGTGATGGCTTTCTATTTATCGATACGGGTCAAAAGCCCTATATGTTCGTCTACTCTTCGGAGCGTAAGGAAGGCTCAGAGAAGACGATCTTCTTCACCTATCCACAATTGCGATCCTTCTGCCAACAAAGCGGCTTACAGGTCAAAGGAGCCGGCAACCATTTCAGCGTCACGAGCATCGACGGCCATCGCTACGAGTTCTCTACCACCTTCTATATAAAAGGCAAAGACGAGTTTGACTTCGACGATTACACCTGCTACTATCTGCGAGATGGGCAGAAGGTCGTGATGGAAGATATTTGGAGTCCTCAAGAGTGCATCGATGATGCCCTCATCCGCCGCATAACGGGGCGCGACGTAAAGTCTATGGTCGTGCACACCGCAGATAAACAATAACACTTTACCCCAATGTTTAAAGTAAATGATAAGATAAAAGATGCGTTTAGCGCCTTCTTGGGCGCACTGCTCCTGCTCCTCTTTGCCGGAGGCTCGGGCTGGATGGCCTTTATCATGTTTCAGCGAGGATCGTGGCTCATCGGTGCGATCGGCGTAATAGGCGCTTTGTTTTTCAGTTCACCCTTGTGGGCCGGCCTCTTTATCACCAAGAAAGAGCCCGAGCCGGAGCCCGTGGTCACGAAAGTTGATTGGCCCACAGACAAGGCCGCCTTGCTCAAACTGGCGCAGACCGTTGCCGGCGACGACGCCGAGGTGATGCAGCTCGTTAAGGATAGTTTGGCGTCGCCCGAAGCCTTCTATGCCGCCCGAAGCGAGCCGGAGGGCGAATATGCCGACGAGTATTATGAAATGTTGGACACCTATAAAGACAAGCCCGACACTTTGCGCAGCGAGGGCCTGCTTGTCTTGTTAGAAGAACTGCGCGTTATCGTTCGGTTCGACTGGAAAGCCGATCTGGATAGCTTTCAGGGGATGATGCCCAGGCTCAAGCGCGTGCAGCGTTACGGCCTAAACCTTTCAGATGCGCCCTTAGATGAGGCCGCCTACGTCCCGCGTTGGTGCGAAGCGCTCGATAAGTTTTGGAAACCGAAGCATTATCATACGCTGCTTATCGACACCCAAAGCGACGAATATGTCGTAGCCGTTGCCCCCAACCGCTCATCTTCTGCCAAGGTCAAAGCATCGACGAAAAACCAAGCACCGAAATCAAAAACTAAAAATTAAGAAAGCCCCTCTTCCAGCTACCTTACGGCGGACAATCAAGCCGCCGCAAGGCCTATCAAGCGTATTTGAGCCGCGTCAGTTAAGGCATTTTTTGACCAAAATGCCCATCGTCCTTAAAAAATACTACAAAAGACGTATTTTTTTTCTTGGCAGATTTGTATTTTTGCCGAATCTCGCGGCGCGCAATGTCGGCATACTGTAGCGTCGGTAAAGCGTTAGCCCGATTTGCCTTGTGGTTACTACTCGGTCCCCATTACGTGTAGTGTCGCTTTGCCTTAACCTAATTCAGCGCTACAGTAATCAAATCTTTTGCCACTTGTTATGCATTTACGATTTGCCCATTTTCTGGTGAGTTGCTTGGCTTTTGCCGGTAGCTTACCCATCTTCGCGCAGTCGCCGACAAAGCTTTCGCAGCGTTCGCCGCTCTTGCGCACCAACGTTTTGCGTATTCCCTTTGCCGTTTCGCAAGGCCTCCGGCGGCCCGCGGCTGCTATCCGTACGCTTCCCGCGCCTTCGCCGGCCGAAAGCAAGCCGCGCCTGATGAGCGCTGCGCCCCGGCCCTTGCAAAAAACCATATTGCGCCAACTCTTAGGCGCTGCTGCCGGCACCGAATTATGGGCAAACGTTGTCTCCGACCAATATAAAGGTATCTATGCCTTTAGTCCGGCATCCGAAGTTCATTTCTCCAAGTTGGCCGCCTATAGCAAAGCCTCCTTTAATGGAGGCGCAGCCATCGTTGATGGCCGCATGCACGGCATTTTCTACGACCTAAGCTATGCCGATATGGGCATTATTATGGTCTATCATTACGCCTTCGACATCGAAACGTGGGCCTTGGACATTCCCCCTCATCAATTGGACGACATCTCCCTGATTGCCCAAGAAACCGCCACCGATCCGAAGACCGGCGAAGTCTTTGGCGCATTTCTGCGTAAGGACGGCACGGGCTACGAATGGGGCGTTATCGATTATCTCACGCTGACCCGCACCAGCATTGCCCCCGTTGAGCACATTTATATTGCCCTCGGCATCGACAAAGACGGAAAAGCTTACGGCGTGGCTACAGACGGCAACCTCTACACCATAGATCGCACGAACGGAAAAGAGACCTTGGTCGGCCCGACGGGTGTTTCCTTAGCCGATGCTGACGGAAAAGTGCGCTCGCAATGCGGCGAGATCGATCCGAAAGATAATACGTTCTACTGGGCTTCGACCAACGGCGAGCACCATACGGATTTATACAAAGTCAGTCTCGACAACGGACAAGCCACCCTGCTGGGTAGTATCGGCAATGAGGTTACGGTGACCGGTATGGTCGTACCTAAGCCCAAAGCGGCCGATGATGCGCCGAGCGCGGCCACAGATTTGCACGCGCAATTCACAGCGGCTGCCACGGCGGGCCAACTTTCCTTTACTGCACCTACAAAAACTTACGGCGGCAGTGCGCTTAGTGGCGAACTCACTTACCATGTTTATGTCAACACTGATGCGCCGCTGACGGGCAAAGTCAATGCCGGCAGTAGCGCAGTTGTGCCGGTGCAAGCTCGCGAGGGGATGAACACCTTCGTCGTTACGCTCTCGAATGCTGCGGGAGCGAGTCCGAAGGCGCGCCTCTCAGCCTATGCCGGCTATGATACGCCGAAGTCTGTCGACAAACTGACGCTGAGCGTCGATGCCGCTCGCCGCGCCGACTTAACGTGGACGGCGCCGACCGCCACTGAGCACGGCGGCTTCCTCGGTTCGCTTACTTACGACTTGATCCGCATTACCGGAACAGACACGACGCAAGTGGTCAACGGTATCTCCGATGTTCACTTTGCAGAAGTCTTGCCCGAAGGCCCGCTGATGGGCTATCGCTACGCCGTGAGAGCGCATAATCAATCGCAGGTTACGACGTGGACAAACAGCAACAACGCTGTAGTCGGCTCGCCCATAGAACCACCCTTCTTCGATGAGTTTGCCAATGCGGCAGATGCAGAATTATACACCGTTATCGATAACAACAACGACCAAGCTTCTTGGGCTTGGGACAAAGATCCTTATACCGAGCAGACGGCCTATCGTTATCATTGGAGTGATACGGAAAAAGCCGACGACTGGTTGCTCCTTCCGCCGCTTCGCTTGCGGGCCGGAAAAGTTTATACCTTCCAATTCAAAGCCAAATCCAACGGTACGGATTATACCGAGCGCTTTGAGGTAAAATGGGGGCAAGCGCCCAATCCAGCAGGGCTTTCTACGGTGATCCTAAACCCGACGGAGGTGAGCACAGACGAGTATCAGACGTTCACCAACGAGCTTCGCCCGCAAGCTGACGGCACCTATTACATCGGCTTCCACGCGTTGTCCGATGCCGGCGGCTATTATCTCCACATCGACTCCGTAAGCATTGCCGCCCCCGTTGCTGCAGCAGCGCCCGCAGCCGCAGAAAACTTAAAGGGCAAGGCGGATCCGTCCGGCAAACTCCTCACGACGCTCACTTTCGATGCGCCGAAGTTGAAGGTTGACGGGACGGCGCTTAGCAATATTGAGCGCATCGAGGTGCGCAACGGAATCCGACTCGTCAAGGCCTTTACGCAGCCCGCGCCCGGTGCTTCGCTGACCGCTACGGACAATCGGGCGACGACCGGCGACAACGTCTACACCGTCATTGCCTTTAATGCCGACGGTGCAGGTGCTACGGCGACCAAGACCATCTACGTGGGCCAGGATCAACCCGCCACGCCCGTCATCACCGCCGAGGATTTGTCAAATGCCGTGCGCCTTACGTGGCCCGCAGTCGGCGGTGCAAACGGCGGACTTGTCATTCCGGAAGAAGTGACCTACAATATATATAATGTACGCGACGGTGGTTATCGCGGAGATCTGATCGCGACCGTAACGGGCGGCAAGACGGAGTACGTCGTGCCCGATCAGAAGACCGCCGAAGGCAACCAGCGCTACGCGCAGTGGGCCATCAGTGCAAAAAATAAAGCCGGCGAAAGCGGATATGGCGTTGGCTCAATCATCGTAGGTAAGCCCTACACGCTACCTTTCCACAACAGTTTCAAAGGTAGCTCTACCGAAGGCCAACTCATCGCGCTCGAGACGCCCGATGGTAACGTGGCTTGGGAAATCAGTGGCAAGGAAGCCGTAGATGCCGATGGCGGCAGCATCGTCTTCAATCCCGATCGCGCAGGTTCGTCTGTGATCAGCACAGGTAAGATTTCTTTGCAGGGTGCGGCCCATCCCAAATTGATTTTCGACCACAAACAAGTTGGTCAAGTGCCGGGTCGCTTGGAGATCAGCATACGCAAGAAAAACCAGAAGGGAGAAACGCTCCTTCGCAGTTTTGATTATGCGCAAGCCGGTGTGAGTCAGGCCGAATGGCATACGGAAGAGATCGACATACCACAAGAATATTTGCAGGAAGAATACGTCTTCGTGCGCTTTGCGGCCATTGCTACGGCTTCGATGAAAGAAACGCCGCTCTACGTCGACAATATCAACCTCGCCGAACCTGTTGCCAAGGATGCGGAGATCACGCTCGCCGCGCCCAAGTCGGTTTTGAAGGGCCAGAACCTCCCGCTTTCGATCAAGGTGGCCAACAAAGGTTTGCAGGACCTCGCCAAAGTGCAGGTGAAGGTGCAGATCAACGGCAAGCAGGTCTATGACAAAGCCGTCGAGGGTGGCCTCGCTCGCTTCAAGGAGGCAACAATTCCGGTCAATTATCAGACGACATCGCTCGATGCTGCCACGACCCTGTCGGTAGTGGCTGAAGTAGTGGCCGATGGCGATGCTTTGGCAGCCAACAACGAAGCCCGCGCCGAGGTGCAGGCTGTTCAGGGCAACGTGCCCACGCCACGCGATCTCGTGCTCAAATATAAAGATGCTGCAAAGGTCGAATTAGATTGGGCCGCGCCCACAGTAGAATACGTCACGTTGACTGACGACTTCGAAGCCTATGAGCCTTGGGCCACAAGCTTTGGCCGTTGGTCCACGATCGATGCGGATAAGGGCTATGCGTGCCCGCTTTCCAAAGAGTCGCGCTATCCGCATCAGCAAGAGCAGTTTGCTTTTATGAATTGGCAGCCTAGTGATCTTTACGGAACCGGTCAAGGCCTCGACCCCCATTCCGGCACGAAAGCACTCGTAGCCGTTTATCAGACGGATCAGACGGGAAAGACTTACGTAAAGGCTGACAACTGGCTCATCAGTCCGCCGCTTTCAGGCAAGGCGCAAAAGGTTCGTTTCTACGTCAACAACTATGTCGGCAAGGACTTCGGAAATGAAGAGTTCGAAGTCTTGGTTTCCTCAACCGATAAAGCGAAAGAGAGTTTCCAACTCATTGGCGACATCTACACGCAGACCGGTGGCAGTTGGACAGAGATCAATGTAGACCTGCCTGAGGGTACGAATTATTTCGCCATTCGCCATACGACGAGCGCTGATCAGGCCTTCTTGTTCATGATCGACGACATTACGTATGAGGGCGGCAATACGCCTACGGGCTATCGCGTATATTGCGATGGTCAATACTTGGGCGCTGCTGAGCAACCGGGCTATACCGATACCCAAGCAAAAGCTGATGGGCAACACACGTACAGTGTGACGGCTGTATATGCCGATGCTTCAGAGTCGCTACCCGTTGTGCTCGACGTCGTCACGGCCTTGATCGCGCCCAGCGCTTCGCCCGCGCACACGCCGATTGTCTACGACGTTCACGGTAAGCGTGTCGATGCCGTGCGCTCCAAACTCCAGCGCGGCGTTTATGTGATCGACGGCAAGAAAGTTGTCATCAAATAAGCGCACTCGGCGCTATCTGAACCCTTTAACCGCTGCAAGGCCTCAGAAGCTTTGCAGCGGTTAAGCGTATGCGCCCCTTGCGCATTTTGCCGCGCCATCAAGCCACGCCGCGCCCTGCCTTTCGTCAGCGCAGGTGGCCCTTGTATAGGCGCCCTTTCCGTTCACGACCGCCCTTACGCAGCCTTGCCGCCCCGACCGACGTAGACAAAAAACCGTCACGCGCATTGCTGCCTGCCGCCGCCCTGCTCGCTGAGCACCGCGCCCGCCCTTCGTGCGGCTTCGTCCTCGCTTGGGGCGTTTGCGCTCACGAGAAAAAAGGTCTACGCTCGTGATGAAAAGACCGTGCGCTCACGATGAAAAAGGTCTACGCTCGTGAGCGTACACTGAAAAGGGCAGATGGCGGCGCTTGTGGGATAGACTATATTCGTCAAAATGTCGATGCTGAGCGCACAAAAAACAAAGGTAGAGCGGCTAAAAAAAGTGGCGCACCTTGCCGTGTACCACTAAAAAATGTAAAAGTAGAAAGATCAATAAACGTAAAAATACAAGAGCGCACAGATGGCCCGATCTAAAATTTTGTTTTGTCGGTTTTGACAAACAACATCTCGTTGAAGTAAAACGAATATCCACCCACGATGGCGTGCTGATTGCCGGCGGTGAGCAGATGCTGTTCGAGCGTGTAGGGATATGAAGCTATGAGGTGCTTTTTACGCCCATCGGCGCTCAGTGCATAGTAGGTAAGCGTTTGATTATTAAAGTAAAGTACGGCCTTCTTGATGCCGTCCGGATTTTGCTCCTCTTGTGAAAATTCATGCTCCCACACAGTGCCTTCCAAAGACGCTGATGCAGGCTTAAAATCACAACACGAAAAGAGTGTGAAGCAGCTTACCAACAGCAGAAGTTGGCTGTATTTTTGGATAATTGTGCCCATATTGAAGCAATTTTGTAAGTGCAAAAATAAAAAGAAACCTAAATGAATGCAAATTTCAAGCGTAAAAAAATGTATTCTTTTCTCTGGTGGCGATGATTTAGTAATTTACAAATTCCAATTGCAACCTGTATTTTCCCCTTTTCTGCGCTTCATCTTTTGTCCGCCTATTTTGCGCCTCGCTTTTGGGGATGGGCGCAGGGTGGATCGGCTTCGTCTGCGCCGAAAGCACTTGCCCATCGGTGTCGGGTGAGGTTTTGTGGGCATAGAAATTGGGGTGGCGAGGCGGTTTTGTGGGCATCTGCGCCATGGGGCGCACTGTTTTTGCTGATAGGGTAGGATTTTCGCATGCATCGCCCGCACCCCTGCGCCTTTTTGTGTAACTTTGTCGGCATAAATGTGATAGCATTATGGCTGACGATATAAATTACTTGGACCGAAACGAATTCAACTTTGAGCCTTCGCCGGAGGTGGTCAAGGCCATTAAAGACTTCGACGTCAACAAACTGTGCTTCTACACGCGTCTTTACGACGAAGGGAAGAAAAGTATTTTCTCCATTGCGCTCGCTGAAGATTATGGTGTGGACGAATCGCAGGTCGTCTTGGGCTATGGGGCTGAAGACATTTTGAAGCAGGCTGTGCACTTCTTCCTGACCGAAACGCCGGGGCGCAACACGATGCTCATTCCGCAATATTCTTGGTGGTATTATCAGTCGATCGCAGACGAGGTCGATGGGCGCACGCTGCAATATTCCGTCAATGAGGAGGAAGATGGGTTTGCTTACAACTTCGAGGCGCTGCGCCGAAGCATCGAGGAGCACCGGCCGAAAGTGGTGCTCGTGGCTTCGCCCAATAATCCGACCGGAAACGGACTGACGCCCGACGAATTGGATCGTTTGGGGCAGTTTACGCCGACTGATACGATTATTTTGGTAGATGAGGCTTACGCTTCTTTCGTGACGGACAACGTAAGTTATATCGCCCGACTCGTAGGCCGATATCCGAATATGATTTTCTGTAGGACGCTTTCGAAATTTTACGGCCTGCCGGGCTTGCGGATGGGCTTCGCCTTCGTGGGGCGCTCGGAAGAGATGGAGAAATTCTGCCGTTATGCGAACAAATATTTGGGCTACGATCGGCTGGCTGAGGACATCGCCGTCGCAGCCTTGCGCTCGGAAGAACATTATCGACACGTGGCGGCCGTGATGAACGAAGCGCGGCGTATGTATAAGGAGGAAATCGGCCGATTGCCGGGTTTTAAGGTCTACCGATCGGTGGCCAACTTCATTTTGATCAAATATCCGCCGGCCTTAAAGGACGCGCTGCAACGCGCTTTCGCACAGGCGCACTACAAAGTGAAGTTTATGAACGAGCCGGGACTGGAAACGCACTTGCGTATAACGCTTGGTCGCGCCAAGCAGAACCGCGAGGTAGCTGATGTGATACTTAAAATCGCGCAAGCCCAATGATCGCCGTGATTCTTGCGGCCGGCATGGCTTCGCGCTTGCGGCCGCTGACCAACGATAGGCCGAAATGTTTGCTGAATGTGGGCCGGCGCACGCTTTTGCAGCGCACGGTGGACGCTTTGTTGGAAGCCGGCTTGCGGGAGTTTGTCGTTGTTACGGGCTATCGCGGAGAGATGATCCGCCAATTCTTGACCAAGCAATATCCGGAGCAGACTTTCCACTTCATAGACAACGCCGTCTACGACAAAACCAATAACATCTACTCGCTATGGCTGACCCGCCCCTTCACGGATGGGAAAGATTTTCTCTTACTCGATAGCGACATCCTTTTTGATCCCGCTTTGCTGCGTCCGCTTTTGGATACGCCGGCGGCGGCTTTGGCCGTAAATCGCCACGAGTTGGGCGAAGAGGAGGTGAAGGCGGTTGTAGACGAGGCGGGCCAAGTCGTAGGCATCGGCAAACAATATGCGCCCGATGAAGCCTTTGGCGAATCTGTCGGTATCGAAAAGATGACGGCTGATTACAGTGCCGCGCTTTTTGAAACATTAAGCCCGATGATCGAAACAGAGGGTTTGGTCGACGTGTTCTATGAAGCTGCCTTTCAGCGTCTGACTGAAGCGAACCATTTCTTTAAGGCGATCGACACCACTTCGTTTTTCTCGATCGAACTTGATACCGTTGAAGATTTTCAATGCGCCCAAGAACGCATACCTCCCCACTTGTTTTAAGGCGAACCCGATTGTCGGATCCGCCTTTTGAAATTTGAAAGTCTGTTTGCCGATTCGGCAAGCGGACTTATCGTTTCTTGCCGCCTTTGCGCAAGCCGGAGAGATTGTTGTATGGGACTGTTTTAACGCCGGATTGCGTCTTGGGAGATGATTTCCCGGTTGGCGTCGCCGCCTTTCCCGTATAATATTTCATCGCTTCGGGCATTGCACGCTGAAGTGCCGCAATGCGTGATTCGTGAGAGGGATGGTCGCTCATAAATTGCGGAACGCTCTGCCCGCCGCCTGCATTCATACGCTGCCAGAACGCGACTGCCTCTTGCGGATTATAGCCTGCGATGGCCGCAAAGATGAGTCCCATATAATCAGCTTCGCTTTCGTTTTTACGAGAGTAGGGCAGCATCACACCATATTGCGCTCCGAGGCCGTAAACCTGTTGACTTAATTCCTGCGTGGCTTGAGATGCGCCGCTGCCGCTTAGGATTAGTCCGAGCGCGGCGGCACCATATTGCGCTTTTAGTTGGGAACTGAGGCGCTCGGCGCTATGATGCGCCACAGCGTGTGCGATTTCGTGACCCAAAACTATGGCCAGCGCCGTCTCGTTCTTTGTGATCGGCAGCAGACCTTCGTAGACTACGATTTTTCCGCCGGGCATACAAAACGCGTTGGCCGAATTGTCTTGCACGAGGTTAAACTCCCAGCGATATTGCTTCAACTCTTCGCCCTCGCCGTGTTGGTTTAGATAAGACGTAACCGCGTTTGCGAGTCGCTGGCCCACACGTTTGACCATCGCCGTATTGCTTGCGTTGGTCGAGAGTTTGGCCGTTCGCATATACTGTTGGTATTGTTCGTTCGCCAAACTCATTACCTGCTCGTTAGATACCAAAAGGTGCTGCTTACGTCCCGTAATGGGGACGGTCGAAGTTGTGCCGCAGCCGACCAAGAGTAAGACCAGCGGTAGCAAGACTAAGCTTTTTATGAATTTCATCGCTTTATTGTTCATATTAGTTTTGATGATTCGCTTTTTATATCGTAGGTTCGTCATCGACCGCGGGAACGCCGTCGTCGGAGAGCTCGTTTATGTCAGCTATTCGATAGTCTTCCGGAGTCTTTTCTACCTTTATGATGTACACAGTTTCGATATCGCCCATCTTCACGAAGCGCACACAAACCTCCTGATCGTCCCATCGCTTGACGGAAATCGATTTCAGTGCACTGCGGTCAAAGTCGTAGCCGTGCAAGATCAGATCGTAATGTGTAAGAACCGGTTCTTCACCCGCCTCCGCCGCACTATCGAAGACCTTTTGCAGGGATTTTGTCAGATATTTTTCGCGCAATCGTTTGGCTTGCTCGGGTGCATCGACGTCCATAGCCGCAAATGGCGTGACGTAGTTTTGATAAAAAGTCTCGACAAACTTGGTCGGCGAACTCTCATCTATGGCTTTTGGCGCGGCAAGGGGGCTGATCAGCTTCCCCAAATCCTCTTCCCAAGCCGTGGCGATATAAGCCAGTTGCCAGCGGCCCTCGATTTGCTCCGGATAGACGGGAATACATATTGTTTCCATCAGCAAAGTATCCTCCAAACAGTTCGTAAAAGAGGCGACAAACCAGCCGTTTTCGCTTGCTCCCACACAAAGCGATTTTCGCATCTCAGGCGTAATCTCCTTCGTCAGCGTAAAAGGGTCGATGTTCATCTCAGCCCGTAAACGGCGGGCCTTAGCTGCGAGGCGCGGGGTGAGCATTTGGAGCGCCGAGTCCTGAATTCTACTATCCTCGCTCAGGTATTTTTCGTAAAAGCTACGAACAAAATCTTCGCCCGTCGCTTGTGCGCTCACCACAAGTGCACATAGCAGGGCGAAACATAGTAATAACGTTCGTCTCATAAGGCATTTATATCTCGTTGGTTTGGCAAAGATACGTTTGAAATAGGAAATGCGAATCAAATGATAGTTTATTTTTTGTAGAAAATAGCAAAGTGTGCGTTGGATGGTCGAATTATCGTAGCCCAAAACAATACTATCGCCGCCTCCGACAAAACAACGAATGCTTCCGGCAAAACAATCGTTGCCCCCAACAAAACAAGCGCCGCGGCGAGCCAAACAGCCACCGCGGCGAACCCAACAGCCGGTGCGACGAACAAGAACTACCGCCGCAACATCAGCACGGAGGTTAAGCCAATCCCCATGCCTTAAGATCCTCGTCGACTGTGGTGTTACCCCCTAAGCCGAAATTTTCAACCAATACCTTCAGCACGTTTGGAGATACGAAAGCCGGCAGCGTAGGGCCAATGTGAATGTTCTTAATGCCCAGACTCAGAAGCGCCAGGAGCACGATTACGGCCTTCTGCTCGTACCAAGCGATGTTAAAGACAATAGGCAGGTCGTTGATATCCTTCGCTTGGAAGATTTCCTGCAGTTTCATAGCGACAACGGCCCAGCTGTAGCTATCGTTGCATTGTCCGGCGTCGAGCACGCGTGGAATGCCGTTGATGTCGCCCAAGTTTAATTTGTTGTAGCGATATTTTGCGCAGCCCGAAGTCAAGATTACCGTATCCTTCGGCAATTGTTGTGCGAAGTCAGCATAATATTGGCGACTCTTCATACGTCCATCGCAGCCACTCATCACGATAAATTTACGAATAGCCCCACTCTTCACCGCCTCTACGATCTGATCCGCCAGCGCGAAGACCTGTGCGTGAGCAAATCCGCCCACGATTTCACCCGCTTCGAGCGCCTCCGGTGCTTGGCAAGTCTTAGCCAGCGCGATGACCTCTGAAAAATCCTTGTGTCCGTCAGCTCCGTTTTCGATGTGTTTCCATCCCGGGAAGCCCGTACTATTGAGCGTGAAGACGCGATCCTTATAATTCGCATCGGGGCGTGGCGGTACGATGCAGTTGGTCGTAAAAATAATCGGCCCGTTAAAGCGTGCAAATTCCTCCTTCTGTTGCCACCAAGCGTTCCCATAGTTTCCTACCAGATGTGCGTACTTTTTCAACTGCGGATAATAGTGAGCCGGAAGCATTTCGCCGTGCGTATAAATGTCGATGCCCATCCCTTCCGTCTGCTTCAGCAAGTCTTCGAGATCGTGTAAGTCGTGCCCGCTGATCAAAATCCCGGGGTTGCGCCCCACGCCCAAATTTACTTTTGTGATTACCGGAGAACCATAAGACGACGTATTGGCTTTGTCGAGCAAGGCCATAGCTTTGACGCCCGCTTGTCCCGTGCGCAGCACGAGATCTACCAGCGTAGCCTGATCCGCCTCAGGGTCTGCCACGATAGCCAAGGCTTCCGCCATAAAATGAATCAGCGTAAGATCCGCTTGCTGCAAGTTTGACGCGTGCTCATAGTAAGCCGCCATCCCTTTGAGTCCATATACCGTCAACTCCTTCAAGGATCGAATATCCTCGTTCGCAATGCGCAATACGCCCTGCCGCTTTGCCTCCTCCGCATAAGAAGCCTTTGAGCCGTCCCAGCGCAGTTCGGCACGCTCCGGTAGCGCCACACCGTTTTCATCTGCCTGTTTGACCAGCCGATTACGCAGCGTGATGCCCTTTTCCACCCGTTGCAGAATATCATCATCGTCAAAATTGGCATTCGTGATTGTACAAAAGAGCGCGTCGCACAAGAAATGACCAATCTCCTTCTCATCTTTCGACACCCCCGCACGGTTTAGTGCGTCACTAACAATCCCTACGCCCCTGCTTACGGCCAGCAATAAATCCATTGCCGCCGAAGTCGTGGCCGCTTTGCCGCAAACGCCTTTAAGCGTGCAGCCCGTACCCTTTGCCGTCTCTTGACATTGGTAGCAAAACATCTGATTTTCCATTATTGTTATGTTGTTTATGTGATTACGAATGCAAACCTACGACTTTGCCGGTCGCGAGACTGTAACACTTGTTACCACTCCCAACGTTTTAAGATTTTATGACGAAAACCACCCGTCCACCTGCCGTCTGCAACAATTGGAAGCAGGCCTACCTTCCTCCCTCTTTTGCCGTCGCAAGTCCGCCCGCCCCCTTTTTGTTCACGACGAAAAAGGTTTGCGCTCACGATAAAAAAGGTTTACGCTCACGATAAAAAAGGTTTACGCTCACGATAAAAAAGGTTTGCGCTCGTGATAAAAAACCTCGGACGCAAGATTTTCGGTCGAGGCAGTCTTGCGCGGTCGGTTGCCATTTTCCGCTTTCGTCAGTAGGAAAATCCACCTTTCGCAAGGTAGGGAGCGACTGAGGCCAACGGCGGCAAACTCTCCGTGCAGCCGGCGACGCGGGCCGCGAAGCCGACAAAACCCCGGCGGCGACGATAGCCCATCGAGGCCGACAGATGATGCGTTGGATTTTATAAAAAATAAATACGGATTATTATTCTAAGCCCTTTTGCGCGAAGAAAGGCCGACGATTCGCCTAAAAAGTAGCACCTGAAGCCGGCGCAAAAGGGTTGGGGCTGGCGCAGAATCTACCCCGATGGGGCTAAAATAGCTTGATTATTTGCCCTGCTTGGGAGTTTTCTTTATCTTTGCTAATAAATCTGAGAAAGATTATGGTACATAATATACACCTGTCTGAACTTATTCATCGCCAAGCGGAGCGCTATGGAGATAAAACAGCCTTGAAACATTATGATTATGCGGCTTCCGTATGGCGCGATGTGTCGTGGCGGCAATTTTCAACGCGCGTTTTGCGCGTTTCTTATGCGCTCTTGGCGCTGGGCATAGGTCGGCAGGAACGTATCGCCGTCTTCTCTCAAAATAAGCCGGAGTGCATGTACGTCAGCTTTGGCGGCTACGGCATACGTGCAGTGACCACGCCTTTTTATCCGTCTTCGAGCGGCGCACAGATTACTTATATGATGAACGATGCAGAGGTGCGACTTCTCTTCGTAGGCGAACAGCAGCAATACGACGTTGCGTTCAGCGTCCTGAGCCTCTGCAAGAGTTTGGAGCGCATTGTCATCTTCGACAAGTCCGTCAAGCGCAAAGAGACGGACCATTTGAGCATCTATTTCGACGAGTTTCTCGACCTGGCTTCGCCCGAAGCCGCGCGCGGAGAATATCGGCAACGCATGAAGGAAGCCAATTACGACGATATGGCAGACATCCTCTATACGAGTGGGACGACGGGCAACAGTAAGGGTGTCATCTTGACCTATAAAATGTATCGCGGAGCGGTCTACGGCAACGGCGCCAATCTGCCGCTTTCACCGGATGATATATTTCTCAACTTCCTGCCCTTTACGCACATCTTTGAGCGCGGCTTCTCCTATCTCGGCTTATCAGCCGGCGTATGCCAGGCGATCAATGAGCGACCGGCCGACGTCTTAAAGTCGATGCAGCAGATTCGACCCACGTGTATGGCGAGCGTACCTCGGCTCTGGGAGAAAATCTATCAAGGCGTGCAGGAAAAAATCGCGGCATCGCCCAAGGTGCAACGCAGCTTGATGACAGATGCGCTGGAGACGGGTATGCGCTATTGGGCTGACTACGCTTCGCAGCAACGGCCGGCGCCGATGATGCTGAAGCTGAAGTATAAAATGTATGACCGGACGGTCTACAAATTGCTCCGCAAGACGCTGGGCCTGGATCGCTCCAACTTCTTCCCGACGGCGGGGGCGGCCGTTTCGCCTGAGGTGGAAAAATTTGCCCACGCCGTGGGCTTGTGTATGCTCGTGGGCTACGGCTTGACGGAATCTACGGCTACCGTGTCCAATGATCATAAAGGCGAACGGAGTACGCTCGGCTCCGTAGGCCGAATCCTGCCGGGACTGGAACTGAAGATCGGCGCGAACAACGAGATCCTCTTGCGCGGAGATACGATCACGCCGGGTTATTATAAGAAGGAGTCGGCCACGAAAGCGGTGCTCGACGCCGATGGCTGGTTTCACACGGGTGATGCGGGCTACATGAAAGATGGCGAACTGTATCTGACGGAGCGCATCAAGGATTTGTTTAAGACCTCTAACGGCAAATATATCGCGCCGCAGCAGATCGAATCTAAAATGACGATTGATCGCTATATTGATCAATGCGTTGTCGTGGCGAATGAGCGCAAATTTGTCTCGGCGCTGATCGTGCCCGATTTTCAGGCGCTCAAAGTGTATGCCGATCAGAACGGAATAGCTTTTGCCTCGCACGAAGAGCTCTGCCGCAAGCCCGAAATCGTAGAATTCTTGCGCAATCGGATCGATACGCTGCAACAAGATCTTTCCGACTATGAGCGCATCAAGCATTTTATTCTCCTACCGACTCCCTTTAGCGTAGAAAGCGGCGAACTGACGAACACGCTCAAGGTGAAGCGCAACGTGGTCTATAAAAGATACGCTGATATGATCGACCAACTCTACCGGAAGGCGGAGCAAAACTTTAAGCCGTAAGGCAAAAATAAGAGTCGGGGCGGCAGGTTTCGCTCATACCTATTATATATAAGGACAATCAAAAACGCCGGCGCGTCGGGCTGGCTTTATAGACCGACGGCCGAGTGAGAACTACAGACAATGATAACAGCTGATCAATTGAAAGACGTGCAGACGCGCGCTGAAGCATTACATAAATACTTGGACATCGACGCTAAACGGGTTGAGCTTGAAGAAGAACAACTCCGCACGCAAGCGCCCGACTTCTGGGATGACCCGAAGCGCGCTGAAGAGCAGATGAAAAAGGTGAAAGGAATTGAAAAATGGGTGACTGACTACAACGATGTTTGCCTTTTGGTCGGTGAACTCGAGACGGCCTTTGAGTTCTATAAGGATGAGTTGGTCACGGAAGAGGAAGTAGATGCCGATTACCAAAAAGCGATCGACGCCATCGAAGCACTCGAACTCAGAAATATGCTCCGCGGCGAAGAAGATTCGATGGATGCGGTCTTGAAAATCAACTCCGGCGCCGGCGGAACGGAAAGTCAGGATTGGGCTTCGATGCTGATGCGTATGTATTTGCGCTATGCTGAGGCGCAAGGCTATAAGACGCGCATTTCTAACTTGCAGGACGGCGACGAAGCGGGCATTAAGACCGTGACAATCGAAATCGAGGGCGACTATGCTTACGGTTATCTAAAGAGCGAAAACGGCGTGCATCGCTTGGTGCGCGTCTCGCCTTACAATGCGCAAGGCAAGCGTATGACGTCTTTTGCCAGCGTCTTCGTGACGCCGCTCGTCGATGACAATATTGAAGTTTACGTTGACCCATCTAAGATCAGTTGGGATTTATTTCGCTCCGGCGGCGCCGGCGGTCAGAACGTGAACAAGGTCGAAACGGGCGTGCGCCTCCGATATCAATACACCGATCCCGATACCGGAGAGACCGAAGAGATTCTTATCGAAAACACGGAGAGCAGAAAGCAATTGGAAAATCGCGAAAATGCGATGCGCTTGCTGCGCTCTCAACTATACGACCGCGCTTTGCAGAAGCGCAGGGCTGCCCAAGCCAAGATCGAAGCGGGAAAGAAGAAGATCGAATGGGGCAGCCAGATCCGCAGCTACGTCTTTGACGACCGCCGCGTGAAAGATCACCGCACTAACTTTCAGACAAGCGACGTCAACGGCGTGATGGATGGCAAACTTGATGGCTTTATTAAGGCCTACCTCATGGAAAATGGGGGCGGCGAAGCATAAAATTCATTACCAACACTTTGAAAAACATTACGAATTATGAGCGGAAAGAGTAAAATGAGAAAGATTGAGCGCGACCGCAAGGCCGCTCACCAAGCCCGGCGCGTGATCAACGGGATTTTCTTCGGACTTATCTCCTTAGTCGTTCTGATTTTGATCCTCTATTACTGGCTTTTCAGTTAAACGATGGCGCAGGAGATAGAGCGGAAGTTTCTTGTGGTTGGCCCTTACAAGGACTTGGCCACGACGCGCTACACGATTCGCCAAGGCTACCTTTGTAGCGGTGGCGGCAGGACGGTGCGCGTGCGGCTTCGCGACGAAGAGGGCTTTCTGACGATCAAAGGCCCATCGCTCGATGGCGGACTTTCGCGATTCGAGCTTGAGAAGCCGCTGACCAAAGACGAAGCGCTCTCCCTTTTGTTTCTTTGCGAACCCGGCTTGGTTGAGAAAGTACGCTGGCTCATCCCAAACGGAAAGCACACCATCGAAGTTGACGAGTTTTTGGGCGAAAATGAAGGCCTCGTTGTTGCAGAAATCGAGCTACATTCGCCCGATGAGCCTTATCTCAAGCCTGATTTCCTGGGTCAAGAAGTGACGGGTGAAGCCCGTTATTACAATTCCCAATTGCGCCGCAACCCATATACAAACTGGTAGACGCCCTTGGAGCGCTTTGCAGTTTACTTTCCCACTCCGCCCACTTATTTGGTGGAGCAGTAATATTATACGACAAATCCCCGACCTGCAAGTCGGGGATTTATCGTATGAAAAAGCAAGCAGACGGGACGCATTTTTCGTTGCAGCCTTTCGGTTTAGCTTAGATCGGACGCTTTACGGCGTGGCGCAAGGTAGACCACAGAATGCCGAGGGCCAAGAGCGCGATGATCGTGCCCCATATCGTGCGCAGCCACCTTGAAAATAAGCGCCGACCCGGCGATTTTGGCGGTGCGCTGACCGTTTGCAGGCGCACCGTATCCGTACGCATCACCACCAGTGTATCTCTCAGCCTTTGCCTGACGGCATGTTCATAATGTACGTGTCGCTCCACGCGCACCGTATCCCGCTCCGTGCGCACCAAGAGCGTATCTCTTACGCGTATCGAATCGAAAACCAAGCGCTCGTGCGCCGCCTTTGTCTCCTCACGTTTGATTTGCACCTCCGTCGTTCGCCGATGCGTCGAGCAAGCCCCGCACAGCAAGCAGAGCAACAAACCAACGGCCCATTTCGCTCCCAAGCGCGAATGCCTCAAGCGCAACGCCCGTCGGCGGCGATCCATCAAGCGGCGCAAAAGTCCGATAATCTTCGATACAAAAGCTATATATCCCTTCATGCCTCCTCCTTTCTCACTCCTCTTGCCATATCTTCCGTTCGGTTAAGCCAGCCGCGCAAGAAGCGGCGCTGATCCGGCCGTCGGCGCACCAAGTTGATGTAAAACGCCTTTCGCGCCACGAGCAACGTTTGCAGGAGTTTGACGCTTGGCGCCTTATTCACTGCGCGCAGCGTCTTGCTCCCCACGATGCCGTCCGCCTGAACATGGGCCGCCCATTGCAGTGCGCGAATTGCCGGTCGCCCCGCATTGATATACCAATCGACCACAAAGTCGGCCAAGCGCTGATCCCGCCATTGGTCGGCCCGGCAGCGATCCCAATAGTCGCGCATGATCTCCGTCCATTGCAGCGCCGTGAGCGCCAAGAGCTGATCGATGCCCGGTTCGGGCCAATGTTTTTTTCGGCAATAAGCCGCAAAAGTGCGCAGCGTCACGCCATCTTTCGTCGCGCCCCCACTATCGGCTGCGTCGAAGGAAAAGCCCCGCTCCCACTTCAGGAGTCGGGGCGCAAAAAGTGCAAATTCTGCCATAATTGTTGTTTCATTTTAAGGTTAGATAAAGAAAACTTGCCGCTTGCGACTTAATCTTTCAGCACGTCGGCCAATTTCCGATCGACGTAAGCCCGCAAGCCGAACACGCTGCCCGCATAGAGCAGACACTGCGCGAAAAACCACAAGACCGAGTCGGAGATTTCGCCCAGCGGCGGCGTGATGAAGCCCGCCACAGCCAGTAAGATGCCGGCCGAGATCAAGACGAAAGCCGAGATCGTCTCGCCGCGCGAGCGCGATTTTCGGTTCGTGTTTGTAGAAAGTTGATGTTTCATTGTTGTAAGGTTTAGATTAAAACGATTTCGGTTAGTTTACCCGCCCTCCGGCTGCGATTCCGGAGGGCGAGCATAGAGATTGGGGTGATTATTGTCCGCTTTTCGGTGCGGGCGTCTGGTCCTTTTCGCTCTTTACCTGCATCAGGCGCACACTGCCGCTTTGCAGCGAAAAGTAGTGGCGCAACTTCGTGCTGCAACGAAAGAGTACGCGCGTGCCGAGGATGTTTTTCGGCGTGAATTTCTTCTTTTCCTTTTCGCCTCTGCTGCGAATTTTGAGTTTGAACGAGCCCAAATCGCCCAGCGCCACGCGGTTTCCGGCCGCCAGTTGCGCGATGAGTTCGTGCTCCACCGCATCGAGCAGGCCCTTTACGTCGGCGCGGCTCAGCGTCGTTCGGCTTTCGATGTCCGTAGCCAAAGTTTGCAGGTCGATCGGTCTTACACGCACGGGCTGTGCATACCATTTTATTTCTTCCCGCTTCAGCGGATTTCTACGTGATACTAAATAATAAAGCATAATCTTCAATGTTATTTTACAGATTTAAGTTGTTTATGAGCGGCGCCCACTCTTCAGCACGCCGCGAAAGTTGGTTAGCGTTAAGCCTTGCCCACAGTTTCAAAACTGATGAGTTCTCCGGTCTTGCTCTTCTCGCGCATCCATTTAGCCGATGGGCGGAAGCGCACGTTGACGCCTTTGATGTACTTTCGTTGGTCGTAATCCTTTTTGTTCACTGCGCCGACGCTTCGGATCGTGGCGCGAAAAGAACCGAGGTCGCCCAAGCGAATGCTTATGCCGTTGGCCAAGCGGTGCATCAGTTCAAACTCGAGGGCGTCGAGGAAGCTTTTTACGTCGGCCGAGGACATCGACGAGCGCTTTTCGAGCAGACTTAGGAAGTCGCAACGCTTGATGGTTTGCACGCCGGTCAGTTGGGCGTAAAATTGTTTTTCATTTCGTTTGCGCGGGTTCGCGCGGCTCACTAATTTATACTTCAGCATAGTTTTAATGAAATTGATTAGAGGTTAGTAACTCATTGATTGCGTCGCAGGAATTGCCGGCCGGGCCTTCGTTAGATCGATTCTGATTTCCTTTTGACAGTGCAAAGGACGACATAAAACGCGACATTATCTGACACGGTCTTTCTTCGTTAGCCAATATGTGTTAAATGTTTCTTCATCGCTCCCACTTTTTAGTCGCACGCTTCGGACGTTTGCGGCGGTAAAAGCTGAGCTAAAAAGGCTGCTGCGGCCGTATTGCGCTTGCCGGTCAAGCCTTTACGACCCTTTGCGCCCCTCGTTGCCACCGAAGCGCAAGCCTGCGAACGCGGCCGATGCGGGAGTGGCTGCCGGCGTCCGACTCCGATGCGAAGACTGTAGTATAATAGTCGTGCTACGATGGGCCAATGCAGGCGGCGCGCCCATCGGTTTATTGTTTGCTGCCGCCAAACGATGGTATGCTGCCAGCAAACGATAGTATGCTCCCACCAAACGATGGTTTGCTGCCGGCAAACGAAAAAAAGGCTACGCTGCCGCCGCTTGCCGCCGGAGCGGAAACGCCCCGCAGGCCTACGGAAAGCCCGAGCAGAAGTAGTTCGTCGGTAGCCGGCGCGGCGAAAGGGGCGTAAAGGAGGTGGCTAAGTCAGTCGTTTTCATTAACTTTGCAGCCCCAAATAAAAAGACAATGAAGCATCTTCTGATAGAAACATATGGTTGCCAGATGAACGTGGCCGATAGTGAAGTCGTGGCGAGCGTCATGAAAATGGCGGGCTACGAGCCTACGGAGAACCTCGATGAAGCTGACGCCGTATTTCTCAATACTTGCAGTGTGCGCGACAATGCAGAGCAGCGCATCATTCACCGCTTGGACGCGCTCCACGCGCTCCGCAAGCACGGGCGCCGACTGATTATCGGCGTCTTGGGCTGTATGGCCGAACGCGTAAAAGAAGGCCTCCTCCACGATCACCACGCCGACCTCGTGGCCGGTCCCGACGCTTATCTGAGTTTGCCGGACTTGATCGCGCAAGCGGAAGCGGGACACAAGGCGATGAACATCGAACTCTCGACGAGCGAAACTTATCGCGACGTCGTGCCCGAACGCGTCTGCGGCAGCAAACTCTCGGGCTTTGTGAGCATCATGCGCGGTTGCAACAATTTCTGCCACTATTGCATCGTGCCGTATACGCGCGGACGAGAACGTAGTCGAGACGTGGAGAGCATCTTGTGCGAAGTGGCCGACTTGCACGACAAACATTTTAAGGAAGTAACCCTGCTTGGGCAAAACGTCAACAGCTATTGTTGGCAAGCAGATGAGCACGCGGAAGCGGTAAACTTCCCCGGCTTGCTCCGTCGCGTGGCGCGCGCCTTTCCGGATATGCGCATTCGCTTCGTGACGCCCCACCCGAAGGATATGAGTGACGAGACGCTCCACGTCATCGCGGAAGAACCTAACGTGTGTCGGCACATTCACCTGCCCGTACAGAGCGGTAGTAATCGCATTTTGAAATTAATGAACCGCAAATATACACGCGAGTGGTATCTGGATCGCGTGGCCGCCATTCGTAGGATAGTGCCCGAATGCGGTTTGTCGACTGACATCTTCGTAGGTTACTGCTCGGAGACGCCGGAAGACCATCAAGAGAGTTTGAGCTTGATGGAAGAAGTGGGCTACGACAGTGCTTTTATGTTCAAATACAGTGAGCGCCCGGGCACCTACGCGAGCAAGCATCTGCCGGACGACATTTCGGAGGCCGTAAAGGTGGAGCGCTTGGAAGAACTCATTGCGCTGCAAAACCGTAAGAGTGCGGAAGCCAACCGCCGCTGCGAAGGTAAGGTCTACGAAGTTTTGATTGAGGGTACGAGTAAGCGCAGCAGGGATCAACTCTTCGGCCGCACGGAGCAGAACAAGGTGGTGATCTTCGACCGCGGCAATCATCATCCCGGCGAATTCATACGTGTTCGCGTGACAGGCAGTTCGTCGGCCACGCTTTTGGGAGAAGTCGTCGACTAAATCCGGTCCTCGCCGCCCGTTTATGGGCTTTGGGGGTAAGGTGCTGAAGCCCTTTGCGCCGCAAGGTAGAAGGTCGCATAGCAAGAGGCTCCGCCGGCGCTTATCCACCAAAACTTACACCGCCCGCTACGCAGATGAGAAAGCGTAGCGGGCGGTGCCTATATATATAATGTGTGCGGACGGCGCAAAATGTCTTAGAAGGAGATGCGCAACATAGCCCTGATGCCCCATTGGTGGCGCTTCGGGATGTTGAGATACGTCAGACGGCGCACGTATTCGACGTGAAGGACCTTGAAAATGTTGTGAACGCCGGCAAATACTTCGATATAGGGCGTGCGTTTGTCCATCACGGAGGAGAGGTAACGGAAGCTGCCATCGGGCTGGAACTCGCCGGGGAAGTAGAACAGCTTGCTATCCGACGCGTGGCGCGCCAGTGTGGGGTTGTTTTTATCAGTTAGTGTGCCCCAAAGCATATTGCAGCCGATGTATTCGCGCCATTTCAGATGCTTTAAGAGCGGAATGCGGTTGAATATCTTACCATTGAAATCCCACGACAGCATCAACGAAGCGTAGCGGTCGTTGAGAAACTCCATATTGTTGATCAAGTTGAACATATTCGTCTGCAAAATGTAGCTCAAATTGGCCCGCGGCATAATCAAAAGCGGATAAGGTACTTTATTCCACTGTATGCCGCCCGCCAAACGCGTCTCTATTTTTCCCCACGAGCCCAGCCAGAAGCGCTTGTAGATACTTGCTTCTGTGAAATTGTAGGTATAGTCGCTCCCCAATACGCCGCGCAGACCGATGGTGTGCGACAAGGAGAAGACCGGTACGTCTTTGTTGATCATATAGCGCCGCTGCTTCGTGTTCATCCACGTCGCACCGGGCTGGAAGGTGAGTGAAAGCGTGAGGTCGGTCGTCGTTAGATGATGCAACCAGCGACTTGGGTCGTTGCTTGGCGCTCCGCGTCCGTCGAGCGGCTGATAGAAGAGGGCGGCCGTGGGCTCGTCTTTCTCGTGATTGAGGCGGACGTTGAGGCGCAAGTTGTTTTCCCATTCCCTATCCCAAAGTAGGCGGAAATAGGTGTAGTAGAGCATATGATTAACCTTGGTCCACTTCAGTGCGGTAAAGACGTTGTCCTTATCCGTCGGCAGAAAACGGTCGGAAGGCGCCATCACGTCATGATTATATGTGAACGTGAGATTATTGACCGGGAACTCGCGCGGTAAATAAGCCTTGGGCAGAAACGAATACGTAACCTCGCCAAGCCCTTTCACGCGGCGGTCTTTGAAACCATAGGCCACGTAACCGCGGAAGAAGAGGTGCGGATTCAGATTCGCCGTAGTCTGGCCGCCGGCTCGCAGGCGGAAACCGTCGACAAAATTGTAGGAGAAGGTGGTATTGACAGGACCGACGTCAAACTTGCTGCCCTTTTTCGGATCGGTGGTGGTCTCGACGAAGTTTTCGATAAAGGCTTTCGCTACCCAAAGAATGCCACGGAAACCTTTAACTTGGCCAACCTGCCCCATTATTTCCTGCATGCGTTCTTCCGACTCGCTCATCGGATCGTTGGCGCGATATTGCCGCCAAAACTCTGCCGGTCGAATCGTAGCGTTAGCTGCGGTCATCTTATCGCCTTTGAACTTAAACGTTTTGTCGGGCAAGGTGGTGAAAGATAAATTGCTGTTCTCCGTAATCCTGCGCACCATCAGGGCTTGTACGAAACTAACGACTTGCATTTCGACGATCATATCGTCGCGCATAAGAAATTGCTCGCCGCTCTCCAAGCGTTTGAAGTCTTGAATAATGCGCATGTTGTCGACATAATTGACGTCCGACTTCTTCGGCAGGGTTAAGTCGGCCTTTACTACGCGGTAGGTAGAATCAGCGGCGATGTACAAAGCCCCGCTAAAGCCGACGTCTTGCGGATTGTTGGGCGTAAAGTTGAGTTCGATGGTCTTTTCGCCGTTCATATCCAGTGTGTCGACGATGAAATATCGGTAGAAGTTGATCGCCGTATTGCCGCCGAGCGGACTGATAAATTGCAACTTGAGCAGGCGTATGTTGTCCTCATATATATTTACGTCCGCGAAGCAATCATTTAAGACCTCGGTGAGCAAATCGCCCGTGTTGAATAGCGTATTAAAACCCGTCGTTTGTTTGCCTTGCACGATGCTTTTCTCCGAGCGCGGCTGGCGGCGGTAGATTTCTTGAGATACCGTCTCGTCGATCGATACGGGTAGAATACGTTTACCCGTTTCGTTGCAGGTTTCTACGTTATCTTGCAATACGGAAAAGCGCTTGAGAATCCCTTCCGTGAACATCTTCTCGCTAACATCGTTGAGCGCGAACGTAAGTTTGGAATACTTGTCATAACTATAATAGTCGTGCTGCCGAAGGTCGCTTTCCTTCTTCGCCGCAATGACCTTGCGCATCAAGTCTACGGCCGGGTTGTTCTTGCGCGAATACTTATCCTTTCGCCCTTTGACTACCGCCTCTCCCAGTTCGTTTTCGCTCGAAGGCTCCAAGCGAATGTCTAAGTGCTGCGCAGCCGTTAGCCGGAAAGTTTGCGTCTTATAGCCGACCAACGAAACGGTTAGTTTGCGCTGTTTAAACTCTATGAAGTAGTCACCATTGATATTCGATTGCGTAGCTGCGCCCCGATCGTAGTGCACATTGACGAAAGCCAATCGTTCTCCCGTTCGCGCGTCGGTAATCGTTCCTTCGATCCGTTGTGCAAAGGCCGTGATCGCCATCAAAGAGAAGAGAAGTGAGAATAAAAGCCTGTTCATTTAAGCCTTGTCAGTTGTCTTTTTAATTACGCTTGCTCCGTTTGCCTGCCTATCTTTCTTTGCGTAAGTTTTTGTTAGGGCGAAGCAGGTTAAAGCGCTAGTTGTTTTTGGTCAATCAGGCTTCACGGGGCGTCAAAGATTAACGCGACGTGAAGCCTGATAATGCTTATTACTATAAAATCTTGTGCCGGATAGTCCGGCTTTCATTCAGTTTAATCCAATTCCTCATCGGCTTCGTAGCCGCCCAGTAATCGGATCTGGTTCTTAAAGAGAATATACTGTTGGAAAAGGTCGTGGATAGGTTCTTCTCCCTGCGTAAAATCGTGCATTGGGCTCTTCAGGAAGAAACTCATCCAGCGCTGAATGCCTTTTAAGCCGGCGCGATGCGCCAAGTCTGTACACACGACGAGGTCCAAAACGATCGGCGCAGCAAGGATTGAGTCGCGGCAGAGGAAGTCTACCTTGATCTGCATCCCATAATCCTTTCCCATCCAGCCGTAAATATCCAAGTTGTCCCACCCTTCTTTTGCATCGCCGCGTGGTGGGTAATAATTGATGCGCACCTTGTGGTAAATATCCCCATAAAGTTCCGGTTGCTCATCAGCTTTCAAGATCGTATCTATCACGCCGAGCTTACTCACCTCCTTCGTGTGGAAATTTTCAGGCGCATCCAGCACCTCGCCATCGCGGTTGCCGAGAATGTTCGTTGAGAACCAGCCCGCCAAGCCCAAGCAGCGCGTGCGCAGCATCGGAGCCAGCACCGTTTTCATCAGCGTTTGCCCCGTTTTGAAGTCTTTTCCGGCGATGGGCAATTGTTTAGCCTCAGCCATTTCCCACATTGCCGGGATATCGATACACGTATTCGGCGCACCCATCACGAAAGGCGCATCTTCCGCCATAGCCGCATAAGCGTAGCACATAGAAGGCGCCACGTGTTCCTGATCGTCGGCTGCCATAGCCGCTTCGAGTGCGGCCAAAGTGCCGTGTACCGGTTCAAAGTAAGGCACATAAATTTCCGTAGAAGCCGCCCACAGCACCACGACGCGTTCGCAGTTGTTTTCCGCTTTGAAGCGGCGAATATCCTCACGCAGTTGCTCCACCAGTTCGAGGCGCGTACCTTGCTTAATGTGTTCCCCGTGCAAGCGTGAGACAAATTTCGGGTCAAAGGCAGCCGCCATCGGGCGGATAGCCTTCAATTCGTCGCGCACCGGGTCTACATCTTTTGCCAACAAAACGCCGGCATTCAAGGCACTTTCGTAAGCATTGTCCGTAAAAATATCCCATCCGCCGAAGACCATATCATCCACGCTAACCAGCGGGACGATCTCTCCGACCTTTTTATACTGTTTTTTATCGCCTCGACCTACGCGAATTTTTGCCATTTGCGTCACGGCGCCGCCCGGTAGTCCGAGTCCTTTCCGATACATCAGCGTTCCGGCGATGAAAGTAGTGGTCACAGCCCCCATTCCAACGCATAGCACGCCAAGTTTACCCTGAGCAGGTTTCATTTTGTTCTCTATTTAGATTAAAAAGTTATGCATTCCGTCTCTACCCGCTAAAGTAGAGCAGCATAGTAAACCGCAAATTTATAAAAAGTTTGAGGCCGCCCACTTCATTTCCAGCTTTTTCTACCGTAGCATCCTGAAAATACCATCGATTTTAGAAAAAGAGACGACTAAAGGCGTATATTTCACCATTATTAGTCCTTCCCCGCCGCCCCTGTTCGGTGTGGGCGGCGTCGGAAGTAAGCTTTATTGCCGCCCGCCCGTCTGATAATGTGCCACAGCTTCTTCCACCAACTTTTGACTGCAAAGTGGCGTCGGCCGTTGCACGTAAGTATGAAAGGGCGTCGGCGTAGCGATCTGCTGCATTACGCGGCGCGTCGGCGAGAGTAAAGTAAAGACATTCTCGCGCAGATAACCCATATCCTGATACGTGGCGGCGAAGGCGCGCGGTACGTAATTGGGGTGCAAGGCATTGCGTCCGCAGAACGGCGCTTGATAACTGAAGTGCAAGAGTCCGAATACGGACGGCATCATATCCACCTGACTCACCAGATGGCCCACCTTGCCCGGCTTCACAAAGCCCGGCGCGTAGATCATAGCCGGAATGTGGTAGCGTTCGAGCGGCACTTCCGTGCTGCCGGCGCTTGAAGCGCAATGGTCGGCTATGATGACGAAGACCGTCTGCTTAAACCACGCGTGCTTTTCCGCATCTTTCAAGAAGCGGCCTATGGCATAGTCCGTGTACTTCACGCCGCCGCTCCGCGAGCGCGCAGTGGGCGGAATGTCGATCTTACCTTCCGGATAAATGTACGGACGATGGTTGCTCGTCGTCATCAGATGCGCGTAAAAAGGCTTCCCTTGCGCCGCATTTTGATCGAATACGCGCAGCGCGTGGTTGAACAAATCCTCATCACAAGCGCCCCAGACGGTGCTGCACGTTATCTCTTCCGGCCGCATCGTCGTCTTATCAATGATCTCGTAGCCGTTTCCGCCGAAGAAGGCCCGCATATTGTCGAAATAGCTGTCGCCACCGTAGAGAAATTGCGTGCGGTAGCCCTTTTGGCGCAGGATCGTGGCCACCGTGTACAAGCCCGTGTTGTTGGGTTGTTTGATTTTGCTCTCGCCGGGACAAGGCGGCTGACACAAGGTGACAGCTTCCAAGCCGCGCACCGTACGGTTGCCGCAGGCGTAGAGGCTTTCGAAGAACAAACTATGTTGCGCCAAACTATCCAAGCAAGGCGTCAGATGATCTTGATTGCCAAAGGCCGCCATATAGTCGGCGCTCAAGCTCTCCACCATTATCAGCACGATATTCTTGCGCGTTTCAGGCAGCGGATCTTCGATTTTAGCCGGATACAAGCGCTGCATCATATCCTTCGCCTTTTGCGGCGACATGGTCAAGTAGAATTGGTCGTAATTGAGTTGGCTGGAGCGAAATGCTTCCACAAATTTGCAGAGTCCGTTGTCGCCCAATT
Source organism: Alloprevotella tannerae (assembly GCA_015259125.1). Taxonomy (GTDB): domain Bacteria; phylum Bacteroidota; class Bacteroidia; order Bacteroidales; family Bacteroidaceae; genus Alloprevotella; species Alloprevotella tannerae_A. The sequence goes on along the minus strand of JABZGR010000001.1, from coordinate 146,052 downwards.
CGTTGACATATTGGTTACTACTCAGGTGCAACGACGTGAGTCCTACCGCGCCGAGCAAGGCTACGATGCAGGCCGTCAGATAAAGGCCCGCCGCCCGCAGTTTTACGCCGAGCGAAGCCTGCGGAACAACGATTTTCCGCTTTTGCAGGACCACGAAAGACGTAATCAGCAGCGACGTAATGCCCAAGCCGATCAGCAGCGGCACCATCGGGTAAGATTCAAAGATGTTTCCGATGACCTCATTCGTGTAAACCAAGTAGTCGACAGCTATAAAATTATAGCGTACCCCAAATTCTCCCCAAAAGAAATAAGCCGAAACGGTATCGACGAGCAAGGCCGTGACGAAGACGAATACGGTCAAGAAAAAGACCACCTTATTATACACCGACCGAATGCGGGGAAAGGCCCAACGAAGGCCGAAACTCACCGCCTTATAGAGGGCCAGATAAGTCAGAACGCGCGTCAGGCCCTTATTAAATTCCGTCAAACTTTTATCGAAGAACGACAAATAGAGGAGGATGACCAAGAGCAGTGCGCCCAAGACGTAATTGAGCGGCCGGCGATATTTGCTTTCGGAGATAAAGAGATAGTTGAGAAAAATACCAAATCCCCCCAACAAGCCCACGCAGGCGTCAGTCAGAGCGCCGCGCACAAAGGCCAAGACGAGTCCGCCAAACGGCAAACTGCCAATCGTTTGCGGATTGAAGATCAAAACCAAGCGGAGGATGAATCCGGCCAAGACCGTGAGCCCGACCACGCGGAGCAGCGGGCGGAAAAAATCGATATACGTCTGACGTGATTGCATACGGAGAGATGAAGTGTTATATAATCTTTCAGCGGACAAAGATACGTAAAAATCTCGGGTAAACTATCCGATTCTTCTGCCGCAAATGGCGATGGTTCCGCCGCGCGCACGGTGCGCAATCTTAAGCATTGCCGGCCGCTCTATCCTTCGCGCGCATCCTTTGCTCGTCCACCAGTAAGCGGAAGATGCGCTTTTGTGGCCCAATGCTTTGTTTTCAAGCGTCTTATATCAGATTTTCGCACGCCTATCATTGGCTGCCTACTTTTTTCATCACGAGCGTAAACCTTTGCGCTCACGATAAAAAACGTTTGCGCTCGTGATAAAAAAGGTTTGCGCTCACGATGAAAAGCTCCCGTGCTGCGTCTTCGTGCGCCCCGTTATCAGTCACGGAAACAAAATATACGATGCTGCGGCGGCGCGCGGCGCTGCTTCGCGGCGGCATCTGCGAGGAGAAAAACGAAGAAAAGGGCGAAAACGCGTAGAAAACCATTAAATTTGCCCACGAAACGAACACTTGCGCGCGCCGTGCAGACTGCGCCCGATGCGCACTTGCCTGTCGTTTGTAAAATCTAAGATTATGCGAAAAAATATAGCCGCCATCTTGGCCGGTGGCAGTGGGAAGCGCTTCGGCGAAAGCCAGCCAAAGCAATTTTTGAAGCTTCGGGGGCGCACCGTTTTGGCGTATGCCGTCGAAGCCTTTGCCCTGCACCCGCTGATTGCAGAAGTCATCATCGTCGTTCACCCCGATTACGTCGAGGAAGTGCGCTGCATGGTGACGGAAAATGGGTGGGAGAAAGTGAAAAACGTGACTTCCGGCGGTGCAGAACGCTACGACTCCACGCTGGCGGCGCTCAAGGCTTGTGAAGGGCGCGAGGTCAACCTTTTATTGCACGATGCTGCGCGCCCATTGGTGACGGAAACGATCATTACTTCCGTATGCCGCGCCTTGGAGACGGCCGAGGCGGTCAACGTATTGCAACCCGTGACGGATACAATTGTGCGCGTGGAGGGCCAAACGACGCATACGCTGCCGCGAAATAGTCTGCGCCGCGTGCAAACGCCGCAGGGCTTTCGCCGCGAACTGCTTGAGCGGGCTTACGAAAAGGCTTTGGCCGATCCCGGTTTTGCCGCGACGGACGATTGCGGCGTGGTGAGCACGTATTGTCCGGAGGTGGACATCGCGCAGGTGGCCGGCGATGAGCGCAACCGCAAACTGACCTACAAGGAAGACCTCCTAACGCTGGAGGCGCTGCTACCGCGCAGCGCCGATTGCGATGGCGAGGACTTGGCGGCTTATCAAGCGAAGCATTTGCGGCCCGTTCAGCTCAAACAGTTGGACATTTTGAAGCAGGTGCGCGATTTATGCGACGCCCACGATATACCTTATTGGCTCGATGGGGGAACGCTGCTCGGCGCATTGCGCCACGGGGGCTTCATTCCTTGGGACGACGACATCGACATCGCGATGCGCGGCGAGGATGTGGAGCGCTTTATCAAAATAGCGCAGGCGGAATTGCCGGACCACTTGGTGCTGCAAGGGCCGGGCTTGAAGCCCGACGGCGGGACGCCGATCTATAAGGTGCGCGATAAGCATTCGTTTATCGTAGAATATGGCGATGATTTCAAGCGCGACTATGCCAAGGGTTTGTATGTCGATATTTTCCCGCTGATTCCTTATCCTGATTTTTCGGCGGCCACGGTGAAGCGTCTGGCCAAGCGCTATTGTAAGGCCAACGCCATACTCCACGCGCAGCATTATTATAGTTGGCGCTCGGCAGCCGAATTTGTGTATTTCGGCACAATGCGCGCTCTCTGCGGATTGGCGTGGCGCGTCGGCGGATGGTTTACCAAGAAAGGAAAATATCGGGGTAATTATCTCAATAATAATGGCTATGGCGTGCACCACTTGGACGAAGCGATTTTTCCGCTGCAACAAGTGGAATTTGAAGGCGAACTGTTCAGCGGGCCGCGCGATGGGGATACGTACCTGCGGGAGATATTTGGCGATTGGCGCCAACTGCCGCCCGAGGATCAACGCCGGGGGCACGCTGTCTTTTATCTGGAAAAACTTTAATCGGACAAAAGAAAACGACTGAGGGCTTCGATGCGCTCCGTGAAAGAGATGGGCATGCGGGAAGGCCGCTCAAAGGCTTCGGCCGGCGTGGGGGCGGCTGAAGCATAAGCTTGTTGTAAGGTTGTATAGAAGTCTTCGGCGTCGAGTGCGTCGAAGACTTTTCCGTTATCACGCCCGATGAGTTCGCGCGCACCGGCATAGGTGCTAACCATCGCGCGGCAGCCGCCGAGCAGGGCTTCATTGACGACGGCACCAAAGGCTTCGCTGCTGCTGCATAAGACTAAGAAGTCGGCTGTAGCATACCAAGCCCATAAATCCTGGCCCGTAAAAGCGCCGGGGAAGATCACGCGGTCGGCTAAACCGGCTGCGGCAGCTTGGGCGAGCAAGCGGTTCGCTTGCTCGCCGCTCCCGACGAGTACTAAACGATAATTAGCGGCCGCTGCATTGCGCTCGCAAATGCGGCGGAAGGCTTCGATGAGGGCGGGGAGGTTCTTGACGTCGACAAAACGGCCGACAAAAAGGCCTACTTTCATACCCGCTAAATGGTGGGTCGAAACGTAGCGGGCGGCGGTGGGCCGATGGCAGACAAAACTTTGCTCGGCGCGTATAATCGGGAAACTAAAGGTGCGGCGGGCGGGGGTATGGCGAAGGAACCATGCGGCCGTCTCTTCGCTGATGTTGACGATGCCGTCTAAACAACGGATGAGGGCGGCGCGGCGTCGACGGCGGCCGCCTTGGCAGCGTTCGGCCATCGCGATACTATCGTCGCACATGGTGAAGAGTCGGAAGCGGCGAGGATGGCGCCAACGATAGAGGGCGGCGGAGAGGACGGAGAGGTTGAACTCCGAACACAAGACGATGTCAGGGCGGAAGTGGTGAATGGCACTTGCATAGCCGAGGTTGATATCGCGGCCGGCCAAGGTGAAATGGCGATCGAGGTAGGCGTAGGTGAAACGCGCTTCGGCAAGGAGTTGGTCCTGCTTTATGAACAGGGCGGGATTCTCGCGTTGCAACAAGACGACGTGGCAGGTAAAGCGGTCGGCCAGCGCATTGAAGAAGTCCAAGCGATAGGGCGCAAGGGCGGGGTGGAAAATAAGCAGGCGGGGCTTGTCGTTATTCATAGCTGAAACCTAACTGTTTCGCAAACTCCCAAAGTACGATACCGGCACTGACGGAGACGTTGAGGGAATGTTTTGTGCCGTATTGTGGGATTTCGACGGCGGCATCTGCGGCATCGACGACGGATTGCGTCACGCCCTTGACTTCATTGCCGAGGACGAGGGCGTATTTCTGATCGGGCGAGAGGCGAAGCTGGTGGAGCGGCCGACTGCCTGCGACTTGCTCGACGGCAAAGATGAGGTAGCCGCGGCGGCGCAAGGCCTCGACGGCCGCCAAGGGGTCTTCAAAGTATTCCCAATCAACGCTATCTTCCGCGCCGAGCGCCGTTTTGTGGATTTCTACCATCGGTGGGCGCCCGGTGATGCCACATAGGCAGACGCCGGAAAGGCGAAAGGCATCGGCGGTGCGAAAGACTGAGCCGACATTGTGCAGGCTGCGCACATTATCCAAGACGACGACGAGCGGAAGTTTGGGGGCTTCCTTGAAAGCTGCGACGTCGAGGCGATTCATTTCTTCTACGGTCAGTTTGTGCATAGCAATGGAATACTAAAAATAGGAGGAAGGCGGCGAGAATCGGTATATATAAAGGCGCTGTCGCAGCCTTGCAGCCGCCGGCAGCGCCTCAAAGAAGTCTTTATAGGTCGTCGATCAAAGCACTTGACTTCGCGTAGGCCGTAGAGCGCGCCTCGAAGAAGTCGGTTTTGATCATATTGGCGTTGGAATATTGAGATACCCAAGACATAGAGGGCGGCTCTTTGTCGTAACCGTCATAAAGCGGCTCGAAACCGAGTGAGGTGGTCCGCAAATTGCCCAAGTATTTGATATAATCGCGAATCATTTCGGAGGTTAAGCCTTCGATCTTGTCGCCCAAAACGTATTCGCCCCATTTTATTTCTTCGTCTACGCCCTGCGCAATCATTTGGCGGTATACGTCGACCTTATCGGGCGTGAACATTTCGGGCGCTTCTTTTTTCAGTTCGAGCAAGATGCTGCGGAAGAGCCAGAGGTGCGTGTTCTCGTCGCGATTGATGTAGCGAATTTCTTGAGCCGAGCCGGGCATCTTCCCGTTGCGGCCGAGATTGTAGAAGAACATAAAACCCGAATAGAAGTAGATGCCTTCGAGAATATAGTTGGCCACGAGCACTTTCATAAACTGGAAGGTCGAGCGGTCGTTCATAAACGCATTGTAAAGGTCGCCAATGAATTTATTGCGATTCAAAAGGATGGGATCGTTCTTCCATTGAAAGAGAATGGCGTCGCGCTCTTCGGGCGAACAGATCGTGTCGAGCATATAACTGTAGCTCTGCGAATGGACAGCCTCTTGGAAGGTCTGTATATTCAAGCAGAGATTGACTTCGCTCGCCGTGATGTACTCGCTAACGTTGGGCAAGTTGGCTGTCTGAATACTGTCGAGGAAGATGAGAAAGGACAAAATCTTATCGTAAGCCGTGCGCTCGGCCGGCAAGAGTTTGCTGTAGTCTTTCAAATCCTGCCCTAAATTGATCTCTTCGGGAATCCAAAAGTTGTTCATCGCTTGGCGGTACCAATCAGACACCCATTTGTACTTCATATTATTGAAGTCGTTGAGGTTGGTCGTGTTGCCGTTGATCATCCGCTTTTTCGCGGTCTCCGTATCGCCGTGCTCGTTGAAGAGAGGCTTGCGTGTTACGAATTCGTTTGTAGACATAGATGTTGCTTATTTTGTCGGTGTCTGCTCCGTACTTAAGAGGCGCAGGATTCGCATTCGGTTATTTCGAGTGATTTCGAACGTACATAATATATGGTCTTCATCCCGCACTCCCAAGCTTTGATGTAGAGGTTCAGCACTTGGCGCAAGGTGAAATCGTTGGTGATGTAGAGATTCACAGATTGAGCTTGGTCTACGTGGCGTTGGCGCACACCGGCTGCCCGTATGCTCCAAGTTTGGTCAATCGTATGGGCGCTCTTGTAAAGCCACCACGTTTTGTCGGACAATGAAGGTGCGACGCGGGCAATCGTTGCGCCCTTCTTCTCTTCGAGGAAGTAGCGATTCATCACGGGGTCTGTTCCGGCCGTAGTGCCGGCGATGATGGACGTGGAACTTGTCGGTGCGACGGCCAATAAGTAGCCATTGCGCACGCCGGCTTGTGCTACGTCGGCGGCTAAAGCTTGCCAATCGGCACTTTCGTATTGGCGGCGACGGAAATAATCGCCCGTCTGCCAGTCGGAGCCTTCAAAATATTCGTAGTGACCCTTTTCTTTGGCTAATTCCATACTAGCGCGAATGGCATAGTAGTTGATCTTCTCCATCAATTGGTCGGCTGCTTCGAGATGCGCTTCGCTCTCCCAGATAATGCCCTTCTCTGCCAGATAATGATGGTAGCCCATAATACCTAAGCCTATCGGACGATAGCGGCGATTGGTCACGCGAGCATATTCAAGCGGATAATAGTTGAGGTCAATTACATTATCCAAGGCGCGCACGGCTGCGTAGATGACGCGCTTGGCCTCCGCTTCGTCGTCGAAATTGATTTTGCTCACAACGAGCGAAGCCAAGTTGCACACAACGAAGTCGCCGGCCTTTGTCTTTTCTACAATGATATCGTCGCCCTCAGCTGTTTTTATCGTTTCGGTTTTAACCGATTGGATGGGCGACATATTCTGTGCAATCTCTACGCAGAGGTTGGAAGAATAGATAATGCCTTTGTGCTTATTGGGATTCATACGGTTGACGTGGTCGCGGAAGAAGGCAAAAGGCGTACCCGTCTCGATGGCCGATTTGAGGATCAGGCGGATGAGATCTTTGAGCAAGACTTCTGTTTTCGTAATGCGCGCATCATTGACGCAATCGTTGTAGCGCTGCTCCCATTCGTCGCCGTAGCTATCCTCTAATGCGTAACCCTTGATGGTCTGAATTTCGTGCGGACACATCAGATACCACGATTGATCCAAGCCTTCGCGCACTTTTTTCCAAAAGAGGTCGGGATAGCAAACGGCAGGGAAGACGTCGTGTGCTTTCATACGGTCGTCACCGTTGTTCGTGCGCAACTGCAAGAAGTCGAGAATGTCTTTATGCCACACATCTAAATAACATGCGACGGCACCCGAGCGCACACCCAGTTGATCTACGGCTACGGCAGTGTCGTTGGCCAACTTGATCCATCTGATGACGCCGCCGGCCGCGCCCTTATAGCCGCGAATGTCGCTGCCGTTGGCGCGCACTTTACCAAAGTACAAGCCCATACCGCCGCCAAACTTGGAGACATTGGCAAAATTGGCGATGCTGCGATAGATGCCTTCGAGCGAATCGTCGACTGTGTCGATGAAGCAGCTGGACATCTGGTGATGAGGCTTGCGGGCATTGGCCAAAGTAGGCGTTGCCATCGATACCTGCTGCTTGCTCAGCATATCATAGAAACTGTGCACGTGATCCATTCGATTTTGCGTTTCGCGCATTGCCAGATGCAGCGCAATGCCGAGATACATTTCTTGCGGCGTCTCCAGCTGCTCGTGCACAAAGTTGCGCACCGTATAGCGGCGCAAGAGCAGGTCCAAGCCGCTATACGTTAGCAGTCGGTCACGTTCGGGTTGCAAGAAAGTCTCGGCCAAGTCGATTTCCGCCTTTGTATAACTCTCAAGAATATAGGCACCGTAATAGCCCTCCGTCGTGAGATACGAAAGTTTGTCGTAGAGCGATTGCAGTTGCAGCCCCTCCATCTTGCGGCGGATGTTCAAGTCGTTTTGGAAACTATACAACCGGCCGGCTACAAACTCCCAATCGGGTTCTTCAGCCGTAATACACTCTACCGCGGCCCGTGTGAGTGCGTGCAGTCCCTCCTCGGCCGTCATAGATGGCTTATGGAAAGCGTGATATTTGCTGACTAACTTGCCGAAAGATTTGCAAAGATGTGGGTAATCGCGCTGTACGTCTTTCAAGAGACGATGCATACCTTCGAGCCCGATGGTCTGCTCTATTTCGTTGATGTAAGCGCGGTCTTTGGCGCGCTCCTCGCGGTAGAGAATAAAGCGGCGGGCCTGGCGATAGAAGCCGGCGCGCATCAGTTCTATTTCTACGTTATCTTGTATTTGTTCTACGCGAACTGAGCCATTTTCTGCAATGCCTTCCAACTCTTTTTCGATGTCAGCGATGAGCGTTTTAAGGGCTTCCGCAGGGCAAACCTCGCCTATACTTGCAAAGGCAGCACTCACAGCGTCACCTATCTTCGATGCTTTGTATTTCTCTATTGTTCCGTCGCGCTTTATGATACTAAAAGTCATAGTTGTAGCTGAAATATTAGGGGATAATCGGCTACAAAAGTAGCCAAAAAAGGCCGATTTTTTGTGCGTCGTTCTGAGAAAAACGGCCTCATAATTTATATGACTGGAAAAAATCTTTGGTGGAGCGGTAGCTTTCCATCTGCGGTCTGAAGTCAGTCGCTCAAATAGATTCGTGTGTCGTTTTCTTGTTTTATATGTGCGCCTTGGTGCTTTGTTCGCGAATAACCTTATCGGAATCAGTGCTCAAGTCAAGCTATACATATCTGTATTATATATAGGACGGTATCTAAGACTTCCGCCCACACAAGCGAGGCTGTGTGGGCGGAAGTCTTATGTGTGCAGTAGCAAATTATTCAACCGTAAAGGTTGTGACTTTCATCGTGTTCTTTGTGTTCGCATTATTGGGATCGCCAATTACGATACCATATTCGCCCGGTTGAAGATCTTCTAACACGAGAAGGTAAGAACTTTTGCCATACTTCTTGGCCTTATACTCTACGCTCGACAAGTTGTTCTCTTCCGTTTTAGAAAGCGTTCCGCTCTCTGCGAGTTGATATCTGCGCTCCTTACCCTTAACTTCAAATTTGAAGATGCTGATGAAAGAGTTCGGATCTGTCGTATTGTTTACGGCTTTAATGATAAGCTTCGTCGTAGAGGCACCCTTCACTTTGCTGGTTGATTGTGCGCCTTGTAGCGTTAAGCGCGTTTTCACCTTGCCTATGCCGGTGAGGTAAAGACTTGCTCCGGCCTTGGATTTTACGGTGCCATTTTCACGATTCAACTTCTCACCCTTCGTGTTTGAAGTGAGCAACAAAGTTTCCTCTGCAAACTCAGGCTCTTCTGCCGTAATGGTTTGTGCCTGCAAGGCGGCTGCGAAACATACGCTTGCAAAAAGCGTCAAAAATAACTTCTTCATATCCTTAAATGTTTAAAATTAAAGTTCTGCGCACAAAGGTCCGTAAATTTCCTTAATATCGCAATAAATCTTTGCTTTTTTTGCCAATCTGAATTCTATCATCTTCGCTTTTTATGCAAGAAAGATTAACAACGCATAGCCGGCGTTCATTGACCATTAAGGATGCCGCCGTATGCTCCTTTATCTTTTGGCTTGTATGCATCATAAAGTTTTGGTGTTGGCGCGTTACCTCTTGCTCCTTTTATACAAAAAGCATCGTGCGATCCGGATGGTGTCGCACGATGCTTGGTAGTCCCGTTGGGAATCGAACCCAAATCTAAGGTTTAGGAAAGATTTATTCTAACTCTGAAAATCAGATAGTTATAGAATATTGTCGTAATTCTGTCGAACTATTGTAGAATTTCTGCTAAAAAAGTGAATCCTGAACGCTATTTGATATTCAGAAAACAGCGCCAGGATTCTTTTGCAACACCGATATTCAGATCGGTAGTGCAAATGTACAACTTTATCATAAATTGGAAAAATACTTTCCGATACTATTTCAAAAGACACCAGCCTAACCAACTGTTTTTCTTTTCATATCTTCGCGGAAATCTTCTGTAAAAATAGCCTCATCTTCAGGTAATGGAATTTCGCGAAAAATCTTTTTTTCGTCTTCTTTGAAGTAGGCGCGGAAATATCCAATATTTATTTTGTGGCCGCGACAAATAATTGTCGTTTGCTTCATTTCAGAATAACCGTAAGTATCGGCGGGCGTCTCAAACGCAACTCTTTCGCGTATCATCATATATTCAGCACTCACAAAATCAAAGCTGAAGTATTGAAGTAGTGCTTGCGGCAATCGTTTTTCGTTCAAATTGAAGTCAGGAACGGGAACACGCTTTCGCACAAAGCGCTCATAGTAGGCGTAAGCCTTTGTTAGGAAAATCCCGACCCGTTCTCCGTCTTCCTGCGCGGCTTCTTTTATTGCGGCCCATACCTCCAAATCTATTTGAAGGTTAACAGAGCCGCACCAAGGTTTCTTTTTGCGCCCAGCTCCTGCCCGCGCACCGCCGCGGCCATCATTGCTCCGTGAAATAGTCTTCGTATTCATCACCTAATATTGCGCAACCATCTGTGCCGCGCTTGTACACGTAGTTGTTGATTATTACACGACGCATATTTTGCAGCTTTTGTCTCAAAAGAGAGCCTTTGCACTCGTCCAATATCTCAAGGCGTAAGCGTGGATATACTGTGCGCACCAAGTAGCAATGCTCGTTGTCCTCCGACCACTCTAATACGTGCTTCTTTTCAAAACATATTGAGGCGTGATGGCGGTTAATCCACTCGCCCATCTTGCGAAGTACGCGCGAAAAATTCATTTCATCGCCCGCCTGCATCTTGCAATCTGCAAGGAATGTAACGCGTTGCGTCTCGTTGTATTTCCGCTCTTCAAATTGAATTACTGCTCCGTATTCTGTGTCGGTGAGAACCCACCAGCCCTCACGCTCTTTCGATTTTTCTAATACGTATTTTTTCATTGTTAGGTAGAATAGGCGGGCCTGCGCCTTGCAAGCCCGCGAAATTGGTTAATTTACAAAATCTTCGAAGTACTCTTCTAAAGCCTCATCGAGTGTGTATCGGTCTTTTGAGAAGAATGCACCGACCATCTCATCTTTTTCTCTGTTTAAAATCTCGTAAGAGTAATAATCGGCACGAATCTCGAGCTTTAAGCCGTTGAGCTCTATGCGTTCTACATCTTCAACGCGAACAACGCCGTTGAGATTTCCGACGCAGTCCTCTTTTAAGGCTCTTATTGCAAAATCTTCGTCCTCGTCTTCTACATAGACCGCGCAAGCTACAGAGTCATATTCAGGCTCATAACCAAGGTAAAACTTGAATTTGCTTACGTAAATCTTTTCAAACTCTTTTGCAGTTCCGACGAAGCAGCTTAAAATTACTCGTTTCATTTTGTTCTTGTCGTTTTTATCGCGGTGACACCCCGCTTTCTAATTGGTTATTGTTTTAATTGAACAATGCAAAGATAGGCACTTCTTCTGAAAAAACCAAGGGAATTTCATAAATAATGAGGGTAAAACGCACTTTTAACATTTGAAGACCTCGTTTGCTACCTTAGAAATAGCAAAAGCGCCCTATCTTCACAGACCGAGCGCTTCCTAATGAAAAAATCAAAAAACACACATAAAGTACTAATGCTTTGTTAGTTTACGCAATACTGCGCGTATTATCTGTATAGCGAAAAACAGAATCCATGTAAGAACAACGGCGCGGCATAACCATATCTGCGCCTTTTGCATCCACGATAGTTTCTTCTCAATCTTAACCACCTTTTCTTTGCTTCGCCACCTGTCAACATACACAATACTATCGCGCGTTACTATCTTCTGCATCGTCTGTATTGGCTTCTTCTGTGGCTTTGTAGAAAGCGCGTGGAAAAGACTGCCATCAATCAGTATTCGAGCATCAGAGTAGGCGTACTCGTTTTCGAGATGCGATACGCTATCTCTTACGACTCGCTCTACGCTCTGCCTCGGCACTTCAAGAAAAATAGTGTCGGGCACAAATACAACGCGTTCGCGATACTCTACCCTAACACTATCTCTTTTCTCTGTTCGCTCCTGCGTAATGCTCTTGCTTGTCTTGCATCCTGCCATAAGCACGGCTGCAAGGGTTAAAATAAAATACCTCATACTATCTCAATTTTGATTTCCTCTCCTTTCGCCAACGCCGCTTTGCAACGTTTTACCAACTCAACCTCGTAGGGCGTGGAATTGATAACTTTACCCTTTACCTTGTTCTCTCCGACAAGGATACACCCTGATGTATCCTCGGGCGTGTTGCCTCTGTGGATGAGTACGCCGTCAAAGCTCGGCACATCGAGCAACCTCGGCAAGTCTCTGCCAAACCGCGGAGACTTTGTGACAAGCACCTTGTACGTGCCGAATGGAATGGCCGTCTCGTGCTTTACTTTCGCCTCGCCTCCATCGAATTGCCCGTTGTGGTTGGCATCTCTATTCTTGTCCTCGAGCGTGTCGCAAAAGCGCTCACCGTCAATATACATTGTGCCTATCGTGTGGGTTGGTGCAAAATAGCGCCGCCTTACTTGTATATTCATTATTTGCCTCCTTTCTTTTCTTCCATTTTCATCGATACCTCCGACATAGCAGACACCTATACTATTTCGATTGTGTCCTACACAGTGTGCTCCTATAACGTCTTCATTTCGACCAGCGTGAATCTCTCCATTTCGATAGATTACGTAGTGATAGCCGATTGTATTAAACCCTCGCTGTCTATGCCACGATGTGATATCACCTACTGTATAATCTCTGCCCTCCCTTGTTGCTTAACAGTGGACAATTATCTCATTTATATTTCTCATTACTTATCATCTTTTGTAAGTTTTGCTACAGCTGCCATACCTGCTGGTATTCCAACAAGGTATGGGAAAATATCGCTCCACCAAGATGGTGCGCTCGCCCCTGCACCTAATAATGCTGTGTTGATCGATATTGCTGTTACGCTCACGCAAGTTGCAAAGACTGCTATCACTTTGAAGAACTTAGGTGTTGTCGCTTTCCACCGCGAAATCACCTGTCTTATCCAACGTTTCATTGATTTGAGTTTTGCTTGGTTAGAAATGTTCTATCTTGTTTCACGTCATTCAAGTGCGTTACGTTTACGTTTATTTCCTCTAACTTGCCTTTGATCTCTTTCATATCATCATCCGATTTCTTGTTTGATTCAAGTAGAATCTGTCTGTCGTTGCTTACTTGAACCTCCAAGATGGAGATTCTGGAGTTGATTTGCACCCACGCACCGAGAAAAAGCAATATAATTGAACCAACGAAGCCCAAAAACGTATTTCTTAATCCTTTATCCATACTCATTTTTTATAGTCTTTGATCATAGATTTTTTTAGAAAAGAGGAATGCCACACTCCTTGCAGTCCTCATCTACCATCGTCCTTATGTTAAGGCGATCCTTAAGGAATGCCTTGTAGTCCTCCAGAGCTGCCTTATCCTTAGTGATGCCGAATTGGTAACTCTGACACTCATTGATAAGCTTTTCCTGGTAATTGCTATCATACTTAGCATTAAGTAAAGTATGGTACACATTATCACCAGTGTTAGGAAACTCTACACGTACACAATCGTACTTGTAAATCTTTCCATTTGCTTTTTTAGGATCATCAGTAATCTCTCGTGATCCATCCTCACCGTTGATCACAAGAATCTCCTGGATATTGTGATTATAATGAATAGTACCTTGTCCGTTATTCAAATCCTCAAATTTGACAGGTTTCTCGTTTGACGTTAACCCTGCCCAATAGTTTTTTATTACCGTCATGTTTTACTTATTAAAGTTTATATCTGTACTTTTCCACTAATTACGACATAAGCGAAACCCGATGCAATTATTCGTATATTGGGTGGAATAATTTGTAAACATAAAACTAAAACCAGCGCCAACACCATCACGTGCGATACCAGACAAAATGGCTAAATACCATCCTGAAGTTTTGTTCCCAGGACAATAAAACAAATCACAACACCCCTTGTTGCTTGAACCGCCCAGTATCTTGCTGTTGAAGCCAATGCCCTTTTCAGTAAGACTTAAGTACATAGAATATAGAGCCGTAGAATGTGGATTATAAGGAAGATCTGCCACTTCCTCATATCCAACTGGAGGTTTTTCTGCGCTTTTTGAGTGAGATGTGAATTTGGTAGGATCAGTGCAAAGATAAGCACGCGATTTACCAAGAGCTGTAGCTGGACTGTGATGGATCAGAATATCATCTGCCAGCATATATAGATACTCAAATGGAACCTCGAAGCCACGGTAAGATGTAACTTGAAGAGTCTTATCAGAACCACTGTTTGCCCAGTTCTTTACAACAAAGCTCACCTTTCCAGTGTTGTTTCCAATAGGAGCAGTTACGCCACCAGGAATGAAAGGATTAACGGCACAGTGTTTATTCCACTCATTAGTATCTTCTACAACACATCCAGACCCCAAACCACCTTGTCTGAAACCATCACCTGTGAGAGTAGTAGTGTATGTATCCTGGCAGTGTAGAGAGGCGTACTCAATACGCTGTAACCAAGCTATATAGTTGTAAGCCCTGAATGCCCCATGGTGTATGCCGTTTCCTGTAGCAGCACACCAGTCTCTAATGGTGCTTGAGGGAATGTTAGTTCTACCCATACCGATCAGAGAGCGATATGTACCATCCCATTCAGCAGTATTGTTACCACCACGGCACTTTTCAGCACCAGCAGTAAAGATAGGCAGACCATCCTCACCCCTGGCTACCTCATCGCCATTCCAAGTGAGGAAACAGCCGCTTTGTGGCTTGCTTGTTTCCTGGTTATATGTAGAGTACCAGGGAGCTATCGCCATACGTTCTATCTTTGTAAAGCCAGGCAAGGGATGTTCTGAAATTCCATATATCCACTTTGTGCCATGGATCTCAATGCGCACATAAAACTCTGGGATCTCCAACATCACATTACCATCTGCACCGGTAATATCTGCCAGAGCGCCAGCCTCCTTAGTGCGACTGTCGTTTTGCCCAAGATAGTACTTTACGGACCCATCCTCATTCTCTACGAACCTCCTCAACTTATTCTGTATAGGCAAAGTCCTATGGAGATCTAAGTTGCCAACACGTGTTAGTTTGTAATCAGAACTTGTTGTATCACCCTGCACGCCATACCATTGATCATAGGGGTATTGTGGCTTAGTAGAGCCACTGCCTAAAATTAAACCCATAGAGCTTGATACTTTACTTAGTAATTTTTAATACTGCAAAGATATAAAAATGTGTTTGAGAAACACACTAATGGTGCTTTTTTGTGCGTTTTCTAACGTCTTTTATTGTTGCTTATTATGCAGATTCAGCCTTTCTGCCTCACAATCTTCTTAACTGCTCTTTTAATTAGATCCTGGTAGAGTATAAAACCCCACCAGAATCTGTTTTTAGTCTGTCTTTTATCATCTGTTTATCTTACCGCGTCTAAATAACCAATAGACGTCCTCTCTTCCTTGATTGTCAAAACGTATCTTACATTCAAGGACAGCTATCTCGTTATTATTTAATACGATAGATAGGCCTGTTCCATCATCTTTTTCCTTACATCTGCCAGATAATGCAATGGTGTAATTTGACTTATTGAAAATAATTATTGTTGACCCTATATACGATCTTGCCTCATCACGCTGTTCTTCTGAATGGTTGACACCTGGATATACAGATGGAAGATAACATATTGGGCGATCATCAATTCCTGGAGGTTGGTAATCTACCGAAATCAGAGATCCAACCTTTTCAAAATTAATAATTCTAAAATCGTCGTTTATTTTTTTTATATATAATCCTATATTATCTTTGGTTATATGAACTATTTTCTTCCTCAAAATACCTGCAATACATACTTCACCAGTAACACCATTAAGGAAACTATTTCCATTCTGAGAATACAGCATACCATCCTTAAATATCCACCCTGCTATATTGGCATTTTCAGCAAGAAGAAGACCTGTAGCTATGCTTTCAAACTGAGCGCCAAACGGATTCCATTTAGAGGCGTCACTTGGAATTATGTTATAGAACTCGCCAGCATCTATACGTGTGATATAATAGGATTCTTTATGTTTTACAACATCAAGCCTAAATCGATTTCCATAATACACAGATGTTGGATTGTATGCTCCGCGATAAACTATTGCTGGACTATCTCCAGGATCTCCCTTTGCTCCATCTTCTATCGTTGTGAAATATAACTGATATGGATAGATAATACCAGTTTTTTTATCTTCGATCGTAAATGGAATCTCGGTATTTACTACGGCATTAGCTGAAAGCATAAAGCGATAACAGAATACTTTTCCGTCTTCTTCTGTCGAAAATCCCCAGATAAGACCATTTGCAATGTTTCTATCTTTGCTCAACGTGGAGCACTTGTAATCATCGTCGTATTTAAGGAGAGTGTTCCCCTTGCTGATTTTTATCCTGACATGGACAATCTGTCTTTCATTTTTCTTGTGTACGCAAATATTTGTAGATGAAATATTTACAGACAATGCGTCTAATCCATGATCTCCATCCTTTGGCGTAATTCTAACAGGTACACTCCAATTTTGAATTAAAGAACCATCTGCGCCACTAATCTTTGCCATTGTTCGCCAAAGATATTGCATTGCACCTATAGCTGGCTGGTTTGTTGTCCATCCACTTGGGTTTCGAGAAGAAGCCGTCAGAGTAGGGGGATTAACCATTGATCCATTTACAGCGTATCTATGTTCAAAATAATCTCCATTCTTTCCATTAGCGCCCTTGGCTATCACGTTCCAGTATATACTATTAGTTGGAGCAACACCATTTGTGTGTGTCTTGTTAATGTGCCTGTAGGTCTTTGTCTCGCCATCAGAGGTGTAACTTACCTCATCGCCGTAGTAGTACGTGTTGTTAACGTTGTACCAGCCACGATACACGCCAATAGGGGCTGTATCACCAGAATCAGATAACAGGCGCACATTGTGAAGTGTGAGCTGGTTCTGTGCAGTCACATTCCAGTCCACAGAGCTTGTGCTGTCACCGATCCTAAACTTGTTGCCATCCAGATCCAGGTAGTTCTCGCCATCAGAGGTTACGATCCTACCTGTAGTGATCGTGTTGCCGTTGATCCTGGTAAAGCCGTAGGTGGAAACAAAATCTCTGAAACCATCATCAGCATACACAGCACTCAGAATACCTACCTGGAAATAGTAGTTATCTGGATCGCTGGCATTCTCCACCAGGAGCTTATCTTGGGAAACAAACCACACGCCTGTTTCTCCTGTCTTTGAGCACTTGGCAAACACATAGTAGCCGTTGGTATTAGTCAGGGTAAACTGTGCATCGCTCATTGTCCAGTTACGGATCGCCTCAGAGTTGATCGTAAGGTGAGTTAGGATGCCTCCAGTCGCTTTGAATAAGTTTGGGTTGCCTTTGTGATTTGCTTCCAGCACAACACCTGATAGGATAAACTGCTGGCTCTTTGATCCGACAGTGAGCATATTTGTATCAATACTGTTTGGCTTGATATTCTCTGGATCAAAGTAGCCATCCGTATCATACACCATATTCCTCAGCTCCTCAGTGGTACGCCATGATTTCCTGGCTCTGGTAAGATCCCTAAGCCTGTTAGCCTCAATGATGTTTTCGTGCTCTATAACATCTAAAACAGTCTGAGCTGCAACAGAGATAGTAACAGTGTCTGAAAGCGTAATAGAGTAGTCCTGTCTGAGCAAAAGGTTGCGTGATACCTTAGTAACACGGATATTCTTATCAATACCAAAACGTCTGTCTTTCACGTGTACATAGTCACCGACCTTGAAAAGCACAGTAGAAGCATCAGCTGGAGTGTTATTGATCATATACAGGCGATCCAGGGTAAGTGTGTATTTTACCCTTGCCTGCTTCATATTGTTAAAGTCCTGGATTGATTCAAACCAAAGGTCCTCCTCAGCATCATCCACCACGCTCTGAGGTGGATTGATCTCTGTGAGCTTGTATTTGTCGCCAACAGCAAACTGAAAGGCCGTATTATCTTCTGTTGGGAATTTTTGTCCTCTCTCATCCTTGTAGGGAATGATGGTGAATTGCTTTTTGCTGTGATCATAGCCTTTTTCTTTGATTTGGAACTCTTGCCCAGCCAGTTTGCCTGATATAAACGTTATTTTTGCCGCTACGCCTCCAATCAGATACTTAGTGTTGCCATCAGCATCTTTCTCATTCAGATTGAAGTCCATTGAGCTATCCACGAATGAGTTTATATCACCAGACACCAGGGCTGTGATAGATCCAGTACGCTTAGGATAGATCTCATCATAGCTCTTGTACTCCTCGTCAGCTCCTATCTTTGCTGTCAGAACAACATCTTCGTGGTATCTTTTTATATCATCCTCGATGCCGATCATCTGGCTATTTGCTTGGATAACAGTACCATCCCTCATTGTGTGAGTTTTCTTATTAAGCCTCCTCGGAAATGGAAGTTGCAGCCTATCAGAGAAATTCCTGTAATCAGCTTTAAGGTTTGAAGTTCCACCCTCAACCCAAAGCCTTGTCTTGATAGCATTATCATCCACCTTTTCCTCCTTGAGATCATAGATGCCATTTCCTTTTCCCCATTCAAAGGCATTACCACCTCCAGGGGGAGCTATCACTGATCCAAACTTGCCTATGTGGATAGTGCTCACGCCTTTATCCTGCGTGATCTGGAAATCATAGTTGAAATTCTTATCATTACAGATAGTTTGTAGCACCTGGAGGCAGTTCTGATTTGCAAAGCTGATAGTCTTAGGCTCTGTTTCTGGCACGTTTGTCTCATCCAGCGCCCATTTACCAGGGTAGTCACGATTCATATTATAGATGATAACCTTAGCAAACTCTTTTAGTGAGTAGGTAAGATCAAAGCTACTTTTTGAAGATCTTCCGTTTGCGTCTGTGTTTCTATACAGGCATTTCATAAGATCATACATAGCCCCATAGAGTACAACGTCATACTGATAGTAGTTATCAGATATGATCTGTCTGGTTGCTGGAGTTCTTACTGTGTATACCTCGCCATCTATAGTGACATAGTCACCCTTTCCGAAGTTAAGAAGCTGAGAGCTTACAATACTGAGTTTGAGAACATCATCGCCCATCAGATTCTTTTCCTGGATCGCACTTTTCACAGTGCAAAAAGGCTCCTTTGTGAAAAGCCTTGTTTTCACACCTGTGAGATTGTTTGTTATACTAATCTGTTCCATATTATTGAACCGTTATGTGTTAATTCTATTAGATCTTTTGTCTCTACCGCAATTATTACCTCGCTCATTTCAGGTAGAGTCTTTGTGATTGTCTGCGGTTTTCCGTCACCAGACACATCAAATGTGTGTGTGCCGTCTCCCCAGTAAATATGTGCTGCGCTTTTGCTTGCTAACCTAATGCTGGCATTGCCAGATATAGAAAGCACGATCTTTACTGGCTCTGGCTCGACAAGCTTAAGTGTAAAAGTTCCTACACATGTTTTCTCATTCCATTCTGGAGATATTGTTATTTGAGATGGGTGGTACACTTCGTACACCAGCGGACGACATCCCCTTACTTTAACTCTCAGCCTATGTGAGCCTGTCCCTGTAAGCAAATTGCAAAAGTCTTGCACCTGCGAAATGAATTGGTCATACGTTTTTGCAGTGATAAAGCAGTTTAGCGCGATCTCTCTCTCATCATATCTGATAGAGCTTACATCTTTCTCAACGCCATTTTTACCATACCAATCAACTGTAAGCGATTCTTTCTCTTGTGGTTTCTGGAACAATCCTGAACTTGATTCAACAAAAACACCAAACACACCAGCGATATCTTGGCCATCTATATAGTAGTGCACATCATTATCAGTCGGATCGTCTGGCGTGATATAGCTTACAATTTTCCTCTTTTGAACTGGAGGGATAAGCTCTTCAAATTTCAACTGAAATGTACCTACCATTCTTTTTGGATCAAATTCTTTAGACACATTTAGTTGCTTTGAGTGCGCAACAAGAATATTTGGCATCTGTGAGTTCCCAGCTTTCCAGGAAAGCGTACAAATCTTTGTTCCAATAGTCTGTAGAAAACTTGTGATCTTGGTTATGAAATCTTGATAGCCACCAGCTTCCATCACACATGTCAACTCAATTTCTCTGCCTTTATATCTGAGATTCGCCAGATCTCTCACTATGCCATTGTGCTCTGTCCAATCTGCGGATAAGGTATCTTTTGCCGCTGGTTTACCCATCAAACCTTTACTGGTTGTCACGATAATGCCATATGTTGAAAGCGGAATATCATCAAGGTAGTACTCTACATCAAACGCTGCCATACAATTATATCATTTGTTTCAAAGTCGGAAATCTCCTCAATCAATCCAGCTATGATAATATCATATTCACCTGGTTTCTTGTAAGTGTGCTCTACTGTGAGCTGTTCACCTCTTACTCTGTTAGTAACGCTTCCGTCACCCCAGAATACTGTCAGAGGGCTATAGGTTGTGAGCTTGAATGAGGTTGTACTGTCTGCCTCAGCTGTAATGTGTCTGAGCACCATCTTAACAGGATCATCCTCTACCAGAGTGAGCGTAAACGTGCCGACCATCAAGCCATCGTTATATCTTCCCCACTCCTTTTCTGGATCAGCTCCAGCTTGCATAGTTACCTCATAGATCAGAGGCTTTGTTGTGCCGGCGTATTCTACTCTCAGGCGTTGTGTGCCTTTCTGTCTGAACTGATCAAAGAAACGGTTTTGCCACTCTACGAAAGCACCCCTTGAACTTGCCTCCAGGAAACACTCCAGCGTTATAGTACGCTCCTTATAACGTACATAGTTGTGGTTCCTCATTACACCGTGCCTTGATCCCCAGTCCTCATTGTAGCCCTCTTTGCGCTCCAGCTGCCCCATCAAGCCATTAGACTTGCTTACGTGAACGCCAAAATCCTTAAAGTTCATACCGTTCACATAGTATTCCACATCTGATTTGCTCTCAGCATCACGTAGGATCTCAGCGATAGGCTTTGCAGTATCGTACAGCATCACCTCATCAATCAGCACGCCATCTGATACATCCAGGTTAGGATCGTTTATAGAGAAACCAATAGGCGTATCTGAAAGCTCATACATACCCATACGTGTGAGGTGCTTATATACAGAGAAAGTAGATCCATCCTTAATGAATGCCAAGAACACCCAAGTGTTAGGATCTACATCCACCCACTGCTCCATATATTTGTCTACACCTGGCAAATTCATTAGCCAACCGATCTTGTTAGATGTAGTCTTTACGTATAGACTTAGCGTGAAATCGCCATCAAAATTGATTGCAATAGGCGTTTGTGCCTCGCCGACACCAAGTGCCAGAGACTTGCCTATCTTTGCATCTTTGGAAAAATGAGCACCACCAGAAAGCTGTGCGTCAGCACGGCTATTAGAATAATCGTAAGCCACAACACTTGTGCTTGGATCATCCATTGGGAGATACAAGATGAGATTTTTGTCTGTCATAACTTAGTAAGTATTTTGATTTTTGTTAATAACATTGATGCCAGTGCCAATACAGTCCACTTTGGCATCACCATATAGATTCACGATCACCTGTGCGTCAGATCCAGATACAGCGATAGCCAGGAATGTATTATCAAAAGCATCTATAGTTACAATAGCGTGATCAGTCACGTTTACACTCATCTGAGTGTTGTGTCTGGCAAAGATTCTGGAAACAGTAAAGCCGTTATACTCAGCCATTGCTTTGCAGTCACCATTCATCACCACATCTGGCACATTCACCAGTGGTTCCGCAATCTCATCATCCACAAACGCACCATATGGCTCACTCTTGCCTTTGAAATGCTCCCTCATAAAATCCAGTGTAGGGTAGTTGTATTTTATACAGAAATCAACACCACCGATAAAAAGCTTAACAAGATCCTCTATACTAAGATCGCCCTTGAGCAATCCCTGATACTGTTGGCATAATCCCTTTCTTACACCATCTTTTCTAAGCAGTTCTACTAATTCCATTACGATATTCCTTGTGATAAAAGTGAGCTACCAGAACCACGCTCAATACGCTTCATTGTATTGTGCAGATCTCTTATTTCAGATACAGTCTGAGCTGTGTTGCTGGCAATTTTTGCTTGATACTCCAGTTGTTGTTTCATTATTCCTGTCTGGTCCACTTGGTACTCAATGAGTTTGCTCCAACCAGACCCTATAACATCTGTCCCTGTTCTTGCTACATTGACACCGCCTTTCTCCAGAATATCATGTAGGTAGGCTGCCATGAGCTTTAGTTGAACAGTCTGCTCTGCTTGGTTGATAATTCCAGCATTCAACCTACCAGCGATGATACTTCCTGTTTCCTCTGAAAGACCTCGTATTGCACCTGTTAAAGGATCAGCTGACGTTTCGCTTTCAAGTCCTTTTATCCAATCTCCAACACCAGCCAATGCCGAATTAAACAGATCTCCAGCCTTTTTTACCATATCCTGGAAAGTTGCTCGCTCTGCATCTGTGAGTACATTGTCTTCCATCGCTGATCCAAGATACTTAACAGCGTCATTTATACCTTTGGCCAGAAATTGCCTCTTTAGAGCTTCTACTACTGCCTTTTTCAGCACTTCTTTGGTTTTTTCTCCCAATGCTTCTGCGGCATCTTCTCCCTTGCAATAGGCATCAACAAGTGCATCAGCAAATTCATCAATAGCTGACTTTATATCAGTTCCTGCCAGAGTTGTCATCATCTGACGATCCAGATCTTCAATCTGCTGACCAATCTCATCTATCTTGTCT
The DNA here is from genome assembly GCA_015259125.1 of Alloprevotella tannerae. Taxonomy (GTDB): domain Bacteria; phylum Bacteroidota; class Bacteroidia; order Bacteroidales; family Bacteroidaceae; genus Alloprevotella; species Alloprevotella tannerae_A. The sequence continues at coordinate 123,527 of JABZGR010000001.1, read as the reverse complement.
GTCCACTGTTGGATCTTGCTGTTATCGGTTTTCTTTTTGTTTTTTTCATTCTGTATCTGTGCACGTATATCCTCTTGTTGTTTTCTAAGGTTGGCTTTCTGAGCCTCATAGATACCAAACATATCAGAGCTTTCCTTAGCTTTCTCCAGTGCTTTCTGTAGCTCCTGTATCTCTTTTGTGATCTTGGCATACTTTGCCATGTCCCAAGACTGCCTGGCTACAGCGCGCTGTTTTTCGAGAGCTTCAATCTGTTTATTGATCAGATCTAAGTTGCCTTGAAAAGTTGCTTTTTCCTCATTATTAAATACCCAGAATGTATTATTGTAGGCACGCTCTAAGCGAGAATATGATCGATCTAACTCGTCTATTTCTTTTTGAAGATTTTGAATCCTTTTCTCATATTTTTTGTCGTGCAATCCGTTAAAGATACCTATGATAGAGGTCACGGCACCGACCATACCAGTTACTCCGCCAAGAATATCTCCAGACATCATTTTACCAACAGATTCAGCAGCGTTACCGAGTTGACTCAATAGCTTTGTTGCAGTACCGATCCCCTCCGCAACCTCTTCCATTCCAAGGCTATCAAAAACATCTTGGATGGACTCCGTACACTCAGCAGCAGCGTTGGTGATCTCTGTGATAGATTTTGTAACGCCAAGGCTGGCGCGCTTCATGTCTTTCTCGGCCTCTTTCACATCCTTATCGGTGCCATTGCCTGCTGCCACCTTTGCCTTAGCCTCAGCCAGGCGTTTCTTAGCGTCTATGTAATCATTATAGAACTGACTTATAGCCTTGAACGGATTTTTTGTGATCAGTTGCTCCTTTGCACGATCCAAGCTGTCCATCAGAGCCTTGTAATCCACAGGATTAAGCTTAAGATCTGCGTTGTGTAGCTGTTTCTGGAAATCAGAGATCATCTTAGCAAGCTCCTGGCTACCAAGTACATCAAGATCCTCAAATAGAGCTTTCCAGCTGTCAGACTGTTTCAGCATGTTTGCATTGAGTGTAGATAGAGCCTCCGCTTCTGCCTCGTTGATCATCTTGATGCGGTTCTGATTACCTGTTTTCTGCGCCTCCTCACGAAGCAAGGCCCACTCATCCTGTATAGCCTTGCGCTTTTCTTCATATGTGCGATACTCAGTAAGGAGTCTCTTATTTACCTCCTCCTGTAACTTTGTGTTTTCAGTCTCAAGTGAGTAGCTGGCAGATGCCATCTCATCCTCATTAAGATGAAACTCTCCATTTGAGAGTCTCTCCTGTAGATCTGCGATAGCCTGTAGCTTTTCTGCCAATGTCTGAGCCTGTGAAATACTATTTTGCATTGAGTCCTTGAAAAGATCCATAGCAGACTTATTACCAAGGATCTCATTTTGCTGTTGCTTTAATGAGTTTAAGGCTGTGGCATCACCATCAGAGAAAAGATTTGGCTGTGTAGCTCGTTTCTGTTCCAATATTGCGACCTGTTTATCTACCCAGCTACTAAAACCAGCACCCTCAGCGATCAAATCCTTAAAGTGTTCATCAGCTACATCCTTGCCCACGTTACGCACCCACTGCCAGTAGGCAGTATATTCCTTTTTCCTGTACTGGATCTCAGCATCAAACAGCTTGTTTCCATCCTGTGTATACTCCTTATTCTCCAGATTCCTCCTCTCTGTAAAGCCGGCTTTCTCTTTTGTAGTGATGCCGCCCTTTCCAGCTTTCTTTCTTGCCTTGATTAGTTCCCGCTCCTCCTTATCTATGGCATCCAGATTTCTCTTATGCTGGAGATCCAGGAGGGCTTTGCGTTTCTCATAGCCATCCACCATAACAGCGATACGTGCCTCCTCCAGCTTACGGTCAGCCTCCAGCTGTTTCTGCCTCAGAGCCTCAGCGTTGTTTGCAGCCTGTCCTGCTTTACTTCCAGATTTTGAGGAATGTGAATTTTTTGGCAGCTTCCCCTGTAGCTTGTTTATTTGAGCGGTTAGATCTTTATATTTTCGGCTGCTAATATCCACCTCTGCGCGCTCATCTTTAAGCTGCCTTATCCTGTCATTGATGCTATTCTCAGTATTTAGGTTGTTTGTCTTCGTCTCGATTGCACCATTTAGCTCTTTGCGGAGGGATAGTGCTTCATGTAGCTTCTTGATGATGAGTTCCAATCCTCCAGTATTCACCTTTGGATCTACTTTTTGCTTGTTGAGTTGAATAATTTCAGCCTCATTGTCTTTAATTTTTTGTTCCAGATCCTTAAAACTCATAGCAACGTAATCTGTACTGCCTGTGATCGTGCTTGGATCTGGCTTTTTACTAAAGAACACCGACAATTGTTTATCTATTTTGCTTAGCTCTGAGTTTGCTGTGGCTGTATGATTTGTTATCTCCGTGAGGTATGATGAAAGACTGCCCTTGAAGTTCTCCATTTCCTGATTAGTAGCTCCAGTTGCAGCTTGTACTGTAGTCATAATCTCATTGAGAGACTTATTAAATGCCTGCGTGTAGGCATCACCCGTTAGTCTTGATAACTCAGCAGCTTTCTCGGTAGCCATACTCTCTACGGCCTCCCATACAGCATCAGAGGCATTTCTAATACTCTCAGACGCTTGTGTGATAGCTGGCATTGACTGATATGCCTCTTGTAGCACAATGGCTGCTGATTCTGCCATGTTTTTAAGATGTTTTAGGGATTCCGCATTGTCATCTGTAGCTTCCTGTAGAGCTTTCTCGGCAAATTTGGCTTTTATTTTGTCAGCTGTTGTAGTTTGTACAGCTTTCTGAAGGTCTTTATATTTCTGCTCCTGTTCTGAAAGAGTATCATTCTCATCCAGTAGAGTAGTGTTGTACTCCTTACAAACCTCGTTTACCTTTGAAACAGCATCTTTGTGTGTCTTTGTTCCAGCAGATGTAGTACGGATCACAGCCATTAAAGTTTCAAGCTTTTCTATCTCCCTCTGAGTTGTTTCCTGAAACTCTCCCATAGCTGATTGAGCTTCATCCTCTTCATCTCTAAACAAGGTGAAAGCAGATATTACAAGACCTATTATAGAGAGAATAGCGCCTAAGGGATTTGCCGATAGAGTTGCCCAAAGAGACCTGAAGGCCGCTGTTAATCCGTGTGTGACTGCCGAAAGAACACCCGTGGCAGCAGTTTGAGCAGTCTTTGCAGCCGTATCAGCGGCACTGGCGGCTGTAGAAGTGCGAGTGGCCGTTGATTCCAGAACTTTTTTCTTGGAATAGAAATCTGTACTGGCGGCAAGAGCAGATTTTCTGGCTATAGCTTGATTCTCAGTTGCGCCCTCCAGCTTTTTCTCGGCAGTTGCGATTCTGGTTGCATCACCAGATTGTTTAGCCCAATATACCTCGTATCGCGCTGCTTCTGTTGCTTGTATAGCCGCTACTGCCGTTTGTTTTGTAGCCTCCATCTTAGCGTAGGCTGCTTTTACGTTTGCGCGCATAGTTTCCAGAGAGGCAGCAGCACTTGAGCGCTTTGCTGCCACCTCTGCCTCCAGAGCACCTATATAAACAGCGCTCTTTGCGCTAAGATCCGTTTTCTCCAGAGCAAGCCTCTGTTCTACAGAGAGCACACCCATAGCAGCAGCCTCATAGCCCTCTGAGCTTGTTGTAAGTCCCAGGTTAGAAAGATACTCCTGTTGTTGTGCTGTAAGCAACTGTGCGATAGTGGCGATCTTAAGCTTTTTCTGGAGATTTGAAAGTTCATCAGCTGTAAGCTCAGCCTGGAGAGCGGCCACGTGAGCCTCCTTTGCGGCTGTCATTGCTCTTGTCTGTGCAGCTACCTCTCCACTCATAGTAGCCTCCAGTTTCATCAAGCCGATCTTTGCTTGGCGTGCTGTGTTGTCCAGGAAAGCCACGCCTGTATAACCCTTTGTCACCAGAGTATTGAGTACGATGGCAGCTTTCACAGATCCATAGCCTATTGCTACAGCTTTGAGTACGCTAATGATCTCCTGGTAGTGCTCAACCAGGTAAGTAGCAGATCCGATAGCATCAGCAAACACATCCTGATTCTGCTTACCTATGTCATTAAGCATACTATCCCAGGCATCCTCTAAGTTGGAGATCATACCAGTAAGACTCTGGCTCTGTTTCTCCATAAGGTTGTAGAACTGTCCTCCAGCATCAGTGAGCTTGTTAAGCACTTTTTCGACATCGGAAAAGCCGATTTTTCCAGCAGACACCATATTGTTGATCTCATCAGCTGTAACACCGTACATGGCAGCAAGCTCTTTCACCAGAGGAATACCTCTACCTGTGAACTGCCTTACGTCTTGTGCATAAAGCCTACCTTGTACCATTGTTGTGCCGTACAGATAGACAATATCATTCAAAGGTATAGATAGACCAGAAGCAATGTTACCAAGACGCACAAGAGTGTCATTCACCTTGTCGGATGATTCACCATAAGCAAGGAGTTGCTTTGCCCCCTCCGCAACTCCATGTAGATCAAAAGGCGTATGTGCAGCAGTATCAATCATCTGTTGCATCAAAGCGTTTGCTTTCTCCTCAGATCCCAACATAGTGCCAAAAGCAATCTCAAGCTGTTGAAATTGCCCGCGTACCTGTACGATAGAGTTTAGTAGCCCAATCATTCCTTGTCCTACCAAGTATGTTTGTATATACATCGCGCCTTTTTGGGCAAACTCCATAAGGCTTTGCTCCATCTCAACGGATTCGGCCTGTACATTTGTCGAGATCTGCTGTATATGTCTTTCCATTGCCTGGGCCGACACATTAAAATCATCTATATCCAGCGTAGCCTCAAATCCTAAAGCTCCATCTATATTCTTCATTACATCAGTGAATTTATGTATTGTTCAAATTCCTCTTTTGAATTGATTGTACGATTTATATCTCCAGATCTGTCAGGATCCTCACCATCCTTTGGCAAATCCTTTACCTTAGCAGCATCTGCAAGCATTACCTGTACATTGAGCCAGTTGATCCCCCAGAGCAAGTAGTCATAGTTCCATCCAAAGTTTTTACAGATCTCGCCACGGCTACCCCACGGACTGTTTAAGCCTGTGATTTCTCTATCAGATCCGCTCTGGGTTTCGTTGTTCCGATCTCCTTGATTGATCTGATAGAGGAGGTAAAACCCCCAGCGTTCATCATTTGGCTTATCACCAGGCTAAGCTTTTCCAGGCGTTTTACGGATAGGTGCTCTATAAAGAATTTCTTAAGCTCCTTAACACGCTTATCCTTTGGATCCTTGATACAGGGATCATTGATGACTGCAACAGCAGCGATCTCAGCTACCAGAGGAATATACTTGAATAGCTTTTTGCTTTCCTGGATCGGTTGATCTTGGATCGTAGCCTCATCGTATTCTATATTCAGATAGAGCTTTCTGAGGTAGTCAATAGTACCAAGGTACAGAGGCTTGATAAAGAAATTCCTCTGATAGACAGTCTGGATCTTACCCAGGTTAGCATCTGGGATTTCATCTGTAGTCACGCTCCAGTCTTTAGGAATACGCTTATCACGCCAGATCTTAGCCTTGCCAGGAAACATCTTATTCCACCAGAGGATCCACTTTGACGGTTTACCTGGTGTGATTTTGAGAGGCACAGAGAATTTAACGCCCAGATCTATGAGTGCCTGGATCGCTCTTTCCTCTATATCAAGCCTCTGTTCCCTGGTAAGATCCTGGATCTCGTTTTCAGCTTGTTCTTTCTTGTTATCTTCCATTGTGGTGTTGCGTTAAATGAAAGATCGCCCCCTACCATTATGGGGATAGGTGGCGATCCAAAAAATGAGAAAAACCTGTTATATAAAGGTTAGCTCTGCTTTGCTCCAAACGTAACAGCTGCTTGCGGTGATGCTGTCACCTCCAAAAGCGTAATACCAGTTGACGAGAACGTAGTATTGAGCTTAGCAGCAATAGAAGCATTTGGGATGTGAAGTGTCAAACCTTGTTGCGGTTCAACATCAAGAGCCATTACGATGTGTTGAGAATCTGTTGATTCAGTCCAACCCGTGGCTGTTCCTTTACCACCACAGAAAGCTGCGATCTCCTCTGGCGTTGGGTCCATAATCGAGAACTTAAGCTCAAACCCCTCCTTACGTTTAACCACAATCTTTTTTGCGGATGTTTCAGACTTATGTTCTGTGATTGTGGGATCTTTTTCCACAAACGTACAAGTGTCTTGATACACGTCAACGGCTTTTGCTGGTGTTGAACCAACATCTCCGAACTTAAGGGTTTTTACGCCCACGGTTGTATTTACAGTTGCCATACTATAATGATTTAATTTGTTAATGATCTTTGTTTCCTAATAGTCAGTTCCAGACTGAGTGATACAAAGTGCTCCTGGTGATTCTGCTCTTTGATAGGCGGCTGTAGATCTCCTATAGTCCAGTTCCACCCCTCACCAATTTCACAGTGATTCTGTAGCACCTCTATCACCTTAGCACGGATCGCTATAAGCCTGGGAAAGTTGATCTCATAGACAGAGGTTTTACCTTTGCCCTTTGGCAGATCTGGCACATGTATGTTTATCTTGATCTGTCCGAAACGCACAGAACGCTCACCCTGTATAGTGTGAGGTACGATAATTACATCTTCCTTAGAGTAGTCCTCTCTCTGGTAGTAGATACCGCCAGAGATCATTGTGCTCACATCACTGCCCAGGAGCATTGATCTAACACGTATTGCTATTTCCTCAGTTGTGATCATATCTTATAAGTTAAACATTGCTTTTGCCTTATCCATAGCCATCGCCTGTAGCTTTTGCATATAGGCTGGCAGATCAGCTTTAGCCTTAAGCTCTGCTGGGAGGATCACATTATAACCCTTAGCCTCTACATAGGCAGCGTAATTCATTCCGGCTACTATGAGGAGTGAGAAAGAGCTACTGGCATTTGCTGCCATCTTCTGGGCTATCTTCAAGCCCTCAGCAGCGCCATCTCCAGATTTGATTTCTCCACCATAGTTTACAATCTTTCCATTACGAACCACAGCATAGCCTATTGAGTTTGTCAAGTTACCTGTCTGATCAGTATAGTTGTGCTGCTCTCTGGCGTACTTGGTAAGTTCCTCTCCCATATACTGGAGGAGGAATATCGTAGCACTCTCCAGGCGTTTCTGAAACTCCTGTACCTTAGCAGCTACAGCTCCATTCTGAAAAGTAGGTTTAATTGCCAATTTCTATGTACCTCCTATTCTGATTATCTATTCGCTCTACTATAAACTGATCCTCTGATCCATCCTCCATTGTGATCTGGACCTCTGTGCCGATCTCAATTGAGCCTTTGAAAGACCTTGGAATAAACACAGTGAATATCGTGCTGTAAACACGTCCATCCTCACCTGTAAGGATCTTATCTGTTGATCTGTCTATCTGGCAGCGTCCACCATCCATCCACTCACCATAGCTTTTTGGTCCCTGGTAGAAACCAGTTGCCTCATCCAGCAAAGCGTCTTGTGAGTTTCTGTAGCTGAAAGTGCCGTTGTATCTTGCCATAGACTACCAGAGAATTGATCCGTCTTCAACAGTTGGAACACCCACAAAATCCGATACTTCCAAATCATTCTCCTTTGCCAAGAGTTTGATACGCTTTTCCAGCTTATCCACATTGTAGCCCTGTGAGCTTTTGCCAAGGCTGTCAGAGGAAAGCACGATCAATTTTTTAAGAATAGCGATTGCGGCCTTTGCCACCGTTCTCTTATCCTCAGCCGTGTACTCCTCCTCTGGATCCTGTACCCCAGCATCCAAAAGGCTCTTTGTCATAGAGGCTGGGCTGGAGGTGTAAGGCTCCAGCTCGCCAATGAGAGCATCGAATTTTGTGATAGTTGCCATCTGTTACTCTGTTACAGTTAATTTTTCCTGGAGCTGTGCTATCTGATCCTCAGAGAGAGCAGCAAGCTTATCGCTTACACCCTTAACACCAGCGTTGGTATTTACACCAGCGCCAATCTCTTTAAGAGCTGCCTTAACAACATCCAAAGAATACGTTGCGCCCTGAAACTCCACCAGTTTAGCATTATCGCTACCAGAGTCTTCGCCTGTATCAGATCCATCCTCTTCTGAATAATCTACAGATGCGATTTCACATAGACCACGCTTTACCAGGTCATTTACCCTGTCAAGATCATCAGTCTGGAGTTTTTCCCCAGGATTGATGATTTCTTTTGTGATTTTATCCTTGAAAAGCATCAGTGCGATCAAGGTAAAAACGAGTATTTGTTTCATTAGTCAATCTGTTTAATGATTATCCCTCAGCAATTGTGCTGTACTTTGATTTGGTAGTGTAAGACTTACCATCAGCAACCGTGGATTCGCTATAGCCTCTGACTTGCATACAGATGATCTGATCAATCTCCTCAATAAGAGGAATAAGGCGCGCAGATCCTTGTGTGTATTCAGCAGAAACTTGTCCAGTGCTTTCGCCAGTACGCCACTTGGCAATACGAATACCGTTACCAGCATTCATATAGTCTACATTCTCCTCCTCCATCAGCTCTGAATCCTCAATAGCTGGCTGAATCTTACCAATCTTACCTGCAGGCTTGATCGCGATAAAATTCTTATTCCAAGGAGCAATAGCGTTGCGCTTGCCGTCCTTGTCAATAGCCATTTTGCGAGTGATAACAGTGATCTTCGGAATCTCATTCTCTTCCAGGAGAGAATCAAACTGAGACTTTGTGACAGTCTGTGCTGACTTATCCTGTCCGTGAACAAGGAGACGCGTGCGCTCATTGTTCCGTAACCAGAAATAGAGATCCTGACTCATGAGGATTTCACCAGGTACACATCCGCGCTCACGCAATTCTGAACAGATTATTGCAAGCTGGAGAATTGGATTTACCTTGTTTGCCTTGGCATTGTCATCAGTCCAAGTGAAAGCTGAAACCAGCTTGTTATCTTCGGACATCATATAGTCAACCTCATATTGACGACCACCAGGATTATTGATTGTTGGCTTGAACTGACAGACGCCCCAGTTAGAAAGAGCGGTAAGGGTGATAAAATCCACCACGTCTTTACAGCCAAGGTAAGCATCCTGGACATCGTGCTTGAGTGTCTTTTCAATGGCACGTACCTTTTCAGCCTCAGACAAACGAGGATTCTCGTAAACCTCCATCAGCTTACGATAGTCACGTGCTGTCATAGGGAACTTGTGACCTACACGAGGGATCTCCTTTGACCACACATCAAAGCCATCGGAACGCCTCAATGGAGTAGGCGATTCATCAGCCAAGAGGGTAGCCATAAAACGAAGACGATACTTGCCAGCTACATAATCAGCAGTAAGGCTCATCTGCGGTGTCTCCCAGTCGTACCACTCATCGCAATACATTTTCTGGAAAAGCGTAACTTCACGCTCACTGGCTTTGTCAAAAGTCTTTTTCCAGGTAGCCAGTAGATCCAAAGGCTTTCCATCTTTGAAAAGACCTTTGAAAGTTGTAAATATAGACCTCATAATCTTTTAGCTTTTTGTGGTTAATAAGACTGAGTGAGTTTTACATGTGGATTCGCTTGCAGGAAATTACCATCTTTCTGGCTTTCTGGGATTACAGGCACACGTCTCTCAAAAAGAGCGTATTGCATAGTATCTGCAGTCACATCCACACCAGTTTCAAACTCACTCACCTCAACATCTGCCAAGGTAAGGGCATTGGCTTTACCTATCTCAGCAGCATTATCGCTTGCGTCTTTTACAACTTCAACGATTACATCACCAGCTGTTAAACCAGAAATGGCCTTTGAAAGAGTAATTACACAGCTGTTGTCTGTCTGAGAGATAGCGGTGATCTGTGCGGCATTGGCAAAAGTGCCAGAGATAGCACCACCCTTTGCAACCTTATCACCTACAGCGAAAATAGGAGCGTAGAACTCATCAACCTTAAGAGTGACCTCTTTTGCATTTTCTGAGTTTACTTCCACCACAGAGGCTGTCTTTACGATCCATACAGTGCGCTTTACCTCATCGTAGATCGCAAGAGATCCACCAGGGATAATCATACCTGGTGGGAATTTCTGTTTTACTACATCGAGGTTAAAACCGCCAGGAACGATCGCTGGGCTACCTGTGAAAATAGGGCGCCCACCTGTAAACGAAGCAATCTTGCGTTTCATTTCTCTATTTTATTTAACGGTTATTGAATCCAGCAAGTCATTAGCAGCCTCATCGACTTGCTTTGCACTTGCCGCCTTTGCACCCCCTGAATCTTCAGATACAAGTCCGCTTGTGATCAAATCTTGCTTAAGGGTAGAAACGGCTTCATCCAAATCCTCATCATCTGAGAATGATTTAGCCAGGCGATCACGTAAATGCTTTGGGATGTTGTGCTTTTCAAAAGCTTCTTGAATAGCTTTAGAGCGTTTGCCTTTTTCTTCATTCGATTTATACTCGGCAAGTTGTTCTTCCAAAGCTTTCAAGCGCTTTTCCATAGGATCACTATCCTTTTTCTCTTTACGCTTACCCTTGCCCTTAATTGGAGGATCATCATCTGAATCATCGTATGGATCATCATCTGAATCATCGTCTGAATCATCATCCTTTTTGGGCTTATTCTTACCCTTGTTCTTGTTTGCCCATCGCGTTGCTTCACCCTGGCTTTCTTTAGCCACATCAGCTACGAGATTTGCAGCCTCTTCAATCGCCGCCTCATCAGTAGAATCATCCTCAATGCTACCACCGAGCTTCTCGGTTATCGCCTTAAGGTACTTCTCCGAAAGTCCAGTGTCCTTACACAGACTTTTAATCTTTTCAAAGAGTTTCTTATTCATAATTTCTTATATGTTCTCTGGTAACTATCTACCAGGTGCGAAGATACGCAAAATTTGAAAATGTGTCTTAGAAACACAGATATTTTTTCGGTAACAAAAATCGCTCATATTCAGATAATTGCGCAAACATAATGGTTTTTTCATTAAAATTTATCCCACAAATGTTTGTTTTATTGAGTATAATACACTACATTTGCACTGTGTTTGAGAAACACATATAATTTGCAACATCTTTTATTATTAAAATTCAGATCATCATGACACTTCAAGAATTTAATCAGCGTACAAACGCTAATCTTACAGAGCAACAATACTCCTCAGTAGAGGAAATGTATATGAATGCTGGCGACATTGATAAAGACGTTTTCTGTAATGATTGGAAAAAACACAATGATAGTACATTGCTCATTGGTTTTTACGAACAATACCTAAATTACAAGAAGAATCTGGTAGATCTAAACTGTGAGCTTGTCAACCTACATGAATTTCTTGTAGTTCAGGCGGAAGAGACTGGATCTAAAGAGATTCGAGATATGGCCGTTAAAATGTATGGATTTAGATCCTATATAAAAACGCGGCTAAAGAAAGGTTTTTGTGATTTGTGGGAGGTTGACAGAATAGAACTTAATGCGATTCTTTAACAGATAATTACTTGTATACATCTGGTATTAAAACAACGTTGAATACCGCAACATAATATAGATTATGAAAGCATTACAAAAAAGAATATCTGATGATCTTAGGCACCTACAGAATCTACAAGAAACCTATAGAAATAAAGCCGGCTGGATCGTAGAGAGCGCTAATCACGTAAACGTTGGTGATGGCAATGGATTAAATGGTACCGCCTTTGCTGTAAAATCTCCGATGACCTGTTGCAACGCAATGGTGTGGGAATCAGAAAAAGAAGCGGAAAAGCAAGGTGTAGATTACTACCTGATAGATGGAAAAGGGGAACCGATATACATGAAAATAACCAACGCTTACAACTTTTACACAAGAGAGGTTGAGAAGACGAAGAAACTTCTTGTGTTTATCTCACAAAAAACATGCAATATCAACGGGGAAGGCTTTTAGCCCTCCTCATTAAAACAACAATTAAAATACAAAGAATATGGCTACGCTGATTAAGGCTAATGGAACTAAAAAAGATATACAACCCCAAAATGGTACAGACTTCAAATTAGAGGAACTACAGAAGTATGTTGACGGTCTAATAGAAATTATCGACCTCCACAATGGGGAAATCTTGGTTATTAACGAAAACGGAAAAGATGTATACAAGATCAACAAAGTTGCAACAGATTTGGCACACAAATATTTCGCTTTGTTTCCTGGCGATTACATTGATGGGGATGTTGTGCTTTGTAAAGATGGGGAGGTGCGATAATTATATTATGGAAAGAAAAAAAACGACAGCTGACATTCTTATTAAGAAGAAAACGAAGCAGCAGAGAAAAGTAATCCATGTGGAGCTAAAAGTTCCTTACCAAGGAAAGAGGCATTGGTATTTTGGATCCTTGGCAGCAATCTATCATATCCTGCCTATAGATGTTGTCGGTGTAAAACTAACATCACTTTGGTCGCATTTCAAAGAGGATAGCTATATAGGTAGAAAGTGTATAATACGAAAGGGAGTGTTAAACAGAACACGAACGAACAGAGGTAGAAGATAGAAATGTTTAAGATAAACGGAAAATTATTCTATGATATTCCCCGTATGTGTGGGACCTGCCGAAGCGCTGCCAGGGTATGTTTGATAAATCCAAGACTTTCCCAGATGGGGAGGAGCTTGTATTAGTAATTAAATAAATAAAGTCGTACAAGTATGTTAGGAGCAATTATAGGTGATATTGTAGGATCTCGTTTTGAGTTCAATAATACACGCGATCTTGGTTTTGAACTGTTCGGATCTGGATGTTCTTTCACGGATGATACAATCTGTACTGTAGCTGTGACAGATGCAATGATCAATAACAAGCCTTATGATCAGACACTCCAGAGCTGGTGTAGAAAGTATCCACACCCACAGGGAGGATATGGAGGCAGCTTTGCCAGTTGGATCCACCAGGATGATCCTAAGCCTTATAACAGCTTTGGCAATGGATCAGCTATGAGAGTAAGTTCCACCGCCTGGCTATGTGGTACGCTGGGTGCTACATTACGCTGTGCTGAGAAATCTGCCCAGGTGACACATAATCACCCAGAGGGAATCAAAGGAGCTAAGTGTGTGGCTCACGTGATCTGGTATCTGAGGTGCTCTGGTAGGCTTACAACCTACAGGGATGGCATAGATGAGATCGTGGAGCAATACTACCCTGGATATCGTTTTCTTGAGTTTGCACCAGGTATCTTCAATGAAACGTGCCAGGGTACAGTTCCTCTATGTTTTCAGATCCTGGCTTACTCACACAGCTTTGAGCAAGCGATCAGAAACGCCGTAGCCTGGGGAGGTGACAGTGATACTATCGCGGCAATCGTTGGATCTCTGGCAGAGCCTATATGGGGAATACCAGAAGAGATAAAACAGAAAGCCCTGGATCTACTGCCAGATGAAATGAAAGCTGTGATCTATCGATTCTTGAAAGCGGCTAATATGGATAATTACAAATCAATATATCACTATGAGCAAAAATAAAGTACAGGATCTTGTTAAGATGCACTGTAAGCTCTACAAGGGAGGAGCTAATAATCCCTACAATCCAGATGGCAAGACAGGCAAAGAGTACACAAAGGAGTATCTGAGGCAGCAGATTTGGGATGCCGAATATAGTGTAGTGTCTGGCTATAACGGCTGGCTGGATCTGTGGCAGCGTAAATACATGATCCAGGAGCTTAGCAAAGCAGATACAGCAGAGGAGGTTTACAAGTTGGCCGTGAGGGATAAGCTTATGAAGATGCAGACAGCAGATCCGAGCAAAGAATGGCTGCAAATGTACTTTGAGCTGTGACAAAACAAAGGATCCAGAGGTTCAACGCCCCTGGATCTTTTTTTTATTTCCTCTCGATACTCATATCTATATAACTGCTCTGGCGTCCCTTGTAAGCAGCTCAACATAGATAGTAACATTTGAGCCGTGGTACTGCCCAGGCTCAGCTTTGACAAACCTTAGCTGATAACCTCTGTTCACGACTACCTCATTCTCACGCCCCTGTAAAAAGTCTGTTCTGGCTGTCATAGCATTCCACTCCTTTCCGAGCTGATCACCATATATGGAGATGGGCTTTGCATAGATCGCCTGTGTTCCCTTTGGTGCATAGATGCGTAGATCCACTGCTCCAGAAAAGCCTCCTTTCATATCAAATGAGGTGCTGATAAATCCCTCATTCACGCCCTTGCACCCAGCCAGTTTGTTAAGCCCAGCTACATCACCAGCATCCAGAAGTCTCTTGAACTCATCACCGAATATGGATCCAAGCTCCGAAAAGTCTGTTCCACGCCTCAGCACAGTGTCCTCTGACAATACACAGTGATCAATGATTTCACTCATAAGCTTACCTTGTTCACAACCTGTATGATCCAAGTAGTAGCTTTTGTTGACACTATAATAATCTCCGTTGGTATAGTCGATAATAGACTGACGCGCCTCATGGGATCCGTTAAGCCACCCTTTCTGTGTATCCTTTATCATACGAGGCTGGAATTTGTTGAAATCCTCTTGGCTCCACACCTTGCTCTCAAAGGTTCTGTTTTCATCACAATACGCCTCTATATCCGTAGTGGATTCTGTAACGCTGGCTTTGATTGCTTTCTTAGCCTGTTGGGTGTTGTACGCCTCCACCTTACTGTTGGCAAAGTTGATCAGGTCCTTTGCTGTGGTCAGATCATCAGCATCCAGAGCATCCTGGATCTGTTTCTTGAGCTTTTTCACGACCTTGCTGCCAGGATGATCAGCCAGGAAATTATCCACACCAGCAGCCAGGTCCTGGATCTCCTCCTTTTGGATCTGGAGGTTTACCTTGTCCAGGGCTTTCTGATAGGCAGCTGCTGCCTCCTCCCAGGTAGCATATTTTTTGTATTGCTTTACCCAGTTGATTTCAAACTCCAACGTGCTCTTTTGTTGCTGGAGTGTACCCTGTAGCATCGTTGACAGCTTAGCACTGACTGCACTGTAGAGGTTATCCAGTCCATCAGCGCCATACTTTTTGAGGATAGCCAGAGGATCCACGAGCTTATCAGAGTATGATAGAGCTTTCTTTTCTGCTGGTGACAGTCCATAGATAGCTTTCTCTACCAGGCTCTGGTTATCCTTGAAGAAATAGCCCAGAGTGCCCTTTCCTTTGGCTTTCTCATATCGTTCCTGGTTATCCCTCATCCAGGTACGGAAAGTGCCAGGAGGCTCATTTACTATGCCTGGATCTTTTATTTCAGCTGGATTCTCATCATCCATTATTTTCTCAAGCATTTTATCCAGTGTGGCTTTATCTGCCAAGACCGGCTTAGCATAGCACCTACAGTTAGGATGAAAGCCTGTAAACTTTGTATCTGAAGGGTAGATACCTTTCAGATCATCACAAATATCTGGTACTGGGTGATTGTTGCTCAAACAGATCTTTATCCCTATCACAAATGGCAGCTGCTGCCATCGCTCATAGTCAGAGGATCTATAGGCTATGTTGGTTTCTGTACGTGCAAGCCTCTGAGCGTTCCTGTAGCTTGATCTGTACATACCTTTACCTGGGTGATACTTTCTTGGGTCATCATCTATCCACTTGTAGCTCTGATCAGTCGCACTCCAGATCCTACGTTTCCAGATCCTACCATAGATGGGCTGTCCGTTCTCATCCTCACCGATCTTTACTCTAAATCGCCTGTAGAATCTATCTGGATCCTGGAGATACTGCTGGATCTTTGTTGCAAGCCTGTTGGCTGGCGTACCCTCACCTATAGCAAGAGCCAGAGAATCCTCCAGTTCTGTTTTCAGCTGCTCTGTGTACCTCCATATCTTTTGAGATAGATTAAGGCCATGTTCCTTTCTTGCAAAGAAAGTATCTAAAGCCTCCAGGTTTCTCTGGAAGAATCTGGCAAAATGGTGATCCTCTATGCTGGCAACTCCGAAGATAGACTTTACAAGCTCATCATTATTATCAGCTGCCATCATCCACTCATTTTTAGCACCGCCCTTGATCTCCTTGTACACCTTGGAATACATAGATCTGAGAATAGGCGTTACCTCCTCAGAATAGCCATAGGCACTGAAAGAGAAAGGCGTACCCTCATCCAACTCAGTACCTTTTACTATATCTATGATTTTACCAAGTGAATCCTGGTAGATCTTTCTTACGTTGTCAGCATATCCCTCTGTACGCTTGAATACTGCTTGCTGTAGTGCTTTGCCAGATAGATACTTCCCCATTACCTTTTCTTTGGCTTAAAATGATCGTTACATGTATCGTGGTTTAAGAATCGTGCAAATTTGTGGAAAGGACATCGACACATAAATAACTCGCCTTTTACATTCTTTTCGTGATAGTCGTATGCCAACTCGCAATCCCTACAATAATGCTTTTGCTTCTCTACTTTTTGTATCTTACGTGTAGCCATTATTAGTCTGTCGGCTCAAAAGCATCAAGCCTATTTAGTTCTTGCTGTCGCTCCATAGCTTCATCCTGCTCTTGCTTGATGCGCTCTGCCTCTTGTTTCACATTCTTCACCAGGTAAGACAGCTCCAAGTATGTCTCACGGCTCAGACAGCCATCATTATATTGTTTGCTTAGATCGGCAAGCATGTCGCTAACATCGTCTCCAAACGGCTCTTGAAATTCGTGAGAGATCTCCAAAGCCTTGTAGTCTGCACTGTGTTTGTAGTCAAGCACATTTCCAAGAATAGCAAGCATCAAAGATATGTGCCTGTTCATATAACCATCGTGCGTTTCCTTTCTCCTGTCCGCCTTGATGTAAGCCATAAGCAGCACCTTGCGAATCGCCTTTGCTGAAAGGTTTCCAAGGTTTTTCATATTATCAAAGTCTATGTTTGGAGTGAAAGACTTTGAAAGAATGTGCTTATCCAGGCGTTCATACTCATTGATCTTGCTCTGGCTTGCTTGATCCCAAGTAAGATAGCGCACATCTCCGCCATTCTTTAGAACAAGCAGCTTTGCCTCATCTTCTTGCTTGGGGAGAGAGTTAAGAATCTCAGCTGTAGCAACCATCATAGGATTAGCAACGCGATCGTTTACATCGGCATCAACTGAGGTAAGTTCCTCTGATCGGTCAATCATTGATTGTACGCCATCCCATTCTACCTCTTGCTCAAACAGCAGCACAGGGATCTTTTTGATAGGATTCTCAGACTGTTCCACCTCCCAGCCTAAGTTGTCACGCTTGCACCTCCAGATTTTTTCTGCCGTATATACATCAACATGATATATAGTCCTATTTCCAGCTTCAGTCAAATAATAACCCCAAGCAAAACTAACAAGCCTCCTGTATTGATCCTTAACAGTATAGATAATGTCTCCATTCTGCTTACTGAGTACATTCAGAAGCAACTTAGGCTTATTCTCTGCATCCCTATATACGTGATATAGAATAGCAGAACATCCCTCAGCGCCAGCAGCACGCTTAGCCTCTCTGAGCGCAGCATTAAAGCGTACTTCCTTGAGAATCTTCTTGTAATTGTTAAAAGCATCGTCTGTCCCATCTGTGTCTTGCAACCACTTTACAGGTCTGCCATACATAAAGACTAAGGCAATCTCGTTAATAAATTGCTGATATGGTATAGCGATTCTGTGTCTCTTACTCCATCTGAGAAAGTTTCCCTTTTTGTCATACACGGCACGATCCTTGCGCTCCTGGATCTTGTGCTTACTGATATTGTACTCCTCCAGGTTTTTGATAGCAAGCTCTGATCGGTCTGCCATCATTGCAAGTGCTCTGGAAACATCTTTACTGTCCAGAAGCTCCTCAAAGCTTTGTCGGTAGCCAACAGCAGCTTTAATCTCGTTTTTAATGTAATTTATCAAGCTCATAACTATATTTTTAGGTTAAACCTAATCTTTGCTCTATATTTTCTGGGATATCATACTCATTGTAGTCAAACCAAGCTCTCATCAGAAAAACATCTCTCCAGTCTGGAGATCTTCCTATATCAAGTTTGATCTCTGCCTTTGGTTTCAGCATCAACCTACCGTCACTGTCACTTTTCCAGGTCTGTAGCTGTTCAAGCTCATTGGTGATCTCCTCCTGTTCCTCATAGCTCATAAGCCCATCCTCCACACCAACATCAGAGGCGTTAATATGCTCAGCGAGTTTGTATCCACATTGTGCCTGTAGATTCTGGTAGTTCTCTCCATCAAGAGGTGATGAGTTGTTTACAAACCCCTCTATGTCGCAATTATCCACTACACCACCACCGACACCATCCTCATCTGCCAGGCATCTGTAGCGTGGGATCCTGTACTTTTTCTGGCATCTGGTAATGTACTGCTGTATGTCTGTAGTTTTGGAGATAGCAAAGCACTTGTAATCTATGATTACCCATCCATCCCACACTGCAATCCTGGCATGATCGGATCCAAAGCGCGCAATATCCGCTGTCAAATAGTTAATACCTGTCTTCTTTCCAAGTATATTGCCAAAGATTGCTGTAATAGCGTCGTGTGAGCACAAGGCGTTTGGGTTATCATCGTACTCCCAGTTGCCTTTCAGCAAGCGTTCACGCTTTACCTTATCTTTGGTTGTTTTCAGACCCTCTATGTAGTCTGGATCAATAAATGGATTTTCTTGAACCAGGCACGCCAGGTAAGCCATATAATCTGATAGATTATTTGCTTTCCAGGGCTTATAGAAAATATCATACATCCAGTTCTTCTTAGGGTTGCACGTGATAAACAGCTTTCGCCTCAACCCATACTCGGCATTTAGACATCTTCCAACACGCGTTTTCAAAGTATCATAAGCACCGAAATTTACCTCGCCGCCCTCCTCAATCCAGCCACCTGTAAACTCTATAGATCCATATCGTTCATATAGAGGATCGGATGGAATATATTTCAGATCCAAGAAATCTATTCTTGATCCATTATGAAACTCTATATAGTTGAGTTGGCCATTGTAGTTCCAGAGTTCGTCTGGCACACCATACTGAGAGCACACCTTTTTGAATGTGATATATGTACTCTGAGTGATACGCTTAAGCTCGGCACGACCAATAAACCATTTGGTGCCTGGATAACAAAGGCTCATAAAGAGCAGCCAGGCAGCACCAGTCCAAGACTTAGCACCGCCAGCAGCACCACCATACAAGATCTCTACGTGTTCATCATCTGTAAGTAGACTTAGAGCCTCTTCTTGCTTCTTATGGTGTTTTCCTCCCTGTTTGCAAATGAAATCAAAACTGCAACGTTTCCACAGCTCTATTTCTGCGACCAATAATGGAGGTATGATCGTTGCCTTAAACCGACCCATGTAGATTAACCTTTTCCTGCCTGTATCTTTCTTTGTAACTCCAGATATTGATTCAACTCCTCAGTGCTCAGCATTGAGAGATCTTGATTGGCTGATACGTTGGTGTTGGTGATATCGCCCTCAATAGGCTGTGTTGCCTTGCCCAAAAGATACTCCAGGATCCAGCGCACTGTGTCAGACTTTCCAGCGATCGTCTCTTTCTGGATTGCCGTATTGATACAGAGAAAGATCTGCCAGAGCTTGCTGTCCTTTGGGATCGGCTTTACTTCCTCGCCGTTGGATAGCTTTGCCTGAATCTCCTTAAACTCTTCATTCAGCTTTTTGTTGAGTATCAGCGTCTCCCTTGGATCGACATACAGAACAGCTTTCAAAAGATCTTCAACTTGTTCCCTTGTAAACTCATCAAGAGTAGCTTTCAGATCAATATTAAGCCCCCAGCTCTTTCTTAGAACAGTGAAGATCTTTGGCTTTCGCCTGTTTTTCGGCTGATAATCCTTTGAAAACTCCTTGCCGTTGTGTTCGCCTTTCTTGAATTTTGCCATAGTTCATCGTATATCCGTGGTATCATAGAAAATGTGTTTATTGAACACATTTATAGGTAAAAGAAAATCAGACACATAGATATCTTGCATCTGATCCTCATTTTTTCTACTGAGCGTTCTGAGCCTTATACTTTCTGTAGTACCAGGCGATCAAATCACCATCAAGCTCATCGTAAGCATCAAGCTCATCAAGCAACTCCTCAGCTTGGTTTGTCACCTTTGTAAGGATCCTCTGCTGTTCATCTGTTGCATTCCAGACCTCAATCTCACCATTCAGTTGCTGTTCAATCACCTTGATCTCATCAGCGGTTAATTCAATCTTGTTCATTTTAGCTTTCTGTTTTATTGTTAGGGAATATGTGTTATCAGATCAGCGGCTCACAGATCGTATTTCTTACAGATCTTTTTCACCGCCCTGGTGTACTTGTCTGCCTTACCGTGCACAGCCTTTGTGGCTGTTTCAGCCCAGAACTCAGATACATTGGTCTTGGCATACTGTCCGTAACCAGTTTTCTTTTTGTCCTTTAGCCAGGTTACGTAGAGCTTGTTCACCTCCTTACCAGCAGCCACTTGCTTTGCTCCTGTCAAGTGAGCATTCCAGGTAGCGTGAGCAAGTTCGTGTGTGACTGTGTGCGCTACCGGCTTGTTTGTTCGTGTACTCCAGCCAGTATCATAGCCTCTCTTGTGATCAGCAGCGATCTTGTTCTTGCTCTGGTTAAAATGTGACTTGTTGAGATATACGGCATCTGATTTTCCTCCAACTGTCACGTGAACACCGTAAGTGTTTGCGCCAAGCTCTGCAAGCTTTACATTTCTCTGTCTTACACCCATAACTGCATGATACCTTGAGATAGCTTGTACTACCGCCTTATATGCCTGTGGATCCTTGATGTGGATAAGACTCTCCACCTTTGCGATCTTGCCCTTGTAGTTGCCATCGCCAGGCTGTAAGCCTCCCCTGGATCCTCCACCTGAATTTCTACCCATTTTATTTCTCGTAAACGATGTTGTTTTATTATAATTGCTTTAACTGCTTTAATTTATTGACCATTTTAGGAAGAAAAATTGCGTCAGCTCTCATTTTTCCATAACCATATGAGATTTCAAGAGAAAGGCCTGTAGCTTTAAGAATAGTGTTGTGATACCTACCAGATGTTACATTGCGCGCATATTCTCTTATGTGGTTTGCAAATTGATGTTTTGTACCGTGGTGCTTATTCTTACGGAGATAATCAACCTTTCGTTTTAATGCTGTAATTTTGCTGCTACCATTGATTGTTACTCCATCAAGTTGATGAGCATAGGAGGCGAGAGTTTCTCTTATACCTCTATTGTATTCCTTTACCATATCAGTAATAAACCCATTGCCGCCATAATGCTTTATTACGCTTGGAAGCAAACCGAGTTGGCCTACCGTTAAATCCGTTGCTTGTTTCCTGTTTGTGATTCCGCCTGCATTTCTCCCCATAGTCACATTTTCTTTGCGTTAATAAAGTCAGTTACATATAACAGCCCATTCTTTCTACAGAACTCCTGAATCTCCTCACCACCTCCATATACACATAGATTTGGCTTTTCCAGATTGGAGATTTCCTGAGCGACCTTAAGATCTAACTTTAAGCTTTCAAGCCAGCCATCAAGGCCGCGCGTAAAGAATGCGTTATATCCATCTGGAATACCCTTTTTGTTGTACTCAATAAACTTGTGAGACACATTCAGATCCGCCCAGACCTTTACACCGCATTCCTGGAAATAGCGCGCAAGGTATCTCTTCCTGTAGATCTGATAAATGCCAAATGCTATAGGCGTCTGATCATGACAGCTACAATTTGGCTCCACAATCTGCTTACATCCACTCTGTAGCAGCTTGATCGGATCCTTAAACAGGGCCTCAAATCTGTAATCATCTACATAAAAATGATAAGTGCTCACACCTTTCCTCAGTCTGGAGTTAGCCCCCCAGGGATTTAGTGGCAGCTCTACGTGCTTAGGCTGTTGATCCAGGAGGAGGTTAGGGATCTCGAACTTGTTATCGCTATCATAGAGGAAGTCGCCGAGCATTGATCTGTAGAAAGCTTCCTTGCTATCATCCACCAGATCCTCATCATCACCCTCATCCTCACTGCCTGGATCTCCAGGCTCTGGATCCATTGCCTTAGCTTTCGCCTTTTTCTTTGGAACCTCTGGAATCTCAGGCTCTGGCAGCTGTAACCCTATAAACTCCAGATCCAGATCAGTATACATAGGATCTTCATTGAGCACAACATCATCAAACTCACCGTTGTTAATGTTGTCACGTGTGATAATGTCCACACGCTCCTCTTCCGTGAGATCGCTGTAAATGACACATGGAACTTCATTGAGTTTTAGCTTTCTGGCAGCTTTGAGCCTCTGGTTTCCAGCCAGTACAACCAGCTTACCATCTTTCTCCTCCAAAGCCATAGGCCTGTGTTTCCAAAAGCCATTGATATTGATACTATCAACCGGCCTTTGGAAATCAGCCTTTGTGATCTTCCTTGGATTGTTGGCCAGAGCTGTAAGATCAGATGGACTCTTAAAAAGAACCTCAGTGCATTTCATTCCTCATCCTCATCTGAAAGATCGCCCATGACATAATTTACAGGCTCATCTGTATTTGGCTCAAGCATATACGCGTTGTCTGGTATCGCAAAAATAATTCTCAATAACTCAGCCAAACGAACGTAGCAAAAGTGATTACGATTAGCGACATACGTAAGAGATCTACCATCAGCTGTACGCCCAGTAGCATAAAATCGCCCTCTGTGCTCTATATGCAATGGCAACTTCTCGTAAATGAACATTCTGTGAGACTCAACCTTGTTAACTGTGGCTGTTCTGTTGTACTTGCCACTCAAGTATATATGAACTTTATCATTTGCTTTGATAGGCTTGTTAATTAGCAAGCTCTCTATATGAGTGCCAGACAGAAGACGCTCAAATATTACAGCGACTATCAAAACAACAAGAAACAATAAAAAGTATTCCATACTATGTTGCTAAAAATTTTGATGTAAAGGTACAAAATGTGTTTGATAAACACATATAATCTCAGTAATTTTTTCTGCTTAACTAACTAAAAACCAAAAACCAACATTGCAGCATCTCTACCGTGCTCATTTGTGCGCCTATTCCAGCGGGTATAGGCGTTAAACTGATTAGAGCTGAGCTTTGTCTTGTTATTCTTTGGGGCTACCATCTGAAAGTCCAGAACTGTACCAAACTCTTTCACCAGATCAGTAAGGAAATCCTCCCATACAGAGGCATCACGCTTGACAGATCCAACACCCTGGAGCCTCTTTCGCTCCTCCTCGCGGCTCATCTTGTTTGTTCCGTACCAGGTACGCTGTCTTGGATCCTCCACCCTCACACAGATCCTTACACCTCGCTCCAGGCACTCCTTAGCGCGATCTAATACTGTCTTCATAGCCTGGTGGATCTTGACAGCCTCGACACACTCAAAGGAGCGCTGCTTGTTATCCCAAACAGCGATTCCTGTATGCACGCCTGTATCTATTCCAATATAGATCATTTCAACACTTCTTTATCTTCCGATTCGCCACTTCCAAACATTTCTCCTGGGATCTCATAGAGCACCACGCTTTTCTGGAGCCTATTTACCTCCCTGGAGGTAAACAGCTGTGCCATCACAAGTGCATCTGGTAAGAACTTGTAGCGGATCTGTTGGATGATAGGTAGCGTAATAGGATTGTCACTGTAGATCTGGCAGCTCCAAACACCATCCTCATAACAAACAGTCACGACACAACACCCGTGTAGAAATACACCTACACGATATTCACCATATTTATCGGATGCAACAACCTCTGAGGTTGCAGTCTCTTCCAGTATTTTGATTAGCTCCTTGTTCATTTTTGCCTTTCGCTTTGCAAAATAAGGAGGGTAAATCGGTCTGTTATTTTCCTTGTTGTCTGTGTTTTTATTGACAACTACTTTGTCTTTACCTTGCATGTTGATACAATTTCGTTAATATTTTCCACAAACCTTGTCATAGATGGATTTGCAGATCTCAATATCATACATAGCATCATGTAGCTTATTATCATCTACCTGTATACCGAGAGTCTTTGCCACAGTACCCTGCTTGAAGTTAGGCATCTGATTGCGCTGGTCTGCCAGGAAAGGAGTTGCCAACACCATCACATCAATAGGATTGCTCCAAAACCAAGACCCAAAATACTTGTCGCCGTTCTGTAAGAAAAAGCCACGCAAGAACTGATTGTCAAATGAAGCATTGTTATAACCGACAAGGAAGAACTTATCCCTTTTATTAAACTGATCTACGTACTTCCCAAGCATTGCCACAAGCTCCTTGTACACTTCACCCATTGGCGGATAATTGAGAACTTGTTCACGGGTTACACCTGCTACAGCAAGAGCATCATCCAGAATTTCAGCCTTTGGATTAGGTTGTACATGAAAGTCAAATTTTTCCTTTACATCGCCATCAATAACGATCTGACCAGAAATCTGGTGAATACCGTGTTTACCTGGTAGTGTTCCTGTCGTTTCCAGGTCGAAAAATAAAATCTTCATAACTTATTTAATTTTGAATTATAATTGTAATTATGTTTAGTATCTGAAATTCGTAAAATGAATTATCACACCCTCAAACACGTTTGTTTCCTTAAGAAACCATTCTACAAAATCTTCCACCGAAAGACCATCATTCTTGGCAATTTCACGAATAGAGACTTTCTTATCATCAACCCAACATTGTGGTTCTGAATCGTCTGTACTATTCGTTATTGTTATGTGTTGCAGCCCAACATTTTGGTGCTGGGCTATTTCCCTTTGCTCAGAGTTGTAAGGTCTGCCACTCCATTCCCTCACCGAGAGATACTTTTTGCCAGCCTTTATCTGATCGACTCTCTGATCCCAGAGGTTTTTGTTATTGCCCCGAACTGTGTGGATCTTCACGCCCTCCTGGAGGTGTTTACCAAACTCTGTAGGCTTTCCAGTCTGGCTATGTGTTACAGGAAACACCTTGCACAGAGTGAGGATCACTTTTTTCTTTTCTGCATTCATATCAATACTTTTTACCATGTTTGTGACTACGCCCGTTGTTATACTCCATCTTAAGCTCTATGTGCTTTGCCAGGTCTATCTCCAGAAACTCAGTCAGTGTCACTATTTCACCAAGGGCACA
Source organism: Alloprevotella tannerae (assembly GCA_015259125.1). Taxonomy (GTDB): domain Bacteria; phylum Bacteroidota; class Bacteroidia; order Bacteroidales; family Bacteroidaceae; genus Alloprevotella; species Alloprevotella tannerae_A. Next base: position 98,654 of record JABZGR010000001.1, on the reverse strand, counting down.
AATGATAGCATCTTTTGGATCTATTCTTGTAAGCTCTCTTATGATCTGGTAAATGTGCTCTGTAAGCGTTGAGTCCGTGTACTCAGTACCCAGCCCATCGTTCACAGAGTTACACACATTGATCATCTGAGGGATCTTTGCATTCAGATCCAGCCCTATCATTCCAGCGAGATCCAAGAGTCGTATTGTGGCATCTGCCAGTTCATCCTCAACAGTATCCTTGATAAACATCTTAAAGCAAAATTCTTTGTGTTTATCGACATGTTGTTGTACTTGTGGTGTTGTGCTTTCCTTTTCGTACATATTCACCCTTGCTCTCCGGCATTTTCTATCCGCCTCAACAGCTTCAGCAAGTTCTGTTATTACCAAGCATAGGTAATGTTGCACACTCTCATCGCCATCATGAAATCCATGATCTTTCGCTGTTTGATAGGCGAGATCTCTAAGTTTGTTCCAATTGTTCATATTGTTTCTATTTCTTTCCAAAATGTCAAGAATTGGAAAGGATTTTAATGTTTCCTAATACTTAATCTGTTCGTCTCTTATTGTATGAATATTTGATCCGAGATGTAGTACTGTAACAAACATGTTGCTCTCGCAAACTGTGCGATAGCAGACATGACAGCTGGAGCAGTAATATACTCCGAAGTTGTCAATCTTTAGGCTTCTGCATTTTATCGTAATTCACTATTGCCTTAAATATCTCGTATGCGACTTGTGGCACCCACGCATTTCCTAACGCTTCAATGCTTTTTCTTCTCCATTTGGCGAAAGAAATGGTAAGGTTAGCCAGTCTAATGGAAATCCCATCATCTCTGCTACAAATAGGGGGTTGAGTTGGGAAGCATCGGAAGTCGGACTTGTCAATTCTGCAATTTTGTCGGTCAGATTGAATTTGTTCCTGTTTACCGAACAATTCCCGCGCGCCTCTTGCGCCTTTGGCGTGGGCAATAACTCCAAATTCAGAAATTCTGTCTTTCCGTCCTTGTTGCAAACCTTCAGCCCTTGCGTTTGCGGAGTTGGCAACATCTTGCACGCCGCAAGGTCTTTCAATGTTGCGGAAAACACTTGCCCGTTTCGACGCCTTTTCCCTTTTGTGAGTTTGACTGCCCCTCCCTGCGCATCGTTGGCAATCGGCGTCGGAATTAAGTCTTGCAACAATCCACACTCTATCTCTTCTGTGGGGCGCTCCGACGGCACAAGCCGGAATAATAAGCGGCTGGACGGAATATCCAGCGTGCGCGAGGTCTTCACAGATGGCATCAATTGTGAATTGCTGCTCTGTTCTGTATATGTAATTCTCTTCGAACAAATCGTCCGTACGTCCCATCTTAACCTCCTCGCCGGGCTGTACCATTGAGAGGAGACCGTTAACGTTCTCACCAACAACCCAAGCGGGCTGAATTTCCCGTATAGCTCGTAGCATTTCACCCCAGAGGTAGCGGTTATCTTCCGCTCCTTTTCGCTTTCCTGCAACACTGAATGGTTGACAAGGAAACCCTCCCGTGAGTACATTGATGTGTCCTCTCCATTCCGAAAAATCTGTTTTTGTGATGTCTTCATAACTTATTGAATTCGGAAACCAATACTCTAAAACCTTTCGCTGAAACTCTTGTATTTCACAATGGAATAAGTTTTGCCATCCAAGCCAAGATGCGGCTATCTCTGCGCCTCCAATCCCACTAAAAAGGCTTGCATGTGTCATTTGTCAAAAATGTTAGGTTGTTTTGCGGCTGTGCCAAGTATAGCGCAAACGCGCGCTATCTCGGTATCAACCTCTTGCTCTAATTTCTTTACTTTGCGCGCCGCTTCTGTGCGTCTCGTCTTGGTGAACTCCTTTTGCCATCGCCGCAACTCGCAAACGCTGTCGAAGAACTCTTTGCTATTCATTGGCTACATTTCTTTGGTAATTGCGGAATTTCCATCCAATACTTGACAATAGACTGGTACGCATTTATAACCCAACGCCTGTATTGGGTATTAAATGCGTGGATACATGGAATACCGTTAGTATGCAATGTTAAGTACCTACCATCTTTGTTTGGCAAATCTCCGTCAGCGACAGAGTGCCAACTGTTTGCAGGGTACTCGTCTGCCCACTTTGCACCAATCTTAAAAGCGTCTTTTAAGCTGATTTTATCTTCTACACCTATAAAACCGACATACTTTTGCGCTGCTTCCTTAATTTTTTCTTCTCGCGTCATTTTTCAATATCTAAAGTTTGTAAAGTGAATTATTGCCATTGGCTTTGATAGGTCGTAACCTTTGAACCAATGATACCAATCGGAGAATGAAAGCCCGTCGTTATGAGTCAAATCCATTAAATCAACCAATCGCCCGTCAACTTTTTCAGGGCGCATCAAGTCGAATATATCCAATCGTTGTATGCCAACGTCATCTGCTGCCGTAAGCTTCGCAATCTCTTCCTGATGGCTTGCGTAAGGATTTCCCGTCCACTGACGCACAGATAGCACTGCGCGCCCTGCTTGTACCTCTTTTATACGCTTACTCCAAAGCTCATAGTTTGCGCGTATCGTGTGTATCTTTTCCTTTTTAAGAAACTTTTCTCGAAACTCTGTCGGCTCACCTGCGCGAGCGTGCGTCCTCGGAAAAGACTTTGATAGTGTTAATACGTAAGTTTTCATATAATCATCTAACTTTGATAAATCCTCGTCCGCCGCAACGTGGACAACATTCTTTCTCTCCGAAAAGCTCGCTAATACCAAGCGTAAAAACGGCCATTTCTCTGTCTATCACTTTGCCATTTCCTTTGCAGCGCGGACACAAAATTCTGTCACCTTTTTTCATAGTGCTAAACTTTCATTTTCTTCTAATTCTACACTTACACAAATTCCATCGTTCGATTCTTTAGAAATGGGGTGAGGCATCAACATTATTTTAGCATTATCCGTTTGGAAAACGCTTGCGCCGCGAGGAGAATTTGCCGTTAACAACGCATAGTCGCTGTCAAGTAATCGCATACACCTCTTGAGCTTTTCTATGTATTTAGCACTGAAATAAGCCTCACCAAGCTTGATAAGGAAATAAGGGTCTGCATGAAGTTGCCCAGTGCCGCGCGACTTAATCCCCTCACCGTAGCAAATTGGGCAATCCCAGTCTTTGTCATGACGTTCGCCGTGCTTGTCTTTGTAGGTCCACCAAACTTCGCCGATGCCGCCGCACTCATCGCATTTTGTACTTATTTTCTCTTCAACCTGCGGACAAGCCAGCAGTGCCTTTTCGATAGACTCTAAACGCACTACTTTTGGCGCACTCTCCCACACGCAAGAGGTGACTTTAAGAGAGTCTTCCATATACTTCTGTTCCAAGCGCTCAGGACTGATAATCAAAAGGATTCTTCCATCTGTCGCCCAAACATTGCCATCTTCCTTATTAAGAAAAGGCTTATGGTATTTCGGCGAAAACCCCTCCTTGTCGCACACAAATTCAAACAATTCTTTCTCGTTTTTGATTTTCATTTTGCTCCCTCCATCAATTCTCAGATATTTTTCTGTTCTATGAACCATCCCTCCTTTAATAGTTCTGCTCTACTCATTATTTCTGTCATTTCGCACTTTATGGTTTTTTCACAACGAAGACACTTGGTTTTCTTCACTACGTGAAATCTTTTTTCCTTATTCGGATCACGAGTTGCATAGACTTCCTCAATTGTTCTGTGTCCGAATATCTTACAAAACAAATCTTTCATAGCTTTTTTCTATTTCCTTCTCGATCGCCCTCTTAACTCTATCACATTGAAGCTCTTAAAACGATCTATCAGGCGATCTTCAAAACGATCTTTAAGCTCCTCGACTGTGAGATTACTTGTAATATGATATCTCTTGCCAGTCTGCTGGTAGATCTCGTATCTTGCAAACAGAAACTCATCTGTTATCTGTGTGAGCATTGTTCCATATGATTTTTGTTTTTCCGTTTGCAGCCCAAGATCATTAAGACAAACATTAAATGGGTCTCCACCAAAATCATTCGGATGCGCCAACTCATTGAAAGTAAACTTATCAATGTGGTTGTGAATCTTGTAGTAGTTCATCAGCTGTGTGGAACTGATATTCTTGAATTGATTGACATTTTCTGTCAGCCTTAGGTAGTCGGAAAATATTTGCATAAGCATCGTTTTACCTGTACCAGGCTCTCCGATAAGCAATAGATTCTTGTGAATCTTATAATTCTCATTCGGAAAAACCTTTTCTGCTTCTAAGCATCCATTGAAATAGTATGTGAGAAATCTCAGCACATTCTTGTTATGATCATCGACATCAAACATCCTAAACTCCCTTAACATCAAATCTTGGGCGATCTGAAAAATAAGGTGACTATGTTTTACAAACTCATCTTCATCCGTTAGGTCATACTTAAATAAATCGCTCAGAGTAGTCTTTCTGTGCATCATCAGAGCTTTCTTGTACTTTTCCTGGTTGAGTTGCGCTTGCTTTTCCACCTGGAATGCTCTGATTATTTCCATAGCCTGCTGCTGTGTTATTTTTTTGTCGTTGATTGTCATAGATACCTTTTGATTTGCGTTCAAAGTATGCGCTTACCACCCAATTTAGGATCGCCCTGTAATCTGATTTATACCTTTTGCCAGTTTGCCCCTTGTAGTTATCCAGAAGCGTGATCATACCTTTTGCATCCTCCTCAGAGTATTGCTCCACAAGTTTGCTATACTCATCCCTGGTAAGTGAAACATAATCAGCATACTTGTATTTCCGAGCTTTTGCAGCCTTTGCCTTTTCCTCTGGAGTAGGTTCTGGAGGAGGTGGAAACTGTTCCTCTGGTGGATCCTGTACAGGTGGATCTTTCGGCAGCTCTTGATCCTTGAACACTGGCTTTACCTCCACTGGTTCAGCCTGTGTCGTGATCCTTGATCTTGTAGTGTTTCCACCCTTTCTGCCAGCTTCAGATCTCTTTTGGCTTATTGCGTGATCCCTCACCATCCTACGGCTAAAGATAGCACCATCAGCTCTAACAGAGCACACCTGGTTATCTATCAGCTTATCTATCCAGTCATATGATCCAGAGGCATCAACTCCCAGGAGCCTTGATACCTCATCCTTTGACATAGGATCGCTATTCGGCTTAAGCATAACACCACGCTCCGTGCTTTCCCACATATAACAGAGCATATCCATCCACAGCCCCCTTACATCAGCATCCAGCACCTTAAGCTCTGGACATCTGAGCCAGTCAGAGGTACTGAAAGGCATTGGTGATATTTTTCTTTTCTTCGCCATAGCTTTTAGGTGGGGTAGAGGTCTGGACCCCTACACTTGTTTATCCAGCCTCTACCCTGTTAATTGATTACTTTTCCAGGATTGCGATCTCTGGAGCAATCTCCTTAATCTTTCCAAGCTGTTCATCAATACACCGATCTGTGTATTCTTCCACTTTATCTTTGCAATCTGGTGAAACAAGCTGTAGCACACACATACGATCTACGATATAGTGATCAAACTCCACCTCAATAGTGAGCTTAGGCATACCTTTGATAACGCCCATAACCACTGTGAATTTCTTAAGATCGCTCTCCACGGTTTGGCGATAAATATCAGCACGTGATCCAGATGGATCCTTGCTCTTTTCAATCTCTGTCTGTGTCTTGGCAGTGAAGTGAGTGAGTTTGCTTACAAGTGTAGCGCATTCGCTCTTGTCTGGAAACAAAGATCTGTGCACTCTGAAATACTGTCCGAGCTTGATAGGCTCCCATAGCGTATTATCATTATTGATACCGATACTCTTGTACTCCTCTGTGAAATCAATAGTACCAATGATAACTGTTTTCTTGTAAGGATCATTCTCATCCAGGATAAGAGTGATAGAGTTTGAATCACGATCAACCTCTACGTGAGCTGTTTTCTGGTTGATCTCTGATACACGCTTAGATAACCATTCTGTTACTGAACTTAGAGTTCCTATGAAGTTGATAGCCAAAGGAGCTTTTGTTTCCAACGGCGTTGCAGCCTCTCCTTTACGAATGATTACCTCTACAGGCTTTTCACCTGTGTAATTGGCGATGTTTATATTAACTGCCTGTTCTTTATTCTGATTTTCCATTTTAATAAAAATTTGAACTGTTTTTACTTGGTAACAATCACCTTTTAATCATCTGTGCCAGTCTTACGAGTTAACTGAAATACCGTCCGTTGACGCTCTTCTGGTGTCATTTTACGCTCCTCCAGCTTGTAGCCCTCTGGAGAGTAAATAGCAGTGTAGCCAGTTTCTGGTTCTGTGAATCGGTAGCAATCCGTCTTTATCCACTCACCACCGGCCTTAATCTCATCACGAATCACCCCAAGGCGTTCCTGTAGTGGCTTGATTCTACCCTTAAAATCAGCCCTGATAGTAGCAAGCTCCTCATCAAGCTCATTGATCTGGATAAGTACGTTTGCGATCTCAGCACGCTTTGAATCAAGCTGTGTCTGGTCAAACTTTCTTGTGTAGGATCTTTCTACGATTTGATCGCAGGAATCTCTTAGGATTCGCTTGCGCTCCTCTATCGGAGTGTCCTGAAGCATAATCTCTTCCATAATTCATTGATTTTTAATGTTGTTTTTATTTATTCGCCAGAATTTATCTGGATCTGGAATTTCTATGTTTAAGAAATCTCTGGCATACGATCTGAGCTGTTCGCAATAAGTGGAGAATGTCAGAGTGTCCATCTGTGCTGTACTTGCTGGAAACTGAATGATCTCACCAGTATGCTTGTTCACCACTTTGTCAGCTGTCATTTGAGCCTTGAAAAATTCGTGGACTTGCTCCACAGAGGTAAACTCCCAGCCCACATCTAAGAGTGCATCCAGCAGCATAGGATAGATACATCCCCACAGCCATCCGTTCTGATCGCAGCTCCTTGGCTTCCTGATCCTTGTAACCTCTATTCTGTAGAAACCATCAAGAGCATCCTTTAGGTGATCGTACAGAGGCTTAAGATTAAACAGACCATTTGCTTTTTGCACCAGAAGCTTTCTCATACATCCATCACTGCCATCTGTTGTTCCAGACTCTCACGTACAGCAGCTATCGCCTGTTCTCTACCTACCAGACTATCCAGATAGTTTTTCATTTCGCTCTTTGTCTGAGCTATGTAGTAGCCAGATGATGTAGCGATAACACACTTTACCATTCCAGAGATCCTTATGTGATTGATGATCTTTCTGAGCCTGGCATCTGAGATCTCATATCCAGCTTTCATCATCGCTTTGCAGATATTCTTGTTTGTGATAGCATTTGCCTTGCCGTATTTGTTAGAAAGCCCCCTTGCTATGATAGGACACAGAGTGTTTTGCTCATACTCCGAGAGAGTCTTTGTTTCTGTATTGAATCCTTGTATCATAGAACTTTGTTGAACTCTATTGTCATTCCAGGTCTGGCAGCATATACAGGTTTGCCGGTTGCTCCCTGGATCTCGTTTACAAATTGCTCCTCATCGCTGTTGTTATCAGAGAGGTGTAGGAGCACCACGTTACACACTTTGCTGAGATCGTTAGCTTTGAGGATCCCTTTGCAGCTCTCCAGTTCCAGGTGTGAGGTCATAAGCCTCTCCCTCTGGCTAAGCTTTGTTCTGCCCTCATTGATAGCCTCTATCAGCTTTGAATCTGAGTAATTGCACTCTATCATTATCTGATCAAGTCCAGGGAAAGTGTACTCACACATAAAGCTGTCGGTGAGAAACATTACCCTACCACATTCTGGGTGTTGAATCAGATAGCCCACACAGGGTACATCGTGACAGGCTGGAAAAGGCATCACCTTGAAATTGCCAAACGTATAGCGTTTCTTGATCTCAGCCGTCATCGATCTGTTACCACAGCATCCCTTAGCCTTATACACCTCTGGCAGTGCCAGTGTCCTAAAGCCGTGATCACACATTGTCTTTAGGTACTTAGCATGATCGTTATGCTGGTGAGTTATCAGGCAGCCCACCACTTTGCGTAGGTTAAAATCCAAGGCTTTCTTGACATTGATAAAGCTGATACCAGCCTCTATGATCAGAGCCTCTGAGCCGTTATCCAGGATATAACAGTTTCCGCTGGATGAGCTGCCTAATACTTTCAGTTCCATACTTAGTAGCCAGGATCTACATTCTGAGGATCTACAGCAGCTTGAGCGCTTCCTTGCAGATCGCTCTGATCAGTCACATCTTCAAACTGTGCATCGTCCAAATCTATAATCTGTGAATTACCGCTATCCCGGATAATACCATCACGCACCTCCTGGCTGTCAGATTTCATATCATCAGCAACCGCCTGTTGCATTTCTACGGACAGATAGCCATATTTACCCAGGAGCAAACGGATAACTGTCTTGATCGCCATACCGTGGAAATTACCCACCCATCCTACAGACTTGCTATCTGGAACCACAGGCAGCTTAGCCAGGTTAATGAGCTGATCCACTGTAGTACCCTTTGGCAGACCTTTGGCATAGCGCACAGCGTGCTTTGCGATCTCCTCTACAGTCATAAATGTGGTTTTCTGGAAACCATTGATCAGCTCCATATAGCAGAAATAACCTACCACTGTATCAGAGGTTTTCTTTCCGTTGAGATCTACCTTACCTGTGAGCTTATCAAAGCCCTGGTACTCGCCATCATACACCACATCAGCGTTTATCGTGCGATACTGAGCTGTACGCATAGCCAGCTGGATATAGCCTCGATAACCGAGCTGGAAAGTAGGCTCCATCTTTTTCTCCCAGCGTTCTACACCTGTCTGAGGATCCTTGATCTTCTTGTTGTTATTGTAGGCTACCAGGTAAGCACAGCCCAGGGCACGTGAAATAGGCAGCTTAAGTACAGCAGCTTTCAGAGCCTCCATTACAACCTGGTTAGGATTGCATTGCTGGAGGTTAGTATCTGTGTTGTAGCAATCAATAACGCTGGCTACAAATGAGCTACTGTTTTTACCCAGAGCGTTACGGAACTGTTCCTGTATGCTGTCAGCGTTCAGCACGCTCTTAAGAATATCTATCTTACGTGGAGGAGTGGCACCTCGTCCACCCTTTGCAGCCTGTGTTGCTGGCACAGCTGCCTGGTTTGTATTATTACTCATATCTGTTTGATTTAACTGTTAAACTACTGTCATTAGAAACATAGAGGAGGATCTTCTGGCTCAAAGTAGGCTTGATCTCATTGATGCTCTCAGCATTATCCACAAAGATAGGAGCACACACACCCTTAGCGTTACAGATCGCATTGATGATATCAAGTCCAGCATTGATCTTGCCAGCGTTGTTTACATCTGGGTATGGCGTACCGTTCACTGTGCATACGCAGGTAAGCTTTTCTCCACCGTTGAGCTGCGCTGAAACAAAGCTGAATGATACGAACTGGAAAAGCCCATTGATACGCTTAAGCAGCTCCTCATCCTTAGCTTTCTGGAAAGCAGTAGCCTGAAACTCCAAGTTTTCCAGATCTGCCAGAGCCTGGTTATTACTCATCTGCTTTTCCTCCAGAGCCTTGATCTCATCCTCAGCACGCTTGATCTGATCGCGCTTAGCAGCACGCTTGTAGAGTGCCTGGAGTGCATCGTTCAGAGAATCCTTGCTGGATCTAAGCTCAGATATATCTACAGGCTTAGCATCTACCTTAAGCTGATTCTCAAGATCTGTAATCTCGTTCTGGAGTGAGATGCAGTTAGCATCAGCAGCGATAAGAGCTTCTACGTTCACAGCCTCTGGGATAGCAGCCTTAAGCTCAGCAAGCTTTGCCTCATCGGCGTTGATACCATCCTGGATCTGGTTCAGCTCGGCTTTACACGCGTCAATCTTTGCTATCGTGCCATCATACTGAGCTTTAGTAGATCTGCCTCGCTCCTGGTTGGCTGTGAGATCCTTTGCTTTCTGTCTGTTGAAATTCGCTGTAAGTTCAGCCTGTTTAACCTCAATATCATCAATCTCCAGCTGTCGTTTACAGGTAGGGCAAATAAACTGATCCTGTGAGAAAGAGATCTCACGCGCACTGATAGCACGATACTCAGCTCTGAGATTATACAGAGTATCATCGATCTTAGCGTACTCTGTCTGGAGATCAGCCATTGTGCGCTGTTTGAAAGCCAGATCCTGTTTTCTGCCCTGGATCTTATACTCCAGATCCTTAATATCAACCAGTGCTTGCTGTCTGCCAGCTGTAGCCTCTGACCTGATAGCGTTTTGAACGTTTGCAAGGGTCAGACGCTTGTTTCCGATGGCTTTCTGTGTCTCAGCCTTACGCTGGTACTCTTGTTCGTTGATCTTTGACTTATCAGCGATCTGTTCATCTACCTGGTGCATTTCCTTGAGCTTAGCATCTATTTCCTCTTGGAGAGCTTTCCAATCCTCTGCCTCTGGCATAAGATTCTGAGCTGTCTGGATCTGAGATGGAATTACTTCCAGCACATCTTTGCAAGCCTTTTTCTTTGCCGAAAGCTCCTTAAGGAAAGTAGCCAGAGGCTTACCAGCTATCTCAGCCAGGAGAGCAACAAACTCTGGATTCATTGCAGCCAGTTCCTCATTCGTAACAGTACCAGCCATATCCAGGAGCATTTCTTTCTGGCGATCAGCAGACAGAGAGGTGAAAGCGAAAGGATTTGTGATCATTCGGAAAACATCCTCATCAATGATCTCAGCGATCGTGCTCTCATACTCTTTTTTAGTACCAACCCTTACATCATTCACATAGAACTCAGTCTTGTGGTTAGTTAGAGTTTCCTCAGTAGTTCCGCGCGGCTTTGTCCAGACCTCCTTATATCCACGCTGTAGCTTGATTTCCACGCCATCCACCGAAAGCAGACAGGTAACAGAGTGCTCCAGTCTTAAGATAGGATGTCCACTTGCATCCAGGGTTTTGAGGTTAAAGTTAGAATCTGATCTGTTGGTGCTATCCTTACCGAATAAGCACCATAGGAATGCATCGAAAATTGTAGTTTTGCCAGTACCGTTGTCTCCACATACCAGGGTATCCCCATCGGAGAAAACCAGATCCAGCGACTTGATACCCTTGAAATTCACCAGGGAAATCTTTCGTAGTTTGATCTGTTTCATAGAAACTATTATTTGTTGATTATACAATTAAGCTTTTCAGCATTGCTACAGGCTATCAAGTCAGCCCTGGAGTATTTCAGAGGGCTATTCTTCGCACATCCGACTCTAACAGGAGATACAAGGTTGCGATTTACCCAACTCTTTACACGTGCTTCGCCAAATTCTCTATAAGCTGCTCTTTGCTTAATAAGATCACCAGCTGGAGCCTGTGTAGCAGCGTATTTTGCTGCTCCAAGCTCTGCCATCTCCATACAGAGGTTTTTAAGCTCAAATAGCTCCAGGGTGATAGTCATAACTTTAGTTGTTTTTAGACAAAATGCTTTTGATGTAAGATTTTACACTAACAACTCCATAAGCATCGTCTACGTAGGCTATGTAACTGAATATTCCAGACATAACAGCTGGGATTAGATTCCACAACGATCTAATATAGATTGCGTAAACGACGACTACAAGAGACAGAATAGCGCAACAAGCGCAAATCATTAGGTTTACTAAAGTTTCTTTTTTCATATCGGTGTTGCTTTTTTAGTTAAACAAGTCGTTTTCGTTAACCCTAAGATGCTTTGCGATAATTCCAATTCGCAACGCGTCTGGCTTCTGAGTTCCAGCAAGCCAACATCTAACCGTTGTGGGGTGAACCTTTACCAATTCGGCTATCTCGTTTACCCAAGCAGTTTTTGGCGCTATAGGTCTATCAACAGGCAACGAATCGTAGATCTGTCGAAATATTGATTTCTTCACGTGCTCCATTTTATTTCTCTTTTTGTGTGTCTACCAAACATATTTGCTATATTTGCGACACGATTTGTTTTGTAATGGTGCAAAATTACGGAAACCTTTTCAGACCACCAAATATTATACGGAGTATTTTTCAGAAAAATCCAGCAATTCGCGCCAAAACAACGTCTTATGTTATGATTATCAACCTTTTGTGGCAAATAAAAACTACTGAAAATTTATCTGTATGAGCGAAATTAAAGAAAGACTGATTAAATTCCTCCAGCACAAAGGAATCGGACAGCTGGCATTTGAAAACGCCTGTTCTCTTTCCAGAGGTTTTGTGAATAAGATAGGTGATAGTATCACTGTAAGGAGCCAGGATAGGATCAAAAATGCTTTCCCTGAGCTAAATATGAACTGGCTAAAAGTTGGTGTAGGCTCTATGTTAGTAACAGATCCAGGAGATAGTGAGAAAACTCTGGAAGTGCCTGTAATGATCTCTGAAAGCGAATCAGAGGAGGATGAGATCCAGGCTGTAAACTGGGTGTACCTATTGCCGATCTCTGCACAGGGTGGATCTCTTAATGATTTCGTTGTGTCTGTCAAAGACAGCGACTGCGAGAAAGTGATCAGCCCTATAGCTGGAGCAGACTACGCGATCACTATTGCTGGAGATAGTATGGCTCCTGAGTACCCTAATGGATCTCAAATCCTCATCAAAAAGATCAATGAGCGTGCTTTCATAGATTGGGGAAAGGCTTATGTGCTGGACACGTGCAATGGAGTTGTGGTAAAAATCTTGGTTCCATCAAAGCGTGATGGCTATGTACGCTGCCTCTCTTTGAATCCAGATCCTATGTATGCGCCTTTTGAGGTGGCTTTGGAGGATTTGTTCGGCGTATACCGAGTAATGTTATGTATGAGCGTAAAATGAATCAATATGAAATCTACAGAAAGCTATTACAGATTAGTGATTGACCTCTACAGAGAGGCTATCAAGGGAGATCCAGAGATGAATATAAAAGAAAGAATATATGAAGCTCGTAGGCAGCTATCTATGGCTATTACTACGGCTCACGTATTGAACAATACAGACAAGGATTTGATTACGCTAAAATCTGATCTGGAATATTTGGAGGGATGTATATGAAAAAGATATTATTTATTCTTTTAGTCGTTGTATTTGCAAGTTGTATTAGAAAGGAGCAATATGAAGTTGCTATAGATAGGTATTTGCAAGAACATCTTAAAGATCCAGATAGCTACCAAAATGTAGAGCTTGGGGAACCAAAGAAAATTACCCCAATGACTATGGTACTAAAAGAAGCTCTAAAGAGGGCTAAAGCTGGAGAATTTCCATATGATAGTCTCGGTTCTAAACTTGAAGAAGCAAAAGCATTTTTCAAAAGTCAAGGAACACCCCCTTATGAAACACTTGGATGGGAGGTTCACCATAAATATCGTGCAAAGAACTCATTCGGAGCAATGAATCTTGAAGAGGTAACGTATATTTTTGATAAATCACAGAAAGAAATACTTCGCGTGGAATCGAAAAATGAATACTAACGTATCAAAACAGATAATGGAGCGCTTCTACTGTTCCCTTGATACTCTTGTTGCGCAGAAACGCATCAGAGGCGTTAATACCTACTGTAGGCTGTACGATATTGACAGGAGGAATCTTATCTCGAACAGAAAGGATCTTGACAGAGGATGGTTCCAGGTATCCTGGATACAGCCTCTTGTGAAAGATTTTGGAGTGAGCGCGCGATGGCTGCTAACAGGAACTGGAAAAATGTTTGCTAATGATTAGTGATAATGTGTAGCAAATCTTGCGCGTTCTTTCTTTCCCCCACACCCCCTATCTATCATGTATATATTATCATGTATATATTATACATGTATATATAGTAGGTCATATAAAAATTTTGCTTAAGCAAAAATGAGGTAGACAGCAGTTGATATTCAGCACGTTACAAATTTTGCTTAAGCAAAATGAGGTTGACGGCAGTTGATATTCAGCACGTTAAAACTTTTGCTTAAGCAAAACGCGGTCTGTAAATACTTTGTTTTCAGTGTGTTACAAATTTTGCTTAAGCAAAATAACTATATCTAAAAATTTTGCTTAAGCAAAACGTTGTCTGTAAATACTTTATTTTCAGTGGTTTATAATTTTTGCTTAAGCAAACTATATTTTTTGCTTAAGCAAAACAGCAAATTTGCTTAAGTAAATAATGTAAGTGTCTGTTTAGTAGCATTTTACGAACACGTAAAACGACAAAAAGCACCTCCAGAATTTTGCTTAGGCAAATTAAAACTTTTGCTTAAGCAAAACGCGGTCTGTAAATACTTTGTTTTCAGTGTGTTACAAATTTTGCTTAAGCAAAATTGGCTGTTTTATATACTTAGGCTCGTCTGTTTGGCTTAGGTCAAGATTGATTAAATCCAAAACTTTTCTGTTAGCTCTGTCTATAGGATCCCAGCTTTTTTTTAGATAGATATCTGTGACCCTCATGTTATCATCAACGTGGTTTAGGCTTTGATGAACTGTATATTTATCCACACGGGCATCATTTACAGCGATTGTTGCCCAGGAGTGTCTGGCAGCATAAAACTCCAGATCATCTATCTCCAGGAGCTTACCGATCTTCTTTAGCCCCTTGTTTATTGCTGCAGTAAAAGTGTCCATAGAGCTGTAGAGTTTGTAGAAAATAAATACACGATTTCCTGTAGGATCTCTATACTTATCTACCAGGGGCTGTATCTCTGGCTCTATCTTGATAGAGATCTCAGCTTTATCTGACCGTCTATTTGTCGTCTTTCGCCTCCTGTAGGTAATTCTATCACAACTTAGATCATCCGCATAGTAGAGATCAACAGCATTCATACCTATCAGGCAAAAGCTCAGCATGAACAGATCACGTGCCAGATTGAATCTGTTGCATCCAGGTTGCAAAATCTTTGTGTAAGGCACACGTGATATTGCCTGTATCTGTTCAATACTCAGAGCTCTCTTCCGTACAGGAGGAGCCTGCGGCATATCAAAGTGAGAGAAAGGACTATTAGGTATTCTGATGATCCCTGCATCCTCGTCATTGAACTCCTTTTTAGCCAGGTTGTGTACAGCTCTGAGCCTACTGATATAGTTACGTGGTGCATACCCCACAGTAACATTCTCCAGATCTGCGATCCAGGCACTCCATTTTTGGAGAAATCCGACAGTGATCTCAAAAACAGAGATGCTATCCCTCTCGGCAAATTTACGTAGTGAACGTAGCGCACACTGGTAAGTCTTTGCGTTACCATCGCGCCCAGTTGCAAACAGCTTTGCTATGTGCTTTTCCATGTAGGCGGCTATATCCAAATCCCAGCGCTCCGCATCCTTGCTGGTAATCAGATCCACCACCTCATCTACGCTCATGCTTTTCAGGCGTTCGCCTGCGTGATCACACCGTATTCTATATTGCTTGATTAGTTGATCACACAAATCTATATAGATTTGGTTTTTCAATTTTAGAGATCTGGTAAGATCCTCTTTTGTTACGTACCACGTTGTGGCAAGATAGCGTTTCTTCTTATGTTGAGTAACTCTGATCTTGATATTGTACGTGCCGTCCTGTTTTTTCTGATGTCCATACACCTCGGCTTTGAATGTCGCCATTATATTTTGCTTTCTGTAGAACTTTCTGTAGAACCTTTGTAGAACTTTTCACCGCAAAGATGTGTACTTTTTGCTGAAAATAAAAAGCCCACCCCAGAAAATTTAGATTTTGGAGCGGGCATTTTGTGCCTCTGAGGGGAATCGAACCCCTATCTAACCTTTAGGAGAGGCTTGTTCTATCCATTGAACTACAAAGGCTTATATATTATCTTTAATATGTCAAAGAGCAATATATTCGATATCCTGTTTGTCGGAGGCGATTTTAATATTCCTACTGTTTAGGAAACCTCTATTCTATCCGTTGAACTACAGGACCTTCACTTTGCTATAAACATTGCGTCGAAAGCGGGTCGCTTCGCCGTCTTTGCTAAGGGCTGCAAGGCCTAAGGCTTGCAGAGAGCCTCGCAAAATCATTGCAGGCAAAAGCAAACTGATGCAATGCGCACCACTTATAGCGATGAAATCGGTGCGAAGATACGTATTTTTAGGCAAAAAGTAGGTAGGAATTTGGTCTTCTGACTTTTTTTCTTGTCCTTTGCACGCAGATTTTTAACCAATCAATAACAATGGGTACATTAACCATAGCCATCGTGGCAACATTTGTGCTCGGCTACTTAGGAATCACCGTCGAGCACAGTTTGAGAGTTAATAAAGCAGCGTTTGCACTTCTGATGTGCGTAGCTGTTTGGGTATTGTATATGGTCGATCCGCTCAGTTTCCTGACTGCGATGCACCCCGATTACCAAGGCGGCGCAGCCGCCGTAGGTCAAGCCGTAAGTGAAATCTTACAAGGCCATTTGGGCAGCACGGCAGAGACGCTCTTCTTCCTGATGGGCGCTATGACCATCGTAGAAGTTGTAGATACCAATGGCGGTTTCAATTTTGTGCGTGATGCTTTAGAGACACGCTCAAAGCGCAAATTGCTCTGGAAGATTATGTTTATGACCTTCTTCCTCTCAGCCGTGCTCGACAACCTTACTACGAGTATCGTGATGATTATGGTTTTGCGCAAGCTCGTCAGTGACCACAAGGATCGCCTTATTTATGCCTCGCTCATTGTTATCGCAGCCAATAGTGGTGGTGCTTTCTCACCGATTGGCGACGTCACGACGATTATGCTTTGGATTAAAGGCTCGATTACGACGGCAGGCGTTATGAAGGAGATCTTCATTCCTTCGTTGATCTCGGCTATTATTCCCACGTTAATACTCCAAATGTCGCTCAAAGGCGAACTCTCAAAGGTGCAAGTTGCTACTGAAGGCGACTCGCTCGACTTCTCGGCTGCGGAGCGCAAGATTGTGTTCTTCCTTGGCGTAGGTGGTTTGCTCTTCGTCCCCATCTTCCGCTACCTGACCGACCTTCCTCCTTTTATGGGCATCTTGCTCGTTTTGAGTTTGCTCTGGCTTACGACCGAACTCTTCTATCGCAATAAGCACCATATC
This sequence comes from Alloprevotella tannerae, assembly GCA_015259125.1. Lineage (GTDB taxonomy): Bacteria > Bacteroidota > Bacteroidia > Bacteroidales > Bacteroidaceae > Alloprevotella > Alloprevotella tannerae_A. Next base: position 81,791 of record JABZGR010000001.1, on the reverse strand, counting down.
TCTGATGGTATGAAGAAGCGCGTGACCAAGCTCCTCTCACGTCTGGATATGTCCACGATTCTCTTCTTCCTCGGTATTTTGATGGCCGTAGCTTGTCTTGAAGAGGTTGGCGTGCTCCATAGCCTCGGCTCTTGGCTCGATGGCGCATCAGGTGGCAACCACTACCTCGTTACGGGTATTATTGGCGTAGCCTCCAGCATTGTTGACAATGTGCCCCTTGTTGCCGGCTGTATGGGTATGTATCCTATTGCACCATCAGGCGATATGGCGGTTGACGGCGTCTTCTGGCAATTGCTCGCTTACTGTGCCGGTGTCGGTGGTTCTATGTTGATCATCGGTTCTGCCGCAGGCGTAGTCGTGATGGGCTTAGAGAACATCTCCTTCGGTTGGTATATGAAGCGCATCTCTTGGGTGGCACTCGTGGGCTACTTAGCCGGCATCGCCTACTATTGGGTGGAGCGTCATTACATCTTCCCCTAAATAAGTACACTTTTATATATACTGCGTTACGAAAAAGTCTCTTTTGATTTTTGCTGTAATGCTGACGTTCGGCATTGCGCAACCGGCCAAAGCCGGCATTGAATTTGGTCTCGAAGCCGGTATGAATTTGAGTAAGCTCAGTGTGAGCAAGAACTTGAAGCAGTTTACAGACCCGCAGAATCGTTATGGTTTCTATGTTGGGCCTAAGATGAACTTCAACTTCCTCGGTTTTGGTGGCGACGTAGCCCTGCTCTACAATCAACGCCGCTTGAGTTTGACAGACCACACTTCTAAAACTTTCCGCAGTGTGGAAGTGCCTGTAAACTTCCGCTATACTTTGGGCTTGAGTTCTATTGCAGCCGTTTATGCTTCCACCGGTCCTCAGTTTGGCTTCAATATTGGCAATTGCAAGTGGGGTATAACAGACATTACCGAAGGTCGTATTGCCGACGCTTTCAAGCGCGAGAATATGAACGTGAGCTGGAACATCGGTGCCGGTGTTAAGTTGGCCGGCCACGTAGAGTTGGGCATTGGCTACAATATTATGTTGAGCAAATATTCCAAGACCTATGGCGCCGGTACGTACTCCTTCCGTGCTAACACTTTCCAAGTGCAAGCCGCTTACCTCTTCTGATTTTAAGCGAATCTCATACGACAAGCAGCCGAGTATCCCGCGAGATGCTCGGCTGCTTCGCTTTTGCGCCGCGGCGCACATCGGTCGTCCCACACCTTATATATAGGGTGCTATGCGGCCTAACCTATCCTTGCGTCACGAAGCCTTAGCCTTTTGCTCATTTTCAAGCGGGCAGACGCGAAATATAGAGAACAAACTTAGGCGACCTATGCAGAAGACAATCTTACTCTCCTAAATAAATACATATATATAGCTTGTTTTAGTTCTTAAAGCTTTATCTTTGCAGCATAACAATTCATTTCTAAAAACTATAAATTCATGAAACGTAACTGCCGATTCCTGATCGTGCTTTCGTTGTTTGCATGGATGGCCGTCGGCCTTAAAGCCCAAGACCGCCTTGTCGTGCAGATGAAGAACGGCGCCCAGACGCAGTATGACCTGAGCCAATTAAAAAAGCTGATTTTCTCCGGAGATCAGTTTACGGTTGTCGGTCAAGACGCGTCAATGGCTAATTTCAAGTACGACGATACCCGCCGCCTCCACTTCGAGACCAGTACGGGTGTCTCCCCCCTCACTGAGGTGGGCAAAAATGGCTGGCAACTGCTCAACGATGGGCAGACGCTGACCCTAAAAGGTGCTGACGCGCTGACTAACGCGTCCTTTATGCTCTTCGATCCGAGTGGTCGCCTCGTGATGAGCAATAAGCATTGGACCGCCCGCACGATTGATATCAGTCGCCTCAGTGCAGGTGCTTATGTCCTTAAAGTCAATAATCAAACATTCAAATTCTTGAAAAAATGAAACGCCTATTATTCCTTTTTACCTTCATAGCTGCGTCCCTCTTCGCTTGGGCGCAGAACAATAACACTCGTGTACTCATTCACGAATCCAACGGCAACGTTAAAGGTTACCTCGTGGAGCGCGTCGACAGCATCGACTTCGTAAAAATTGCCGGTGCGGTGAGCGTAGAGGCCAAGTTCTTAAAATATAGCGCAGGCGCTGACGGCGATACGATCTGGGCAGCTTTCCAGCGTAGCGCTGATTGCTTTGGCTATCGCTTTAGCATCGTTCCCAAAGTGTTGGCTGACAAACTCGAAAACGAAATGCAGTACATCACGATGGTGGAGCGCAGCAACAATCCGCTCTTTACGGAAGACTTCACCAATGCGCAGATGACGGGTATCGGCAAGTTGAAAGACAACACCAACTATACGATTCTCGTTGCCGCTTACGATAAGTACGGCATCGCTTGCACGGCGCAACGCGTCGACTTCACTACGCCCCGCAAGACGCTTGTAGGCTCGCCGAAGATTACCGCTACGGTAGTTGAAACGAAGACGGACAACCTGACGGTTAAGTTTACGCCCAACTCCGACGTAGCCGGTTATGGCGTTTGTCTCTTCGAGAAAGGTCAAGCTGAGGCGCAGTTTGAGCAATGGGGCCCTATGATGGGCTTTGCCAACATGGGCGATATGATCAAACGCTTCAGCGGTAAGGATCACATAGGTGAAGAAAACATCACGTGGAACAGCTTGAAGCCTAATACAGAATATGAAATCTACGCGCTTCCTTGGGACACAAAGGGAACTTATGCTGATATGGCGATCGTTTATGCTACGACGAAGAAGCTCGGCGGCGAAGGTGTTGCTAAGGTAGAAATAGAGATCAAAGAGTTTGGCGGCACTTCTGAAGGCTACTGGCAGCGCGTAATCTACACGCCCAACGATCAATCTTCGCTCCACCGCGATATCATTATGGACAAGGAAGTTTACGATCAAGCAGACAAGGGCGAGGCTTACGTACTGAAGCTGCTCAAGGAAGATCATCCGCAAGATCCTTACTGGGATCAGTTTGGTGTTGACGACGTGAAATGGAATGCAGAGCCCAACAAGACTTACATTGCCTTCTCAATTGCGAAGAATACGAAAGACGAATGGGGTCCTTTGGCCAGCAAGCAATTTACGACGCCCGCTCAGCCTAGCGGCCTGCCCAAGGCGGTTAAGGCAGCTACCCGCATCGTTACGACGACGTACAGCGGCCCGACGCAGCCTTTCGGCAAACTGATGCCGGTGCAGAAGGTCGATAACACGATCCGTTTGCAGGCTAAGTAAGATAGCCCAAACCTTATACAAAGTCCGACTTCCCCTTTGAAGTCGGGCTTTTTTTTTGTGCATCCCGCGCCCCAAAAGTCAGAAAGTGTAGGCAGCCCTTAGCCTTGGAAGCAGCACAAGGCAATTGTGGCAGATTCCTAAGCGTTGGGGAAAAAATTCCATAGGGAAGAATTTTAATTCCAATAAGGGGAATTTTTCTCCCCATAGGAGGAAATTTTTGCACCCATAAGGGGAAATTTTATGCGCAAGGTTTTGCGATGGCGCAGGCCCATTGTTTGGTGCATGGAAAGCTTTATGCGCTTCGCTCGTAAGCCTGAAGCGAACTGATGACCTGTTGTCATATCGTCAAGCCTATGCCTCCGAGAGCATGGCCTCTTGTATCATTTTTTTTAAGCAACGCTTTAACCCAAATCGGCGCTTCACTTTTCAGCAAGTAAGGTACAGTAGATGGTGGGAGATGCAGATAGTCAGCTTAAAAATATCCTAAACAATAAGCGCTCATAATCTATGTTTTTTCACAGTCCGATGCCTGCGCGCATACGCTACAAGGCGTTTGCCTATGATCGGTATTATTGCCTGCAAAATTGAGCAAAAAGTTTGTGCAACATACTTTAAGACAAGCGCAGTAAAAATAAATGGCGAAAATGTAGCTTTTAATCATTTATATGTATAGTTTTGCGATTGAAGGCTTCACGATGCAGTTGGCAGAAATGCGACAGACTGTTGCGGCAATCAATGGCAGTATACAAAGTATCTCATCGTTTGCTTCATCTTTTGCCCCCGAAGACTTCCCTCACACCTTGGCAAAGCGTGAACATTATAACTATGCGCAAGAACGAGAAACACGGAAATTCTTCTTCGCTCCACGTGGACAAAGCCTCGCCTATGGAAAAGTCCTTTTCATCGCCTACAATAGAAGCGCATCAAGGTAAAGACAAATCTGCCAACAGGCAGCAACCATTCAACCATAATGCCCAAGTCTTCGATACGGCATGGCTCTCAAAGAGAGTTTTAACGGGGAGGCACGACTTACTATGATTAAACGACTACGCAAGCACACGTATGCGGCAGCGACCGCGCTCCTTGTTGCTTTGTTCGCTCTCTCGCCTTCCGCTCGGGCGCAAGCGCCGGGTATGGCACGGATTATTCTCGAGGCACACAACGTCTGGGGCGATGGTAGCGGCTATCAGTTGCTACTCGATGCCGATCACAACCTCTATGGCGGTCTCATTCCTATCTCCGGACCGATATGTGACAATAATACGCCGCCGACCGACCTCTTCAAAGACTTTGAGTATAAGATTCCGGCTAATGCCGATCCATCTACGACGCCCCAGTATATGGTGGCGGATGGTGAAGACTACATCGAGATACCGGCCGGCGTTTACGATTTCTGCATCGTGGCGCCGGAGGCCAATCAGAAAATATGGATTGCCGGCGATGCTGACGGAACGACCCGAGGTGACGACTGCGAGTTTGAGGCAGGCAAGACGTATCGTTTTACGATGCACATCGTGCAAAGTGCCAACAACGACGGCGCAAGGCTAACAATCACCGAAAACGGAGAGCCGGCGAAGTTCAAACTATGGATTGGTGATGCGCAGGTAACAGCCGAAAACTTCAAAAGCGTGCCCATTACGGATGGTACGGCTCAGTATGATCCACTCTCAAAGCGACTTTTTCTGGAGAATGCCATTATCAGTCCTACGGGTGAAGGTGAGGGCCTTAAGTCGATGATTGACGGCTTGGCTATTTATGCGGAGGGCTTAAATGTAATTACGACGACTTCTGCCACCGCGCTCCACAATGAAGCTCCCCACTTCGCCGTGGCCGGCGATGGAAGAATCATCCTTTCCGGCAAGAGCTTTGGTTTCTATACTGCACCAGGCAGTGCTGCTACGTTCAAAGGGTGTGTGATCGATTGCGATGGCTCTTTCGGTTCTGACGATAAGGGTGCAGAGATCCATGTCGGCAACGCCACGATCAAGGCAAAGGGCAAGGATAAGGCGACGATGTGTGGGCTGCAAAAACTCACGCTTGATGGATGCTCCATCGTGAAGCCCGAAGGTGCCGATTATGATGCTTCGCTGCTCGGCGTGGCGCTCAATGGGCAGTTGGTGACCGACTCTGTCGTGATCGAAGCTGAAGCTGTGACCGATTTCGGTTTGGCGATATCGGGTGTGAAACTTACTTCGGCCAATTACAAAGATATTTTCGAATTTCCCGGCGTGAGTGGAAACGTGAGCTTCGATCCGGAAAACAAGGTGCTTACCTTGCAGGATGTTGTCATCAATGCGGAAGACTACAATGCGATTACATCGACCATTGACGACTTGACCATTAAGATTCTTGGTTCAAACGTGCTATCGTCAAAATATACAACGATCAGTTTGGCTGCACAGACGACGATTACCGGCGGCGGTACGCTTTACGTGAAAAGCGATCGCGACTGCGCGCTTTATGCCAATGGGGTAGACCTCGCTATTGACAATTGCCAGGTGAACGCCGAGAGTAGTACGTATGCTATTGCCGGAAGCGACGGCACGCGAGAAACGCTGACGATCAATAATGCGACGGTGACGGCGGAAGGAAAAGAGAATGGCTCTATCTGCGATTTCGCCAATGTTATGCTGGTGGGCTGCGACATTATCCAGCCCGCGGGAGCAGCATTCGATTCTTCATTACACGGCATTGCGCTCAACGGCGCAATCGTCACGAGCAAAGTGGTCATTGGCGACCCTTCAGGCATCCATACGCCGGTCATCGACGCTGCGGCAAAGCGAGGCGTCTATACGCTCAGTGGCGTGCAACTTAAAACCGACGTGAAAGATCTGCCGAAGGGCATCTACGTTGTGAATGGTAAGAAGATGGTGAAGAAATAATTGAGTCGAAAACGGCTTGGGATTAGCCATCCGGACAGACGAATAAGCCTTCCGCTCTCTATGCTTGAGGGGCGGGAGGCTTTCATTTTGGGCGCGTTGCGTAGGATTTTATACTTGAGCGCGGCGAACGGCAGCGCTGATACAAAGCCGGACGCCGGCCAAACAGACTGTCTAACTTTGCCGGCAAAAGCTGTTAAAGCCCGAAATGAGCCGACAACTTACTTCGCTGTTTCTTTCATTTTCAGTAACTTTGTAGCCGATATAAAGGTATAAAAAGTTACATGCAAGACATTAGAAACATTGCAATCATTGCCCACGTAGACCACGGGAAAACGACGCTCGTGGATAAGATGTTAATGGCCGGGCATCTTTTTCGCGAAAACCAACAGACCGGAGAACTTATATTAGACAATAATGAATTGGAGCGTGAACGAGGCATTACGATCCTCTCCAAAAACGTCTCCATTAACTATAAAGATACTAAAATCAACATTATAGACACGCCGGGCCACTCTGACTTTGGCGGAGAGGTAGAGCGCGTGTTAAATATGGCCGATGGCTGTTTGCTCTTGGTAGATGCTTTCGAAGGACCGATGCCGCAGACGCGCTTCGTTTTGCAGAAGGCTTTGCAGATTGGCCTGAAGCCTATCGTGGTTGTCAATAAGGTGGACAAGCCAAATTGCCGCCCCGAGGAGGTTTATGAAATGGTCTTCGACCTAATGTGCGACCTCAACGCTACGGAGGAGCAGTTGGACTTCCCCGTAGTCTATGGTTCGGCTAAAAACAACTGGATGGGCGAGGACTGGCAGCGGCCTACGGAGGATATTACTTATTTGCTCGATACAATTATCAATACAATTCCGGCGCCGCCTGCTAATGAGGGGACGCTGCAAATGCTTATTACTTCGCTCGACTACTCTAATTATACGGGCCGCATTGCCGTCGGGCGCGTGCATCGCGGGGTGATTAAAGATGGCACTAATATTACGATTGCTCACCGCGATGGCTCAATGGAGAAGGTGAAGATCAAAGAATTGGATACCTTTGAGGGAATGGGGCGTTGCCGGGTTGAAAGTGTAGGTTGTGGCGATATCTGTGCCGTTGTCGGCTTAGAAAATTTTGAAATCGGCGATACGATCTGCGACTTCGATAGCCCTGAGCCGCTGGCGCCTATTGCCATCGACGAGCCGACAATGTCTATGCTCTTTACGATCAATGATTCGCCGTTTTTTGGTAAGGAGGGCAAATATTGTACTTCGCGTCACATCAACGATCGCCTGCAGCACGAATTGGAAAAAGATCTTGCGCTGCGCATCGAGCAACCTTCGCCCGATAAATGGATCGTTTCCGGCCGTGGCGTGCTTCACTTGTCCGTCCTCATCGAAACGATGCGCCGCGAAGGCTATGAGTTGCAAGTAGGGCAGCCACAAGTAATTTATAAAGAGATTGACGGCGTGCGCTGCGAGCCTATCGAAGAGTTGACCGTCAACGTCCCCGAAGAGTTTGCTTCCAAGATGATCGATATGGTCACGCGCCGTAAGGGTGAAATGACCTTTATGCAAAACTTGGGTGACCGCGTTGATATCGAATTTGAAATACCTTCGCGCGGCATTATCGGACTTCGCACGAACGTCTTAACTGCCAGTCAGGGCGAAGCTATTATGGCGCACCGCTTTAAAGCCTATCAGCCTTTCAAAGGCGAACTTCAGCGCCGCACAAACGGCTCTATGATCGCGATGGAAACGGGTACGGTCTTCGCTTATGCGCTTGACAAACTTCAGGACCGCGGACGTTTCTTCGTTTCTCCGCAGGATGAGGTCTATGCGGGCCAAGTCGTGGGCGAGCATGTACACGAAAAGGATTTGGTTGTTAACGTTACGAAAGCCAAACAGCTCACGAATGTCCGCGCCAGCGGAACGGACGAGAAGGCGCGCATTATTCCACCGCTGATTTTCTCTTTGGAAGAGGCCTTGGAATACATTAAAGAAGATGAGTATGTCGAAGTGACGCCCAAGAGTATGCGTATGCGCAAAATCATTCTCGATCATCTCGTTCGCAAGCGCAGCAACAAGAGCGAGGAAGAATAAAGCGGCCGCGCTCGAAAAAAGCAGCTCGCGCCCATACCCACCCAGACAAACAACGAACATAACATACATAATACATAACAACTATGGCACAAACTCCCGAGTTCAAGTACGCCCCGATGTTTCAGTTGGGCAAAGATGAGACGGAGTATTATTTACTCACCAAAGACCACGTCAGCGTAAGCGAGTTTGAAGGCAAACCGATGCTCAAAGTAGCGCCCGAAGGCTTGACCACCCTCATTCGCCACGCTTTTAGAGATGTAGCCTTTATGCTCCGCCGTGAGCACAACGAGCAAGTGGCTAAAGCGCTCACCGATCCCGAGGCTTCTGACAACGACAAGTATGTTGCACTGACTTTTTTGCGTAATGCTGAAGTTGCGGCTAAGGGCCAGCTCCCTTTCTGCCAAGATACCGGTACGGCCATTATTCACGGAGACAAAGGCCAGCAGGTGTGGACCGAAGGCGACGATGCTGAGGCGATTTCGCGTGGCGTTTATGAGACGTATACGCAGGAGAATCTGCGCTATTCGCAGAATGCGCCGCTCAATATGTATGATGAGGTAAACACGCGCTGCAACTTGCCGGCGCAAATCGATATCGAGGCCGGAAAAGGCGACGAATATCATTTCCTTTGCGTGATGAAAGGCGGCGGTTCAGCTAACAAGACTTATTTCTATCAAGAGACGAAGGCCGTTTTGAACCCCGAAACGCTCAAGCCCTACCTCGTAGAGAAAATGCGCAGTTTAGGCACGGCTGCTTGCCCGCCTTACCATATCGCCTTTGTCATTGGTGGTACGTCGGCAGAGCGCAACCTCTTGACGGTGAAACTGGCTTCTACGCATTATTATGACGGACTCCCGACAACCGGCGACGAGACCGGCCGCGCTTTCCGCGATGTAGAATTGGAGAAAGAACTGCTCCGCGAAGCGCACAACATCGGCTTCGGCGCACAGTTTGGCGGCAAGTATTTCGCCCACGATATTCGCGTCGTTCGTCTGCCGCGCCACGGCGCAAGTTGCCCGATTGGTATGGGCGTAAGTTGCTCGGCCGATAGAAATATCAAGTGTAAGATCAACAAAGACGGCCTTTGGATCGAGCGTCTTGACGATAATCCGGCGCGTTTGATCCCCGAATCTTTACGCGAAGCCGGTGAAGGCGGCGGCGTAAAAGTAGACCTCAATCGTCCGATGAAGGAAGTGTTGGCCCAACTCACGCAGTTCCCCGTCAGCACGCGCTTGAGCCTGAGCGGTACGATCATTGTGGCGCGCGACATCGCCCACGCCAAGATCAAAGAGCGCTTGGATCGCGGCGAAGACATCCCTCAATATCTCAAAGATCACCCCGTACTTTATGCCGGACCGGCTAAGACGCCGAAGGGAATGCCTTGCGGCTCTATGGGTCCGACTACGGCTAACCGTATGGACTCGTATGTCGATCTTTTCCAAAGTAAGGGTGGCTCACTCATTATGATTGCCAAGGGTAATCGCACGCAAGCCGTGACAGATGCCTGCCGGAAACACGGCGGCTTCTATTTGGGTTCGATTGGCGGACCGGCAGCCGTACTTTCGCAACACAGCATTCGCAGTATCGAATGCGTAGAGTACCCCGAATTAGGAATGGAAGCAGTTTGGAAGATTGAAGTAGAAGACTTCCCAGCCTTTATCCTTGTGGACGACAAAGGCAATGACTTCTTTAAGCAATTGAAGCCCAATTGCTTCTTGGCTTAAGCAAACTGAAATAGCGCTAAGACGCATGTGCATCAGGCGGCGAAATGTGAATGCGTTTCGCCGCCTCTTTTTGGGGGGCTGCTTGCTCCCCGCCGCCGCCTCGCTTTTTGTTCGCGTTGCCGGTGGCTTTTGAGGCGAATGGTCATTGGAATTGCCTCCTATTTGTGGCTTGTCTTTTGCCATACGCCGCAGGTGGCGCCTTCTATATGGTGTATTTACGCCGCCCCGCCTTTGGCGGCCTGTTTCGCCCCTTTCCTCGCGAGAGGGAGAGCCGATATGTCGCGATCTTCTCCAGCTTATTTTCGCTTCGCTTAGGCTTCAAATCTCCCTTTCCTGTCAATATTTCTCATTCATTCCGCACCCCCTGAAAATTAGCTTAGGTGACAGTAAAAATTGTCTTAGGAGAAAATTTTTACTGTCCTAAGGAGTTTTTTTATTTTCTCCTAAGACAATTTTTACTTTCCTATAAGAGATTTTTTGGACACACTGTTATTTGATAATCAATGCATTATGAGTGGGTATTTTTGCCTATTAGCCCGGATCGGGTTCTCTCGTCCTTTTTTTACTGTAAATATTTTTCATTATTTATTGCGGGGGGGTAGGGCGTTTTTTCAATCGAAGCATTCCCCGCATAGAGCGCTGTTTTTTTTGGGTGCTTATCAAGATAGATTTTACCATCGCATTTTCGCGATTACTTTGATTGGGTCAAGGCAACGAATAAGGCTTCCGCTTCGCGCGCGAGCATTGTGAGCTTGATTTATTGGCATATTCCATCGGCAACGTATGGCCGTTTTGAGAGACCAACTCTAAGGGGTCGCCGTTTGCGGCGGTCTAAGGCAGTGTTGACGCTCTGCGTCAACACTGCCTCGAGGAATAACTAAATTGACAACCCCTTAGGGTTGGTCTTTATAAACAAGCCAATGTGCGCCGGCAGAAAGCACCAACGGCCGAGCCTAAGGGCGGGCGTTGGGCGAGTGAGGGTTGTTGTTAGCTGTTAACATATCTCTTTGTTTGTGAGCGAAATAACTTAGAAAAAAGTGTTTATTTTAGAATTAATGTTTAACTTTGCTCGCGATTAATGCCTACACTCACAAGCGTGTGTTACTGTATGGCAAATCATAATCTGATCACTTTTTGTGAAGATCCGCCGCTTTTACAGATGGGAGGTTGTAGTTATTCAGATTACATGACGCCTATGCGATGCCGGATACAATTAAAAGAACTAAAAAGAGAACTATTTAAAAGCGTGAAAAAATAAGTCACGCTGCGTTTCGTGACAAGCGGTGACAAGTAAAGTGCTTAGCGTACTCAAATTGAAGTGACTGCATCCGGCGTTTCTTTGATTGTAAACTGATCGGGTGCTTTGGCGCAACAGTCATCACTCTTTCAAAAATTATTTCGTAACAAACCCTGGAAATTATAAACAAGGAAATGAAAAAGAAATACTTAAGATTCATTTCGATGGCAGGCTTCGTAGGCTTGGCATCCTTCCTGTTGGCTTCGTGTAGCGATGAAGAACTCGTGCCAGACCAAGGAAAAGTAGTTGATGGTATCACTTTTGATGTGAACGATGTGCAGAATATGTCTGACGCTAATTCGTTGCCACAGACTAAAGATCCATCTGTTTATGAGACGCAATCTTCTCCGCTTAAAGGCGCCGGTGTAACGGGGCTTGAGCTGGTTGAGACGACTGTAGAAGGCGTTTTGCCTATACAGCATACGTCGGTTACGCGCGGCTTGATAACGTCGGATGCCAACTTTACGACGATCAATAAGCCTTTTGCGATCTTTGGTTGCAGGGACGGCAGTGCAACGCCCGACTTCCTCTATAATGAGAAGATCAATGCTGATGGTACGATGGTTAATCCCGTGCAATGGAAGAGGAGCGATGCGGCTAAATTGATATTTTATGCCGTGCATCCTGCTGCAGACAATGTGAACCAGCGCATTACAACGACTTCAGGTCAGTTGCCCATCATCTCGTTTAAGCCAAATGAAGATGCAAAGTTGCAGACCGACCTTTTGGTGGCCAAGACGGATGAGTTCTCTTATGAAACCGATCGGAAGAAGAAGCTCCCCATCCACTTCAACCACGTGACAACTGCCATTGAATTTAAGATTGGCAACGACCTTTCTTACAACCAGAAAGTGAAGACGATTGAGATCTTAGGCGTTATCGGCGAGGGTTCTTATGACGTGGCTAATAAAAAGTGGACTTTAGGGACGACAACAAAAAACTACAAGCTTACGCTTAACCCGACTTTCTCTACGGCAACGGACATTGGCGCGGTGATGAATGGTGGTGATGGTACATTCTTTATGATTCCGCAGACGCTGCCGGCCAATGCTCAAGTTAAGATTACTTTTGAGAGTGGCAAATACGTACAAGCCAAGATTGGCGGTAAGGACAAGAGCGGCAACGATAAGAAATGGGTGGAAGGTACGACTAAAACCTATACGATCTCTAACAGCAAGGATACGTCAGACCGCGAGTTTGTTTTGACAGTAACGCCTACAAAAGACCTCGGAGATGGAACGACCACAAGAAAATACAATGAGTTTGATGTTCCTTTTACAGTAACGAGCTATAGACACCTAAAAGGCTATACAGGTACTGATCGTGACAAGGCTGAACCATGGGAGATTTCCAAGTATGAATATAGTGAGGACAGCCTCAATTGGACAGAAGGTAAGCCTTCGATGGTTAGTGCAATTACTGATCGTGGTAATGGTGGTACATCTGCTCAGCTTTGTAATCTTAAACTCTCTGACGAATATAAGGATTTTAAGGCGACTCGAATTGCACAGTTAAAGGCGATGCCGGAAATAACAACGAGAAAGGATCTTTCTTTAGGCGCTAATAATAAGCAGTCTTCAGCCAACTGCTATATTGTATCAGCCGGTGGCAAGTATAAGATTCCTTTGTATTATGGTAATGCTTGGAAAGATGGTCAAAAGAATGAGCAAGCTTATAATCCAACCGGTGTGTCAGCCAATGATAGTGTCTTAAAACCTTTCCGTTGTTCAACAGGCAAGATAACGAAGCCAAAGATTGAAGGCGCTGATGGTGCAAAAGTATTATGGTGTAGCGAGCCAGATCTTGTAACGCTTGAAGGAAACGGATTAAACGGAACATTCTTAGAATTTAATGTCGACAAGACCAAAATGACAGAGGCTAGTGCCGTAATCGCAGTTACGAAAGGAACTGATCAATACAATGTCCTTTGGAGTTGGCATATCTGGATTACTTCAAATGAAGTAATTGATACAAGTAATGGCTACTTTATGCGTGAACCATTAGGTTTCCGCCATACAAAGTGGGGAGAAACGAGTTATAAGAAAGATCGTTTTGTGCGTCTAACGTTTGTGCAGAAGAGAAGTGGGCAGGTTGCTAAACTTGTTGTTAAGCAAAAACCATATGCGGTTAATGAAGGTGTTTCTATGTTCTATCAGCAAGGCCGTAAGGACCCATTGTGGTATGAAAGTCCATTCTTTGCACAATCAAAAGGTCAAAACAAAGGTTATAACTTAGAAACATCAGTGAGAATTCCTTGGGGTATGGCGAATTCACGCAGAATAAGTTATGATGGACAGAGTAAAGGTAACTGGGATTGGCTTTGGGATCAAAATCGAGAAAATAGTACCTATTTTAATCTGTGGGATGGAAGGAATAATAAAGGCTTTGGCTATAATAAAGATTTTTTGAAGACCGTTTATGACCCAAGTCCGGCCGGCTTCCACGTGCCGCGTTCAGTAGACTTTGTAAAGATTAAGAATGGCAACAATGGTAAGCCTGTTACTGTTCCAATGATCGGAAGACTTAACCCCGATGATTTTACAGGAATCAAAGACAATAATAAGGGTTACTATTGGTCTACAGAAAGGAGACTTGGCCCAGGAAACACTCCGGATGGAATGAAGTACTATGGCTATTATGGTATTCTTGCTTGGTCAATGAAAGAAAATGGTTCTGACTTCTTTGGTGTATATAAAACGGGCGAAACTTTCCCCATATTCTCAAATATGTCTTGGGGATATAGCGTTATACCTATTAAAGAAGAATAGTGAATAACAGAGAAAGCTCGTAATAGCCTCACGCTATTGATGAAAATAATCGACAACTGCATGCTACTCGTAGCGTGCAGTTGTTTGTTTATGGCAAGTTGCAATGCGGCGGCGATCGGTAGAGCAGTAAGCTAACAAGCTTAAGGAAAAGCCCTGAGGAATTGCCGCGGTAGTGACCTGACTATATATATATTGTGTAGAGTGCTGCTTCGAATGAGTCGAAGCAAACGAAATTATATGGGCTTAAAGATCTTCTTTAAACCACTTAACAGTCGGCGGTAAGCGCAGAAGAGCGAGAAAGGACGCACAAACAGCCAACTTGGCGACCAGCGCAAGCCGCGCGGCAAACGCTCCGGATGCATTGCCTGCAAACTTGCTTTGAAGGCATCGCGAATCTGTTGATGCGCTTGCGGCGTAAATGTGGCCCAATACCGCCGAAACTGCAAATACAAGCCTACGAAGTTGCGCCAGCAATGCTCCTCGCAAGCCGTCAGTATGTCAGTGTTTGCTTGATAACGCTCCAAGAGTGAGCGCAGCGAACGATTAGCCGCCAAGAAGTCGAGCCGGCGCAGATCAAAGCGGTGCGTTGCCGAAGCCTCGTGCTGCCGGTAAAGATATTCGCCCGCCGATACGGCAACTTGTCGACTCAATAAATAATGTATGCGCGAAGTGTTGTCATCGCTATAAACTCTACTCGAAGCATCGAACGGCATACGCTGATACAAATCGCGCCGCCCTGCATATAAACCATTCAGCGCCCAATTGATCGCCGCCTTGCAAGCTTCTTCGCCCGTAAACGTCGTGTCCGGCATCGCTCCGTCTTCGCGCTCGGTAGCTTGCGCCGCGCCGAAACGCACCAATTGCAAGACGATACAATCGGCCGAAGGGAAACGCTTTATCGTGCGTTCTATTTCTGCCAGCGCATCTTCGCCCAAAAGATCATCAGCATCGACCATTAAGACCCATTCGCCTTTGGCCCGCGAAAGTGCCACGTTGCGCGCCGCCGCCTGCCCTTGATTCTGATCGAGGCGAATGACTTCCACGCGCTCATCGCGCGCGGCATATTCAGAAAGGATGCTAAGAGAGTCGTCGGTCGACGCATCATCGACACATAAAATCTGTAAGTCATCGACCGATTGATGCAAAATAGAATCGAGGCAAGCGCGCAAATAAGGCGCAGCATTGTAAACTGCCACCAATACCGAAAACTTTACCGCCTTGCCGCCCGATTCATCTGGTATCATCTTCTATTTCTATTTATTTCTTGTTCAAAAAGCGTTGCCGTAAGGCTGTCCATCGCGCCGCAATTGACGTCTCTCGCCGCAGCAGGTCCCAGGATAAGCCCGCACTAACGGTAAAGACCACACCGCCCAAGGCCACTTTTGCGCCCCAAATAGGTTGCGCTGCTGCAAAGAGGCCAACGAGTAAGAGGCCAAACTGCAATACGCAGCGCCGCAATGTAGTTCGTTCCATCTTGAAGCCGTAGCGCCACGAGTAGACCGTAAAAATAGCGATCAAGTCGAAGAGATTAGCCAGCGAGAGTCCGAGCCCGGCGCCCCAAAGGCCGCCATAATAAAAGCCTGCTATGACTGCCGCCACGAAGACTACATCGTAGAGCAACTCCATCACCAGATAAACGAAGGAATCGCCGCGTGCCAGCGAGAGGTATGAGATCGGCGCGTAGACCGATTTGAAGAACATACAGCCCGCCGCGCATAGCGCCATCGGCACCGCGTGAAGAAATTCCGGCGTATAGAGTAAGCGAATGATCAGGGGTAAACAGAGCGTAAACAGTATGAGAAAAGGCGCCATAAGTAAGACCAATACGTCGATTTGTCGGTTTATGGCGAAGTTGCGGCGCTCTACGTCGTCGCCGGCAGCGGAGAGGCGCGGAAAATAGTCGGCATCCATCGCCACAAACACCAAGCGCGCATAGCTCACGATCAGCGTAAAGCCCGCCGTATACAGACCCGCTTCAGCCAATGACGACGTGCGTACCATAAAAGAACGCACGCCCATCTCCGCGCCCGAGCCTAAGATGCCCGCCGCAATGTAAGCGGAGCCCAACTTCAGCATGTGCATACCACGCGATAGCAAGCGCTTGCTGAAAAGGCCTACGCGATAGGGGAAGTCGCGTGTGGCGGCGTGCAGGTTCAGCAGAAAAACGACCGTCGTCGTACTGAGCAGGACAGGGATCACGCCGTGTACGCCCAACCACCAATAAAGCGGTATCGTGACCGCCATTGTGAGCAAAGCGCCCAAGGCGGAGACGGCCGCCATACGCCTTAGGCGGTGCATACCTTTGAGAATGGCCGCCTCGCCGCCCAAGAGCGTCGTCATCGCTACCATCGGCGAAAGCAGCGCATAGCCTTTGGCCGTATGATAATCGCCCAGCGTGAGATGACTGAGCCAGGGCGAGAGAATCAAGCAAGTCACAGCCCCCAGCAAAGCCGTAAGCAGCGTCCACGTGCGTATGAGTTTGACGTAGAGCGTCAGCGCCTTCTGCTCGCCGCGCTCTTGCAGTTCGGCCAAATGGCGCACGGCGCTGAAAGCAATGCCGAAGTTGGTCGTATTCCCAATGAGTTCGGCCGTGCGGTTATATAAATCGGCGAGGCCCATACCCCACGTGCCGATAAAGAGCGCCGTAAACTTATTACGAATGATCGACATCAGGACATAAAAGACCTGTACGCCGCCCAGCAGACCGGTGTATTTCAGTACGTGATTATAAGAATCGTCTTTATGCGTCATAAATAGAGATACTTCCGC
The DNA here is from genome assembly GCA_015259125.1 of Alloprevotella tannerae. Classification (GTDB taxonomy): domain Bacteria; phylum Bacteroidota; class Bacteroidia; order Bacteroidales; family Bacteroidaceae; genus Alloprevotella; species Alloprevotella tannerae_A. The sequence goes on along the minus strand of JABZGR010000001.1, from coordinate 65,039 downwards.
CGCATAAGCAGCTTGGTAAAGCACAAAGTGCGGGCGGGAAGAGAATAACGGGGTAGAGAAAGTCGGTGTCGGCGACAAACCGGAGAGGTTTGCAAACCGGCGCATCAAACCATCGGCAGACTCTGTCCCGATATTTTGCGATAGAGGTCAAGCGCGTAGACGTCTGTCATCCCCGAAAGATAATCTAAGACCGCCATCAGGCGCACTTCGAGGCGCTCGGCCCTGAGTTCGTATTGTTTGGAAGCCATACCGAGCAGCATCTGCGAATACGCCTTTTGCGGCGCGAGCACAGCCTCCGTCATCAGTTCGAGTAGCGTATATATAATATGGTATCCGGCCAAGTCTACGTCCATCACCTCCTTGCTTCGATAGATTTTCTCCTTCGCCAGCGCGGCGCAGCGTTGATAAGCGCCCAGCAGCGGCTCCGGCAGATGGTCGATGAGCGACCCTTCAAAGGTGCCGGCCAAGATCGCCGCTTCGTTGTCTACGAAAATGTTGACGCAAGCGCGCTCCAGAGCGTTGATGATCGAGGAACGATAATAAACCATACGGTCGTTGGCATCTGTCACCATCGGATAGGCGCTTCTGAGGCGTTCGCGCGCTTCGGGGGCAAAGAAATCGAGCAGCAAGGCCTCGGCTTGCTCGTCGGAGAGCAGGCGCAACTTATGGGCATCTTCGAGATCCATAATCTGATAGCAAATATCGTCAGCCGCTTCTACGAGATACACGAGCGGATGGCGCGCAAAGCGTAGCGATTCGCCCGGTGCTGCGCAATTGGGGAGGCCCAATTCGTCGGCTATGCGTTGGAAGTCGGCCGCCTCGCTTTGGAAGAAGCCAAACTTCGACTTGCCGCGGCAACAATCGGAGGCAAAGGGATACTTTACAATCGCGGCCAGCGTGGCGTAAGTCATAACGAAGCCGCCCGCCCTATGGCCGTTGAATTGGTGCGTCAGGAGTCGGAACGCGTTGGCATTGCCATCGAAGTTGACAATGTCTGTCCAGACGCTTTTCGGGAGCATTTTCTCCCATTCGCGTCCCTGCCCCTCGGCAAAAAAGCTGCGTATGGCGCGCTCGCCGCTGTGGCCGAAAGGCGGATTGCCCATATCGTGGGCCAGACAAGCGGCGGAGACGATCGCACCGAGAGCTTCCGGTGTGCGCTCTCCCGCTGCGGAATCTCTTTGCTGTAAAAGGGCGGCCACGTCTGCGCCCAAACTGCGCCCTACGCTTGATACTTCAAGACTGTGCGTCAGGCGGTTGTGGACGAAGACGCTGCCGGGGAGGGGAAACACTTGCGTCTTGTTCTGCATACGTCGAAAGGCGGCTGAGAAGATCAGGCGATCGTAGTCGCGCTGAAACTCTGTGCGCCGCTCGGCTGCAGATTTGGCTACGTATTCCTTACCGAAGCGTCGGTCTGATAAAAGTTGGTTCCATTCCATCGTGTTTTCCGCTTTAGGGCTCTCCCGGTTTTCTTATTTATATTCCTAACGGAGATGCTTCCTGCCGATGTGCGTTCGGTCGGCCGCAGAGTTGCCTCCACCACAGGCCGTCGCGCCATAGGCCGCAATGCAGTGGGCACTCATCGGTGCAGAATTTGCACGGCCCATTGACGTAGGGCAAAGGTAGCGATAAAAAAATAAAAATAAGCGGTAACGGAAGAAAGACCTTGACAGATGCTTTTGCAGCGCCCCGCTTCGCAAGGTCGTTTGCCGGTAGTTTCTTTGGGCGGCGCTTCGCGTTTACGGCGCGCGGCGTCTTTGCCGTTTGCCGATGCGTAGCTGCAATTCTGCCCCTTGCAAGTCCTTTTCCTTCAATATTTTACTGCCGCTTGCGTTTTGTTTGGCGGCAGCAAACGATGGTTTGGTGGGGGCAAACAATGGTTTGGTGGGAGCAAACGATAGTTTGGCGGCAGCAAACAATAAGTTGCCCTAGCGTAAGGCCTTCGTGTGTGCATTTTCGCAAAAAGAAATCAGGAGCAAAGGCTGGCGAAAACGCGGCGGAAGCAAGAAAAACAGCTGTCGACGCCTCGCTTTCAGCCCACGCGGGCGACGGAAAAGAGGCAAAACCGGCTGCACTTCGGTGTAAAACAGAAATCGGGCGGTGCGCGTCGTTTTTTTACCCATCTTTTTGCCCCGTTTTCATTTCCAAAAAGTTTTTTATTTGCTATTTTTGCAACAACAATTTGCGACCTTGCCGCCGAGCGGCTTGCGTCGATTATTTAGCATTACATTTTAATTAAAGCAATATGAATTTCCTTACGAATGAAAAGTTGACCATCGTCGGTGCTGCCGGGATGATCGGTTCTAACATGGCGCAGACGGCGGCCATGCTTCACCTCACGCCAAACATTTGCCTGTATGACGTTTACGAGCCGGGCCTCGAAGGCGTCACGGAAGAAATGCGTCATTGCGGTTTCGAGGGCGTTAACTTCACGTTTACGACAGATGCGAAAGAGGCATTGACAGATGCGAAATATATTATCTCATCAGGTGGCGCTCCGCGCAAGCAGGGTATGACGCGCGAGGACTTGCTGAAAGGCAATTCCGAAGTGGCAGAACAGCTTGGTAAGGATATTAAGACGTATTGCCCGGACGTAAAACACGTGACGATTATCTTTAATCCGGCAGATATTACCGGTCTCGTTACGCTTTTGTGGTCAGGCTTGAAGCCGTCGCAAGTTTCTACGCTCGCAGCGCTTGATTCTATCCGCCTGCAAAGCGAATTGGCAAAGCACTTCAACGTGCCGCAAAGCGATGTAACCGGTTGCCGCACGTATGGTGGTCACGGCGAACAGATGGCGGTATTTGCTTCTACGGCAAAGGTTCAAGGCACGCCGCTGCTCGACTTGATCGGCACGGATCGCCTGCCTGCTGACAAATGGGAGGAAATCAAGCAGCGCACGATCAAGGGTGGTGCAAATATCATCAACCTGCGCGGCCGCAGTTCGTTCCAAAGTCCGGCTTACGTGAGCGTTCGTATGATCGAAGCTGCAATGGGCGGCGCACCGTTCAATTGGCCCGCAGGCCGTTATGTGAGCTTCGCAGGCTATGACCATATTATGATGGCGATGGAAGCAACGATCACGAAGAACGGCAGCGCTTACGAAGAAATTCACGGCACGCCCGAAGAGATGGCTGAGCTTCGCAAGAGCTACGAGCACCTCTGCAATATGCGCGATGAGGTGATCGGCCTCGGCGTGATGCCTCCGGTAGAAAAATGGGGCGAGATTAACCCGAATTTGAAGTAATCCAAAATATTAGATTTTAGATTTAGATGGTTGCCTTCCCGACTGCTTGCGGTCGGGAAGGTTTTTTGTCCGGCTTTGCTGCGTGATGATGATGCGGCTCGGCGTCAGGAGTAAAAGAAAATGAGGCGACTTCCGGCAGCATTGCGCTGTGCTTGCGGGAAGTCGCCTCATCGGCTGTATGGTTGGCGCCGCGGCTGACGCCAAAAGGCTTACTTAATTGCGAGGAATGGTAGGCGGCACATCGCCGGCGCCACTCTTGTTGTTGGCAAACTTGCTGATGGCGCCGCGCATATCGGTATCGCCAATCAGGTTCTGGAGGCGGTAATAATCCATCGCGCCCATATTGCCCTCGCGCAAGGCTTGTGCCAATGCCTTGGGCACTTCGGCTTCGGCTTGTATCACCTCGGCGCGCGCTTCCTGCGCCTTCGCTTTCATTTCCTGCTCCGTGGCCACGGCCATCGCACGGCGCTCTTCCGCCTTTGCCTGCGCAATGTTTTTATCTGCGTTGGCTTGGTCCATTTGCAGCGTCGCGCCGATGTTTTTACCCACGTCAATATCGGCAATATCAATCGAAAGGATCTCAAAAGCCGTTCCGGCGTCCAATCCCTTGCGCAATACGAGTTTGGAAATGCTATCGGGGTTTTCCAACACCTGCTCGTGAGAGTCGGCAGAACCGATGCTCGAGACGATACCTTCGCCTACGCGCGCCAGAATCGTATCTTCGCCCGCACCGCCTACGAGTTGCTGGATGTTGGCCCGCACCGTGACGCGCGCTTTTGCGATGAGCTGAATACCATTCTTGGCCACGGCGGCTACGGGCGGCGTATCGATCACCTTCGGGTTGACGGAAGTTTGCACCGCTTCGAAGACGTCGCGCCCCGCTAAGTCGATCGCCGTAGCTTTCTCAAAAGAAAGGTCGATATTGGCTTTAGAGGCTGACACCAAAGCGTGGACAACGCGCTGCACATGCCCGCCCGTCATAAAATGAGCTTCGAGATTGTCGCGCGTAATATAGCCCAAACCGGCCTTGTGCGCTTCGATGAGGCTCGGCACGATAACCGAAGGCGGCACGTTACGGATGCGCATCAAAAAGAGTTGGATCAGCGATACTTTTACGCCCGATACCTTTGCACTCAGCCAAAGGAAAAAAGGCACAAAATGGAAGAAAATGCTTAGCAGTACGACTACGCCGACCGCAATGATGATGTTAATTAAAGGGAAGTCTACCATAGTAAGAAAGATAAGTATTGATGATGTTGCAAATTTATCATTTTCGTTTCGTACAGGCGTATATTGCGCCTTAAATATTGCGGTCCACTTCGCTGCCGACACAATATATATATAGCTGTCCGGATTGTTGTAAAGATAGCATCAATGGTAAAGCCTTCCGCTCCCTATGCTTGAGGGGCGGAAGACTTTACTTGCTTGTTGTAGTTGCTGATTATGATCCCTACAACGATTAACTTACTTCACCACTTTCTTGCCATTGACAATATAGATACCCCTCGGCAGATCTTCTACTTTACTGTTGAGCTTCACGCCGCTGAGCGTATAGATGCCTTGCTTGGCAGCGTTGTCGATGGTTGGCGTATGGATGCTTGATGGGTCGCCAATGATCACTTTGCTCTTGACAATTGCGCCATTGAGTGCAATACCGCGTAAATCCGCATCAAACGCGGCACCCGTCGGTTGAAGAATGTCGCAGCCCACCAGCACAACATTGGCAAAGTCGCAGATAGAGCCATTTTCTTTTCCTTCTGCCGTGACCATCGCATTATTGATCGTCAGCGTTTCGCGCGTGCCGTCATTTCCGGCAATGGCATACGCGCGACTCTCAGCGTTCACGATGCAGTTGTTGATGGTGAGGTTGGTTTCATTTGCATAGACAGCACAGTCTGACCCGCTTTTCGCATTAAGCGTGCCGCCGCCGGTAATGGTCAGCGGACTTCTGAAGCTGATCGTAGCTTTGTCTGTAGTTGTCAGGCTGTTTGTGCCAATGACGTTTATAGTCAAACCGTCGATGTTTGAAACGATGGCATTTGTGGTTGTTGAACTGATGATGGCATCCTTCAGCGTAAGAACTTTATTGGTTGGGTCATACTTCACCGTTCCACTTACTCCGTCAAAAATGGTGAGGTCGCCGCAGTTGTCTGGAGTTACCTGCGTGCCGCAAATCTGAAGATCGTAATCCGTAGATTGAGGAGTAATCACCACCTCGCTCGTTACCATCTCTCCATTGAGTACGACAGCATTCTGAGAGGGGTCAAACGCAGCGCCCGCCGGCTGCGTGATGGCGCAACCTTCCAGCGTGAGTGATGCGAAGTCGCTGATAGAGCCGTTTCCCCCCTCTGCTGTTACCGTAGCGTTTCTGATAAGTAACTTTGCACCAGAATCATATGCTCCCGTAATACCTTCGTGTCCCACGGCAGTTACAATACAGTCGGTAATCGTAAGATCAGTATGAATGACTAAGATCCCGCAACTTGACAGGCTATTTACATTGAGCGTGCCGCCGCCGGTAATGGTCAATGGTTTTGTGATGCGGAGCGTTGAAGTATTGGCAGTAACCAGCCTGTTCGTACCAATAAGGTTTATCGTTAAGTTGTCGATCCTCGAATCGATGGCATTTGGAGATGTTGTATCGATGATGGCGTTTTCCAACGTAAGAATGTTGGATTGTGGATCGTATATCACGATTCCGCTTACGCCTTCAAATTCAGCAAGATCTTTGCAGTTGTCAGAGGTTACCTGCTTGCCGGCAATCCAAAGATCATAGTTTATTGCTTTATCATCTATCGTTATATCGTCCAGAAAAATGTAATTGCCCTCCCCGCTCTTGTTGCTGTCGAAGTGTCTGAACGCAATATATTTTGTGCCGACAGGCAGCTGCAGCGTGCGATTAACCCACTCTGACTGTTTCGAACCATCCTTAATAGGTTTCAGACCGGTAGGTCTCTCGTCTTTCAATACTATCGTGAAATCGGAGATATCCTTACCGGTAGTCGATGCGAGTACCTGATAACGATCATCAGGATATTTAGTATTCAGAGAAAACCAATAAGTCAGTCTGGTTGCCCCGGAAAGCTTCGGAGATATAAGATAGTTGTCAGGATCGAGATTTCCATCGTCGTCTGAGAAACTACCGATAACACATTTACCCGACTTGGGTGTCACCCAAGTATTTTTTTCATTGCTAAATACCATCCAGTTCTTTCCATCATTGTTTGCGTCTATCACAGTCCACCCATCAGGTATTTCACCACTTTCGAAATCTTCAAACAAAGGAAGCGTTTCGGAGGATTTGACTGATGCCTTCTTGTTTTTGTTGCCGACTATCGACATTTCTCCACTGTTGTTCTTGAGAGCTGGTTTAGCGATACTCTGCGCCTGCACCGGCAGGGCAAACAAGGCGATGAACAGCGCGATGATCGCTGCATAACTGTGTTTAACTAAATGTTGTTTCATAATATATAAGCCTCCCTGTTGAATCTCCTCTCAGAGCAACGCCGTATCGAAGGCCCGGGCGTTGGTTTTTATTGTATTGCTTGTACTACTTGTATATTCTTTGAGTGGCAAAGGAGCGGCACATCCTGTTCACACCTATTATAGATCGGTCGTCGCGCCTCACTCCCACAATTTGTCCAACCATTCTTCCAACTTGCACCGCTTCGCAGGTGGCCGCCGGTGCACATCGTTGGCATGAGTCTGAAACGCTTTTTTGCGCCGATCCAATTCTGCATTGACTATATCTCTGATCGTCTCCAAACTCGCCAAACGATCTTCCAAAAAGCGTTGCGCGGCCGCTTGACGTTCTTGCGAACTTTTTTTCGATTGTTTGTCGTTTTTGAATGCGGTCATTGATTTTCTCTGCTTGACTATGGCAAAGTTCGGCCGATTTAGCCCCAACCGACTTGCTCTAATCGGACAAAAATATGCTCTAATCGGACATTTTTCATTTTTGCCGACTTGCTCTAATCGGACATGGGGTATACCTTAAATCGCTGATAATGAACAAAAGTAGTCTCAAAAACGCATCACATGTAAACAAATGTGAAAAAGAAAATTCAGCTCTTCAGCAATTTTCTTCAAACTTTTTTTGCTTGAAATACTCGCAATTTCATAGTCCTGAAAATAGGAGACTATTTCCAAACAAAAATGAGCATTTATCAGTGCCCCGGCTTCCCGTTCGGCCATCCAAATTTGGCGATCTTTCAAGAATAATCAAAGTGTGTTATATGTTTATATTCAATCGTTTACAATGCATTGTGCGCCCACAAGATCCCCCAAATAAGTTTGATGGATAGACGAAAAGACACAGATCATTCGCCTCAAAATGGGGTCGAATAACCTAAAAAATCCTCTTCCTTAGGTATTTTCCTCCGTTTTTACCACAAAAAATACAAGCAAAAAACGAAAAAAAGTGCAAAAAACGGCGGTTTCATCGCATATTTGGCTATAGAAGACCTTCTTCAGCATCCTTATTTTAAGGCTGCACTCTTCCATCTCAATAAAGCACAACTAAGACATTATTATGCGTATAAAAGTGACAATTCACAACTCAAAAATCCTCGCCTGCAAGCGCAATCAATCCCCGAACAACCTCAATCTTTCTGTTCTGCACCTAACCAAATGGCATAATACTATCCCAAACATCCATTTTGCCGTGCAATTTCATCCAAAAATAACCCCATCGGGGTTAGTCTTTTGGTAGGGCAGGGTTGACGCGATGCGTCAACCCTGCCTCGAAGCCCCGTAAAAATGCCAACCCCTTAGGGTTGGTCTTTCAAAAACAAGCGAAAATGCATCAACACAAAAACAAAATTATTCAAAAAACCGCGGTTTCATCGCATATTCGGCTATAAAAATGCCGAATAAACCACCCCGTCGCAACCCACTACGCACCTCCGCCAAACTTTCACCTATGATCGGAAAATTTCTCTTATAAGACAATTTTAATTTGCCTATAAGACCGTTTCAACTTTCACCTAAGAAACTTTTTCCGATCATAGGTGAAAGTTTGACTAATCCCTATCCCTGCACCGCCGAAAAACGGCCTTTTTTTGACAAAGCACGAAAAAGCCGCGCTCCCGAAAACGGAAACGCGGCCTTTGCTAAATGTAATTTTTTTGCCGGCACTACGCTGTGCCTCCTCTTCACCTACTTCGCATTCCGAATATCGTCCTGCGCACCGAAGATTAAGTTGCGCTTGTCAAGTGCCATACGCATCGTACTGCTTTTCGTAAACCGCACACTCACGCGCTTAATGAGATTCGCCCCTTTTTCCTTTGCCTCTTTCGCCGTCGTTACGCCCTCGCCGTGCATCGTGAGGCGAAAAGAACCAAGATCTCCTAAGCGAACCGAATTACCATCGGAGAGTGTTTGGAGAATCTCATATTGCAGGGCATCCAACACCGCCTTGACGGAGGCAGAAGATACGCCCGAACGCTTCTCGATGCGCCCGACAATCGTGCGCAACATCACGGGCACGCCCGGCGCCATCTGCGGATAAAATTTTACTTGATCTTTTTTGAGCGGATTTTTCTTCGCTCTAATAACGAATTTAATCATTGTGGTATAGATTTAATAGATGAATAATATAACCAAGGACGCTCCTCGCCCTTGCGTATGCAAAGGTAAGCAATTCTATTGAGCCGACCAAACGCCCCGAAATACCCGAAGAATCCCCTGAACAGCTTGCATCTTGGCTGAGACAAGGACAATTTTGAAAGACCAACCCTAAGGGGTTGCCCTCTCACGGCGAACTATGGCAGGGTTGTCACTTCGTTCCAACACCTGCCCTGCCAAAAGACCAAGCCTAAGGGCTTGTTTTGCGGGGGTGGGCTTTGGTGGTTTAATTTATCAGCATGTTCAAACGGCTATTAGCGGACATTTTGAAAGATCAACCCTAAGGGGTTGCATTTTTGTGGCGGACTATGGCAGGGTTGTCGCTCCGCTCCAACGCCTGCCCTGCCAAGAGACCAAGCCTAAGGGCTTGCGTCACGGGGATGAGCTTTGGTGGTTTGGGTTTATCTGTGTATTTACACGCCTATTAGCGGACATCTTGAAAGACCAACCCTAAGGGGTTGCATTTTTGTGGTGGACTATGGCAGGGTTGTCGCTTCGCTCCAACGCCTGCCCTGCCAAAAGACCAAGCCTAAGGGCTTGTTGGGGATGTTTTGCGCGTTTACATTCGAGTTTATAATTGCTTGGGCTCAATAACACGTATACGCGTATTGGTTTTCCGCGTGAATTTGTATCGTTCCCGCATAGTTTCACCCTCCAATAACCCCATTGGGGTTAGTCTTTTGGTAGGGCAGGGTTGACACAAATCGTCAACCCTGCATCAGTAAGTAGCGGTAAAGTCAAGCCCTTAGGGTTGGTCTCTCAAAACGAGCCAACCAACGCCGGCGGAAACCATCAAAGACCAAGGTTAAAGGCTTGTTGGGTGTGTGTAAGCTTTGGTGATTGAGTTTTTCTGAACATATCCATTGATATATGCGGATGATTTTGAATGACCAACCCTAAGGGGTTGCCCTTTTGCGACGCATCGTGGCAGGGTTGTCGCTTTGCTCCAACGCCTGCCCTGCCAAGAGACCAAGCCTAAGGGCTTGCGGTGCGGGAGTGAGCTTTGTTGAATTGAGTTGGTAATTGTTTTGCGATCATTGGCTTATTTGATGGTAAAACCTTTGACCCAAAATCGCCCGCTCACCGCGCACTTTCACCCACCAATAACCCCATCGGGGTTAGTCTTTTGGTAGGGCAGTGTTGACGTGCAACGTCAACGCTGCCTCGGATCATAGGTTAATTGACAACCCCATAGGGTTGGTCTTTCAAAAATAAGCGAATGTCCGCCGGCGGAAAGCGTAAAAGACCAAGCCTTGGGGCTTGTGGGCTAAGAAATCGTTTAGTTCCTTTAGTTTACTAATCAAAGTGCAGTTGTAGGTACGTATGTGCTTGGCCATTAGACTTATATGTCTGCGCATAGAATATTTTATTTCTGTTGGTAGGCCACTGATTTTTCATTGCTCTCGCTACACTTTTATATTTTCTCCGCCAACGCTTGCTGCCTCTGTCGCCTGTTTTTTCCGTTTTCAGCCTTGACAAACGTGGTGGAAAGTGTGGCTTCTCGCTAAAAAAGCGCAAATTCTTTGGCTTATCCCCCCTCTTGTGGTAATTTTGCCACAAATCAGAACAATCAAACGAATGGGCTTGACCCGCTATATACGTCCTTTTTTCGCGCAGCGCAAGGCTGCTATAGATCGCTATGCCGAGGCGGCCGAGGAAATCCAACGCCGCGTCCTATCCAAATTGATTCGGACGGCAGAAGATACGGCTTTCGGCCATAGAAATGCTTTTGAAGACATCGACTCCTACGATGATTTCGCCAGACAAGTTAGGGTTAGTACTTACGAAGACTTGAAAGACGACATCGATAAGATGCGCCACGGCGAGCGAGACCTGCTCTGGCCGGGCAAGGTTAAATGGTATGCCAAATCTTCGGGGACAACGAACGACAAGAGTAAGTTTATCCCCGTGACGAAAGCGGGTTTGCACGATACGCACTATGCCGGCGGTCGCGATGCGGTGGTTTTGTATCTTCATAATCATCCCTCGAGCAACTTTTTCTCGGGTCGGGGCTTGATTCTCGGCGGTAGTCACGCGCCCAACTATAATACGCCGCACTCCATCGTAGGTGATCTCAGTGCCATCTTAATTGAAAACATCAATCCCTTGGTTAATCTGCTTCGTGTGCCGAATAAGCATACCGCGCTGCTGGCCGATTTTGAAGAGAAGCGCGATCGCATCGCCCGCGAGTCGCTCCATAAAAACATAACGAGTATCAGTGGCGTTCCGTCGTGGATGTTGAGCGTCTTGCAACGCGTCATCGAGTTGTCAGGTAAAGACAATCTTGCCGAAGTGTGGCCCAATCTGGAAGTTTTCTTTCACGGCGGCATCGCTTTCACGCCTTATCGCGAGCTTTACCGGCAATTGCTGCCCACGCCGTCAATGCATTATATGGAGACCTATAATGCCAGTGAAGGCTTCTTTGGTTTACAAGACGATCCGAGCGATGTGGCGATGCTCTTGATGCTGGATTACGGCGTGTTCTACGAATTTATTCCGCTTGAGGAGGTAGATTCGACCGACCCCACTATACTTCCCTTATGGGCCATCGAGACCGGGCGCAACTATGCCTTGCTCATTACGACTTCCGGCGGACTTTGGCGCTATATGATTGGAGATACCGTCAAGTTTACTTCGCGCAATCCTTATAAATTCGTGATTACGGGGCGCACAAAGAGCTTTATCAATGCCTTTGGTGAGGAATTGATCGTAGATAATGCTGAGCGCGGCTTGGCTGAAGCTTGTCGGCAGTCCGGCGCCGTCGTAAAAGATTATACCGCCGCGCCGGTTTATATGGACGAGCGTGCGAAATGTCGCCACCAATGGGTGATTGACTTTGCGCGCGAGCCGGAAAATCGCGACCATTTCGCGCGCATTCTCGATGAAACTTTGCAACACCTCAATTCCGATTATGAAGCTAAGCGCGATAAGAGTATAACGCTCCAGCCGCTCGAAGTAATCGTAGCCGAACGCGGGCTTTTCGATGAATGGCTACGCAGAAAAGGCAAACTCGGCGGGCAGCATAAAGTGCCGCGCTTAAGCAATAATCGAAACGTCATCGACGAAATCCTTCAGCTTAATGCAGAGATGCTCGCCGAGCGCGCAGCGCGTGGCGGCGATGCCGTAGCGCCTGCTCACAGCTAAACTTTTCAGCCCTATGAAGCCCCTTTCGCTCCTCTATTATATAATCATGTGTGCGCTCGTTGCCGCTTGCGCCAATCCCGGTCAAGGGCCCGACGGCGGACCTTATGATGAGACGCCGCCAACGGTTACTCTGCTCTCGCCGCAGATGGGGGAGCGCGACGTCAAGAAGATAAAAAAAGTGACTTTGGGCTTTAGCGAGGCCATTAAAGTAGAGAATCCGAGCGAAAAGATCGTCGTTTCGCCGCCGCAACACGAGCAGCCGGAGATTAAGATTTCAGGGAAGCGCATCACCGTCGAACTGGTTGATTCGCTGCTCCCAAATACGACTTACACGATCGACTTTTCTGATGCGATCAAGGACGCTACGGAAGGCAATCCTTTGGGCAATTTCACTTATTATTTCTCTACGGGCGAGTCGGTCGATACGATGGAAGTGGCGGGCAATGTGCTTAACGCGGCCGACTTAAACCCGGTCAAAGGTATCTTAGTTGGTTTGCACCACAACTTGTCTGATACGGCTTTCAGCAAACTCCCCTTCGACCGCGTCGCCCGCACTGATGAGCGCGGCCACTTTTCGATTAAAGGCGTGGCGCCCGGCACTTATCGCATCTACGCTTTGAGCGACCGCGACGGAGATTTCAAATACAGTCGTGGCGAAGAAATAGCTTTTAGCACGCAAGAGATCAAGCCGAGTTCGTTTGCCGATACGCGCAACGATACTTTGTGGGCCGATACTGTGCGCTATGATTCTATTCGTACAATTTCTTACACCCATTATCTGCCCGACGACGTTGTTCTGCTGGCTTTTCGCGGAGCAGATCAGCCCCGCGCACTGCTTAAGACCGTGCGGGCGCGGCCGGAGTCTTTTACTGTCTATTTTACCGCTCCCTCCAAGGAAATTCCGACCGTGCGCGGGCTCAACTTCGACGCAAAAGATGCTTTTATAGAGCAGCGTTCGGCTGGCAACGACACAATTACATATTGGATAAGTCGGCGCGAAGTTGCTGCGATCGACTCGCTGCGTATGCTGTATTCATATATGGCGACTAACGACTCTACCGGCGTCAACTATCTTCGTAGCGACACACTCGAAATCGTACCCCGCTTGACCAATGCCCGTTTGGCCCAACAGCAGGCGGCGGAAAAGGCGCGCTGGGAAAAAGAATTGGAGCGCCGCCACAAGAAAGGCGATTATTCGCGCGAGCAGCCACCCGTGGCCCATTTGAATTTCAACGAGAAGTTTGAAAATCCGCTTCCGCCCAATAAGAATATCGATTTTCTGCCCGCAGAGCCACTCGTCCAAGTCGACACGACGAAGTTTCACCTCTTCCTCCGCAAAGATAGCAACTTGCATGCCGTCCCCTTTATTTTGGAGCGCCGCCAACTGCTGCGCTATACGCTGCTCGGATCGTGGAGGCCGGGGCAGCAGTATCGTATCGTCGTCGATTCTGCAGCCGTCGTCGGACTGAGCGGAATGGTTAACAAGCCGCTGCAGCGCGATTTCTCGATCGCTAAGTCCGATGAAATGGGCAGTCTGTTTGTGACGCTGACCAATGCCGACTCGACTACCATCGTCCAACTCCTGCAATCGGAAAAAGAAATCGTTCGCCAAGTGCGCGTTGACGCGGGACGGGCCGACTTCTATTATCTGAAGCCCGGCAAATACTTTTTGCGCTGCTTCTTTGACGCAAACGGCAACAACCAGTGGGACACCGGCGATTACGAGCAGCGGCGACAGCCCGAGGCCGTCTATTATTATCCGCAGGCCATCGAAGTGCGAGCCAACTGGGATACGGATCAAGCTTGGAACATCAAGCAATGGCCGCTCACGGCTCAGAAACCCACCGGCCTGCGTCAAGCTACAAATAAGAACGAACAGCCCTCGGCGCACATGAAGAATCTAAAGCGCAAGGGCGATAAAACTCCAAAGCAATGAGAACATACTTTTTGCGCACGTTGGCCCTCCTCTGCTTCGCCTGCTCTATCGGCGACCGAGCAGTGGCCCAGTGTTCGAGTGAAAACTCTGCATTCAAGAGTGGCGAGACTTTGGTTTACGACCTCCATTTCAATTGGAAATTCGTGTGGTTCAAGGTCGGTACAGCCACGTTCAATATTACGCAGTCTGTCTACGGCAAGCAAGCCGCCTATCGCACGACGCTGACTACCCGCACCTCGGGCACGGCCGACAAATACTTTACGATGCGCGACCGACTGACGAGTTACACCTCGCTCGACCTCATTCCGCTTTATTATGAAAAGGATGCCTTCGAGGGCAATGCGCACCGCGTAGAGAAAGTCTGGTATTCTTATCCCGACAATCAAGTGGCACTCAAGATGTTTTACCAGCGCGACAAGCAGCCTGCGCAGTGGCACAACCACAAAGGGAAATATTGCGCCTATGATATGCTCAGTATGCTCCTGCGTGCACGCTCGCTCGACGGGAGCAAGATGAGAGTGGGCGAGCGCATCAATTTTGTGATGGCCGAAGGGAAACACGCCGAGTGGCGCAGCCTGATCTATCGCGGCAAAAAGAATTTTAAGTTGGACAACCGCACCCTGACCTACCGCTGCTTAGTCTTTTCCTACCTCGAAAAGGACGGCGACAAGGAGAAAGAGATTGTCACCTTCTACGTCACGGATGATAAGAACCATCTCCCCGTTCGCATCGATATGAATCTTAATTTTGGTACGGCTAAGGCCTACCTTACGGGCAGTACGGGCGTGCGCAATCCGCAAACCTCTATCATTAAGAAATAAAACTTACCGACTATCGGTCGCCAAGGTGTAACGCCGGCGGCCGATGTTTCGTTTTAGTCGGCCGCCGGTCGACTTTTATAAGGCCAAGCACGGCCGAAGCATTGTTTGGTGGGAGCAAACGATGGTTTGCCGGCACCAAACGATAGTATGCTCGGGCCAAACGATGGTTTGCTGCCGCCAAACGATAACGGCTCCAGCAGACGACAAGGCCAAAAGCGCTTTTTATATGCAAAAAACAATGGAACGTATGCCGGACAACCAAGCATCGAGGCCGCTGCGCTTAGTCATCGACGATAAGATTCCCTACATTCGCGGCGAAGCTGAAAAGATAGGCCGCTGCACGTACTTGCCGGGCGGCAAAATATCGGCTGCGGATGTGCGCGAGGCCGACATCCTGATCGTAAGAACGCGCACGCGCTGCGACAAGCAGTTGCTCGACGGCTCATCCGTGCGCTTTATTGCTACGGCAACCATCGGTTATGACCATTTGGATACGGCCTATTTAGCCGAAGCCGGCATTGGTTGGGCCAATTGTCCGGGCTGCAACGCCAATAGTGTGGCCCAATACGTGGCTGCCTGCTTGTTGCGCCTCGAAATGGCGGGCCGGTTGACGCTGCGCGAGGCGCGGGTGGGCATCGTCGGGGTGGGCCACGTCGGGCGTGCGGTGGAGCGCGCCGTCAGCGCCTTGGGCTGCACCGTATTGCGCAACGACCCGCCGCGCGCCGAGCACGAGTCGGGTTTTATGACCTTGTCCGAACTTTGGGATGAGGCCGACGTCTTGACTTTCCATACGCCGCTTACTTATGATGGGCCTTACGCTACGTATCATTTGGTCAACGAGGCCTTGCTCTCGCGCTTGCCGGCGCGGCGGCCCGTCCTGATCAATTCGGGGCGCGGCGAGGTGGTGGACAACGCGGCTCTCCTGCGCCACGCTGACAACTTCCGCGCGCTGATTTTGGATACGTGGGAGGGCGAACCGGAGATCAACTGCCCACTCTTGGCGCGCACGTTCATCGGAACGCCCCACATAGCCGGCTATTCGGCCGACGGCAAAGCCAATGGAACGCGTATGGCGCTCGAAGCCGTAGCGCGGCATTTCCGGTTGCCCCTGCAGTTTTGCGTTGCGCCCCCTGAGTTGCCGGAGACTTATGCTTACAACCCGGCGGTGACACCTCCGTGTGAAGCTTTGCGACGCTATGATCCGCTACGCGACAGCGAGGCGCTCAAAAATAATCCGGAAGCTTTCGAACGCTTGCGCGGTGCTTATCCGCTTCGGCGCGAATAGGTGCATCGAGGCATAATAGAAGTTGCTAAGGTGAAGTAGGAAAATCTTGCTCAACTATCGCAAGGTAAAAAAGAAAAGTTCGGCGGCCTTTCCTTATGAAAAAAACGCGGAAGTAAGCGCTTTTTGCTTGCTTCCGCGATGTTGTATACATTCGTTTAGTCTTCAGTCGACGCGGGGTCGGGGATGGTTTTGACGTAGTAAGTGACCGTAGGAAAGTGGTCAGCATAACCGTTCTGCCAAGTGGAATTGTCGAAGCTGCGCAGCGGATAGCCTTTGCGTTTTCCCTCTTTGATCATCAGATAATCGCGATTGAAGACTTCCGCTTTCCAGAAGCGGAGAGTGTTTTCTGCGTTGTGGATAAAATTATCTGTGATGATTTGCTGATCAAATAAGTTCCAAGCATCTTGGTAACAAAGCGTGCCGATTCCCCTGTCGTAGAGTGGCCACGTAGCATTGAAGAGTCCGCCCACGGGCGTGGACTTCACAGTGCGTGCAGCGCCTAAGACTTTGGCCACGGAGGCATCTTTGGGGTCGTCGTTTAAGTCGCCCATAATAATAACCTTGTTGGCGGGATCAGCTTGCCGTATGCTGTCGGTGATTGTCTTGGCCAATAGCGCAGCCTGTGCACGCATCGGGTCCGATTTGCTGCCGCCGTAGCGTGAGGGCCAGTGGTTGACGATGACGCTTACCGGCTCGCCGCCCAAAATGCCGCTCACCATGAGTTCGTCGCGCGTCTTAAAGTTGGGCTGATCCGGCTTAACATAAGCATAAGGCACAGCCCGTACGATCTTAAACGAGCGCGGATTGTAGAGTAAACCGACATCAATGCCGCGATGGTCGGGCGAATCGAAGTGAATATACTTCAAGCCCATAGATCTTACAGGCTCCGTATTGCAAAGATCTTCCAATACACGCGCATTTTCTACTTCAGAAACGCCGATAAAAGCCGGTCCGGAGGGGCAATGGTCGCGCGCCAAATCGCCGATGACTCTGGCGATGTTGTGGAGCTTTTGTTGATATTTTTCCGGCGTCCATTGGTAGGGGCCGTTGGGCAGGAAGTCGTCGTCGCCCTTGTTGTTGGGGTCGTCTTCTGTATCGAAGAGGTTCTCCAGATTGTAGAAGGCGACGGCATATACGGCTGAGCGCTGCACCTGCTTGAGTTGGGCTCGAAGCGGTGCTTGCAAGATGAAGGCCAAGAGGCAGAAGAGGACTGCTCGGCGGGAGATCATTTTCATCTTTTCCATTGGAATTGGTTGTTATTGCTTTCGCCTCGCCGTGCTGACGAGTACGCGAGGCGGAAAGCCGATAGGCCGAAGCCCATCGTTTTATTTCTTACCCGTGAGTTTGATTTCAGCCAGACGCAAGCCCAGTTTGTTCGCCTCGCCGGCCAAGAAATGAAGCTCAGAATTTGCAGCGCCTGAAGCTACCGGCAAGTCGATCGTGACGAGCGTAAACTCGTTTTTGTCAGCAGGTGCGGCCACTACCTTAGAAGGCGTGGCAAAGGCAACACCGTTAAACATTCCGGTCATTGCTGCCAAGTCCATCTGGTCGCCATCATTGTACAAGTTGGCGTTGACCTTGTACGTCAGTGTCAGTTTTTTGTAGCCTGACGTGTCGAAGCCGGCAATCTTGAAGTCGTTGGACTTGCCGGAGGGGAACCAGATGCAGTTGTGGTCGCTCCAGTTGCGGACAGAGAGGGTGGAATTGACGTCGGTGAATGATAGGTTCGGATTGCTCCAAGCCGTAAACTTTGAGACGAGCGGCCAGTAGTTGCCTTCCTTCGTCACTTTCGAGTTGCCCATCTTTTCGAAGAAGATAATCGTCTCGTCAGGTGAGGGCGGCGTGACGGGAGGTTCGGTCGGTGCTATGCCGTCAAAGCCAAATACATCTTCGATATTGCGAATCGTCAGTTGCCAAGCGCCGCGGAAGCGCCCCAGAACGGCAATGACGTTGCCCGTACCAACGGGGAGTTGCGTGGCAGCGAAGGCCGCGTAGTTGCTGGTGCGGACGGAGATAGTATTACCATATTCATCGACCAAATCGTGTGCGCCGGTGGTCTTCTTTTCTGCGAAGTTGGCCTTGCCGCCTTCCTTGAAATGTACGCCGTTAAGGCGAACAAGCGTGAACTTATTGGCCGCTACATCATCACTAAGTTTGGAGATGTCAGAGAAATCTTTGATCTTGAGCGCCGCAGGATCAGCATAGCCGTTGCGGTGCACGTGCTTCTTGAAATCAACGTAAGGTGTGCGGTAGAGCGTACCGGTCGGAAAGCCCAATTGCTGCTCATCTCCGTAGACGGAAACGCACAGTCCTTTGAGGCTGATGTAAACTTCTTGGCCCGTAGGGTAGTCGTTGTAGACATTGCTCTGATCAATGAGGAACGAGATGCCGCCGGTCTCATCTTGCAAGATGATTTGCTTGAAGATGTTGCCGGAGCGATCATCGCCGCTTACGCGTGCCTTGAGCCAGAGACTGTCGGTAATCGTCAGCGGATTTTCCTGCGTGGCATTAGCATAGCGTGTGCGCAGTTCTTTGATGGTGATCGTTTGTGCGCCGCTGGGCAGCGTAAACGTAGGCTCGTTGAGCGGCGGGAGTTCGTAGGTCTTGTCGCAGGACGCAAAGCCCAAGGCGAGGCAGAACGTCAAGAGACCGGCGAAAATCTTATTCAAATGTTGGAACTTAATCATAACTGTATGTTTTTGATGAAAGGCTTAGAACTTGTAGCTCAGGTTGAGGAAGCAGTTGAAGCCTTGCATGTAGAAGTATTTGTTGGCGTAAAGGGTGGGGCGATTAAGATCTATGCGCCCTTGCTCGAAGCCACCCGTGCGGACGTCTTTCTTGTTGAGAATATTGTTGAGTGAGAGGTTGATGTTGAGCGAGCGCTTGCGACCCATATAAATGATTTTGCTGATCGAAAGGTCGAGCGTGCAGCCCGCAGCGAAACGCTCTTGGTGCGTAAACTGCTTGTAGGCTTCGTAATATTGATTGTTTGGCGTTACGGCGGGAATGCCTAAGTCGGGGTTGCCATTATAACGCGAGGAAACGCGGCGCGAGGGACTCACGTCGATGAAGTTGCGCCCGAAGACGTTGAGGTTAGCGCCGATAAACCAGTATTTGATGAAATAGCGTGCGCCCAAGGTGCCGGCCGCTTGCGGTACGCCGCCTACCATGATGTTGCGCATATATACGCGCTCTTGATCAGCGACGTTGTAGTCGGCTAAGCTGCGACCATTGTCGGCTGAAAACTCTCCGATGGGGTTGTTGGCATAATAATATTGTGCCAAGGTACCGGCTAAGTCGATCGTCAGGTGCTGGTCGTGCTTGTAGGACATACCAAACTCAATGCCGCGGTGTACTTTGTTGACGCCGGTCATCACTTGGTTGACGAGTGTCACACCATCATAATAATATGTGCTGCGCTCAGCCAGATCGTAGAAGTTGGTGTTGAAGAGTGAGAAGCGACCTTGCAGCTTGCCGGCAGAGAAAATATAACTCAAGTCGGCGTGGAACACGCGACTGCTTTCCAAACCTTTAGGCGTCTGATCGCTATAACGCGAGGAAATGTAGGCATTGTTGGCCAAAGGTGCCATAGAGCCATATACAAAGTTAGCCTGAAGCAGATGGCGGCCGCTAAACTTATACGTTAAGCCGCCTTTGAGCATCATATCAATAAAGGTATGATGGCGTCCTTTCCCGAAAGAGTTGTTGGGGTGGTGGCCGTTGCGCATTTTGCCGTCGCGGAAGAAGTCGGTATAAGTGAGTTTAACGCCGTAGTAGCCTTCCCAACGGCCTTTGTTATACAGATTGTTTAACCAACCCATTACAGAGTTGATGTTGAGTTTGTAATCGTAGTCGAAAATGCCGCCTTTGAACACGCGTCGGTTGGGGCGATTGAGGTCTTTTTGCGACTGATCTGCGTCGCCGGGGTAATCTGTGTCGGCATACTTGTCGATGTCGAGTACATAGTCGGCGCCAAGCAGGTCGTCTACTTTCTTGTATTGATGAGAGATGGTATTGCGCGCCGTCAAGCCGCCGGTCAGGGTGTATATTCGGCTCAGCTGTGCAGAGATCGTAGTGTTGAAAGTCGTTTCAAACAAATCGCTGCGGCGCTCTTCTACCATATAAATTGCAGCCCCGTTGCCGTTGCGCTTGTTGTTGTAGTTCGCATTCACCATATTGTCCCAGTTGACCTGCGTGAAAGCCGGATTTCCTGAGCGCCAAAGCGCTGCGTACTCTTCTGCTGTGGCCTTGTTTCCATTGGCCAAGTAGAAGGATGGCAGATAGCGATAATAGTCGGGGCGAGGATCAGCGCCGTCAAACCAGTTAAGCGACGTGTTGCCATACTTTCCGAAATGGAAAGACAGGCCGGACTTGAGCGTAACCTTGTCGGAGAGTTTGCCATCGTAAGCTAAAATCGCCGTTGGGTCGATGGCGCGAACCACGCGAGAGTTGCGCTTTTTTCTGTTCTGGTAACCCCAGTTGGCGTTATACAAGTTGTTACCCGTCAAGTCGTACACTTCTTGAATCGATCCGCTTTGCTGGCCGCGCACGACGGGAGAGCCGAAGGTCGTAAACGTGAGGCGGTGGTTATCGCCGCGGAAGCGCTTCTCGAGGAGCAAGGCATAAGCCACATTACGATAGAATGTACCTTGAATATTTCCTTCGTCAGAGTAGCGTCCGCCCAAGAGCGCCGTCATAGCCCAGCCTTTGCGAGAGAGTCCTGTTGAGTAAGCATACATTCCACGCAGATAATACGTGCGGTTAGTATAGCTTAGCGTCGCCTGACTTCCTTTCCTAAAGTCGCCGGCACGCATTAATATATTATTAGCCCCCCCAATGTTGCCGAAACCAAAAGATCCCGGTTGCGTATAATTGAGTTGGTCACCATTACGCGTAAGGATATTCAGCGCCCCGATGGCTGAGAAGTTGAACACGCCTCGGAGTTGATCGTTGAAAGGCAAACCATTGATGTATGTATCCTGATACAGATTCTTATAACCCCGCACCAAGAAGCGCATCGAAGAGAGTTGGTAGGCCGCCTTATTAAGGTAGACGTCGTGCGACGTGAGAACCGTCGTCGTGATGTTCTGTGATGCGCCATCGACGCCATCTTCGCCGATGTCGTCAAGCGTTGAAGCGTCGACGATCCCTACCAGGGAAAGGTCCTGCACAAAAGACGAATCGGGCGTGACCGATTGCGCAAGAATGGCAGGAGGAAAGAGTACCATTCCCATTAAGATTTTCCGCTTTTTCATACTTTAAGTTGGAGAAAAAGCGCCCGTCCTCCGGCTCTTCACCGTAAGAGGACAGGCGCAGAAGAGATTGTTTTTTATTTAATGCCTACGAGCTTGATCTCAGTCAAGCGCATGCCGAATGATCCGTTAGGAATATTCGTTTGGAAGTGCAGATCGCCGAGTGCTTCTGTATCATTTGCGGGCAGCTCTACCGTAAACTCGAAATAGGTTTCCTTATCTTCCGGAGCCTTCACGACCTTATCCGGCGTCGTGAATGTAGTGTCGTTAAACTTACCCTTGAGCAGGTTGAGGTTCATCGTATCGCCATCTTTGAAGACGCCGCCGTTCACCTTATAAGTCAGCTTAAATTTCTTGTAACCATTTGACGGGATGTTGCCAATGTGGAGATCGCAATCCTTGTTTGCAGCAAACCAAATGCAATTCTTTCCGGCATGATGGCGCACAGACAAATTTTTGTTCACATCCTCAAAAGTCAATGAAGGGTTGCTCCAGCCCGTGAAGTCTTTCAAGTAAGGCCAGCCTTTGCCACCCTTTGCAATAGGCGTTGCGCCTAAAGTTTCCTCAAAGATTACTACTTCCTGCTCGCCCGGTTGCGGTTGTTCGCCTTGCTTGAAGTCTACGTTTACTTCGCCACCCGCTACTTCCGTCCAGTCAGCAATTGTAGCTGAGCCGAAGCTAACGTTCATAGTGCTCGGTGAGCCGCCTTTCGTAAGTTTTACGGGGATAACCACCTTCGTGCCGGCGCCAAGTGTGCTCACAGAGAGCGCCTTTTCTACCGTTACGCCGCCAAGCGTGAAGACCAACTTGCCGCTCGTAGCTGCTGCAGGCAATACGATAGCCGTAGCCGTCGTTCCTGCTGCGTTTACGTTCATCGCAATGTTTGCCGTAGCCGCATCTGCCGTAAGTGCGCCCGTGTTCAGGTCAAACTTACCCGTCGCCGGCGTGCCGTTCAGCGTCACGCTTAAGCCCGCAGTCGTCGGGATCGTAGCGTCCGTCGTGATGTTGAGCACGATCTGCGTAAGCTGGTGCGTGAAGCCCAAGTTTACCTCGCCGCTCGCAGCCGTCTTGTTTGTAGCATTGTTCGCATAGAGCAAGTCGATGGCCGGCAAGTTGCTTTGGTTGCTTACGTTTACGTCATACGTACCGCTTGCTGCCGAAGCCGCATAAGGATAATAAGCCACAAAGTCTACCGCCGAGTTGTCCGAAGGATAAGCCAAAGCCTCCGAAGCCGTAGCCGCAGTCAAGTTGCCGCGATCATCAGCCACATACTTCACGTTAGCGCTTTTTACCGTTGCGCCCTGCTTCATAAAGATGCCCACTTGGTCGCCATTAGTCCAAGCCGTGCCGCTTGCGCGCACTGCCTTTTGGCCGGCGATGTAAGAAGAAAATTTCACTTTAGAGCCATTGCCCCATTCGCTGTTCTCGTTCAGGTTGGTGCAAGACGTCAAAGCCGCAAGGCCGAGTCCGATTACTGCCAACCGATTCAAAATTAAGCTTTTCATATCAGGTAACATTATTGTTTTAATAATTAATTCCATTTATTCTTGTCATACGTCTGCTTGTCCTGCTCGCGAATCATCGGGAAGAAGACAAAACCCGTCATCCGCTCGAGTTCAGCTACGGAAAGCGTGTGGTTCATATACGGCTCATTGTTTGGGTAAGCTTTATTTTCGAGCTTGAATGCGATCGTATAAGCCTCGCCCGTAGCGCGATTGATGCGGCAGAGCGCCTTAAAGTAGTATTTGGGAACGGCGATCTGTTTGCCGTTGTTATCTTGCGTATAACTAATCGTCGTATTCTCCGGCGTTGTAGGCATAGCACCCGTCACGACATAAAGCGTATCAATATTTGAGGACCATCCGCGTACGGCTGTCTCCAACTTCTGCCAGATGTTCTGATTCAGACCCTTGCCGATCTGTGCCGTCATGTTGGTATAATAGAACGTTTGCACGTTAGCCTCTCGCGTCACCACGCGGTCTGCACTCGGTATCTGGTGTCCGCGATCGTAGCCGTTCAGTCCGCGCTTCATCGTAGCCTGTTCTTCGCTGCTCAGTGACGGATCATAAGCCCAAGCATTTGTGCGCTCCACGCCCTTCATCGTATAATAATTACACAAGGGGTAAGCTACCCAATAAGCCATCTTTAGCTGCGTATCATACAACATACTGTAGCTCCTTACCTGCTTGCCCTTGTCCGAGAAGTAGTGGGAGATGTATTTGTAGTCTTTCAGTTGCTGCGTAGTGATTGTAGGCGTCTCCGTCCAGTGCGTATACGTAGGTGCCGGCGTCTCCGTCGAACCTAAGTTTTTCACGCTGATTTTCTTCGTATACTTATCGCCTTGCTTTAAGTTCTTGTTTGCATCGAGCGTTATCTGCTTAGTTGTTCCGTCGGTCGCCGTGATTGTCACCGTTATGTCGCGTTGGCCCGGCAAGATGAAAGCCGTAGCCGTCAAGAGTGTGCCGGCGCTCGTTGCGTTCATTGCGATCGTTCCCCGATCCGCAGCTATTTGTGAGAATGTGCCGGTATTCAGATCAAAAGTCGCGCGTAGTGGTTGGTCGTTCAAGGCTACCTTCACCCCCGTCAGTTGCTTGTTGTCTGCCGACTTGATAGTCAACTCTACGCGCACCAATTGGTGGCGGAAATTCAAGCGCACGATGTTTGATGACTGGCTAAAGCCCTTTGCATCGTTTGCATAAAGCAAATCAATCGTGGAGGGACGCCTCTGATCAGTCAGATCTACGGCATAAGTGTAATTGTCCAAACTACCGGTGTAGGGATAATAGGCAATGAAATCTACCGCTGAACCATCAGCGGGAAATTTTAGTCCGCCGGCAGTCGGCGTAAACGTACCGTTGCCCGTTGTCGTGGTGTAGGCCACGTTATCTCCTCCGCCCACGATGCCGGAAGCATCAAGCCCGGTCCCGTTTTTCACCATAAAGACGCCTATCTTATCTCCGGCATCCCAAGTCGTATTCATCACTCTTTGCGCTACGCCCGTTTCAAACGTAATATCGGTGCGCTCAGTGGCAAGTGTTTCATCGGAAGAACAGCTACCCAACGTGATCAATAGGGTCAGCAGTCCGTAAGCTGTGAATAATCGCTTATACATCGTCTCCTTAATCTTATTATTACACTCATGCAGCCACCCACTCTCTAAAAAAGTGGCTGACGTCTTATTTAGTCTTGCAAATGTACATATTCCTTTCCGATTTTCCAATTTTTTCACAGAAGAAAAGGCTAACATTTTTTATTATTGACGGAACGCAAAATGCTAACACTTATAAAATTCGCCGAAAAATAGCTGTAAACGGGCGCTTTGATCGCCTATTTTGTTAAGTCCATTAATCAATTGACGCGATTTGCCGCCAAGCGCGTCCCCCAAGGTCTCTGGCTCAGTGAAGACGGGTTGCATAGTGCACGATGCCTCCTTAAAAAGGACGACCGATGCTTCTTCATTCGACCGTTATCTGCACGCCTAAGCCATGATTTGCTCCTGCCAAACGATGGTTTGCCCCGAACAAACGATGATTTGCTCTCGTCAAACGATGATTTGCTCCCGCCAAACGCGCACCGCGCCTATCCTTGAGCGTCGCCGATCGAGCTGTTTTGCCGCCGAAGGCCGTACTCGCTGCAACCTACGCGGACCTAGCAGTAGCGCAATAGCCCATCGGCGGGTAGCGGCTACGTGCCGAAAATTTCAACCAAACGGCCGATTCGCGGCAAGTCGGCGCTTCATAGCCAACCTATAAAAAGCGCCGAGCAGGGCCTTGACGTGCCGTGCTCGACGCAAATATTTATAGCCGAAAGGGTCGATTATTTTTTGAAGATTGCGGGGAATCGGAAACTGAATCTGCGATTGGGCTTAATCTTATTGCCCAGCATTTGGATGTCATCACCATCAAGCGCGATGCGAGCCGTGCGAGCTTCCAATTCGATCTGACCTTTGCCCGGGAAATAGAAGACCATGTTATCAAAAACCGGCTTCTCGAAAGCGACAACTACGTTGTGCGACGAGCCGCCGTAGTTGACGGTAAAGTTAAAATCAGCTATTTCAAACGTCATCGGAAAGTAAGCCTGATTGGCAGCGTACATCGTATACTTGATCTTCATCGGAAGCGTGTTTATGCCCGACGTCGTTGCTGTACCACTACCGAAAATCGTGTCGATCATCGCACCTACGGGCACGCGATCAATGTTGATTTCTTTATCATTCACAGTCGCTAAGGCTGCTATTCGGAGCGTGTCGCGATTATTGCCGGAAGAGATCAAATTTACTTGGCCGCTGTAGTTGCCTTTTATGCTTTGGCGCACGTTGTCCGGCACCTTCGGCTCGTTAGTTTCGCAAGACGTCAACAAAAAGCCGAATAGCAAAAGCAGGGGCAAGAAAAGAGTTACTTTTTTCATATATCTACCTTTTTAATTTTGCAATATTCGCAATAATAATCGAAACTGCCAAACATCTGCGCCGTTATTTTTACGCATACAAGGTGTTTGTCGCTTCGCTGATCCCGCTTCTGATTGCGCCATTCTTGCTGCGCGGCGCTTCTTTCCGATGTTCCGCCGCTCGCGTTGGGCATTGCCGCGCGCTATATCTTGCCCCGCGCCTCCGGATTCCGCCTTGCGGCACACCAAACGCCCTTCTATAGCCGGCGCAGAGCAACAATACGACCACAGCACTTGGCCGTGGTCGTACACATTATATATATTGTGCGCGCAAGGCGCAATTTATCCGGCGGAAGCGGCTTGATCGCCTCCACACAGATAAATTAAAAGATTGCTTTGTCAGATTCTTACTTCAGCAAGCGCGCTTCCAGTTTCTCCAACATATCCTTCGTCATCGAATCGAGGTCGTATTGCGGATTCCAGCCCCACTCTTGACGCGCGCAAGTGTCATCCAAACTGTTGGGCCAGCTATCTGCGATGCTTTGCTTCAAAGGATCTACCTCGTAAACCATTTCAAATTGCGGGCGATACTTCTTGATCGTCGTGTAAATCGCTTCCGGATCGAAACTCATGCTGGCAATGTTGAAGCCATTGTAGTGTACGAGGCGAGCAGGATCAGCTTCCATCAATTGCACACAAGCGTTGAGCGCATCGGGCATATACATCATATCCATCATGGTGCCTTTGCCGATCGGGCAAACAAACTTCTCGCCGCGCACAGCGCTATAATAAATGTCGACCGCGTAGTCTGTCGTGCCGCCGCCCGGAGGCGTTACGTTGGAAATCAAACCCGGGAAGCGCACGCTGCGCGTGTCCGTGCCGTACTTGCGATGATAATAATCGCTAAGCAACTCTGTCGTCACCTTGCTCACACCGTAAATCGTGCGGGGTCGTTGTATGGTATCCTGCGGCGTACTGTCGGCCGGTGTTTCCGGACCAAACGAACCGATAGAGCTGGGTGTGAAGACTGCGCAATTGTTTTCGCGCGCCACTTCTAAGACTTTCAGCAACCCATCAATGCCGATTTTCCACGCCAGCAGCGGTTTGCGCTCCGCTACGACAGAGAGCAGCGCCGCCAAGTTGTAAATCGCGTCGATATTGTATTGCTTCACAACGGCAGCAATAGCTTCGCCGTCTGTTACGTCGCACAATGCCGACGGTCCGCTTTCTAAAAGAATGCCCGTAGGCTCTTGTCCTGTAATGTAGCCTGCGACTACGTGATCATTACCGTAAATGCTGCGCAGCTTCATGGTCAGCTCGGAGCCGATTTGGCCCGTTGAGCCAATGACAAGGATATTTTTCATACCAAGGAAATTAAGAGTTAAATTAAAGTTGTTGCAAAGTAACGTTTTTTTTTCAAGATTTCATAGCGCCGACTTGATAAATTCGATAAAAAGGGCTTACTTTGTGCTGTGATTAGCGCGATTTTCGGCGGAGATGGGGGCTTTTTATGCGCCTTTTAACCCGCACGAAGGCTTCGCCGTATAAGATTGCGCCGACCGAAATCTATGGTAACGATTATATTCATTTAATACTATACACACATGTACGGAGAATTTCAAAAGCACCTGCAAGCTCAGTTGCAGGAGATCAAAGATGCAGGTCTCTACAAGAGTGAACGTATCATCGAAAGCCCGCAAGCAGCGGCGATCAACGTAGCCGGCAAGGAGGTGATCAACTTCTGCGCCAACAACTACCTCGGCCTTTCCAACCATCCTCGGCTTATTCAAGCTGCCAAGGACATGATGGACAAGCGCGGCTATGGTATGTCGTCCGTGCGCTTCATCTGCGGCACGATGGACGGACACAAAACGCTCGAGGCCGCTATTTCCGACTACTTCAAGACGGAAGATACCATCCTCTACGCAGCTTGCTTCGACGCAAACGGCGGCGTGTTTGAACCGCTCTTGACGAAAGACGACGCCATCATATCCGACGCCCTCAACCACGCATCCATCATCGACGGCGTCCGCCTCTGCAAGGCGCAGCGCTATCGTTATGCCAACGCCGATATGGAAGATCTCGAGCGCTGCTTGAAAGAAGCGCAAGCGCAACGCTTCCGCATCATCTGTACTGACGGTGTTTTCTCCATGGATGGCAATGTAGCACCATTAGATAAAATCTGCGATTTAGCAGAGAAATATAACGCGCTCGTAATGGTCGACGAGAGCCACTCAGCCGGCGTTGTCGGCGCAACGGGTCACGGCGTCAGCGAATTTTTCAAGACTTACGGCCGCGTAGACATCTACACCGGCACGCTCGGTAAGGCTTTCGGCGGTGCAATGGGCGGTTTCACGACGGGTCGAAAGGAGATTATCGACATCTTGCGCCAACGCAGTCGTCCGTATCTCTTCTCCAACAGTGTTGCGCCCGCAATCGTCGGCGCTGCCATCGAGACGTTCAAGATGTTGGGCGAGAGCAATGAGATCCACGACCGCTTGGTAGAAAACGTAGAATACTTCCGCGACAAGATGATGGCTGCCGGCTTCGACATCAAGCCGACGCAGAGCGCCATCTGCGCCGTGATGCTCTACGATGCTCCGCTTTCGCAGAAATATGCTGCCAGACTCCAAGAGGAGGGTATATACGTGACGGGCTTCTACTATCCTGTCGTTCCGAAGGGCGAGGCTCGCATCCGCGTGCAATTGAGTGCCGGCCATACGCGTGAGCATCTCGACAAGTGCATCGCAGCCTTCATCAAGGTGGGCAAGGAATTGGGTGTTTTGAAATAAACCTCAAATTGATAAAGTCGGAGCGGGCTGACCCCTTGGTGGGCGGCCCGCTTTTTTCGGCCCTTTTGCCGATGCTGCCGGCGCGCCCGTGGTCGGCGGGGTGGCTTGGGGGAGGCACGAGGATGGGTTACGAATGGTGAACGAGGGGAAAACGGCCTGCCGCGCATTGACTTTTAGTGGCCGCCGCATTGGGTGCGGAGGCTTGCGCTCGTGAGGTGACACCTTTTTTATCGTGAGATGAAACCTTTTTTCTCACGAGCGCAAACGCTTTTTGTCGTGAGCGCAAAGGTGCGGCGTCGGATGTCGGCCTTGCATGCATAGGCTGCGGGCAGAGCAAATGCAAGGTGTTTGCAGGCGTATCTTAACCTAAATAAGTAGAAGAATGGGCTGACGGCAAACGCTGCGAGCCGGAGGCGACGCCCTGCGCACGGATGAGGCCGCGAAGGTCGATCGGCCGCTTGCCGGAGAAGAAGAGAAAAGTCCCGCCCTCAACAAGAGAGGACGGGACTTTCACAAATAGAGAATAGATAATGAAATATGTCAAATCGATAATATGTATGTCTATGTTCTCATTCTATCTTCAAAGGCCGACAGGGCAGCTTTTGCGCCTTCGCCCATAGCGATGACGATTTGCTTGTAGGGCACGCTCGAGACGTCGCCGGCTGCATAGACGCCGGGGAGGGAGGTGCGGCAATATTCGTCGATCTTTATTTCGCGGCGCGGCGTCGTCTCCAGGCTGTCGGCAAAGGGGGCGCTGTTGGGCATCAGGCCTATCTGTACGAAAATGCCATCAAGGTTAATGGTTTTCTCCTCGCCGTTGGTGCGGTCTGCAATGCGGATCGCCGTGACCTTTTCGCCATCGCCGATGACTTGCTTCGTCTCGGTAGAGAGATAGACATCGACGTTGGGCAGCTGTTTGAGCTTTTCCTGCAACACGGTGTCGGCCTTCAGCGTGTCGAGAAACTCAAGCACGGTGACGTGTCGGCAGATGCCGGCCAAGTCGATGGCCGCCTCGATGCCGGAGTTGCCGCCACCCACTACGGCCACGTCTTTTCCTTTATAGAACGGGCCATCGCAATGCGGACAGAAATGCACCCCGTGCCCAATGTATTTGGCCTCGTCATCGACGTTGAGTTTACGCCAGTTGGCACCCGTTGCGATAATCACAGCCGGAGCGAAGAATTTTTCTTGTCCTCCTACTTCGACATGCTTTTCCTTGCCTTCCAGCGAAAGGCTTTGATAAGTTCTGTTTTCGAAGATGTCGATGCCGTAAGCGTCCATATGTTTGCGCAAATCGGATGCCAGCGTTTCGCCGGTGGTGCGTGTCACGGAAATGAGGTTCTCGATAGCCGTCGTCTCCTTTACTTGTCCGCCGATGCGTTGCGCTACGACAGCCACTTTCAGCCCCTTTCGGGCCGAATAGATGGCGGCTGAAGCACCGGCCGGACCGCCGCCTAAGACGAGGAGATCATAATGGTGCTCGATGGGCTGTGCGTCGGCATCTTCCGCTTCGCCTACCGTCTCACTCAGTTTTTCGAGCAGTTCGCCCAGATTGCCGCGCCCGCTGTGGAGGAGTTTGCCGTCCAAATATACGGCCGGCACGCCTTGAATGGCGAGCTTGTCGACCTCTTCTTGATACAGGGCGCCGTCGACCATTTCGTGCTCGATGGCCGGATTGAGCAAAGCCATCACGTTGAGGGCCTGCACAACGTCGGGGCAGTTGGTGCACGTGAGCGATACGTAAGTCGTCAGGCGAACGGGGCCTTGCAAAGCCTTGATGCGGCGTGCGGTGCTCTCATCGGGGAGATTCTTGCCCTGTCCGTCGGCATTGAGCACGGCAAGGAGGAGCGACGTAAATTCGTGCCCGTTGGGGATGCCGCGAAAGCGGATGCCCGTCTCTTTTCCGTCGAGCAAAATCGAAAAAAGACTTTGCTGCGTCTGCGCCTCTTCAAAGGTGCAGTCGATGTGATCAGAAACGGCAGCTACGTCTTCCAAGAAAGCGCGCAAATCTGCATTCTCCGGTCGGCCCGTAGCCAACGTCGCGCGAAACGTAATATGATGAGCGAGCGTAGAAAAAATCTCTCGCAATTGTTGTATGATACCTGCTTCCAGCATAATGAAAAGTCTTTTTTTTGAGAATCAAAAAGCCTCTCTCCTAACAAGGATTGCTTTTGCAAGAGAGAGGCTTAAAGGGAATATATTATGGTTGTTGTGCTCCTTATAACTTGCCAACCAAGTCGATGCTGGGCTTGAGGGTCTCTTGACCTTCGTTCCACTTAGCGGGACATACCTCGCCGGGGTGCGCAGCTACGAATTGAGCGGCCTTAACCTTTCTCACGAGTTCGTCTGCATTGCGGCCGATGCTGTTGTCTTGGATTTCGGCGAGCTTAATCTTGCCCTCGGGATCTACGAGGAACGTGCCGCGATATGCCATGCCTTCCTCTTCAATGTAAACTCCGAAGCCGCGGCTCAAATCGCCCTTCGTGTCGGCCAACATCGGGTAGTTGATCTTGCGAATACGCTCTGAAGCGTCGTGCCAAGCTTTGTGTACGAAGTGGCTGTCGGTGCTTACGGAGAATACTTCGACACCCATTTTCTTCAACTCTTCATATTTGCTGGCGAGATCCTCAAGCTCCGTCGGGCAGATGAAGGTGAAATCGGCAGGATAGAAGAAGAAAACGGCCCATTTGCCTTTCAAGTCTTCGCTAGACACGGTTACAAACTCGTTGTTATGGTAAGCCTGAACTTTGAATTCGGGCATTTGTGCATTGATTATTGATTCCATTGTGATGTTGTTTTAATGTAATTGTATGTTGTGATTGTTGTGTTCCGAAAATTTCTTACTTGAGGCGTGCTTCAACGGTCTTCCAGTCGATGATATCCCAAAGTGATGCGATGTGATCCACACGGCGGTTTTGGAAATCAAGATAGTAAGCGTGCTCCCATACGTCGATGCCGACGAGCGGATTGAGTCCGGCGCGCAAAGGGTTGTCGCCGTTGGGCTCTTTCGTGATGACGAGTTTGCCTGCTGCGTCTTGAGAAAGCCAAGCCCAGCCGGAGCCGAAGAGTGTAGCGGCTGCCTGCGCGAATTGCTGCTTGAAATCGTCGAAACTTCCGAAAGCCTCTTCGATAAGTTGAGCCAAGCGGCCTTCCGGACGATTGTCGGCCGAAGCGGGCTTGAACTGCGTAAAGTATAATGTGTGGTTGAGCACCTGGCCTGCGTTGTTGTAGATCGGGCCCAAGGGCGCTTGCTTCACAATCTCTTCTACGGATTTTCCTTCCAAGTCAGAATCTTTCACAAGATTGCCCAAGGTGTTCACGTAGTTTTGCAAATGTTTTCCGTAATGGAAGTTCATCGTCTGCTCACTGATTACCGGCGAAAGCGCGCCGAATTCGTAGGGCAGTTTTGGCATTTCAATTTTCATAATCTTTCTCTTTTAATCGTTATGTTTGCGGTTTTGAAATCGTAGCGTCGACTTTCGCTGACGCTTTCTCTCTGTTTGGTGATGCAAAGTTAGAGTAGTATGTTTTCTTTCGCAACAGAGAATTTCTATATCCTTATTGAAGAAATCTATAATTGGATATAAACACCCGAATATCAGTATGTTGAGCGAGAAAAACAAAAATGCTACGACTTGAAAATAAATGTGTGGCGCTTCAGATTTTAAGTTGATCTTTGCAGAAGCCGATTCGTAGAAAGCCGTCAAGACTTCGCGCCGTTAAACTCAAACTTTGTATATTTGCAAACCATAATTTCTTACTATGACCCTGCAACAATTGGAGTATATTATCGCCCTTGCGCGCCACCGTCAGTTTGCCAAGGCCGCCGATGCGTGTGGCGTGACGCAGCCGACGCTCAGCGCGATGATACAAAAGCTCGAAGAAGAATTGGGCGCAAAGATTTTCGAGCGCCGCAAGCAACCCGTGACGCCCACACCTGTCGGTTTGATCATCTTAGAGCGGGCTGAGGAAATTCTGATGCGCGCTCAGCGCCTCAAAGAAGCCGTCAACGAGGCCCAACATTCGCTCAAAGGCACTTTTAGCATTGGCATTCTGCCCACGATAGCGCCTTATCTATTGCCAAGATTCTTGCCGCAGTTGATGCAAACCTACCCCGACACCGACGTGCGCTTTATTGAGATGAAGACAGCCGAGATTAAGCGCGCCTTGGATCAGAACGAGATCGACGCCGGCATTGTGGCCGAGCTCGAAGATATGGACAACTTCAGCGCACACACGCTTTTTTACGAACAATTCTTGGCCTACATCGCCGAAAGCGACCCCCTCGCCGCCAAGAGTTCGATTAAATCCGCAGATCTTAAAGACGAATATTTATGGCTCTTGGATGAAGGCCACTGTTTCCGCGATCAGCTGGTCAAATTCTGCCAACTTAAAGCCGCTTCACACAGCAAAAAGGCCTACAACTTAGGAAGTATAGAAACCTTTATGCGACTTGTCGAGAAAGGAAAGGGCGTTACGTTCATCCCCGAGTTGGCTATGCTGCAATTAGATGAAAGTCGGCGCCCGCTGGTTCGTCCTTTCGCCATCCCCGTGCCGACGCGCAAAATCGTATTGTTGACCAACAAAGATTTTATTCGCACGGCGCTGCGCGATCTTATTGTTGAAGAGGTCCGAAAAGTCGTGCCGCGAGATATGCTGACGCTCCACAGCACGCAGAAGGCTTTGTTCTGAACCGCCCCGACACATTATTATATATATAGGGCCGACCTACGCACGCCGCGGGCCGGCTTTTTCGTATCGCGCCCCCGCCCTCGGTCGCCGCGTTCCCGCTTTTATACGTCCGCAACCCGATTTCCATGGCGCGCAATCAGCATCAGCTGAAGCTGTTGTCGGAAAGATTCACCCCGCCTTTTACTTATAAATCGTTGGGGTTTCGTAACTTTGCACTTCATCAACGTTAAGATTAGGTTATGACTGAGCACAAATTATTTATCCACAATACGCTGACGCGCAAGAAAGAAGAATTTAAGCCTTTACACCCCGGCCGCGTCGGGATGTACGTGTGCGGGCCGACGGTCTATGGCGATCCGCATCTGGGCCACGCTCGCCCGGCCATCACCTTTGACCTGCTGTTTCGCTTGTTAAAGAACGAAGGCTACAAGGTGCGCTACGTGCGCAACATAACTGACGTTGGCCACCTCGAGCACGATGCCGACGAAGGCGAAGACAAGATTGCCAAGAAGGCGAAGCTCGAACAGCTCGAGCCGATGGAGGTTGCGCAGCATTATAGTAACCGTTTTCACAAAGCAATGGACGATCTCAACGTCCTGCCGCCCAGTATTGAGCCGCAAGCTTCGGGTCACATTATCGAACAAGAAGCGCTCGTGAAAAAAATCCTTGATAACGGCTACGCATATGAGCGCAACGGGTCGATTTACTTCGATGTAGAAAAATACAACACCAAGTATCGCTACGGCATACTCTCGGGGCGCAACCTCGAAGATACCATTGACGCGAGCCGAACATTGGACGGTGTAGACGAAAAGCGCAATCAAGTAGACTTCGCCCTTTGGAAAAAAGCTCGTCCGGAGCATATTATGCGCTGGCCATCTCCTTGGGGCGACGGCTTTCCGGGCTGGCATTGCGAATGTACGGCTATGGGACGCAAGTACTTGGGCGATCATTTCGACATCCACGGCGGAGGAATGGACCTCGTCTTCCCACATCACGAATGCGAAATCGCGCAAGCCGTCGCGGCCGAAGGAGAACAAATGGTGCGCTATTGGATGCACAACAACATGATCACGATCAACGGCCAGAAGATGGGAAAAAGTCTTGGCAATTTCATTACGCTGGAGCAATTCTTTACGGGCGATCACCCGAAACTGGACCAGCCCTATTCGCCGATGACCATTCGTTTCTTTATTTTGCAAGCCCATTATCGCTCAACGGTCGACTTTTCCAACGAAGCGCTACAGGCCAGCCGCAAGGGCCTCGATCGCCTGATGGAGGGCTTCGCCACTTTGGGGCGCTTAGCGGGTAACGAAGGCGGCGAAATTACGGAAAGCTATGCCGAAGGTCTGTCGGAGCGCTGCTATGCGGCCTTAAACGACGACCTAAACTCGCCCATCGTGATCAGTCACCTTTTCGACGCGTGCCGACTGATCAACCAAGTGGCCGACAAGCAGACGACGATCACGCCCGACGGCTTGGAAGCTCTGAAGCGCGTCTTCAGTCTGTTTGCTTTCGACTTGTTAGGACTCAAGCCTGAGGCTGACGGCAACGCGCAGCGCGAGGAAAGTTTTGGCAAGGCCGTAGATCTCCTGCTCGACGTAAGGCAGCAGGCCAAGGCCGCCAAAGATTGGGCTACGAGTGATAAGATTCGCGACGACTTGGCTGCGCTTGGCTTCGCCGTAAAGGATACGAAGGACGGCGCAACGTGGAAATTGGAAAAATAAATTGAGGCACGCGCAGCCTCAGCGTTTGGTTGGCCGATGGTCGTAGTCTGTTTTCAGATTACGGCCATCGGTTTTTTTAGCCTTCCGGCAAGGGGGCGGCGATGCTCACCTTTGCGCGCGGCCGGCGGGGTCGACACGTGATCAAGGAAATAGGGATATTCGACGATGAACCATTGGTCTTTATGGGCCAAACATGGGGTTTTGCGCGCGCCTCCGGTGTGCTTTTTGCGTTCGCCGTCGCAATTAAAACCTTTTTCATCACGAGCGTACACCTTTTTTATCACGAGCGCAAGCCTTTTTTATCGTGAGCGCAAACCTTTTTTATCGTGATCAAAAAGGATCGAAGTCGATGCTTTGTGCTGCAAATCGTTGAGCTGTAAGTTCTTATATGCATCCTATTGTGAGGCATTGCCTAACCCTTGAAAACGCCCTTGCCGAAGTGTTGGCCGCGGATGGGCGCGCAGCGTGCAGCGGCTTGCCGGCAGCGATGGGCGGTAAATGGTCCGGCCGCCGTTTTCCGACTATTATTTTCCGAAAGTGCGATGGCCGCATCATCGCCGGCCCACTGACAGGCTACAAAAAAGGCCTGCCGAAGCAGACCTTTGTAGGAATCAAGCACAAAGCAAACGGCGTGTGCCTATATATAGATGTGTGGGGGCGCGCTGCACCACCGGCGGCCTACGAATTGCGCCGCAAGGAGGTGAAAAGGCTTCCGCCGCGACGGCGTGTGCGCGCCGGGCGCTCTTCTTGGTGCGGGTGGAGCGTAGGATAGGCGATGCGCGTGTGGTAAATCGTCTTGAGGTTGTCGATCAATACGTCTTTCGCGTCGGAAATGTCGCGGAAGGTGATGGGGCATCGGAGGAAGGCGCCGTCGGCCACTTGCGTGTCGATGATGCGATTGACCAGCTCGGTCAAACTCTCTTTCGTGTATTCTTTTAAGCTACGCGAACTGGCTTCTACGGCGTCGCACATCATCAGAATAGCTTGTTCTTTGGTCGTCGGATTAGGACCCGGGTAGGTGAAAAGCGCGTCGCGCGGCGTCTCGTCGGGGTGCTCGTTTTGCCATTGTATGTAGAAGTATTTCACTTTTCCACGCCCGTGGTGCGTGCGTATGAAGTTGCAGATGCTTTTCGGGAGATGGTGCTTTTCAGCCAAGCGGAGGCCTTCCGTGACGTGGCCGATGATGATCTGTGCGCTGCGCTCCTCTTTCGAAAATCCATCTTTCGCTTCCAACGCATCGTGGGGGTTGACGCCGTTCTGATTCTCCGTGAAGAAGAGTGGGTTGAGCATCTTCCCAATGTCGTGATAGAGGGCGCCGGTTCGAACAAGCTGAGAGCTGGC
Source organism: Alloprevotella tannerae (assembly GCA_015259125.1). GTDB lineage: Bacteria > Bacteroidota > Bacteroidia > Bacteroidales > Bacteroidaceae > Alloprevotella > Alloprevotella tannerae_A. The sequence goes on along the minus strand of JABZGR010000001.1, from coordinate 28,794 downwards.
TCCAATTTTCAGCGCCACTTCGGCAGCTAAGTTAGACACCTGCATAGAATGGTTGAGCGTACCTTGGGCCACCTTGGACATACGCCGAAGCAGGGGGTGGTTGATGTTGGTCAACTCAATGAGCGTCACGCTCGAGGTGAAGCGGAATACGCGCTCGATGACGTACATCAAGGGGTAAGCAAAGAGAAGTTGGAAACAACTGAAGGTGATGTAGAGGTAGCGGTAGAGACTTAGTTGGGAGAATGAGAGGCCCTCGAGCATATCCTGCCCAAGCTGTGCCGTCAGACCTACGACAAAGACTAAGCCGACGACGCGTATGATCTGGCTGCGCTGCGTCAGTTCGCGGATGCCGTAAATCGCGGTAAGGCCCATGTAGAGTTGGAGTAAGATAAACTCAAACGACATCTGCACCCCGATAGCCGAAAGCAAGACGACGACGATCAGAGCCATCGTGGCCGTGCGCGAGTCGAGGAAGATGCGGATAAAGAAGGGAACGATGGCGTAGGGGATAATGTAGACCGCCGCGAGGGAGAAACGCACGATGCTGTACGTCAGCAGCGGAAAAAGTACGAGCAGCGTGAAGAAAAAGAGCAAGGTGGAGGTCGACCGGAAATAGTCGGGGCGGAACATTTTCAGATAAATGGGGAAGAAACCCAAGATGAGGAAGACCAAAAGCGCTTGCCCGCTGACTTGCTCCCAGAAGTCGGTGCGTATTTCGCTGCGCCGCTTGCTCTCTTTTGTGTACGAGTCGATCAATTGCTTTTGCCGCGCCGAGACAATCTCGCCGCGGTCGATGATGCGCTGGCCTTTGAGGACCATTCCGTTGGCCGCTGATATGCTGCTGATGAGATCTGCTTTCGCGCCGTCGGTTCGTTTGACGTCGTAAAGCAGATTTTGCGTCAGATAGTTGTTGATATTACAGCGCATAAGTATATCTCGGCGATAATTGATCGTATCGTTGTGCATAATATACTCGTAGGCGGTGCGCGTGGAGTAGATGCCGGAGATGGGAACTGAGACGGCCTCTTTCCCGTTTACGATGCGGATGGCCGTGGAGCCGTTGCGCATCAGCTCGCTCATACCCTCGGTCGATACGATTCCGGCTTCGTAGACTTTTGCGAGCATCTCGGCGATGTAGTGTGCGTAGTTGTCGGGCACTTTCTGGAACATTCCCTTTTTGTAGTCGGCCCTGAAGAGGCGCACTTCGATCTGCGCCGTCTGCAGGTTGACGCTGTAGAACGGCTGGAAAGTTTTCATCGCGCTATCTCGCTCCATGGCGATCGTAGCTTCGCTTTTGTAGACCGGGAAGTCGTAGTTGGCGATTAGCGGAAGGTGTTTCCAGGGCCGTCCTTCCTCATAATCGAAGGCGATTTTCTTTTGTCGTGGCATCAAAGCTACGAGTAAGACGATGCTTAATAGGTATGCGAGCGCTATATATACGGTTTTTTTCACGAGAATTCCTTTTTTGTTGTTGTATATGGGATTATTGAGCGTCAATCTCTATGCAAATATACAACAAATTCAATGTTTTAACGCGTGAAGGCGGGGAGAAGTGATGCGGCGGTGCGTGATGCGTGTTTTTATGTTGGGACTTGGGCGGAGGATGTTGGGACTTGGGCGGCTGAAAATGCGATCGCCGCGCCGAAAGATGTGCTTCCGCGCGGCGATGTAAGGCTTTGTGCGGGCTTTAACGCAGAATTACTTTCTTGCCGTTGCGTACGAAGACGCCGCGTTTGGGTTCTCCTTGAACGGGGCGGCCTTGCAGGTCGTAAAGTTTCGCATCGCGGCGGTCGGCCTTCACGTTTTCGATGGCTGAAGTCTGCTTCTTGCCGGCGAAACGCACGTAGATCGGCGTGCCGCTTCCGCCTTGGCCGTCGTTGAGCCAAACTACGTCGACGTCGATGCTGGCGCTGTCGCCTTGGATAAAGCTGTTGTCGCCGTTGAGTTTAACGCTGGCTTCTACGGCTCCGCCCATAAAAGATACATTCTTGGGCGCAGTCGTGATGAACTTAATTTTGTCGGCTTCTGATTTAATGCTGACTTGGTCAATTACGATGTCGCCCAATTCCATTCCGGCTGCGAAGGAAAAATTCTTGAGTGTGAAGCGCACGAGGTTTTCTCCGATGCGCTCAATGCTGATCGTCTGGTTCGGCAAGCCCGTTGCGGAGTCGTCAATCGGTGATCCGAGCGAAATAAAGAGCGATCCGGTGTACGTGCCCTCAGCTTTGGGTGTCAAATCTTCTGCTTTAATCGTCGCGAAGATGCCAACTAAAAGCAGCAGGGTGAGTAATGTTCTTTTCATAATTTATTGTTGTCGTTAAATGTCCTTGTTTTGTTTGCGGCCGTCTGATTTTTAGAATTGATAAGCAAAGCCCAGGTTGCCGTAGATGGGATATAGCGGGAAGGTGATGCTTTCAAAATCTGTCGGGAACAAACCATTGAGATTCCAGTCCAAATTTGCCGTCACGCAAAGATGCTTGTAGGCGCGAAAAGTTCCGCCAATCTGCCAGCCCCACGCGAATTTGCGCAGCTTGCGTCCGAAATCGTACGTCGCGTGCGAGACGTAGGCTTTTTCGCCCGTAGGATTGTGGTGCCGGATATAGCCATCGTACGCCTCGCCGTTGAAATTGCCTTCGAGCAGCAGGCTGAAATAGGGCCCGGTATTGAGTATCCACCGCGGCGATACGTCATAAGTCAGCGTGATCGGAACGGTGAGATACGTAGCTTTGTATTTCGTCATCACGTGTCCGGTCCAAGCACCCTCCATATAGCCCCCGTCGTCGGCCGTCATTTCCATGTGATAGTTCTTCACGTCGGCGCGCGTCTTCATCCCTTTATTTTCCAAGCGCAATGCGATATTGAGTCCGAAGGGTGAATGATCGAAGCGCTTATGTACCATGCCGGCGATCGAGAGGTTGAGTAGCGGATCATAGCCTTCGATTTTTCGAATCGAGCGTGGCATCGGGAGCGGCGCAGCACCGCCCATTGCGATACCGGCTCCGATCGAGACGTGCCACCCTTTGAGTGCGGCGCGAATCAGGTTGCGATCCGTGTCCTTTGCGTAGCGTTTTGAAGGCGCCGCGCCATTTACGTCAAGCGTATCTGCCGTCTGGGCCGAAAGAGAGCCGAAGAGCGTAGCGGCAAGTAGGGTGCAGAGTATAGAGCGTCTTTTCATTGCTTCCACGTAATCTTAATATTGTCGACATAGAGTGTGGATCCGATGGCGCCCTCAAAGAATGCGCCCTGCCGGCTCGACGTCATAACGATGGCGATGGCGTATCCGTTGCGCCGCATACGGCCGGCGTCAAACGACTTCCCATTTTGGTGGCGGAAGGGCGCGCTAAAGTGCGTCCATTGGTTGGGTTCGCCGGGATTATCGAGCCTTGCGATGGAGACGATGCGCGGATTGCTCATCACATCATCGCCCTGCAGCGGCACGAAGTGGGTTGGATCGACCTCGTAGAGTACGGCATAAATGTCGCACGTATCTTTACGGCCCGCCAAGACTTGACCGTTTTTGTCGGTCATCGTATTTCCCGCCTTATACTTATAGTATCCGCTGAGCGAAAGTGGCTCGCTCTTGACCAATTGGAGGCCAAAGCGCGTGGCTTTGAGCGGGTAGAGCATCGCTTGGGCTACCTTAAACTCGCCAATAAACAAGTTGCCGGCGGCTATGGGCATCTTCACGCGACTACCAAACGAGCCTGTGCTCTTCGTCTCCAGCTTTGCGCAGCGGCCCATCAGTCCGCCGTCGACGAAGGTTGTCGGGTAATCTTCCGGCGTGTGGGCCATGCCGGTCAGCGCAAAGCCCGCGTTGCCGCTGGCCCAGATGTTGGCGTTCAAGCTACCATCCGTTTGCGTTTGATACAGAATTTGATATTGCGTGCGCTCATCGTAGCCAAAATGCTCAAAGTCTGTGCTGTCGATGGGTTGCGGATCTTCAAAGCTCACTTTATATTCCTTTTCCCAAGCGCCGTCTTCAGAGACCACGACGTAAGTTTGAGGTGCAGTGAAGTCATGATATTCCGTCGCGTCAAAGGGGCGTTTGCCCGCAGCGTCCTTATAAAAGAGCCGGGCGCGCGGCGTGATGTGGAAAGCCGGATTCAGGTGCGTGCGGTCGGCATTTTTACGCACCAAGAACGTAACGCTGTTGTTGCGAATCAGCGGATTGCCCGTAATAAATCCCGCGGGCTGCGCAGCAAGCCAAGTGCTATCGACCGCAAGAATGTCGCATTCTGCATTAGCGGCCTCTTCGCGGATGCAAGAGGTGGAGAAAAGGGCCGCGAGCAGCAAACATAAAGCGAAGGAAATGCGAATTTTCATAAATTATATCATCATTCAAGCTGCAAAAGTAAGGCAAACGGCTTGATAGGCAAAGGCTTTTCATCCTTTTTACGTATTTCTGAATGTCTTGCGTTGATCGCCGAGGGATCTGCACACTGCGGGGAAATGAGCAGGTCTGCAAAATAAGATTGCAGGACTTGATTTTGCTCTACGGCCTACTCCAACTTGGAGCTTGAAGCGTGGGGCACGGATGCTTTTTGTCGTGATGAAAAGGGTTTGCGCTCACGATAAAAAAGGTTTGTGTTCGTGATAAAAAGGGTTTGCGCTCGTGATGAAAAACGTCTGAAACCGATGCGAGGCCCCGTGCGGATTAGCGTTGTGCGTTTTGAAATCAATGTTTTATAGATAGATAATGCGTTGGAATCGTTAGGCAAAGCCTCAGAACCCTTGCGCAGGCTATGCGGGAGGGGCGCGGGCGCATTGTTGCTCTAAAAGCGTGCGTGTGCAGCAAAAAAAAGCTGCTCCTCGATAGGCAAAAAACCGACGCACGGAGAAATCGCGTGCGCCGGTTGCTTTATTATTTGGAGCATCGGCCGATTTCAGACGGCTGCGTCCAACGGCTGATCCGCTCTGCTTATAGCGGGAAGAAGAGGGGGATGACCAAGAGCGAGGCGATCATCATAATAAGCTGGAGCGGGAGGCCCACACGTGCATAGTCGGCAAATGTATATCGGCCGGCCGTCATGACCATGGCGTTGGGCGGGGTGCAGATCGGCGTGGCGAAGACGGCACTTGCGGCCACGGCGGCCGTCATCATAAAGGCGTGGGGGTCGACACCCAGTTTGGCGGCTGCTTCCCAAGCGATCGGGGCTACCAGGATAGCCGTTGCCGAATTGCTTAAAAAAGTAGAGAGCAGCGAAGTGACGAGATAGACGCCTGCCAATACGCCGTAAGGGCCGAACGATTGGAGGCCGGTGACGATAGAGTCGGCTATGATCTTTGAAAGTCCCGTCTCGCTCAATGCTACAGACATACTCATCATCGCTGCGATGAGCACGATGCTCTCCCAACCTATGGCTCGATAGGCGGCATCGGCAGATCGGATGCAGCGCGTCAAGACAATGAGGACGCCGGCGGTAATGACGGACGTGACAGGCGCTACGCCGATCTGATCTGCAAAGACCATCGCGATAATCATCAAGATCATAATGATGCTGGCCAAGGGGGCTTTGTGGGTGAGCGGCTCATTTTCGGCTATATCTTGAGGGCGGCCGATCGTAACCCATTCGCGACGCTTTCGAGAAAGCCCTTCTATGCCGTGCCAATCACCGTGAACGAGGAGCATATCGCCCGTTTTTAATGGCACATCTTGGATTTCGTCGTATTCATATTCGTCGCCGCGCTTAATGGCTACGACGTTGACGCCAAAATTCTTGCGAAACTGCATGCCCCGTAGCGTTTGGCCGATGAAATGGGAGTCGGGCAGGAGCAGCATTTCAGCCATTCCCAGCTCGTAGAAGTCTAATTGGCTGTTCTCTTCATCTTGTTTGTCGTGGCAAATAGTGAGCGCGCAATGCTTGGCAAAGGCCTCGATGCTCTCCAGCTTGCCCACGGCGTAGAGCGTATCGCCGAGGCGGAAAATTGTATCGGGCAAGACGCCTTCTTGCAAGTGGGCATTGAAAAAAGCCGACTTTCTGGCGCGTCTTACTTCAAGTAAGCGGACGTCGTAACGCTGGTGGATCTCGAGTTCGCCAACGGAATGGCCCACGAGATGGCTCTCTCCTTTGATCTGTAGGCGATATATTTTGTTGTCGATCGAATATTCGTGGAGCAATTCGTTGAGAGATTTGTCGTCGTTTCCATCCTCGTTGCCCTTTCCCTTGGCCGAAAGCAAAAACTTGCGAGCGGGTAGAGGCAGATCAAGCCCACGAGGAGCAGGACGAGGCCAATCGGCGTAAATTCGAAGAAGCCGAAGCCCGGACGCCCGTTGTCGCGGAGGTAATCATCGACAATCAAGTTGGGCGGCGTACCGATGAGGGTTAAAATTCCGCCCATACTCGAGGCAAAAGCCAAAGGCATCATCAAGCGGGATGGATTTACGCCCGCCGTTTTGGCCATGGCGAGGACGATAGGTAGGAGCATGGCGACGGTACCCGTATTGCTGACGAAGGCGGCTACAACTGCGGTGACGATCATTACGACAAAGAAGAGGTTTTTCTCGCTGGTTCCGGCCAGACGGAGGAAGCGCCCGGCAATATACTTGGCCAATCCGGTCTGGAAAATGGCACCTCCGACGACGAAAAGGAAGACCATGATGATGACGGCCGTGTTGGCGAAACCGCTGAGCGCGGCCTTGGGCGTCACAATCCCGCAGAGCATGAGCGCAGCCATACAGCCGAGGGCGACAATGTCGGACCTGATTTTGCCAATTAAAAAGAAAATGATCGTAACTACAAAGATGAGGATGGTCAAGGCTTGATGGAGCGTCTGCGTGTCGCTCCAAAGCTGCATCCAAAGGGAGGCGATGGTGTCCATAGTCGGGGTGTTTTTTTACGTTATACCAATTTAAGGAGGTTTATTTGCGGCTAATATACGAAAAGAATGTATATGAAGGGTGAAAATGAAAGAAGATTCTAAATTTTTCCTGCGTTTTTGTTAGTTTTTGTTGCGTTTGTGCGCGTTTTGTATCCATTTGTGCGGCGTTTTTTCGGGCTGTGCGCCGACAGACTTTGGTGTGGGCGGCGGCGCGACGGACGGTGCGGCGGTTTTGTCGGAGCGAGCTTTTGGGGCAACAAGGCCGCGCGGCCGGCAGGAAAGTCTCGCGCGCCGCAGGGTGGCTCTCGCGGCCTTCGCGACGCTTCGGAATCGATAGAAACTTGGCGGCGCGGCTTTTTCTCATTACCTTTGTCGAGTCATTATTATATATAGGGGCGCAGACTCCTTGACTTTTTCGCTTTGAAGATAGTTCTTGTAAATACAGCTGAGAATATGGGCGGCGCGGCTATTGCTACGAAGCGCCTGATGCAGGCTTTGCGAAGCGACGGACTGGACGCGACGATGCTCGTGCGCGACAAAACGTCGGCCGATCCGCACGTCGTGGCGCTGCCGGGTAGATTTCAGCAGCGTTTTAACTTCTTTGCTGAGCGCGCCGGCGTATGGGCGGCCAATGGATTCAGACGGCGAAATCTTTTTGTCGTAGATACGGCCGCTTTTGGTACGAACATTTTGCGCCAAACTTTGGTGCAAGAGGCTGATGTCGTGCATCTGAATTGGATCAATCAGGGTATGATGAGCCTAGCCTCTGTTGCGCAGCTGCTAAAGGCGGGAAAAAAAGTTGTGTGGACGCTACATGATATGTGGCCGCTCACAGGTATTTGCCACCACGCCGAAGATTGTCGCGGCTGGCTGGCTTCTTGCGGTAATTGTCCTAAGCTTTTGCGACCTGCGGCGCAGGACTTATCGCGGCAAACGTTTGAGAAAAAAAAGCGAACTTACGGTTCGGCGCGCTTGAAGATTGTGGCTTGCAGCAATTGGCTTGCTGATCTGGCCCGCCAAGCCCCCCTGTTGCAAGCTTCGGAAGTGTTTAGCGTCCCCAACGCCATCGATACGCAATTCTTTTCGCCCGGTAGCAAAGCCGAAGCGCGGGCTGCGCTCGGCCTGCCGCAAGATAAGCGGCTGATTCTCTTTGTGGCTTATCGCGTGACGGATGAAAAAAAAGGCATACAACACCTGATTGGAGCTGCCAACCATTTGATAGCGGCGCAGCCTGAGAGAAAAGCCGATTGGGGCGTCGTCTTGGCGGGCCGCGAAGCCGCGATAGCGGCGGAGCGCTTCCCTTGTTCGGTTTATCCGCAGGCCTATATTTCGCAAGCAGAACAGATGCGACTCTTATACAGAGCGGCCGACGTGCTGGCAATGCCCACTTTGATGGATAATTTGCCCAACACGATTGCTGAAGGGATGGCTTGCGGCCTGCCTTGCGTGGGCTTCCGCGTCGGAGGTCTGCCGCAGATGGTAGACGATGAGCTCAACGGCTATTTAGTACCCTTGGCTGACGCCGAAACGTTGGCGCGCCGACTCTTTGAGGTCTTAACGACGAGCAGTTATCCCCAACTTTCGCTCAATGCGCGCCGCAAGGCGGAAACCAACTATGGAGCAGCGCGCGTGGCAGCGCGTTATCGCGCTATTTATGAAACATCTTAAACCAGCTATATATGTATGCTGCTGCCGTTGAGCTGCATACTGTCCGACTATGGCACGTCAACCTTTGAAAATAACTGTAGCCACCGTGGCCTACAACGCAGGCGCTCTCATCGGGCGCACGATTAACAGCGTCGAGGAGCAGGATTATCCTTATGTAGAGCACTTGATCATCGACGGAAATTCGACCGACGACACGCTGAATCGCATACATCATTATATGGAGCGCAACAGTACGGCGCCAATCAAGCATGAAATAAACTGCCTGAGCGAACCTGATAAAGGTATCTACGATGCTATGAACAAAGCCTTGGGCTTAACGACCGGGCGCTATGTGATTTTTCTTAACGCCGGCGATTGTTTTTACGCGACTGATACGCTTTCACGCATCGTTTGCGCCATTTCGCAAGAGGAGGCCCAGCCGGCCGTGGTCTATGGCGATACTCACTTGGTCGATGGCTTTGGCAATTTTTTGCGGCGTCGGCGTCTGACACCACCGGAGCGCTTATCGTGGCGCGACTTTAAGGAGGGAATGCTCGTCTGTCACCAAGCTTTTTTTGCGCGCACTGATTTGGCCCGCGAATGTTTGTATGATACGAACTACCGATTCTCGGCTGATTACGATTGGACTTTGCGTATTATGCAAGAAGCCGAACGCCGCGGTTTGAAACTCTTGAATGCACACCTCGTCGTGGCCAATTATTTGAGTGAAGGGACTACTACGCGCAATCATCGTCGCAGCTTGATGGAGCGCCTACGCATAATGGCAACCCACTTCGGTTGGGACACGGCGCTGAAGCAGCACTTATGGTTCGTTTGCCGAGCGTTTTTGAAGAAATGACAAAGGAGAAAATTTTACCCGAAAAGCTTTACAAACGTGCAGCAGCCCGCTGTGCGCAGCGAGAATACTGTCGATCCGAATGGGCGCGCAAGTTTATCGAAGGCGGACTGACGCACGCTGATGCAGAAACCTTGCTCAATCGGCTCGAAACTGAAGGTTACATCGACGAAGCGCGTTATGCGCGAGCTTTTGTCCACGACAAAACGCTCTACGACCGCTGGGGGCGCTTCAAGACGCGACAGGCGTTGGCGCTGAAGGGAGTTGGGAGCGAGCAGATCGAAGCAGCGCTTGCGGAGATAGATGCAGAGGTCTATTACGATACGCTGAAAAATCTCTTACAGGCAAAGAAGAGAAGCGTCAAAGCGGATTCTGCGTATGAGTTGCAGCAAAAACTCATCCGCTACGCAGCCGGGCGCGGTTTTGAGCAGGATTTGATTTTTAAGGTCTTGGAAACGGAAATATTGCAAAGTGGATATTGCATATAAGTTTCTATATCCTGCAAAAAATCTTAATGTTGAAAGAAAATAGGTCTTATTACTTGCATTCTGAATCCAAACCTTGTATCTTTGCATCGTGTTTTTCATAGTATTAGATTTAAGGTTAACAAGGTTGGGATACAGAGGTATCCCTTTTTTTATGCCTTTTCGAAAAAGCAGGTTCAGTTCGTAGCTGCTTAAAGTCTTGTCTTTGAGGCGAAAAGAGAGCCGTTTCTCTTTCTTTCCATCTGCTTTTCCAAGCTGACATAGGGCTTGCCGTGTATACTACTATCCATTGGGGCGCGTGTGTGTTGATAATTTGTTTCGAATGACGAATTGTCAGAAAAATCTGATAGAATATAACAAGTATGCAGGTTTGCTTTTGGCAAACTTGCGACTAAAAGGTAGGCCGCGAGGCGCTTTCCTGCTCTGCACATCGCCGATTTTCATCGAAAAAGTCTCAAGATCCATATCGACTGCCGTAAGCGCAAAGACTTTCGTTCTTGTTTTATGGTTTATATTTCTCCATAAATCAATGCTTTAAGTCGTCCACTTCGCCGCCATATCCCGCTTGCATTGTTTTTTATCGTGATAAAAACTGTTTGCGCTCACGATAAAAAAGGCTTGCGCTCGTGATAAAAAAGGCTTATCCTCGTGAGAAAAAATGAAGCAAATAAGAATTTCGCACTTTGGCGGTCAGATCTCAGATTCGGGAAGCAGGCGCCGGCGCAATTCTTTCACGCCCTCGGAGGCCGGTAGGCGCAAGACGGTGATCGTGCGGTTGGAAGGGACGCACACTTCGGCAGGGTCAATCAAGAAAATTTGGGCCCCGTCGGGCACATGACGCACCAATCCGGCTGCGGGATAAACATTTAAGGATGAGCCGATGATGACAAATATGTCGGCTTTGGCCACTTCTTTGGCTGCTTGCTCAAGGTTGGGCACGGCTTCGCCAAACCATACGATCCAAGGGCGCAATAAAGAGCCGTCGGCGGCCAACTCGCCGGGATGTATCTCCACGCGTTCGGGAGTAAGCGTCTGCCATAAGCGTGGGTTGTCAGGATCGCGCGAACTGCATGCTTTCATGAGTTCGCCGTGGAGGTGAATAACGTGCGAACTGCCGGCTCGTTCGTGCAGATCGTCCACATTTTGTGTTACGATGGTCACATCAAATTGCTCTTCCAAGGCAACTAGTCCGCGGTGGCCCTCATTGGGGCGTGCATCAACCAGCAGGCGTCGCAGATAGTTGTAAAAGTTTGTCACCAAAGTGGGATCTGCCCGCCAGCCTTCGGGCGTAGCGACCTGCTCCACGGGATATCGCTCCCAAAGACCGTCAGAGTCGCGAAAAGTACTGAAGCCGCTTTCGGCGCTCATACCGGCTCCTGAGAGAATAACTAATTTCTGTCTCATACTTGCTTAAATTTATAGGCTACTGCGCAAAGGTAGCGAAAAAAGTTGTACATTTGCCCGATAAAAAGTAAGATAGCAATAGAGAAAATGGACAAACTCAGTTATGCATTGGGCGTAGTCATCGCCAATAATCTTAAGGGCTTGGGCGTGAACAGCCTCGTAACGGCTGATTTCAGCAAAGCCATCGACGATATTTTGAAAGGAGAACAGCCGGAAATCGGCGAAACGGAAGCGCAAATGCTCGTGCAGCAGTTTATGGAACAGCAGGAGGCTGAGCGCGGTAAGTTTATGCGCGAAGCCGGAGAACGCTACTTGGCTGACAATGCGAAGCGAGAGGGCGTTACCGTGCTCCCCAGCGGTCTGCAATACGAGGTTTTGCGTAGCGCTATCGGACGTAAGCCGACGGCAACGGACACGGTGGAGTGTCATTACGAGGGCCGCTTGATCGACGGTACGGTGTTCGACTCATCTTATAAACGCGGCCAGACGGCTACTTTCGGTTTGAACCAAGTGATCAAGGGCTGGACGGAAGGCGTGCAGCTTATGGCTGAAGGAGCTAAGTATCGACTCTTCATTCCTTATAACCTGGCTTATGGCACGCACGGTGCAGGGCAGCAGATTCCGCCTTATGCCGCGCTGGTCTTTGATATCGAATTGATCAAGGTTAAATAAAGTTTGCTACAATGAAGCGCTTATTCTTATTACCGTTGCTTGGCGGCATCTTTCTCGCATCTTGCCATAAAAGTGCGCCGAGGGCTGAGATGAAAACCGATGTGGATACGCTCAGTTATGAGATCGGTATGGCCAATACGCAAGGCATTGAGGCTTATTTCCGGCAGATGGGCATTGATTCTCAATATGTCGACGACTTTATCCGCGGCCTGAAAGACGGCTCGCTGGCCGGCGATGATAAGAAACAAATGGCTTACTATGCCGGCGTGCAAGCCGGATTGCAGATAAAGACGCAGATGTTTCCAACAATTGAGCGTCAGGTTTTCGGCAGCGATACGACGCGTATGCTCAGTTTGAAAAACTTTCTTGCAGGCTTCTCCGCAGGGTTGCATAAGAAGTCGGCCTTTAAAATAAATGGGCAGGAGCTTACGCCGACATTGGCCGGACAGGACGCCGATAAGCGCGTAAAACTGATGGCTTCAAAGGCTTTGGAGGCACAATACGGTCCGCAGAAGAAAGCCGCCGATGCTTACTTGAAGCAATTGGCGAGCCAAAAAGACATAAAACGACTCCCGGGCGGCGTTTTCTATCGCGTGATCAAGGCCGGTGGGGGCGCAATTCCTTCAGATACGTCCATTGTCGAAGTAGAATACGAAGGGCGGCTCGTTGACGGCAAGGTTTTCGACTCCTCCATAGAGCGGCAGCCGGGCAAGCCGGTTAAAATGAGCGTCGGCACGGCCATAGAAGGCTGGAAAATAGCTTTGACGCATATGCCTGTGGGCAGCGTTTGGGAAGTTTACGTCCCTTACGATAAAGCTTACGGCGGGCAGGGCACAGGACCAATTCCGCCTTTTGCCAACGTTATATTCAAGATTCAGCTCGACGGGATTGATCGCGCGGCAGGCGGTGCGGGTAGCTAATGCGCCCGACTTCCTGTGGTCCGGCAAAGTCCTGATCGGCAGAACGCTGACTCCAATATTTTACAAATACATCACACGAACAAATATCTTTAACCTATCCGGCACGCCTTGAGCACGGCGCAGCAAACAGCGCGATTAAAACCGCGCCGGGCGAGGCCGATAATTTCAAAACACAATATGAAATTCAAAGTTCTTTCCATGTTGTTGCTCACAGCCTTGATGGGCGTGAGCTGCTCCAAACACACAGCGTCGCTAAAGAACGACGTGGATTCGCTAAGCTATGCCCTCGGAATGGCCACCGCGCCCGATTCTGCGCAGCTTGCGATGGCATTTCCTGACAGCACCATCAAGATTGACAACAATAAGCTCCTTGATGGTATGGAAGAAGGTCTTAAAATGGCCAAAGATACGACCAAGCAAGCAAATTTCTTTGGCTTGCAAGCGGGCATGATGATGACGCAACAAACTTTCCCAACCATAGAACAGCAACTCTTTGGTGAGAAAACAAAAAAGAAAGTCAATGTTGACAAGTTCATTGAAGGCTTTAAGGACGGACAAAAGAAGACGGACGCCGAAATAGAAAAAGCTTTCAAGGCACTCAACGATAAAATGACGAAGCTAATGCAGTCAAAAGACAGCATTAAGATGAAGGATGACGAGTTTGAGAAGCTGGCTTACGATATGGGCTTCACGGCTGTGTCCGGCGCGAAGCAGATGATGCAAAGTTCCGGCGTGGCAGCGAAGAACTTGGACAAGTTTTTTGAAGGTCTAAAGGACGGTTTGAAGTCACGCGGCAACAGCAAAAAACTTTCAGAGTCGCTTGGCTTGATGATGGGCTTGCAGATTGCGGACAACCTCTTTCCCGGCGTAGAGCAGCAGATCTATGCTACCGACAGCACGAAGAAGATTAGCACCGCCAACTATCTGGCCGGCGTTTACGATGCGCTCAATCACAAGAGCTCAATGCAATATAAAGGCAAGCCATTGACGCGCGAAACGGCCAACGAGTACATCCAAGAGCGCATCAATGCCGCAGCAGAAGTTGAGATGGCTAAGCAACACGGCGCCGACAAGCAGAAAAACGAAGCTTATATGGCCAATAAAGCCAAAGAAGCCGGCATTCAGAAGTTGCCCGAAGGCGTTCTTTACAAAGAAATTACCAAAGGCAACGGCCCAATCGCCAAAGAAAACCAGACCGTAGAGGTACAATACGAAGGCCGCCTCATTAATGACACCATCTTCGACAAGTCAGAGAAGCCCGTGACCTTCCCTGTCAACGCCGTAGTCAAGGGTTGGCAAGTCGTGCTTACGCATATGCCGGCCGGAAGCGAGTGGGAGGTTTACATTCCTTGGAAAGTGGGTTACGGCGCACGCGGTGCCGGCCAGAACATTCCACCTTTCTCCACGCTTATCTTTAAGATGAAGCTCATCTCCGTGAAATAATAAATCACGCCGATTGATATTATGAAACTCAGATCACTATTCGTCATCGCGCTGGCAGCATGCGTTTGCAGCGCGATGGCTCAGAAGCGCAAGAAAGCGCCGAAAAAAGCTGCCACAGTTGAAGCTGCTGCCACGCAGATCAAACCTGTAGGCGCAGAAGAGTTTAGTTATGCGATGGGTGTTGCCCAAGGTTCATCTTTGCGCGACTATTTGATGAAGCGAGAAGGCGTAGATTCGCTTTATCTCGGAGAAGCCATCAAGATGATGCAAGGAAACACGCCCAAACAGCAAGCCCAATTGATCTTAGCTCAAGCTGCCGGCTTAAAAATCGCGCAAATGAACGACGAACGCGTCATTTCCGAGGTCAACAAGGCCGCAACGGGAAAGTCCGATACCACGTATATGAGTAAGGAAGCCTTTGTTCGCGGCCTTGCAGATGTGGTTCTCAGGCGCCCACACGCCTTGCGCGAAGATAGCGCACAAGCTATCGTCGAGCGTCAGTTTAACTTTTACAAGAACAAGTACAAACTCGAAAATCAAGCCTTCCTTGCGGCCAACAAGCAGAAGAAAGGCGTCGTTACCCTGCCTTCAGGTTTGCAATACCGCATCTTGAAAGCCGGTAAGGGTGCTTTGGCTACTGATTCAACGCTCGTTGAGGTCAACTACGAAGGTCGTCTGACGGACGGTACCATCTTCGATTCCTCTTTCAAGCGCGGCCAGACAGCCAAGTTCAAGCCGACACAAGTGATTAAAGGTTGGACAGAAGCGCTCAAGCTTATGCCTGAGGGCAGCACGTGGGAGCTTTACCTTCCCTACAATTTGGCTTACGGTGAGAAAGGTACGGGTAGCATTCCGCCATATTCCACTTTGATTTTCAAAGTTGAGATTGTTAAAGTCGGCGCAAAGGAATAATTTTTAGGCGCAATTATTATTAAGGCCGCGCGACCCGTTTGCGGCCTGCCTATATAAATCGGGACGACAGGAACACCTGCCGCCCCGATTTTTTGTTTGGAAAAGCGAGGATGGGATTTGGCAAAAAACGCAGCAAAGCCTATTTTTTTAAGCGCTTGCGGCCAACTATTATGTTTTTGGTCGTGAGGGTAAACCTTTTTCATCACGAGCGTAAGCTGTTTTTATCGTGAGCGTAAAGGTGTGTTATCGTGATAAAAAAGGTCGGGCGTGGGATGGGAGTGTTTGTAAGTTGATGATTATGTGAGGGAAATATGGGTTTTCATCGTTTATGGTTTGCCGTTATCTGTTGCGTTTCGATCATTGGATGTTTTTGAAAGACCAACCCTAAGGGGTTGCCAACGTTGAGGCGCGTTAGGCAGGGTTAAGCCGCTTCGCCCCTTAACCCTGCCCTGCCAAAAGACTAACCCCTATGGGGTTATTTGAGGCGGGAAGCGTTAGTGGGTGGAATTGCGTGGCGTGTGGGGCGAATTTGTTGGGCCTATTTGCGGCGTTGGTTGTGGAGATTGGGAAATTCGTGTCGGCGTTCGAGGTTCATTTGGTGCAAGATGTGAGGATTGATGGGGTTATTTGCGACAGAAGGCGTTGGTGGAGGGATTGTGCGAAATATGGGTTGAGTGTATTGGGATTAGATTAAGCGGGGAAGCATTGGTAGTTTGACTTAGGCAGAAGCGGTGCAAGTTCTATTGAGGAATTTGTGTTGTGAAGCGTATCGCATTTAAGCTAATCCATAAAGAAACCAATCGACAATTGCATATATACAACAATGGGGCGAGCATGATTCGACCCCGATGCAATAAATAGCGACCACAACCCCTTAGGGTTGGTCTTTTGGCAGGCCAGGGTTAAGGCACAGCGTGGCTTAACCCTGGATAAGCAAGCATACATCGTGCTCAACCCCATAGGGTTGGTCTTTTATCATGGCAGGGCTGAGGAACGTAGCGGCAACTTAGTCACTAACGACGCAAGTCGTTGATCTTGTCGATTGTTATTTGGAGGGTGTCCGTTGCGTTTGGACGAGTGGATGTTTTTGAAAGACCAACCCTATGGGGTTGTCAACGTTGGGGCGCGTTAGGCAGGGTTAAGCCGCTTCGCACCTTAACCCTGCCCTGCCAAAAGACTAACCCCGATGGGGTTATTTGCGGCGGTGGGCGTGGACGGGCGGAGTTGCGTATTAACAACCGAAGCCATGGTATTGTAATCATGAGGTTTGATGGGAGGCTTTGTAGATAGAAGAATGTCGGCATTGTTTGAAATGATTAGTAGGTCAAATCTAATGTGCATTTATACAACAATAGGGTGAGCATAATTCGACCCCGATGCAATAAATAGCGACCACAACCCCTTAGGGTTGGTCTTTTGGCAGGCCAGGGTTAAGGCACAGCGTGGCTTAACCCTGGATAAGCAAGCATACATCGTGCTCAACCCCATAGGGTTGGTCTTTTATCATGGCAGGGCTGAGGAACGTAGCGGCAACTTAGTCACTAACGACGCAAGTCGTTGATCTTGTCGATTGTTATTTGGAGGGTGTCCGTTGCGTTTGGACGAGTGGATGTTTTTGAAAGACCAACCCTAAGGGGTTGTCAACGTTGGGGCGCGTTAGGCAGGGTTAAGCCGCTTCGCCCCTTAACCCTGCCCTGCCAAAAGACTAACCCCGATGGGGTTATTTGCGGATGTGTAGTTGCGGAAATAGGTTGGCAGGATTAACGTTTGGGAGTAAGCGCGTGCAAGGTTGGAGTTTTGTGGGATTATTTGCGAATGTGTGGTTGCGAAAATTGGTTGGCCGGGTTAGCGTTTAGGAGTAAGCGTGTGCAGGGTTGGAGTTTTGTGGGATTATTTGCGAATGTGTGGTTGCGGAAGTAGGTTGGCATTGTCAGCGTTTGGACGCTTGTTTGTGTATGATGAGATTTTGCGTGGGCTATGTGTGGACGTGTAATAAGGAATTTAGGTGAGGAGGAAAGGGAAATGAGCCTTTCTCGATGAGCGGCCTACACTTGTTGGAGGCATTTTGCGTTGTTCGTTTGAGAGTTTGCGCCGGCGGGGTCGGTGGCCTGGTACTTGGGGAATGCAAAATGCGGAATTGGCAACTATGGGTGGTAGGGAACGATCGGTTTTCGCTTGCGTGGTGCGAAGCGAAAGCCAACGTACCACTCGCCGGCATAGGCTTTCGTGCGGTGGGCGTGGATGTTGAAACCCGTATGCAGGCCACAGGGGAAATCGTAACGGAGGCCGACGCGCTCGTAGTAGCCGTACTCCTCGTCGGTCAAGGCGTAGCGCTTCAGTGGGCGGAGTAGGTAGACGCCGAGGGCGAAGGTGGCGGCCAAGCGCCGATAGCGGGCTTCGTGGCGCAGACTCAGGCCGATCGTCGTCTTGCCGATGTCGTGAGGGCGTGCGGGGTTTTGCACTTCAATACGACCGGCGTAAGGCTCATAGGTGAGGTCGAGACCGAGACCCGAAGCATACTTTAAGTTGTATCGATACAGGAGGCCCAAACCTAAGCCGTGAGAGGCGTAGAGTCCGTAAGAACCATAGCGGATTGGGTTGCCGTAGCGTTCCGCATTGTGGTCGTAGAGCCATTCGCCGACGGACGTTTTCAAACCTAAACGATAATCGACATCGACCAAGAAGCCGCGGTCGGTAAAGGGGATTTTTAGGTGCGTAAGGCTGTCGGGCGAAGCGGCATCGAAGTAGTGGCGCACGGAGGTCTGAAACAGCCAGGCGTTTGCCCCTTTATTAGGCCGATGGAGCGCGCTGTTGGAAAGATGAAGGAAGTCGGGGCCGGCGCGAAATTCCCACCCGCCGCGCCGATAGGCGACGTGAAGGCCCGCGCCAAAGTAGATCGCGAAGCGCGAACCTAACATTTCGTTTTCCGGATTGCGCGTGCGATGCCATTTGTGCGTGTTCAGACTGATGCCTTGGGCCAGTGTATAATCCAAACTCCACCCTTGCGGCGTGCGGAGTAGTGGGCGCTCGAAAGCGGCAAAGAGCAGGATCGACGCGCCCAAACGCGATGGGGCGGCCAAGGGCCGAAAGTCGGGGTCTTTCAAACGGATGCGCGAGAAATCGATGACTTGCAGGCCGAAGCGGAAGCGTGGGTGCCCGTAAGCCGCGTCGTAGCCATCGGCCGTAGCGCGCGGTATATAAATATATGCGCCTTCGAAGCCGTGGATCGGTCCGCCGCGAGTGACCTTTATGTAGGGGTCAATGCCGATCATACGTCCGTTGGCGTAGCCCGCCTCCCAACCTTGGCTAAACGCGGGGCGAGTCAAGGGTAACAGCAGGCTGAGCAAGAGGAGAATGGACGCAAATCGGCGCATATCGAAAGATTGAGGCATCAACGGCAGCACTGTGCAACCATAGATGCCTCGTAGGTAATGTGTGTATGACTTATTGGGCCGCTTTTGTCTTATATACTAAAGCGTACATTCGCATTTGTTTGACCATAGCCAAGAGCCCATTGGAACGGGTCGGGGAGAGATGCTCGCGCAAACCGATGCGGTCGATAAAATAGAGGTCGGCAGCGAGTATTTCGTCGGGTGTATGGTCCGTCATAACGCGAATAAGCAGGCTGACAATGCCTTTTACGATGAGTGCATCGCTCTCTGCGCGAAACTGTAAGCGGCCGTCGTGCTCGTCGCATACGAGCCAGACGCGGCTTTGGCAACCATCGATAAGATTGCTTTCGGTTTTGTCGGCGGCGGGCAGGGCTTCCTCACCCTCACCCATATCGATGAGGAGCTGATAGCGGTCCATCCAGTCGTCAAGCAGAGAGAACTCTTCGATGATTTCGTCTTGTATTTCGTTGATCGTCATTGTGTGTATTTTTAAGTTGGGAGATGCTGCGTGAGATTTGCGCTTTCGCGGGCTGCAAAATTACTTCGCGCGGCTGTTTTCTTCGTGTAGGAACTGAATGAGCGTCTGCCCTACGCCGCGTAATACGTCGACGGAAATGTTTTCCGGCGTGTCGCGCGTCGTATGCCAGGTTTCGCTGAATCCTGTGCCCGTGTTGGTGATGATATCAATGGTCGGAATGCCTGCGATTTGGTTCATCGGGATATGGTCGTCTTCTACCATTGTGCCATCGTCTTGCACAAAAAGATTGTCGGCGCCAACTGACGCTGCGGCAGCCCACACGCGGGCTACGACGTCTTGCGCGTATTTCATCGAAAAATACTCGAAGGGGAAGCGAGCGTCACTTCCGCCAACCATATCTAGGAGTATGCCGCAGCGAGGCTTGTAGCCCTTGGGCAGATTTGAGGCCCAATAGTGCGAACCTAAGCACCAGTCTTGCTGGTCGGGACTCTGCGTGCCCCAGTAGGGTGCGCCGTAATCTTCTGTATCGAAGCAGACAAAATCTATCCCATACGAGGGATTGATTTCCTTGATTTGGCGGGCAATTTCCAATAAAACGGCTACTCCGCTCGCGCCGTCGTTGGCGGCCATCACGGGTTCATGGTGCTTGCTGCTATCGGGGTCGGCGTCGGCCCAGGGGCGGCTGTCCCAATGCGAACAGAGGACGATGCGGTCCTTGAGTTCGGGGCGGTAGGAGGCAATGATGTTGTTGCATTTCAATTGCTTGTCATCCCAGCCTTTGAGGGTGGTCTTCTGCTCTTGGACTTGCAGGCCGTAGCGCTTGAACTGCGCGACGATATAGGCGGCGCAGCGGTCGTGGGCCGGACTGTTGGGGACACGGGCGCCGAAATCGCACTGGGCTTTTACGAAGGCGAAGGCTGAATCGGCGTTGAAACGCACGGCCGATAGGTCGGCGGCGGGCGTAGATTGGTCGGCGCTCTTGCCGGACTTGCAGGCGCTGAGCAGAAGTGCGGCGAAGAGGGTGGCGAGGAGGGTTGCTGTATGTTTCATTCGGAATGTTTTTGTTGGATTGCGGGCTCGAAAGCAGGCCGTATGGGGTTGGGGGAGTGGATTATAATTTGATTTCGCCCTGAAAGCGGGCCTGACTCATAATATGTATGAAGTTGCCGCCCCAGATTTTGCGCAACTGAGACTGGCTTAGGCCTGCGGCCATCAGGCGGCGGGTGAGGTTGATCATTTCTGCGGCTGACGCTAATCCGGGTACGCCGCCGTCGCCGTCAAAATCGCTGCCGATGCCTACGTGATCGATGCCGGCAACGTCTATCGCGTGCAAGATGTGGGCCACGACGTCGTCGATGGTGGCTTTGCCGTCTTCGCGCAGGAATCCTTTGTAGAATGTGATCTGAACAACGCCACCTTTGTCGGCCAAAGCTTGGAGTTGGGCGTCGGTAAGGTTGCGCGGATGGTCGCATAATGCGCGGCAGCAACTGTGGGTGCAGACCACGGGGACGCTACTGCAATTGAGGACATCGTAAAAGGTTTTCTCGCCGGCGTGGGAGAGGTCGATCAGCATCCCGACGCGGTTCATTTCGCGCACGACTTCGCGACCAAAGTCGCTCAAACCATTGTGCTCGTTCTTGGAGCGCACGGCAGAATCGCAAATATCGTTGTCGCCGTTGTGGCAGAGCGTCATATAAATCACGCCTTCTCGACGGAAGAGTTCTATATTTGCGAGGTCGTGCCCAATGGCATAGCCGTTTTCAATGCCCAGAAGGACGGCGCGCTTGTCATGGTTTTTCGCCCTAAAAATATCGTTGGGGCTGATGGCCAAAACGGCGTTCTTGGTCTCGTTGACCATCGCCTTGATCGCTCCAAGCAAGTGATAGGCTTTGGCGCCGGCGTTGCGATGCCCCGTTTCGCTGCGCTCGCCTTGCGGAAGATAGGCCGCCATAACCACTGCATCGATGTGGCCCTCCGTTAATTTGTGCATATCGACCAAGATTTTAGGGTCGCGCTGTACGAAACGGACACCTTGATCAAAGAACATGGGCGTATCGGTGTGGGAATCGAGCGTCACGATCTGGCGATGTGTGGCAACGGCGCGGCGATACGATTCTGCTTCTTCCACAAACCAGCGGAAGAGGGGGAGCTGGCTCTTGTCGCCTTCTTGCAAAAAACATTCGGGGTGCCATTGTACGCCGACGATGCTTTTCTTTTCGTTACTCTCGATGGCTTCTATGACGCCGTCGGCCGCATAAGCCGTCGTGCGGAAGCGATTTCCGGGATCGGCCACTGCTTGATGGTGCACGGAGTTGACCGCAAAGCGTTCGCCGAGCAGACGAGCGACGATGGAGTTCGGTTCAGCCGTCACATAGTGCGATGGTACGCCGCGCGGCATTTCTTGGTCGTGTTTGAGGAGCGGCGCCGGTTCGGGCATAGCTGTGCGCAAATCTTGGTGCACTGTTCCGCCGAGTGCTATGGCTAACGACTGAATGCCTCGGCAAATACCCAGCATCGGGATCTGCCGATCATAGGCGAGCTGAATCAAAAGTAATTCGCTGCGGTCGCGTTTCGGATTGATTTCGCCCAAGGCCGGCAGCGGATCTTCCCCGAAATAGAGCGGGTTGATATCGGCTCCGCCGGAGAGCATCAAGCCGTCGATGCGGTCGAGCATAGAAAGCAGCAACAGAAGGTTGTCCGACGGCGGAATAACCAAAGGTATGCCCCCCGCCGCTTCGATGCTGGCGTAATAGCCTTCGGCGAGTTGGCAGCCATATTTGCCGAAATTGCCCGTAATGCCTATGATTGGGCGTGCGGAATGGTTTGGAAAATGGTCCGTGACCGACAAATAATCAGCTTTAATATCGAAATTCATAGTCCTCAATATATAATGGAGTGAGCCGTCCTTGTCGCGCGTCAAAACAAAAGGGGCGACGCAGGTCCGTGCTACGGATCGCAGCTTGAAGTGCTGAGGTTTCTCTCCGTTCGGCCGGGAGGGCGGCCATGGTGGCGCGTTTTGGGTTCGCTTTGTCGTGGTTGCAAACAATCATCGTCGAGAGCCTTTCGGCCTTCGACGATGATACAATTTAGCTTTTACGGCTTTTTCTTTTCGGGTTCTCGGGAAACCATCCTTTCTTCACGCGTTCTTTTTGCTCAAATAGTTCCAGGATGCTCCATAAGTTTGTTACGCCTAGAATAGCGCATAGGCAAGACCAAAAAAGTGAGGCCACAAAGAGCGAAGCGCCAAGGCAAGCTAATCCTATCACAAGGAAGATCCACCAGACGCGTGTGCCGAAATAATATTCAGACTTGATGACGATCGGGTGAAACACGCCAATGATAAGAAACGTGCAAAGTCCGAGAAGAGCGCCTTCGTAATACATTAATTAATGGGATCCTTCGGACGGCGTCCCGGCTTGCGTTGCCGCGGCGGGAGCTCAAAGTCGGCGCCCGGTATGGGGAAATTGCGAGAGACGGTCTGCTCCAGAGAGATCAAAGTCTCCGTTGCCGTCACGCCCTCTATGCTTTGGATCTTACCATTGAGCAATTGCATAAGATCTTCGTTGTCGTGGCAGTAAAGTTTGACAAGCATCATATAATTGCCCGTCGTATAATGACACTCTACAATTTCAGGTATCTTCTCCAATTGTTCAGCTACTTCGCGATACATCGAGCCGCGAGCAAGCGAAATGCCAACATAAGTGCACGTGCTAAAGCCTACTCTCTTCGGATTCACCGTAAAGCCGGAACCTGTGATAACGCCATTCTCAACAAGGCGCTGTACGCGCTGGTGAATAGCTGCACGCGAAACACCACATACGGCTGCCACGTCCTTAAACGGTACGCGAGCGTTGCCGGAGATGATGCTCAGAATCTTCAAATCTAATTTATCAACTTTTTCCATTTATCTTTTGTTATTGCTTAAGCAGCTACAAAGATAATCAAAAAAGAAATAACCTTACATTTCTCCATCTTTTTTCTACAAAATAAGAGGTAAAAAGGGCTTTTTTTTGGTTTCGAGGCCAACTTTTTCCCATTACGAGGGGAAAAGTGGCGTTTCTTACAAGTTGTGCCTTATGTTGAAATTATTTAAGTCGGCTGCAAATTCAGGCCTGTTTATCGCCCGCCGCTTCTTGCCTTTTTGGTGCAGCCTTCTGTCGGCATGGCGTCGCGCAGATTTTACCCGTGAAGCCTGCCGCTGCGCCGGTTTTTTCCGGTCGTCAGCTTTCGCTCGGCGCGGTGGTCGTTAATCATTGCCGCCGGCCTATATATAATATATAATGTGTGGCGCGGTGTTTGGCGTCGTAGGCTTCGCGCCTCGCAGTCGGCCGCAGCGGTCGCTGCCGGCGCTTGTAGCGATGCGGCCAGTTCGCCTTTTATGGCTGCCGACTCACTTTCGAAGCGCGGCCGATGGACTTTTCTTGCGTTGCAGTATCGGCAGTCGACTTTTTTCTCACGAGGATAAAGGTTTGCGCTCTCGAGGATAAAGGTTTGCGCTCGTGATAAAAAAGTCTTACCCTCGTGAGCGTAAACGTTTTGTTCAAAACTGCGTGTGGGAAAAATGGGGCAATGCTTCTCCGAAAGCGAAGACTTGACTATTGGTAGGTGCACTTTTGTGGGCGCAAGGCGCGGAAAAGTTGGTACTACGGACGATTTCGAGCAAAAAAATGACGAAGTAAAAGGACGTTAACCTTGTATAGTGTAGCCATTTGTAAACAAAAATATGGTTATGAAGGGATGGATGGGTCAACAAGCGGGCGC
This sequence comes from Alloprevotella tannerae, assembly GCA_015259125.1. GTDB lineage: Bacteria > Bacteroidota > Bacteroidia > Bacteroidales > Bacteroidaceae > Alloprevotella > Alloprevotella tannerae_A. Next base: position 5,005 of record JABZGR010000001.1, on the reverse strand, counting down.
TTTAATATGCCATATTAGAGATAACAAATCAGAGGCCTAAGCTCAAAATAAAGGCAAAAGAGCGAGGCTTCCTCGGCCGAAGTTTCGGCGGCTCCCTGCCGAACTCTTGTGGCGCTTGATGGCGGGCTGTTTGTCGGAAAACGGGTCGGCCGAATCAAAAAATATGACATCAAGTCGGCTCAAACTGCCGATTTTTGATTTCTTCATTGTACTTTTGCAAAAAAATAGGGTGCTGATGACAATAAAAGCCCCTGTTTTGCTGTTTTTTTCATGCAGACCCCGCGCAGGTTTTGGGACTTCCCTATGGCAGATCTTGCTGCGTTGCCCGCGCCGGAGGTCCTTTTCGTCTACCCGCTGCGCGCTGCCGATTACGATCCCGAAGCCGCTCAGACGCCCGCTTATGCAAGGGCTGCGGGGAGAGGCCCAAACCCATGAAGAGAGATACGATCAGACCCGCAATACCCGATGGTATGAACTGCGCAGAGCGCCTGCTGAAGCGGATGGCCGATATAGCCATCGCGCTCCTTTGCCTATTGCTTTTTGCGCCGATTATGCTGGCCTGCTATCTTGCCGTGAGGCTTGACGATGGCGCGCCCGCTCTCTTCAAGCAGACGCGCATTGGCCGCTATGGCCGTCCCTTTCGCATGTATAAGTTTCGTAGCATGCACAATGACGCCGAAGCGGCCGGCCCTCAGCTTTGTCGTGGGCGGAAAGATCCCCGTTTGACGCGCGTAGGCCGCTTCTTGCGTGAGCATCATTTGGATGAGTTGCCCCAGCTGTGGAACGTCCTGCGCGGCGATATGGCCTTTATCGGTCCGCGGCCCGAGCGACGCTTCTATATTGAGCAGATTGTGCGCCAAGATCAGCGCTATCCGCTCTTGTATCAAATCCGCCCGGGCGTCACGTCGTATGCCACGCTTTATAATGGCTATACGGATACGCCGGAGAAGATGCTGCGCCGGCTCGAGCTCGACCTCTATTACCTTGAACATCGCTCGCTTTTTTTAGACTTAAAGATCCTTTGGCTGACGTTCTATCGTATTGTTGCGGGTCACAAATTTTAAGTCTTTATGGCTGATTTACAACATACTTAATCAGTTGTAAATATTCTCAATTTACAAAAAACACTAGTGCGACTTTGTTGCTTTTGTCCTACTTTTGCCGATGAAAAGAGTTGGAAAAGTGCTTTGTCGTCTTCCTTCCTTAATTTGCTTATCTATCATACATAACGGCGGTTTGAAAGCAGTATTTAGGTTGCGACGTGCGCTGTAAAGATGTAAGAGGCATCTTGCTTTGCAGAGCGGCACAATCCTGCAAACAGCAAGGTTGAAAAATATGTTGCGTCAAACAGAACCCGGACGAGGTGATCGTCGAACTTCATTGCTCCTACTCTTTTTTCGCTTCTGCGCCCTCAGTGCTCCGACCTTTGACTCGCCCACCCGCGACTTTGGTTGCTCGAGGAGCCCACAACAACTAAGAAACAAGAACAAAAAAGTTAGTTATATTAATCGTTATGAACTTAACAAAGAGTAAGGAACAGAGATGTGCATATCTCTGTCCGCAAGTAGAGGTCCTCGAAATGGAAATTGAAGCGATGATCACCACTAGCCCGGGCGCCGGTGCGGGTGGCGGTGGTTTTAACCCCGGTGGGGGTGGTACAATCGGTGGGGGTGAGCGGCCTACCCCGCCTACCCCTATGCCGGAGAAGCCCGATTTCTTAGGCGACGAAGAGGAGGAATTGTAAGTATTTCTGAAGGACTTGAGTTGTCTTAACAAGACAAAAACACAAAATTTTAAATTAAAGACCGCTAAACATTAACGGCCAAATTAAATACTACGAAATATGAGAATCATTACTTTTAGTTTGTTATCTGCTGCATTGGCATTAGGCTTGGCTTCTTGCTCTAATGATGTAGGCGGCGAAAATACAAACACGCAGAACCCCGATGCCAATGCGAAGCGTCCGGTAACGATTACCGTGGGCAACTCGGGTGCAACTGGTGCTGACGGAAAACCGGCATTGCGCTCCATTATTGACCTGACGACAGGATCAAAATGGGAAGTAGGTGACAAAATCCTTGCATACAACCTCACAGATCCGCAGGGCTTCGATATCCTGACGGCTGAAGAGAGCGGAAACGACACTCGCCTCTCCGGAGAGGTAAACTGCAAACAAGGTGATGACGTGGCGCTCTTCTATCCGGCACGATTTAACGCCAGAGAGCAAAAGCCCGGCACTTTACAGTTGGATATGAAAGGCCAGAATGGTACGTTGCAGGGTATGAAACACATTGACTATACGTGGGGTATCACGAAGAATATTCGCTTAGACGGCGCTGCCGGCGTGGGCCATGTGGATATGCAGAAGCAATATACGATCTTGCGCTTGAAGTTCCAAATCAACGATAGATTTCTTACGAACGTAAAGCGCGTCGTGATTTCTAATGTCCCCGACGAAGCTGAGTTTGATTTGCGCACGAGCAACTATAAGTTTGCTAGCAAAGATGGCTATACGGTCGAAACGGCACAACCGGTCGCTCAGATGGACGTAGCTGTCTTCCCTGACAATCATTTCCGACCTACTTTCAGGGTAGAGGCTGCTGATGGCGAAACCTTTATCGTAAGCGTTAAGCAAGATATGGTCGTAGAGCGTGCAAAATATTACACGTATACGCTCAAAATGGACGAGGAAGAGCCTTGGATCGAGATCGATAGCATCAAGTGGAGTAGATCAAACCTCCAATATGACCCGACGGTGAGCATTGCCGGCTGGGAACCGGGCTATCACTTGGCTAAAAATCCGTGGGACTATTATTACATGGAGAAGAAAGGCGAACTTTCTATCGGTACGATCGCGCTTCCTGACAACTACTGCAATTCAAAGTTTGACCACTTCCGTTGGGGCGACATTGTTTATGGACACAACTATGGCCGCGTTGCTATTAGCAGCTACTGGGGAACGTGGGGAAATATCCAAACTCGCTACAACTCAGATAAGCGCCTCGGCGACTTGGCTCACTATGCTTCAAAAGGCAAATATGCGCTGCCTACAAAGGCTCAATTTGAGAGTTTGATGCGCCATACCGGCCAGTACTTTGGCTACTATTGTTACGAAGGTCATCGTATTTACGGCTTACTCTTCGACCCGACGGTAGACGAATGTCAGAAAGGCTACGTATTGGATAGAAATGGCAGAAGACTCCGTCGCTCTAATCAGGACGCAGGCTACATCAGCAGAGCAAACTGCTACATGAAGTGCTTCACGAAAGAAGATATTAGCAAAGGCGTGTTCTTCCCCTTCGGCGGTATGTATACGGACTACAATGAAGGCTGGCGCCGTCTCTCAAATCCGGGCAACTGGGGTATGTATTGGACGGCTGATGGATCAAATCAGATGCAAGCTGCTGCCTTCGCCGGCAAATTTATGTTCCACTGCAACCAATTCCACTATGGAACGACGAAGGGCCGCAGCCCGTACAACCCGAAGTATAATATGTACAGCATCCGTCCGATCTATATCAAGTAAATCGGTTGATGTGTGAGGCCCCTTAAAAGGCTGACAACATCTACAATCATAAACGCCGAGACCGCTATGTGTATGCAAGTGGTCTCTGCGTTTTTTTTACAACGAGAAAAGAAAGGTACTGTAGAGAAGGTAAAAACAAGGATGAAACACATCCTTGTTTTTTTGTTTCTGCCTATTTTTCTTCGAAAAGGAGCGTTCCTTTTAGGCAGAAAGTCCGTACCTTTTTGCGCAAAAGTACGCTCCTTTTGTAAGAATCGTCCGTACCTTTTACGTGAAAAGTCCGCTTCTTTTCTGTAGAGAGCGCGAAGTTCGTCGCTTGAACTGCTCTCTCATAAGTATATGCGGTTGGTTTTAATGAATAACCCTACCGGGTTGAAGTCGCCTCCATTACGTAGCCCTCCCTTAAATAGTCGTTTATCATCTATTATTCAATTCCGCAGTATTTTTTCTTGTGAGAAAATTTTATATGTTGAGATGTCTTTTTGGGGCTCTATATGTTGATATGAGGTGCTTTGGTGTTTCTTGGGTCTTTTCTAAGCATGACCCCCCACCCAAACCAATGGGGAAGTATGAAAAACCACAAAAATACTTCCATAACAGAATGCTTTGCCGCTACTTCCACGTTTACCCAATACAGATTCGGTAAGTTTTTCAAAGCCCAACTTTGAGAAAACGTCCATAATATGATAAAATCCACCGAAAGAAGTGACATTCACGTTTTTAATTGCTACCTTTGTCATGTCAGTTTTTTGCTTACTTGTTATGTTTGCAGCACCAAGATAGGTGAAATTTCTGACATATCTAAGTGTTTTAAGAACTTTGTTTCTCAGGCACTTGGAATTCTCACAAGGGTTTATGCTACGGAATTAAGGTATTATAAGATGCGAACACGAACTTACTTTTTTAAGCCAGTACAATAATGAAATATTTTTTTATATTCGTGTTAGTATTATTCTCTTGTTCAGATCCAAGGGAAAAATTACCCTATAATTTGAGCGCACAAGTAGTTTATGAATATCCTGCGCATTTTGAGATAATAGATTCGCAAGGATTTCCTGTACTTGGGCCAGGCTTTAGATATACAAGGTCTTCCAGTTTTATAATTGCAACAACTATTGCCTATGGTTTCAATAAAAGCGGTATAATAGTGCAGGTTACAGATAAACAAAAAAGAGTCCATTATTTAAAGACAGAGGTAAAAAAAATAAATAATGATTATAATGTAACTTTTATAGAAATAAGTAATAAAGCTTTTAATAAAGAAAAAAAGAAATATAAATGGAAGATGGTTAGTATATAGTTATTATGGCTTATTTCTGACATATCCAAGTGTTTTGAGAACTTTGTTTCTCAGGCACTTGGAGTTCTCACAAGAATTTATACTGCGGAATTAAGGTGATAAATAAAAAAAATGAAAAGGGATGGGGTTCAATAACTTCACAATCATTTAGATGGACAGAAACGTTGCAAATGAGACGA
>JABZGR010000040.1 GCA_015259125.1 Alloprevotella tannerae | reverse complement strand
AAATGATCCTGAAAAGGAAGAGAATTATTGTCCGAACCATTTTTCAAAGGTCTCCTAATATTAATGCTTGGTAGTTATCCCAAAACTCTATGACGTCGTTATCCTTAAAGACATTATTACCAAGCCCGTTTTTTATACCATTTCTGATCTACAAGAAGAGGGTGTTTGATGCTTAAAAAAGTCTCTATAACTTCTCCTTTGCGTGTTGAATCAAATTCAGAATAGGAATAATCTTTTGCAATTTGTTTGTTGCTGATAAAGAAAAAGCCCTTTTCATCAAAGGAATATCTACTGCCTATAAAATCCTTGCTAAATTGATGTAGGTCTTTTGTCAAAGTCCCGTGATACACCACCATAGGCTCTCCGTTCTCATCAACAACCTTTGATGAATTTGTTTGCAGAATTGAAAGTAAACGTCTATCTTTGCCAACAGATGGGGGCAGATTGTCTTCGATACCAGCTTTTTGTATTGTTGGGATTATCGAAAGCAGTTTGCCTTTCTCTATGCTTGATAACTTGTGGTCATAATACCTATCACCATTGTTTTGCACTGCAACTACGGCTTTCACCGTATAATCGGTATTTCCAATTTTCAGCCCACAAACATAATATCTAAACGACTTGACACCTGAATATTTCTCTGCATTTTCGTTTAGAGTTTCATCTATGAATATGGCTTTTCTTATAATCTGAGGAATTGCAGCGATGCTTTGCAGATGTTCTGTGTCCTTGTAGTCGTGCTGTAATATTTCCCGAATACCACCACGACTATTACCACCAGTTAAAGCAATAACTTCTCCTGTGTCTTCGTTGGTGTATTCGCCACGCAAATTCTTGCCATATTCCAACGCATTTTTCTTGTACTGCTTCAAGTCATCGCTTGGCTCTATTTCTTTACCTGTAATCTTCACAGGTTTGCTCTTGCGAAACTTTTCTATACGTGCAGCCTTTTCCCAGTCGCCAAACCAATTTTTGAAAGCCTTGGTTCTAACCTGTACCCACTGTTTTTCGTTCAGATTGGTAGGTTTGCCGTTCGGAGCTTTCATGTAAGTGCCGTCAATCTTGGCTCGCTCAATGATTGCTCTTTCCTCTTCCGAACCAGTAGACACTTGCTGCTTTTCTGTCTTGTCAGATTCAACGACTTCCAAGTCAGCCCCATTCACCAAGTCGTGCAGCACTCTGTCTGTAACCTCGTCTATACTACTGAAATCTTTTATACCGAACAAATCCTTGCCGACCCAGTCCCAAAACTTCTTTCATTATCAATAATATCCTGGTAATTCTTGTCTTTCAACACCTCATCCCACGCTGGAGTATCGCGAAGCAACTCTTTCACACTCTGCCATTCCTTTTTGTTGTGCTTCATCATTGCATCTGCCCACAAGTGCGTGTACTCATGGATCGGCGTGTTAGGGTTCAAACCATCCTTGGTGAGATATATTTTACCATTGACTGTCCACCCGTAGACGGTTCCTTGCGGAGTTTTTAGTTATTCGGCTTTGGAGTTATCAAGCATTGCCTGCGCCTGTTCTTCTGTTGCCTGTACTACCTCTATTCCCGCCTTGTTTAGGGCAGTGAGTACGGCTTCCGTGGCTTTCTGCTTTGCCAGGGTGTCGTTGGTGAGAGTTGTAGTGGTTTGTTGCAATTGTACGTTCTTCTGCTCGCGCATAATTTCCTCTGAATTATGCGCATGATTTTCTTCTGTTTGTGTGTTAATTTGTCAGTCTTTTTTCTGCCAATCAATGCCACGCTTGTCGAGCACTCGCCTTGCAGCCTGCACGCTCGGATTATCCTCATGCCCATTCGCAGTCCTTATGAGTGCGTCAATACGCTTTTTCTCCGTCTCCTCCTTGGTCGGTTCGCGCAATATCGGATTATCAATTTCCTTGAAAATCCGATGATACCATTTGACAATAATGGAAGCGAAAGGGGAATACGCAAGCTAAAAATCAAACTGAAGAACTCCTGTACATTTCGTTCAGACTTCGGAGCAGACGCTTTTCTTGAACTTCATTCGATCGTAGAAACAGCTAAGAAGCACGACAAAACTCCATATAATGCGATTCAAGCGTTAATTCAAAGCCTCAAATCTATTATAACTAAACATAATAAAAATTCTAAAAAAAATGACAGTATGTGGCAACAATTACTATGCTTAAATAACTAGAAACAATTAATAAAGATCACCTTCTTCAATACGTTCTATGGTTAGCTGACGCAAATCGTACATCGATCCATTATATATGTTGAAGTCAACTTTTCCAGAAATACCTTCAAGCCTCCCACAATCTGTATGTTGCCAAAAACGCCATTTTCCCTTGTAGGATAAATTTAGAACATAGTAATGAGCTATCCAATAAGGATAATCCTCAAATTCTTTTGTATTGAGATAGCGCAATTTAAATTTATAATTTGCGTATATGATTGGTTTAACACCATAATGGTCACCAACAATTTTTAGCCATGTGAGAGCAGCTTTTCTCAATTGTTCATCAGAAAGTCCGCCATCTATTTCTATATCTAATACTGGAGGTAAGTCTCCTTCTTCCAAATGTACTTGGCGCAAGAAAAATTCAGCTTGTTCTTTCGCTGATTTATCTGGTAAGAAGAAATGGTATACACCACGCAAGAACCCATGCTCGCGAGCTTGGTAGAAATTATCATTAAAATTATCATCTAGGAGGCTCGTTCCTTCTGTACCTTTTATAAAAATGAAGCTAATGGGTTCTTTTCCCATTGTAGCTTGCGAGAGTTTTTCCCAATTGATTTCTCCCTGATGGTGGGAAATATCTATCCCGCGAATCGAATACCCCTCAGGAAACTCTGTCATACCATAAAGCGCCTTCCATCGAAGCGTGAAAGGTGACACTATATATATAAAAATAATGTACGCTACGCCTAAAACCAACAACGCTCCCAAAATTTGAGATAATGTGTGCCTTATCCCTTGATGGTGATTTCGCTTTTTAGGTTTCCCTTTTCGGCGTTTGGGCCTGCCGATCTTACGCTTTTTTTGCGTAGACATTGAGTTGTGTTTTTCTGAAAGAAAAAAGAGTATCTCTCTGTAGTATTCGATACAGAGAGATACTTACATTTTATTTCTTATGCTCTAAAGCTAAAGTCATAGTGCATTGATCGCAGACTTCTGATGGTCCAAAATACTGAATTGGTCCAGGGTACACATATCTCGTATTGACAGCCCAGTCTTTACGTCGTTCTACTAACTCCTTAAAGGGTTCTCCATCTAGAAGCACCAGAGCCTTTTTAATAACCGGCTTCATCTGCCCATTACGACGTTCAAGATTCATCATTTTCGTGATAGGAACTCCACCGGCAACCCACTCTTCTGCAGGAGCTGTCGTATTTTTTACAATAGCCATATAGCCGGTTTTCCCATTGGCAACCAATTGTGCTGCACTTGTTCCTAATGCATAGCAATAGTTGCAATCAAAATTTGATGGTGTTGCACATCTACCCTCATATCCGAAGAAGTGATGTAGAGCAGCAAACTTTCCTTTAAACTTACCTTGTTCTTTCCATTCGTCTAAACGCTTAGCGCACATTTCACTAAGCATTTTTTCCGTCTCGATGAGAGATACTTGCACATTGCCATGCGGGTCGCGCCCTAAAGCCAACTGCTTTGCAACCTCTTCGGGAAGGCTTTTCAAAGTCGGGAGGTTTTCGGAAGAAACATGGCTCAAAATCCAAGCTAACAAATCGTCAGACTTCAATCCCTTTGCTTCAGTCTTAGCTAAATCAGAAGAAAGCAAGTCGTTCAGTTCAGCAATCAAACGCTTGAAAGCAGGAACGAATTCAATCAATCCTTCCGGAATCAAAATTGTGCCGTAATAAAGTCCTTCTTCCGAACGTTTAACAACGACTTCACAAATCTGATTTACAACATCATCCAATGTCATATTGTTGGCTTCCACCTCTTCACTGATAATGCAAATATTGGGTTGCGTCTGCAACGCACACTCTAAAGCTATGTGGCTAGCTGAGCGGCCCATAAGCTTAATGAAGTGCCAATATTTACGAGCTGAGTTAGCATCGCGTTGTATATTACCTATCAACTCACTATAAGTTTTACAAGCAGAGTCAAATCCGAAGCTGGTTTCTATTTGATCGTTCTTAAGATCACCATCAATTGTTTTCGGACAGCCAATCACAGACACTCCTGCATTAATTGAGGCATAATATTCCGCCAACATGCACGCATTAGTGTTTGAATCGTCACCACCAATAATGATTACAGCGTTAAGATTGAGTTGACGAATAATTTCTAAGCCACTATCAAATTGCTCTTTCGTTTCCAGCTTTGTACGTCCAGAACCGATCATATCAAATCCGCCTGTATTTCGGTATTTATCAATGACTTCTGCCGTAAGTTCTTTATATTTATGGTCTACTAAACCGCTTGGTCCCATTAAGAAACCATACAGCTTACTTTTAGGATTTTGCTTCTTCAATTCGTCAAATAAGCCGCAAATCACGTTATGGCCGCCGGGAGCTTGGCCTCCTGACAAAATTATACCAACATTGATCGGTGCATATTCTTTCACCTCCTTTGCAGGAGCGAATTCCACGAGAGGCATACCATAAGTATGCGGAAAGAGTCTTTTAATTTCTGCCTGATCGCCTACACTCTCCGTAGGAGCACCCTCAATAATGTCTACATTTCCGCGCAAGCCTTTTGGCAATTTGGGCTGATAGGACGAACGAGCCTTCTGTAATGCACTAATTTCCATTTCAAATCAAATAATTAGTTACTGAATACACCAAATTTGAAATCCGCGACACGATAAAAGAAGAAAAGGCTTTTTCTTCATCTATATAGCGGTTTCTATTTCGTCAGCGAAATTACATATTTGCTTATGATAGTCCAAAGAAAATAGCAACTTTGTTTGATATAATCAGCCAAAAGTTCCCAAAGCGCATATGGACTTTACAAACATATACAATAAGAATAAAACAATTTTAAAGATTAGCGAGAATTCCCCCTTTTAAGTTGTGTATTAGACTTATTGGCTTTATCTTTGCACTGTTTTTCATGGTATTAGATTTAAGGTTAGCAAGAGGTTGGTTGTCGTGAGACAATCAACCTTTACTTTTTACACCACCGAAGTCAATAAACCCAAGTATCATAACCTTTCGCAATTTATGGTTTGCAATTTAACAACTGAAAACATAAACAATTTTAAACACTTAGGAAAAGATACTGAATTACTTGCGACACAATATCTTCACCCTTATCTTTGCATCGTTTTCATGGTATTAGATTTAAGGTTAGTAAAGATTGGTTGTCGTGAGACACTCAATCTTTTTTTATTATATAGCTCGCAACATTTTAAGAGACAGACAAGGTAAATCAATTGAAATTCTGTTAGGTGACGAATTGTGTTATTAATTTCCTCATATCTCTTTTTTGGTTCTTCTATTTCGACATTTGTAGATATCAAAAAAAGTTTTTCACGCTCCACTCGTGAAGGCAAATTTATCCCATCGCGAAAGTACGTTTATTCGCTTGCGGTGGTAGAATTGTACCACTGTGAAGGTACAAACTTGAAACGGCAGTTAGGAAAGTTTACAATAAGGTATTACCAATAATATTCTGATATCTATTTCCAAGGCAGCAAGAGCGTGATCGCTTGACGTTAAGTCCTTGCGGCTTCAATATCATTACTAATTTTGTAAAAGCTGTTCTGTCACATAAAAAAGCCTTACTGTAGCAATCACAGTAAGGCCTATCTGTGGCAATAAAAATATACCGAGAGTCATAATGGCAACTACTTTGCCGATTTTGACTTTAGTTTTTCTTGCACCCCTTCATAAGCTTTTTCCCAATCGGTATTTAGCGGGAAAGGTATTAGGTTTTCGCCGGTTGATATGCTATCTTCAGCTGTCGTCTCCTCAACTATCTTAAATTGAGGATGAGCGTTTGCTGCTTTGAAAAATAACATTATGCACCTCTTTTGCTTATCTTCTTTCAAACCTTTTGTCTTCATCAATTCATTGAAGAAAAGCGTAATAAACTCCGACAGATAATAAGCCTTTGTATTTAAGAAGTTAGTGGTCACTTCAGGCATAGTATCGAAAGCTTTCTGCTTCATATAGTTTAATGCCGTTATTTTAAATTGCGCAATTTGAGTTTGCGCAAAACTACTTGTTGGCATCTCAACAGCATGTTGTGCATTTTGCATTACCATTTTATACACCTCTTGTGCAGTAGCTTTTTGTCCTGAAAAAAGTAGCAGAGCACAAGTGATAATACATAAAAAAGTTGTTCGTTTCATTCCTTCAATGTTTTTTTAGTTTGGCAGTTATCAATCTTTAATCGTGATTTATTGGGTAATACGGCCACTCTATTTTGATTTTGTTTTACAAAAGCAGCCCACGAATGAGGCACGCCAAGCGTTTTTTCTTCGCGACCATCTTGCAAATAATGACAATAGGCCGCAGCTAAAGCATCCGTGGCATCCATATAAGAAAGCATTTGTTCCTCTTTCAAACTCAAGATACGTTTTAAAAAGTCAGCCACTTGCTCTTTGCTAGCCTGTCCATTTCCCGTTATAGCCATCTTAATTTTTAACGGGGCATATTCGTGAATAGGTATATCTCGGCTTATTGCGGCTGCAATTGCCACGCCCTGTGCCCTACCCAATTTCAGCATACTTTGTATGTTTTTGCCAAAAAAAGGAGCTTCGATAGCCAATTCATCAGGATGAAATGAGTCAATAATGCCTATTATACGCTCATGTATGCGTCCAAGCTTAAGATATACATCTTTGACTTTTCGCAAATCAATCACTCCCATTGCTTCCATTTCGACTTTGTTGTTGCGAATATGAAGCACGCCATATCCAAGAAGGTTCGTTCCTGGATCTATTCCCAATATAACTTTGTCGATTGTTTTCCTCATCCTTTGTAGAAGTACTAAAGCAAACGGGTAGCGGCTATTAATCGTTGCAAAAATACGGATAACGGCTTGATAGCCCATTTTTTTTCTGTGAAAGATTACTATTAAGCAAAATAATCCTATTTTTGCAGAATAAGAAACCCCAACTAAATATAGAAAAGGTTATGAAAAGATTTTTACTCATAGCAGGTCTTCTTCTAGGAGCAATATGCCAAACGCTACAAGCACAAGCTGTGATTCAGTTTGAAAAGACATCTCACGATTTTGGTACATTCTCAAGTGACCAGCCGCAAAAGTGCGAATTTCTGTTTACCAATACCGGCGATAAGCCTTTGGTGATTCAGCAGGCATTCTCCTCTTGTGGTTGCACTGTAGCCAGCTTTACGCGTACACCGATCAATCCGGGCGAAAAGGGGAAAGTCACAATAAGCTATAATGGCAAGAACTTATTCCCAGGCCATTTTAAGAAGCCGGTCACGATCAGTTCGAATGCGAAAAATAATATAGTGCGCGTCTATATAGAAGGAGATATGGTCTCAAATAAAAAGTAATCGTTATGCCGGATAATCATCTTGTCATAATGGCAGGCGGCATTGGTAGTCGTTTCTGGCCACTTAGTAGTAGTAAACTACCTAAACAGTTTATAGATGTTTTAGGTTGCGGACTGACACTTATACAGTTAACAGCCAAAAGATTTGAAGGAATTGTACCGGCCAAGAATATTTGGGTGGTCACTTCAGCCGATTATCGCGATTTGGTCTATGAGCAATTGCCGGATATACCTAAAGAGAATGTTCTCTTGGAACCTGTTAGAAGAAATACAGCTCCCTGCATTTGTTACGCAAGCTGGAAGATTAAGAAACAGAGCCCTCGGGCGAACATCATCGTTACGCCGAGTGATCATATCATAACTGACGTTCCGGATTTTAGGGATGTGATTGAAGGCGGATTGAAGTTTGCTTCAGAAACGGATGCTATTGTTACCATAGGTATTCGCCCCACTCATCCGGAAACAGGATATGGCTATATCAAAGCTGATCTGACGGCAGCATCGCCTCGAATGAAGAATATCTTTCGTGTAGATATGTTTAAAGAGAAACCAACTTTAGAGGTTGCAAAAGAGTATCTACGGCGTAATGTTTATTTCTGGAACTCAGGTATCTTTATATGGAGCGTCAGTACAATCGTTAATGCTTTCCGAATCTGGGACCCTGAGATTTCAGAATTGTTTGAATCTCGCTTGCCTTACTATGGTACGGATCAGGAACAAGAAAAAATAAACGAGGCTTATGAGAAATGTCCATCTATCTCAGTCGATTATGCTATACTTGAGCGTTCTGAAGATGTATATGTATACCCAGCATCCTTTGGTTGGAGCGACTTAGGCTCGTGGGGCTCGTTGCGTAATCATATATCGCAAGATAAATATGGCAATGCTTCTATCGGAGAGCAAATTAACTTGTATGACAGTTTTAATTGCATTGTTCACACAGAGAATCTGAAAAAGGTAGTTGTACAGGGATTAGATGGGTATATAGTAGCGGAAAAAGAAGGAACGCTTCTTATCTGCAAATTGTCGGAAGAGCAGCGTATCAAACTTTTCCATGATTGATACGTTTGAAGCATCAAGCCTTCAAGAGGCTCATTATTTTGCAGAACAAATAGAAGAATGGTATCTCAATAATAAGCGAGAACTACCTTGGCGTGATATAAAAGATCCATATCGCATATGGATTTCTGAAATCATCTTACAACAAACAAGGGTTGTTCAAGGATATGACTACTATCTCCGGTTCATAGATCGCTTTCCTTCTGTAGATGATTTGGCTAAAGCCGATGAAGATGAGGTGCTAAAATTATGGCAAGGCTTAGGCTATTATTCGCGTGCACGAAACTTGCACTTTGCAGCAAAGACAATAGCAACAAGTGGACAATTTCCTACAAGTTATAAGGATATAAGGATGTTGAAAGGAGTCGGCGATTATACAGCGGCAGCCATAGCATCGTTTGCTTATAATCTGCCCTATGCTGTTGTTGATGGAAATGTCTATAGAGTCCTTGCGCGTTATTGGGGAGTAACAACGCCAATTGGCACAACTGAAGGAAAAAAGCTATTTTCCACATTAGCGCAAAACTTGTTAGATAAAAAGAATCCTGCACAATACAATCAAGCTTTAATGGATTTTGGTGCGCTGCAGTGCGTGCCAAAGAATCCAAGGTGCAATAACTGCCCTCTACAAGTAAGTTGTGTTGCGTTTATAGAAACATCAGTTTCAACGCTACCAGTTAAAGCAAAAAAAACGGCTGTTCGGACTCGCTTTTTAATTTATCTCTATATCAGATATAAAGATTCAATTCTGCTACATCGTAGAGAAAAAGGAGATATATGGCAGGGGCTTTACGAGCCACTGCTTATCGAATTTTCAGAGAGTGCAGAGTTGCCTTCTATTATTCAAAAGGCCAACCTTCCCAAGCAAGCTACATTTAGATTAGCTGTAAAAGGAATGAAACATGTGCTAACACATCAAGTTCTAATTGTGGATTGCTATGAAGTAGAACTATCCGAGTTTTCGACTATTGAAAAGTATAATTTTGTTCCGGAAAAAGAAAGAGCAAACTATCCAGCTTCCAGATTAATAGAGCTATTATATGATGCGATAGATGACTTAACATAAAAGTCTATCTTCTACCTTTCGACTAAATATTCTCTCAAGACAAAACCACAAAATCAACAGATTAATTCGATAAAAATCATTAACTTCGCAATCCTAAAATCAAGATTTGCATGGCAAGAAAAAGGAAGCCTCTACCCTTGTTAGAAAACATACAGATTGAAGGTATCGCAGCCGAAGGAAAGGCTATAGCTCGAGTAGATAATAAGGTTATTTTTATTCCTTATGCGGTACCGGGCGACATTGTTGATCTACAAGTTACACGTAAGAAATCACATTACGCAGAAGCAACTATTGCAAGCATTATTCAGCCCTCCCCAATGCGCATACAGCCATTTTGTAAACATTTCGGCGTTTGCGGTGGCTGTAAATGGCAGAGTCTTCCTTATGAAGAACAACTCAAAGCGAAGCAACAACAAGTAGAAGATGCCTTAACTCGAATTGGAAAAGTTCCCTTTCCTAAAATTTTGCCCATTATAGGAAGCAAAAAGACTAAAGCTTATCGAAACAAATTAGAGTTTGGCTTCTCAAATAAAAAATGGCTCACAAAAGAGCAAATAGAGAGTGGAGTTGTTTTCTCAGATATGAATGCTGTAGGCTTCCATATTCCTGGAGCATTCGATAAGATCTTAGATCTAAAAGAATGTTTCCTAATGGATGACTTTAACAATAGAATTAGAAATGGTCTGCGCAGTTATGTTATTGAAAAAGGATATTCCTTTTTTGACCTAAGAAATCAGACGGGGCTGCTTCGTAATATGATGTTGCGAAAAACTTCAACCGGAGAGATTATGGTGCTTCTTCAATTCTGTATTAGGGAGGCTCAAGAGGAAAAAGAAGCTCAGGATGTTCTACAATGGATAAAAACAACCTTCCCTGAAATAACCTCACTATTGTATGTCAATAACACTAAATGCAACGATACAATTTCTGATTTAGACATACATACATTCAGCGGGGCAGATTATATATATGAACAAATGGAAGATCTTCAATTTAAGATTGGTCCTAAGAGTTTTTATCAGACAAACTCTGAACAAGCATTTGCCTTGTACAAAGTAGTACGTGAGTTTGCCAATCTCTCTGGCAATGAATACGTGTACGATCTTTATACTGGTACTGGGACCATTGCCAACTTTATTGCAGGAAAAGCCAAAAGAGTTATAGGTATTGAATATGTTCCAGAAGCGATAAAAGACGCAAAAGAAAATGCAGTACTAAACAATCTTGACAATATTCAGTTCTTTGCCGGAGATATGAAAGATATTCTTACAGATAATTTCGTGGCATTATATGGACGTCCAGATGTTATAATCACAGATCCTCCACGAGCAGGTATGCATAATGACGTTATATCTACTATACTTTTTGCCGCCCCGAAGCGTATTGTATACGTCAGCTGTAATCCTGCAACGCAAGCTCGTGATGTATCACTTCTTTCTGCAGACTATCATATAACCAAAGTACAGCCTGTAGATATGTTTCCACAAACTCATCATGTGGAAAATGTTCTATTGATGGAAAGAAACAATTAATTTATTCCGTACAGCCATAATGTCTGCACTGAAAAAGCACAACCCACGGATAGAGTCAAGACTCACGACTTTTCTCCAAGCAAATGACGCAATAGGGTTATATAATTATCTCCTGCAACTAAGCAATGCTGAATTTAGAACGGCTGGTTTTTTGTTAGGAGATAAGTTGTTGTCGTCTTTGTCACGAGAATCTTATTGGCATTGCTTCATAACAATCGTTCCCAAAAAACCAAAAGCGTTCTTGGGCACATTCCTCAAGGCGATACCAAATCATTTTGCACTTGCTCTAAAGGAAATAGAAGAATATGCTCAGGTCGCAAGCCCCATTGACAAGAATAAACTCCTTGTTACTCTTCTCCCTACCCTATCAGATCCACAAGAAATAGAATGGATTCTTAATCTCTATTATGATGAAGATAGTCATAAACGGGTCAAACTTCTTTTAAATTTCAATACACTTCCCATATACTATTGTATTTTCCAATCGTTACGCAAAATGGATCATCAGATTCAGGCTCTGAGAGAATATTCAATTATACTAATGCGTAAAGGAGATCATCTGAGTTTTAATTTAGCTGGTATCATTCAGAGTTATTTTGGGTTAAATGCGCTTCCTGGCACATTTTCACTGCGACTTGAAACATATGAGCTGAATAGATTGGAAACTTACGAAGGATTTCAGAAAATCATTACAACTTAATAATTCAACAATGAAAAAGTTTATACTTCTCTCTGTCTGCTTATTTTTCTCAATAGCGACGGAAACAATGGCTCGAAAAAAGCCAAATCCTCCCGCAAAAGATGCTAAACCTGCGGAGAAAGCTATTACAACTAAAGGACTCTTTAATGTTATCAAAACAGATAAAGATTACTTCTTCGAAATCCCTGATTCTATTATAGGGAGACGCTTCTTAGTTTCTGTACGGTATACTTCTACACCTGCAAACTCCGATTTATATGGTGGAGAACAAGTCAACTACTCCACTATGTATTTTGAGAAATCTCCTAACGATCAATTACTTCTTCGTTCAGAATTACTCATGAATACTGCAGATAGCCTCGATGCAGTTAATCGTGCTATATTAATCAGCAATTCCAATCCTATCATAGGAGCGTTCAAGATAGAAAGTCATGCAAAGAGTCTGTATAAGATAAAGGTATCAGCCTTCTTCCAAGAAGACAATGCTGCGATTGGGTTAAACCAAATGGCTAAGAAAAGGTTCGGACTTGGGATGATGTTACCTTCAATGTCTTACATAGAAAGCATAAAGACCTTCCCTATTAACACTGAAGTTCGCACAGTGAAAACCTGGACTTCTGCACAAAATAACACCTATGCAGGCTATGAAACAGGTAAAGTTACGATAGGGTTAAATGTCTCGTTTATTCTATTGCCAAAAGTGCCCATGCAGCGGCGCTTGTTTGATCCTCGCATCGGATACTTTAGCGACAGCTTTGTTCAATTTTCAGACTTCCAGCAATGTGTGGAAAAAAAGCGTTTTATCACACGTTGGCGCCTCGAGCCTAAAGATAGTGTTGATGCAGAAAAAATGAAACGAGGCGAACTTGTTGAGCCTAAAAAACCCATCATCTATTATGTTGATCCTGCTACTCCTAAACGCTGGCGCCCTTATCTCATTGCTGGTGTTAACGATTGGGCAAAAGCATTTGAAAAAGCAGGTTTCAAGAATGCAATTATGGCCAAAGAATGGCCGGACACAGACTCTACGATGTCTATGGAAGATGCTCGTTATAGCTGTATACGCTATTTAGCATCCCCTATTGAAAATGCTTATGGGCCTCAAGTACACGATCCACGCTCAGGAGAGATTCTAGAGAGTCATATTTGTTGGTATCATAATGTGATGAAATTGGTTCACGATTGGTATATGATCCAAGCAGGCACAATAGACGAAGCTGCTCAAAAGATGCGCTTCGACGATGACCTGATGGGTCAACTAATCCGATTTGTTTCTAGCCATGAAGTTGGTCATACGCTAGGTCTATGTCATAACTTTGGCTCTTCAAGCACTGTGCCTGTTGATAGTCTACGCAATAAATTGTGGGTAGAGGCCCATGGACACACCCCTAGTATCATGGACTATGCAAGATTTAATTATGTCGCGCAACCCGAAGACAATATTTCTCGCGAAGGTATCTTCCCAAGAATTGGCGATTATGATATGTGGGCCATTCAATGGGGCTATACGCCGACTTGGGATTCTTATGATGATGTGAGTGACCATCATGAATTAGAAGCGCTTACCTCTAAAATGCTCAAAAGCAATCGTCGCCTTTGGTTTGGTGATGGTGAATCAAATAATGTCAATGACCCTCGCTGTCAAACAGAGGATTTGAGTAATGACGTTATGAAAGCTAACGAGTATGGCATATTAAACCTCAAGCGCGAAGTGAAAGAACTTCCTGATTGGACATATCAACATGGTGATATCTTTGGCACAAATCTTCTCGATGCTTATCAAGCTGTCAATAGCCAATTCTTGCGCTATATCTCACACGTCTTCCGTTTTGTAGGTGGCGTATATAAAGACTTTAAGACTGTAGACCAAGAAGGAGCTATTTATACAAACGTTCCTGCAAAGCGGCAGCGAGAGGCTTTGGCTTGGTTGAATCGTCAAGTACTCGAAGAACCGAAATGGTTGATAAATGAAAGCTATCTTAATCGTCTGACTAAAGATCCTCAGTCTGTTACGATCAATGTTGGTAATTCGCTTGTGCGTAAATTGGTAGCTAAAAGCACTTTAGACAATCTAAATGCAGACTATCCTGCTACGGCTTATCTTCCGGAAGTCACGGAGTTGATCTTCAAAGAACTCAAATCTAAAGTAAAAGTTACGCCATACCGCAAAGCCCTTCAAAGTACATTTGTAAATGAGTTGACGCAATACTTTAAACAATCTACGACAACATCACCTGCACGTCCAATAGTGTTGAAAACATTGACACAATTACAGCACTCTCTGAAAACGGTGGGAACAGATGCTGCATCTGCTGCGCACTATGCAAACTTGAGCGATATGATTAGTCGTGCCCTTGTAATTAAGTAGAAGAATCATTACAATAGAATCAGAATATTGTAGGAGGAATACCCAATCGTATTCCTCCTACAATCATTTTGAACCAATAAAGTCCAAGTGGTGTTTACCGAATTCAAGCAACGATTATAGATGACTGTACCAATAAAAAACCAATTGGCCTCTCCACCTCTTTTTGTCTAGATCACTCAAAGTACTTCCACGATGGTAGAAATGTCCTTTCGTGTAAGGAGACTTGTACCACCACGAAAGGACATTAGTACCATCAGCTTTGTAGCTTAGCAGCTTCTATTCTTTTTGAGTATTATTCAAAACTAGTGGGATAAAATCTCGTACAAGAATAGTGAGGATAGCAAGACGATACTTTAAGATCTACTTGTAGGATTTTCGCTTAGAAGTTCTCTGAAAACCTATTAGGATACGCCAGTTCGGGATAAGTTTATTATTATTGCTGTCCGATAAAAGTTTTTTGATCGATACGCCGTTCTTTTG
>JABZGR010000039.1 GCA_015259125.1 Alloprevotella tannerae | reverse complement strand
CACTTCTGCTTGCAGTCGCCGCACTTCTGTTTGCAGTCGCCGCACTTCTGTTTGCAGTCACCGCACTTCTGTTTGCAGTCACCGCACTTTTGCTTTGCATCGCCGCACTTCTGTTTGCAGTCGCCTGATTTCTCTTTACAGCAACCGCCGGCTTTCATTTCGCCGCAGCTACCTGCATTCTTTTTGCAGGCCGTCTGATTGGTCTGCTGCGAGCACGTTTTCGACTCTTCGCAAGACGCGGAAGTCTTCCCCAGCGTCCTTTCACGGGTAATCATCTGTTGGCGCAAGTCGCCCTCCGTCAAGGTTTTTACTTGACCATTTGTTGCTTTATTAACCGTTACTTTACTTGTGCTATAAGCAGGTTCTGTTACGAAGCGTTCAGTTTGCTTCTCCACGCGTTCAGTTTTCGCTTTCTTTGCCGGACGGCGCTTTTTCGGGCGCTGTGCAGTAGCTCCTACGCAGACAGCAGCCAGCAATAAAAATGCTACATACTTCTTCATCTTAATTTAATCTTGTTTATCGTTATACTTAATTAGAAATCGCTTGCTTCCCTCCCACACCGCATCGGGCAAAGCTGAAAGAGAGTAGCCGATTTGTTGCAAAAATAATATAAACCGCCCAAACGATGACCATAAAATCCGAATGTATACCTTTAATAATTGTAAACTCAGAAAGCAAAATTGCCATTTTCCACCCCTCAAACGCTCAATTGAACAAAAAAAGTAAGAAACTCAAACCGCACAACGACAAGCTAAAAAAACAAGAATTTGTAATTTTGTAGTCACAATCACCACACAGTCACACAAAGATGAATCAAACGACCGACGCTAAGCGCCTTTTACAGCGCAAACTCGACTCTCTATTGCGCACAGGACAAATTCTGTTAGAAAGCTCTGCTGATACCAGCCGCATTATGCGCAATATGAAGCGCGCGGCGGCTTATTTAGGATTGCCGGAGAAGAATCTGCACATCCACATCGACTATAATATGTTGATGGTCAACATTCACAACACCGAGCTCTCCTTTTCCAAATTTCAGCGTTGCGATAAGCACGGCATCAACTTCACGGCGATTTCAGCCGTTAGCAAGTTGACCTATCGAGCAGCCCATGAAAATTATACTTTGGCGCAATATGAAGCCGCGCTCGACGAGATTGCCAACCGCCAGCGCAACTATTCGCCGCTCCTTACGGCCATTGGCGCCGCCTTTGCATGCGGCGGTTTCTGCATACAGTTTGGTTGCGATTGGATCGCTTTTCTCTACGCCACGCTTGCTGCCTTTTTGGGTTTCCGTCTACGCTATCGGCTGATCGAATTTGGCCTTAATATCTATATGGCTATTGCCTGTGCCGCCTTTGCCTCAACCGTTGTGGCTTGGCTGACCACGTATTTACCCGCAAGCTGGACTTCTACGCCCCTCCATCCCCTCTTAGCCTGCGCCTTGTTCATTGTGCCGGGCGTCCCGCTCATAAATTTTGTCGACGATATGTTAGACAACAACATCCAAACCGGACTTGTGCGAGCGGCCAATACGATGATGATGATGATAGCTATGGCTTTCGGCATCCTTTTCGCCCTCAAATTCTGCCTATGGGCCTTCAATTTTCAACCCGATATTATGGGCATCTCGATGGTCCCCCACCACAACTATTGGGAATACGCCATCGCGGCCGCCATCTCCGGTATGGGTTTCTCGATGATCTTTAATATCCCGAAGCGCCTCCTGTGGGTCGCAGCCGTGGGCGCAGCCATAGCCGTCTGCACCCGCAATCTGGTCAGTTTGCAGCCCGACGAATTATGCCAATTCAGCTTAGGCTGGGGCGGCGTATTGGGTTCGCTGGCCGCTTCCGTCTTAATCAGTTTGATCATGTTGCGTATGGCCCACCGCGTCCACGCTCCGATGCAGATTCTGGCTATCTGTAGCGTCATCCCGATGGTGCCTGGCGTGCTGATGTATCGCAGTCTCTACTCCTTCTTAATGATGACGCGCACGGAGACCCAATTGGTCGATATGATGTCGCTGGCCGGCATCAACGGCATCAACGCTTCGCTCATGATCTTCTGCATCGCCTTAGGCGTGGCCGTGCCTTCCGTCTTCGCCAAGCGATATATCGGCGCCAAGAAGCAACACCGCTTCTTCGAGACGCTGAAAGCGCAGCGACGCGAAGGAAAATCCTTCGACTGGGAGCAATTTTAAGATCAACGCAAGCGGCCCGTCATACGGCGGCCGCCCAACTTTCAAATAGCGACACTGATGAACAAGACATTTAAGCGCATGGATCTCAGCCTCGTAGGCCGCGAAGATCCCTTTCAAGCCATCGGCCACGAATGGTTACTGGTTACGGCCGGCACACCGACACATTATAATATGATGACGGCCAGTTGGGGGATGCTGGGCATCCTTTGGAACAAGCCCGTGGCTACGATTTTCATCCGTCCGGAGCGATATACGCACGACTTTATCGAGACTACAGACCGCCTGACGCTGAGTCTGCTCGGCGATCATCGCGAAGCCTACAAAATCTGTGGCTCAAAATCGGGGCGAGATCTGGATAAGACGGCCGCTGCGGGCCTCCACCCCGCGACGCTACCCGACGATCTCGTCACTTTCGCTGAAGCGCGCTTGGTTTTGGTATGTCGCAAACTCTACAAGTCGACCCTACGCGCCGACGAGTTTATAGACGCACAACCTTACGATCGTCATTACAGCCCCAAAGAAGGAAATTTGCACGACGCATATGTCTGCGAAATAGAAGCCGTCTACGCTCCCGAAGGCGACGCCTAAGCCTGGGGCGCAAAGAGCGCAATCATCGTCCCGCTCAAAGCATCTACGGAGGCTTTGGGCGGGATTTTTTTGGCGGAGATCACGTATTTCTTCCGCCTTTTTAGTCATTGCATAACCACAGCAGTCGACCGCTGACGTTTTTCATCACGAGAAAAAAGGTGTACGCTCGTGATAAAAAAGGCTTCACCTCACGAGAAAAAAGGTGTACGCTCACGAGCGTAAACAAAAGAAGCAGACAGGCGGCGGTTGCCGGTTGGAGTAAGCCGATTAAAAAGTGGGCATACGGACAAAGAAAAAGGCTTTTCCGCAGTGCGCCGATGAGCCTCGGCCGACTAAAACAAAAAAGCCTGCCTCCCAAGGGAGACAGGCGGCACTAAAACTATATTTTTACCTTGGCAAAGGTAATTGAGCCAAACTATTTATCGACCGAATTGATACGTTATCTCATAGAAGCACGGCCGAACTGAGCCTTTGGAGCGTTCATGTCCTTCTGTGCTGGGCACGATCAAGCGCACTTTGGCTATTTCGCTCGTCGGCGTCGTTTGCCGGCCTAAACCGATAAACGGCAAGGGAAACAACCAGCCCGAGGGAACGGCAGCTCCGTAAAGACTCTTCATCACGCCGCTATTAAAAAGTCCACTATAGATGCCGTAACTATTGGTCACGGTCATCACATCCGGCCTATCCTCGTTGGCTAAGACGTTGTTGGTCGATTGCAAGCTGTCGGTAGCCAAATTAAATTCAAAGTAGCGGCAAACAACGGGAGCACTTGCGCCCTGCGCTATTTTCCCGGGCTGCCCCTTGCGCAAGATCTGCATATAGACGCCCGATCCGGCAAAGAGTACGTACTCGTTGTTGGCTACGTTGGTCGTAGAATCTTGCTTGTAAAATTGCTCTTCGGAGATAACTTTGATGTTTCCCGGCACGTCGAGCAAAACGCTGCCCGACTCCGGGTCGATTACCTTCGCGCCTTTCTTGAGGAAGTTTTGCACCTGTCGACGCTCCCGCTTGCGCTTATCGGCGTAGGAAGTATCATCATTGCTGCAAGCCTGAAAAAGGCAGAGGCCGGCAAGCAGAAGCGGCAACATAAGCGCCAAACGCTGCCACACATTGCGGCATAAACGGATGCGAAAGGATGTATTTTGCATTGTAATCATTCTTATTTGGGGCAAAAATAAGCAATAACACGCACGTGGGCGGCATTTTTTCAAAAGGAATTGCGGCATAAAGCCGAAAAAACGCTAAAATTGTAAGCCGGTTTGGCAGGTTGTCGGGTTATCGGCAGGCGGCTTTCGAATGGTAGCCTTCGGGCGGCAATGGGCCCGCGTTTGTACGCAACAGATCGGCTACTGCCGGGGCCGCATACGCATGCGAAGCGGCGCGGTCGGCGAGCCGCCTTGCACGCGAAAAGGGCAAAAAAGGGGAAAATTGCATGGGGGGTTGCGTAAATTGCGGCCAAATTATTTGCAGAATAAAAATAAAATCCTACCTTTGCAACCGCAAAACAAAATGGTACCTTGACCGAGTGGCTAGGTAGCGGTCTGCAAAACCGTGTACAGCAGTTCGAATCTGCTAGGTACCTCTACAAAGCGGAGCACTTCTTACGAAGCGCTCCGCTTTTTTAGTTTTATCCCACAGCCCAAGGGCCGCGCGCCGCATCAGAAGGGCAAGCCGACGGCAAAATGGAGGGCAAAATCGCGAGAGAATTTGGGGTGAATCAGCGGATAGTGACCGCGACCTGAGGGATAAGCAGGGTCAACGGCTTTCATGCCGGCATCTAAACGCAAGATAAAATAATCAAGATTGAGGCGCAGGCCTAAACCATAGGCCACGGCCAACTGCTTATGGAAGGAACGCAGGCGAAATTGACTGCCGGAAAGATTTTCGTAGCGCCGCGTGTTCCAGACATTGCCGGCATCTACGAAGAAAGCACCATTGAATTTCCAGAAAAGCGCCGTTCGCCATTCAAAACTCAAATCGAGCTTCATATTTCCCGTTTGGTTGATGAAATCTACTTTGCCGTCCTTCTCCACATAATTGCCCGGGCCGAGCGAACGCACATTCCAACCGCGCACACTGTTGGCCCCACCGGCAAAATAACGCTTCTCGTAGGGGATTACGGCAGAGTTTCCATAGGGAATAGCCAAACCAAAGGCGGCGTGAAACGCGAAGGTGTTGCGGCTATCAATGCGCAAGCTGCGCACAAAATCGAGGTCGACTTTCACGTATTGGGAATAGGCAATATTAAATAGCCGATATTGGCCCGCTTCGTTCTTACTTGCCTTGATGATCTTTGAGATGCCGTGGAGCAGATTGCCGGCGGCTTCGATGCCAAACTTTAATTGCCAGCCCTTTGTCAGTTGGCCGGTAAGCGGTGAGAATGTTACGCTGCCTCGTTCCTTGTCTTGCTGGGAATTATATACGAAACTGTAGCCCGTATTCATAATGAAAAGATCGGCATAACTGGCGCGCAAAATCGAATATCGAGGGTCAGCGTTGTTAAGATAGTCGCGCCTAAACGTATTGGAAATCCAGGGCATAAAGACGTAGTTGAGGCTAATCATATCAAAACGATGCTGAAAGCCGGGATGGGCATGATAACTCCAGCGATAGGCCCAGTTTCCCGTGACTACACGCCGATGAAACTCCGGCCTATTTTGCGAATTGTACATAAAGCTGAGGTCGCTCGTTGCCTTTAAGCGCTGGCGCGCCGATTGGCGCACGAAAGGCAGGCGAAAGGTGGGGAAACGGAGCGAAGCCTCGCCGCTAAACTCTAAGTAGTTTTCGTTGCCGTAACCTTCCAAGCCTCGTATGGCTTCGTAGGCCATACGCCCCTTCAAGAGCAGGCGCTCAGCACCCTTAAACAAGTTGCGATTCGTAAAAGAAAGGGCCAAAGCCGCCCCCAAGTCGCCACTGGTATTCGTCCCTTCGAGTTCGAGACTGACGGCATTGGGCTTGTTGCGCACAATCGTGATGTCGGCATCAAGCAAAGCAGAATCGCCGGGCGGCTCGTTAAACTTTATCGTCGTATAGCGCACCGCCGACAAACCGTTCATTGCCGAATAACTGTCCTGCACGTCTTCTTCGCGATACAAACTATCGGGGCGGATGAGCAGATGATTTTTGTAGAGATGTTTACGAAAGGCCAACTTGTCCGCACCCAGGCTCGGCGAGTCCCAGATCTTGATGGTGCGAAAGCGGAAGGGCTGATAAGCCTTCAGAGAATCGATGCCGGGCGGGCGGGTAAAGACGAAAGTCAGCGCCACGCGGTCGCTGCCGGCAATGGTATCGGCATCGTAACCTACAAAATCGCGATTGATGCGGTAGTAGCCTTGATTTTGCAGGGCCGTAATGACGCGGTTGCGCTCTTCGTTGAAGAGGGAGACATCTAAAGGCATACCGACGTGGAGCAAACTCTTGGCGCGCAAGGCTGCAACGGCACGCTCCAAACCGGGATCGTCGAAGTGGTAAGCCAAAGAATCGACCACGTAGCGCACACCGGGGCGCATTTTATACGTGAGACGGACGTGGCGGCGGCGCTCTTGTGTGAGCGTATCGACCGCCGCATGCAGATAGCCCCGCGATTGGAGAGCAGCCAGCAGTGCCGCACGCGAAGCACCGGTAGCGGCCGTATCGTAAACGACGGGCGCTTCGCCA
The DNA here is from genome assembly GCA_015259125.1 of Alloprevotella tannerae. Lineage (GTDB taxonomy): Bacteria > Bacteroidota > Bacteroidia > Bacteroidales > Bacteroidaceae > Alloprevotella > Alloprevotella tannerae_A. The sequence goes on along the minus strand of JABZGR010000039.1, from coordinate 8,672 downwards.
AGACGACGAAAGAAACGGCCGCGGCGCTTAGTTGTATCGGCGGGTGAGAGGCAATAAATACCGAGCGGCACTTTTACCAAACTAAACCAGCGCGCATTGGGCTGCTGACGCACATATTTAATATAGTCGGCCGGCTTGACTTGCTTCAGAGCAGATTCTACTTTGACATCGCTCAATATCGCTTCATCGCCCGACAAATAGCGTGTAGGCGAGCACGATTGCAGCAAAAAAAGCAGCAAAGTAAGTCCTGCGAAGAGCAGGGATAGAGAAACGTGACGGTTCAAAGGCTTCAATTTTGAAGCAAATATACTACTTCATTAGCTTCTGTCTTTGTAATTTTGCCGAAAAATCCATAAGATGCTGACAAGAGCTGAGATAAAATGGCTACGCGGCCTGACGCGCAAGCGGCAGCGCGATGCTGAAGGCCTCTTCATCGCTGAGGGGCCGAAGGTAGTCGGAGATCTGCTGGCCTTGCTCCCTTGCCGACTGCTCTTAGCAACGGCTGATTTTCTACAAAGCAAGGCGCAATGGCCCGCCGCAGAGGTGCGCGAGCTGTCGGCGTCGGAACTGGCGCGCGTTTCGCTCTTGCAGGCGCCGCAGCAGGTTGTTGCCGTCTTTGAAAAGCCCGCACCGACGCCTTGGCAGCCCGCAGATGAGTTGGCTTTAGCCTTAGATGGCGTGCAAGATCCGGGCAATGTGGGGACGATTATCCGATTAGCCGACTGGTTCGGCATACATAACATATTGTGTAGCCCAACTACGGCCGACGCCTTCGCGCCAAAAGTGGTGCAAGCTACGATGGGCGCACTCGGCCGCGTCAATCTCCACTACGTAGATCTCTGCGAAGCGCTCGCCAAGTTGCCTGTGGAGACACCGATTTACGGAACGTTTCTCGACGGATCTAACATTTACGAGCAAACATTGGAGACGAAAGGCCTCATCATAATGGGCAACGAAGGCCAAGGCATATCGCCCGCCGTCGAGCGTTTCGTTTCAAAGCGCTTGTTCATACCTCGCTTCCCCCTCGACGCAACGGGCAGTGAGAGCCTCAACGTTGCGATGGCCACAGCCATCGTTTGCGCCGAATTCAGACGAAGAAATTACTAAACAATGAACCTACTCCTCCTCATTAACATAAGCTTTTTGGCAACGATGCTGCTCTGCCTGCTCGCCCTTTGGCGCTTTCGCTGGCGCGATTATTCTCTGCCGGCGCGTTGGTCCGAAACTGCCGAATCGACGGAGCAGCCTGCGATCTCGATTATCATTCCGGCGCTCGACCAGGGCGACTATTTGGCCGAGTATCTGCCGATTTTCTTGCAGCAGAACTATCCTTCGTTTGAAATTATCGTAGTCGACGAGGCCTCGACCGACAATACGCCCGATGTGCTCAAGCGCCTATCGGCCGAGGATAAGCGGCTGCGCTACTTGTCCGTACCGCGCTCTGCGCGCCACATAGAATTGACCAAACTGGCTTTGACGTTGGGCGTGCGATCCGCGCGTTTTCCTTGGGTGGTCTTTACGCGGGCCGACTGCCAACCGGCGTCGCCCGACTGGCTCTCACGACTGGCGGAGCAGTTTGCACCCGGCGTAGAGATGGTCGGAGGCTATGCCAACTATCTCAACGATGAGACGCGCCAAGCGCGCCGCCCGATCTTCGAACGTCTGCGTTTGCAGTTGCGTTTGGCGCGAGCTGCTCGGAGCGGACGCCCCGTTTATGCCGACCCCTGCAACCTGGCCGTCAAGAAAGCCTTTTTTATGGCGCAGGAGGGCTTTGCCAACAGTCTGCTACTGCCCTTTGGCGAAGAGGAATTGTTTGTGGATGCCTATGCTACGCCTGAAAATTTCCGCCTGACTTGGCATCCTGACGCCACGATTTGCCAGCAACTACCCGCTCGCCGCCTGCTTTCCGATGAGCGAATCTATACGGCGGAGATCGCCAACCGCAGTAGTCGCCGCCGCCGACTGTATGCTGCGCGCGAAGCGTGGGCTTCCTGCTTTTTCTTTCTGTTTTTCCTGCTGACGCTGACTTATATCGGTGAGCGTACATTTTATATTTTACAACAATCAGTTTACTTTCTCCAAGATTTGGCCACAGATCTGCCCTTCTTGCTCCTGCTCATCACGGCCATCATCCTACCGATCCGCTTGATGCGCAAGGCTACGCGGGCTCTGGGTGAGCGCCGCTTTGGCGGGATGCTGATTGCCTACGCTTGGCTGCAACCTTTGCGCAACCGGCTCACGTATCTGCGCCGCCTCCACCGCAGCGACAGTTTCGTGCGTCCCTCTTTATAATTGTTCACTCTTTACCGACTGCCGACAAACGACCGATACCACTGATAGCGTCCGGCCTTTGCCTGCTGCCGTCACTTATTGGCGCGTAAAGGATCGACTTTTACCGCCACGCAAAGGCACAAACTATGGCGACAAGTCAAAGTTTGATACATTTAGTCCACTACTTTCCCCTCTCCTCCTCTTCTTACTACACCCAACACCCCCAACAGCAACGCTTGAAGCACAAATAGGACCGCAAGAAGGCAGCTTTCGTTTTCGTTTGGTGCCGGCAAACGATAGTTTGGTCCCACCAAACCATAGTTTGTTCCCGGCAAACGATAGTTTGGCGGCAGCAAACAATAAACAAACAAAAGAGAACAATACAAAAATCAGCGCAGAAGCACGAACAAAGGAGACCTGCCCACCGTCCGGCGCACCGAATGCCCCGCTTTACTTCTCCTTCGCAAGCACAAGGCAAAGAAAATCTATAACAGCCCATACAAAGACGGCGGGCAATCGAGGGCTTACATCCGAAAAACGACTGCTCGCTCTGCCAAGAGGCCGCTTCAGCATCAAGGCATCAAGCGAAATAAGCGGAAAAGAAATCCCTCAGCAGAAAAAAAGTGAGCAAAGTATTTGGCAAACCAAAAAATCATTCTACCTTTGCACTCGCTTAACGGCAATTAGGTAGATCCGCTAGCTCAGCTGGTAGAGCACAACACTTTTAATGTTGGGGTCTTGGGTTCGAGCCCCAAGCGGATCACACCAAGAAAAAGAGGCTTATCCTGCGATAAGCCTCTTTTTCGTTGATAGACCTATATTCGCCTCCACTTGATCAGTGCGGCGTCAGTTTATCACTGTCGGCCGACTCGCAAAGCAGACGAAACACTACGACCAAGTCGCAACTTTTCAAATACGGTTGTGCCGCCCAAACGTATGGCCCTATCCGAAACGAACAGGAACAAGTTTGGGCGGCGCAATCGAAAAATGCAACTGCTTTAAGCGTAGGTATTTTTAAGCGGAAATCATATGCACGTCTGTCGTATCAAGACTAAGTTACGCCTCGATACAGCCTTTTATTTTACTAAGGAGCGCGAACGATGCGCAAGCCTATCATAGGCAAACAAGCAAAAGATTTACGTAAACGAAAAAAAGAAAGCCTCTCCGAAGAGAGGCCATGGGAATAAAATCCTTCGGCATATAGCCTTATTGTGATATGATGTAGAATATCCTTTTCCTGAAGCAAATTTAAGAATTTCATTTGTACATGCCAAATTTTTGGTCTATTTTTACAGAAAATTCACAAACTTACCTTATGAAAACCCGAATATTAGGCCTCGATACCGGTACCAACAGCTTAGGTTGGGCAGTTGTAGATCGTGATGAAAACAACCAATATACGCCCATCTGCCGCGGAGATTTAATCTTCACGGAAGGCGTGAAGCAAGAAAAAGGCATCGAATTTTCTTTGGCTGCCGAAAGAACTTCTTATCGCGCTTCGCGGCGCCATTACTTCCGCCGGCGTCTGCGCAAAGTCGAAGTGCTGAAAGTTTTGGTGAAGCATAAGTTGTGCCCGCCGCTTTCTGATGAAGCGCTCAACCGTTGGCATACGAAAAAAGAATATCCGCTTGATGAGGACTTCATACTTTGGCAGCGCACGAGCGAAGCTGACAATAAGAATCCTTATCACGACCGTCACATTTGCTTGCACCACAAGTTGAACTTGAAAGATTCTCAAACGGATCGCTATACGCTGGGGCGTGCACTCTATCACTTGACGCAGCGCCGCGGCTTCTTGAGCAACCGACTTGACCAAAACGAGGAGGCGGAAGAGACGGGCAAAGTAAAATCTGCGATCTCCGAATTGAGTAAAGAGATGAAGGAGGCGGGATGTGAGTTCTTGGGCGATTACTTTTACCTACTCTATCGCACGGAAGGTAACCGTGTGCGCATCCGTTCCCGCTATACGGACCGGGAAAAGCATTATTTGCAAGAGTTTAAGGAGATCTGCCGCGTACAAGAATTGGACGAGGATCTGGCAAAAGCGCTGGAGAAGACGATTTTCTTTCAGCGCCCGCTAAAATCCCAGCGCCAAGGCGTAGGCAAATGCACGATGGAGAAAGGCCATTCGCGCTGCGCCGTCTCGCATCCTTTATATGAGGAATATCGACTGCTCTGTTATCTCAACAATATCCGAATCAAAACGCCATTCGATGATCGTTTGCGTCCATTAAATGCGGAAGAGCGAGAGAAAATCACTCCCCTCTTCTACCAAAAAAGCAACTTCGACTTCAAAAAGATTGCTAAAAAGCTCGCAGGAAAAACGCCTTTCGGCTGGATAAGAGATGAGGAGGATTGGCCCTACCAATTTAATTATCGTATGACGCAAGAGGCGCCGGCTTGTCCCACAACTGCACAACTAATAAAGGTCTTTGGCGAAGATTGGAAAACAGCTATGGCCGAAACTTATACGATGAGCACCAAGCAGGACGGGACGCTAAAGACGGAAGATGAGATTTGCACGGACATTTGGAACGTGCTCTATTCTTTTTCTTCAAAAGAAAAGCTGAAGGAGTTCGGGTTAAAGAAACTGCAACTGGATGAAGCGCAAGCCAAAGCCTTCTCGGAAATTCGCCTAACGCGCGACTTTGCCTCGCTAAGTTTGAAGGCGATACGCAAAATTCTTTTCTTCTTGCGCACAGGCGAAGACTATTCGAAGGCTATCTTTTTGGCAAACGTCCCAACAATTGTCGGTGAAGAAATATGGAACGACATTGAGCGGCGCTCTCGCTTGCTATATAAAGTCGATGTAGCCCTTCACCCGCAAGAAGAGGACGAAGCAAAAGAGCATTGCACAATCGCAGAGCGCATCAAAGCAGCAGTGGCGGCAGAAGTGCCTGATGCGCCGATCGATTTGCTGTATCACCCCTCAATGATTGAGGCCTATCCGGACGCCAAACGAAACGAGCGCTTCGATTGCTACCAACTGGGCTCTCCGAAGACGAACGCTGTACGCAATCCGATGGCTATGCGCTCACTGCATATGGTGCGCAAAGTAATCAACCACTTGCTGCGCAAGCATATCATTGATGAGAAGACCGAAATACACATTGAATATGCTCGCGAACTGAACGATGCCAACAAGCGCCAAGCCATTGCTGATTGGCAACGCGAGCTAAGCAAACGGCACACAGCATATGCGCAAAACATTAGGCAACTCTATAAAGCTGAAACCGGCTTAGAGATTGAGCCGACGAAGGCAGACATCTTAAAATATCAACTCTGGGAAGAGCAGCAACACGTCTGCTTGTACACAGGTAAGAAGATTGGCATTGCAGACTTCTTGGGCGCGAACCCGAAGTTTGACATCGAGCACACAATCCCGCGCAGCAGGGGGGGCGATAGCACGCAGGAGAACTTAACGCTGTGCGACAATAAGTTTAACCGAGAGATTAAACGCGGAAAGTTGCCCACAGAATTAGCCAACTATGAAGAAATCTTAGCGCGCATCGAGCATTGGAAGAAGCAGTGCTACGCTCTGAAGCTAAAACGAGACGGCATCCGCACGCATTCGGGCCTGGAGAAGAGTATAAAGGATTCTAAGATTCGAAGACGCCATCTTGTGGGCTTAGAATACGGCTACTTGAAGGGGAAATATGATCGGTTTACGATGAAAGAAGTTCCTGAGGGCTTCAGTCGGCGTCAAGGAGCGGGCATCGGCTTGATCTCAAAATATGCCGGCCTCTTCTTGAAGTCGCTCTTTAAGGACCCGAAGAATCCTAATCGCTCCAACGTCTATGTCGTCAAAGGCGCTATTACGGCTGAGTTCCGCAAACTATGGGGCTTGCAGCAAGCCGATGAGGCGAAATCGCGTGAGAATCATACGCACCATTGCATTGATGCTTACACCATCGCTTGCATTGGGCCGTGCGAATACGCTGCCTTAGCTGCATATTATCGGAGCGATGAGGAGTTCAAATATGGAAGGCGCCGTGAAAAGCCGCAGTTTGAGAAACCTTGGCCCACGTTTACGGAAGACTTGCTGAAACTGCAAGAGGAGTTGCTCATCGTGCATCAAACTACTGACAAACTAGGCAAGCGAGATCGGCGAAAGGTAAAGACGCCGCGCGGGAAGTTCCTCACAGGCGGCGACTCCGCACGCGGCAGGCTACATCAAGAAACGTATTATGGTGCCATCAACTACGATGGCAACATTAAATATGTCGTAAGAAAGCCGCTGGATAGTTTAACTGAAAAGGACTTGGATAAAATTGTCGATGAAACGGTTAAAGGCATTGTCAAAGGCGCCGTAGAAGCCAAAGGCAGTTTGAAGGAAGCCCTTGCCGACGGTATATATATGAATAAGGAGAAGGGGATCTTGATTAAGCGGGTGAGGATCTTCACCCCCCTAGCAGAGCCGCTTGCCTTACGCTCGCTACGCGACCAATCGCGGAAAGAGTACAAACGTCAAGTGTATGTAACCAACAAAGGCAATTACATGATGGGCATCTACGAAGGACTCGTAAAAGGCAAGCAGAAGCGCGAAATAGAGCTGGTCAACAACATTGAAGCCGCCGAGTTCTTTAGGAAAAGGAATAATCGAGCGCAAGGCCTACCCCTCTTGCCAGAGAAGAGCGCCAGCGACTTCCCCTTAAAGCACACCTTAAAAATAGGAACGTTAGTATTGCTCTATGAGACTTCTCCAAGCGAAATAGACTTCTCCGATCCTAAAGATGTAGCCAAAAGGCTATATAAAGTGGTTGGGATGAATTATCATGATGGCAAGGGCTCGGCTGGACTTATATCGCTGCGCTATCACCAAGAAGCTCGTCCGGCAAAAGAGCTTTGTTCCAAGAAAGGAGCATATAAAAACGGAGAAGTCTTTCGACCGGCAATTATATTGTATCACACCCAATTTAATGCTTTGGTAGAAGGGCAAGATTTCGATTTGGATATCACTGGTGAAATCATTTTAAAGCGTCCTTAGAATTATGCTCAAGCGCAGCCTTGTCTTTATGCATCCGGCCACTTTGTCTTTACGAAATGGGCAAATGGTTATCATCAGAAAAGAACTTCCTGATGATAACCTTACCGTGCCCATTGAAGACATTGGTTTGATGATGATCAACCACGCGATGGTAAGCTTAACCATCCCCCTTCTAAATGCTTTAACAGAGCAAAACGTAGCGGTCATCTTCTGCAATGAGAAAGGCATGCCTGCTTCGATGCTCTACAATTTGCAGGGCAACACGACGCAGGGAGAAACCTTACGCAACCAACTCGAAGCCGGCGAGGTACTCAAAAAGACGCTTTGGAAACAGATCATCGAAGCTAAAATAAAGAATCAGGCTGCACTTTTAAACAAGATGGGCAGGGAGGGTAGCATCTTAAAGCCCCTTTATACGAATGTAAAAAGTGGAGACAGCGATAATCGGGAAGGCATCGCGGCCAGATTGTATTGGGCCGCCTTGTTTGGCCGCGATTTCATCCGCGATCGGAACATACCGGGAACCAATTCCCTCTTAAACTATGGCTACTCGATCTTACGGGCAGCCGTTACGCGGGCCTTGGTCTCCTCCGGTTTGTTTCCGGCATTGGGCATCTTCCACCATCATCGCAGCAACGCCTTCCCCTTGTCTGACGATTTGATGGAACCTTTCCGACCTTTTGTAGACGAGATCGTGTTTGAACTTACGATCCAAGGCGAGGCGGAACTAAACACAGCGACCAAAAGCCGCCTGATCCGCGTGCTATACGTCGACACTTACTTTTCCAAAGTAACACGCCCCCTATCCGTGGGCTTAAGTATGACGATGGCTTCCTTAGCCAAGTGCTATGCCAAGGAGCAAAAGAAGTTGGTCGTCCCGTTATTAAAATGAGTGAAGTCAGATTAAACGCTTATCATATTATGTGGCTCTTTGTGATGTTCGACTTACCTACGATGACCAAGAAAGATCGCAAAGCCTCGGCCCTTTTTCGGAAACAACTTGAAAAAGATGGCTTCTCGATGCACCAGTTCAGCGTCTATATCCGCCATTGTGCCTCTAAAGAAAGTGCCGATGTACACATAAAGCGCGTAAGGTCCAACTTACCGGCAAAAGGATCTGTCAGCATTCTCTCCATTACCGACAAGCAATATGCCGGCATCATCAACTTTTGGGGTGCAGAAAGTAAAAAGCTACCGGCTACACCCCTGCAGTTAGAACTATTTTAGTACTTTTGCCCATAGAAAGTTACGCATCAACACCATTTCCTATACACTAAAGAGTCCCTCAAGGGATTCCATCTCAATGGATTATCTCATATAGGTTGTGGTTTGATGTAGAAGAAAGATATAACGCAACTGAACATATAAACACATATTAAAGTATTGGTTGTGGTTTGATGTAGAAGAAAGATAT